>DYJD01000043.1 GCA_020723325.1 Desulfosudis oleivorans | reverse complement strand
TTAACGCTTTCGTGGCAAGGCTCGTATTTGCCTCAGCAACTTTGCGGTTATAGTATCGTCTGAAATTTTCATCGTATCTGCGGGTCAAATGGGCAGCCTCGGTGAAGGCCAAACTCAGATAGCGATTCCCGTTTTTACGGTTGTTTTGGCCCTTGCTTTTGCCGGCCGACAGCCTTTCGGAAGGTACACAACGACTATAGGAGGCAAAATTTCCGACCTTGGGAAAGCGGCCGATATCGCCGACCTCCAGCATAATGGTCATGGCCAGAATGAGGCCTATACCGGGGACCGTCGTCAGATTTTGAAAGGTCTCACTGAGTTTCACTTTTTGTTGGATTGTTTTTTCAAGTCGTTTAATTTGTTGCTTTAGAAATGCGATCGTGTCTAAATTGGCTTGCGCGGAAAGGACAATATTTTCTTCTTTTAACAGCTGCCGTAGGTCTTCGACGGTATAGGTTTTGATCTCATTGGCACTGACCATTTGGGAACAGCAGCGGGCGATTAAAGATTGCAGACTGAGGACATGAGATGTCTTCTGGCGAACAAGGAACAAACGCTTGCGCGCCAGATCACGAACCGGACGCTCTTCTTTGGGGTAATGTAGCCTTGAGGCAGGATGCCCAGAATCAGCATTTGAGCCAGGAAGAAGGCATCGTGCTGATCATCGGTATGCTTGATTCCTTCGTATTGCTTTATCGCCGAAGGATTAGCCAGATGAACACAGTTGTAACCAGCATCCATCAGACCGTCGATCAGCCAGTACCAATTGAAAGTGGATTCGACGACGATTCCTTTCAATTGTTCCTGGAAAGGTTTTAGGGTTTCGATAATGAGCGGCAATACATTGGAAACTCGTTTGCTGAAGACACGGTTGAAATCTTTGTCCATGATACCGATGTATGTGTTTCTTGAATGAAGGTCTAAACCGGCATATAGTTGCATACGGGCCTCCTTTACTTTGAGGGTTAAATTGGCTTTAATCGGATTTTACCAAAACCCGAGCCACTTAGCGATTAGGAGGTGCCTTTTAGATGATTATCAAGCATTCTTGCACTTTTGATGAAATTTTTTCAGCCTTTCTATATTCGCTAACTGCGAGGTTTGTGGAGCAGGTTGGTGGCAAAAAAAGAAATGAAATATCAACGATTTCAAATTAAGTTCGATACTTGGTACAGAATTCTTTCAAGTGCCTTATTCCTCCCCCCTTCAAGCTCTTATTTAGAGGTTAAAGGCGAGGAGATCCATGTACAAATGAGCTGGGCGTTTCGATCCCGCTTTCCAAAATCAGCTATTGCTTCAGCCACAGAAAATAATGGACGGCCATTAAGCCGTGGAGTGCATGGTTTTGCAGGTCGATGGCTGGTGAACGGGTCCGGACAGGGAATCCTGACTATTGATCTTGTGCCAACTCAACGAGGATATGTTCTGGGATTTCCGGTTCGTTTGCGACAACTTATGGTGAGTGTTGAGGAGCCCGCAGCCTTGGCAGCAGCGCTTACGAATACCTTATAGTCCTTATCGGAATAGGGCAAGCAGAGAGATCCGATTTCAACACTTAAACCGGATTCAATTAACAAATTGACAATGGAATCGCCAGGCTGTTAATGTGCAGAATGTCTGCAATGTGCATCATTTTTAATGAGTTGAGCGAGGCCACAAAGTGGCAAGGAATGCTCCACCTCCGATGTGCTCGTTTTTTGCCTTTCAAGGGAGTTTTTACTTACTCGATCAGATGATTAATGGATAACCATCACGAAAAATGAAATGGATGCATGAAATAAGATTTATATCTTTTGGATAAGGCACGCATCCAGTTTTTGTAAAACACCTTGTACAACAGCTCTGAATCCATGACGACGGGATATCATTATCCTTTCCGGCCTTTTGGCGAATGCCCCGTGATTCGTTGCTGTAGTAACCAGAGTACCTGACCATTTGTTCCCTTTTGTCGGTGATATGCATGGTGAGTTGAGCCAGCCAGTCAAGCGCATGAGAACATCAAGATGTCGCTTTCGAACTATAAATATCCAACCACCAAAAATGATGACAAAAATGCTCAAGTCAACAGCATTGGGTGCGACCCTGATGCCATGTTCATGATTTTATGCTTTTCTATGGAGAATTTCATGAAATCATGGACGTCCCCATTATTCCCCTACTACAGTATTCAGCAAGAAGGGCCAGGGTCCGGTCCAACAGCTCCCTGGAATACAACTGGCACCATGGTTTCCCGGGCTTTGGCAGAAGCTGCAAGAACAAATTTCATGGCCTCGCTTTCCATGTCATACAGCACAACGGAAATTCCGTTTTTTTTCAACACATCAATGCTGTGATCATTGGCGGTTCTGCGTTTCTTCACCATGCCGACAAACAGCCCCTTTGAGATGCTCAAAATTTTTGCCTGGCCGGCTGGGGAGATTTTATCCCAGATCTCCCGGTGCACGATGACCGCCACAATGCCGTTGGCAATGGGGGTATTCCCCCATATAGCTGAACCGGGTATACCAGCGAAAAGCCACAGCCCCAAAAGGCGTGGTGGCGGCCGCATCGATGAGTTTGGTGGACAGGGAAGTCATGACATCGGTCAGGGAAAGAGATACCGGACTGATATTCATGGCGTCAAAGGTGGCTTTTTGCATGGGGCCCCCTTCCCACATCCACCATTTTTGCTGCCTGGCGGTTTCCACGTCTTTGATGGGCACCTTGGAAAAAACATAGGCAAACCCGGTTTCATACCAGCCCAGCACGATAATGCCCTCCTGGAAAAAGAGCTGATTCATGTTTTCTTTCAACTGGCTGCGCACGTAGGAGATTTCGCCGTAGTTCTTGAACAGGTAGGGCAGTTCCGTGACATGCACCGCCGACACGATCTTGCCCAATCCATGGCCGGTAAAAGAACCGCCGTGGAGCTGCTTGTATTGGTTTTTCTTCAACACATCATGTTCATCTCACTGAACTCCGCCGTAATATACCTTGAACTCCACCTCACCGCCGGTTTCCCGATCTACTTCGGTCCTAAGTTTTTCAAAGACCCCGCCGGAATCCTTGGGGAGCAGCGTGGCGAGTTTGATGGACAACTTTGGCCTAATCTGCGCTATAAGCCGGCTGAATCAAGCCACACAGCACAATGACAGCGCAAATACACAGCAAGACGATGCTTTTCATGATGGTCTCCCTATCCTAATTCTAGTCAATGCGCGGAACAGCGCTTTCCGGATGCATATCACGGTATTCCTTCAGGTAGGCCAGGGTCTTGTCCAAAAGCTCTCTTGAATAACACTCACCCACCAAGCCCTCCATGGTTTTTTGAGCGGTTTCATCGATAAATTTTTGATAAGCCTTGTCATCCTGGCTGCGGACAATGGAAATCCCCGATTTTTTCAGCAGATCAATGCTCTTGGCGTTTTCCCTTTGATGGCCTTCTTGAATCTTGAGACAATATTCCCGGCTGAGCCGCAGCACTTTTTCCTGGTTTTCGGGGGAAATTTTATCAAAGGATTCTTTGTCCACCACCAGGGCGCCCACCACATTGGTGGAAGGATATTCCGTCATGTATTGAAACTTCGTGTACCAGCGAAAACCAACCGCGGCAATGGGTGGCGCGCTGGCAGCATCAATCAGGCGGGTGGAGAGGGAAGTCAACACATCCGTGATGGAAAGGGATACAGGGGTGATCCCGATAACCTCATAAGCCTTCTTGGCCAAGGGGTCGCCTTCCGGGGCCCAGAATTTCTGCTGACGGGCGATTTCCACGGAAGTGATGGGCACCTTGGAAAAGCTGTAAACAAAACCGATATCATACCAACCCAGGGCCACAAAACCTTTGGCTTTTAAGGCGTTGTTCATATGGTCTTCCAGTTTGCCCCGGACATAGCGTACTTCTTCGTAGTTCCGGAAAATATAAGGTAAGCCGGTGACGCGGATTTCCGAAGCGATCTGCCCCAAGCCATAGGACGGCAGCATAGCCCCTTGCAGTTGTTTGAATTTGATCTTGCGCAACACATCCTGGGCATCCCCCTGGACCCCGCCGAAATAGATTTTAAAGCCCACATCATTTTGGGTTTCGGCGATTATCTTTTCGTTGAGCTCATCCAACAAATTGGCTGACATGGAGCCCTTGGGCGCCAGGTGGGCGATCTTGATGGTGTTTTTAGCGTTTTCTTTGGCTAGGCCGACTGCGCAAAAAAGAAAACAAAGGTACGTTGCTATCAAAAGGCCAAGCAGTTTGGGTTTCATCTCGCGACTCCTTTGCAAAAATGGGGTAAAAGTAGCGTAGCTGCCAGGGAGTGTGGTTTGTGATCTCCCTGATATTCCTGTTTTTATATCTGAAACGAAAAAATAAAATAAACTTATATGCTTCCGACAACACAAACGGCTGCTTATCGAAATGAAAAGATTGATCACAGTTCCGACTCTCTATGTTCTGGGAACATTCTTGGTGTTTTGGATTGCTTTAAATTAAAATAATTTAAAGATAAACCGCACTTGTCGGTAGCTACGCCACTTTTAGGCCCTATTGCCGGTTTCATACCGTTACCGCACATTTTTTGCCAATCACTGGAGAAAACTATGATCTCATTCCCATGCATCCAGAGGTATCCATCCGCCTTGACCTTGGCCAGCACCGCTCTGGGGAAAAGCCCACTGGGCGCCTGCCTTCTCAGTCCCGGTTTTCCCTGTATATCCGGCTCATCAGTTCGAGACCGTTGGCATAAATGGGGGACCGCGGCTCCTGGTGAAGCCGGATGGCCTGGGCTGGGCAGGTGACCGCGCAAACGCCGCAACCATAGCATTTTTGGTGATCCACCCGGGCCTTATCGTCGTGCATCATTACGGCATGGAAGGCACAGCGCTGCACGCAGCGACCGCAGCCTTTGCATGTTTGGCCATCCACGGACGCCAGGTAATTGGATTTCGCCGTGCAGAATTCGTTTTTTTCTTCAAACCGCGTCATACCGCGGATAAGTGCACAGCAACACTCACAGCAGCAGCAGATGACAAACCGGTTGGGATCACGGGTGTTCTCGGTGGTAAAAATCAAACCCAGGGCGGCGAAACGATCCACCATGTCATGGGCCTCTTGACGCTCCAGGCGTCTGCCTTCACCCCTGCGGAGAAAATATTCGCCGAACAATCCCACCTGGAAGCAGGACTCCCTTATGGGATATTTGTCCCTGCATTCCCGCTCCCCCAGGATATCCTTGCGGTTCCGACAGGGGCAGTCCGTGATCACGATGGGCTCCATACAGCAATCCAGGATGTTGTGGAGCTCTTCTGCGGGTTGAATCTCGGACTGATGGTGAATGGCCTTTTTCACCGGAATAATGCGGGACATGGAGGTCCCCTTGTCTGACGACTGGTACCGTTTGTAGTATTTTTCGGTAACGAAGAACTGCTGATACAGTTCGGCGCCTCTCTTTCCCAGACGCTCCAAGGCTTTGGAATACTTGAACCCGATGTTGAACAGGTGGGGCATGGTCAGGAAATAGGAGTATCCGCCGATATCCTGAATAACGCCGCGCTGGGTCATCCCTTCGAGGATGGACCGAGTTTCGCCGGCACTCCTGCCGATCTTAAGGGAGACCGTTCGTATGGACTGCCGCATGGCCGCCTTCTGGATAAACCGGGTGCGAAACAGCCGGTTCAACACCCACTGTGCCACCCGACCGCCGGGTATGGGCCGAAGCTTTAAATATTGGGCCACCTGGGCCTCTTCAGGGGTGAATAACAGCTGGATATAGGCCCTGAAGGCTTCCGATACCCCGCCATTCACCATGGGAATGTCGTTGGGATACTGCCGCATGTTTTCCAGAATCCGTTCATACGGATCGTGATGGTTTGCCGAATTCATTCGCCCCTCTGAAAATTGGAAGATCCAATGCTTCGTGTTTCACCCATTACCCGATTGTCGATTTCTTTACAATCCGATGCATAATGGGGTAACCCCAACAACGGCACTACCTGGGATCATTTGTAAATAAGTGTCCAAAAAACGACCGTTTTCTGGACAGCCGCACTTTCTGTTTATAACCCTGGTAATCCTGTTATAAAAATTATGTTCAAAAATCAAAGTACATAAGATGCCATGTTACTGACTTTTTTAACAAAGATGAAAACCGGACAATTAATTTTCATATTTTCCCCATGATGGGTGAATGTGGAATAGCACTAAAATAACTATCTTTTAGAATAGTTATAAACAGCTGATCCCTGGTAGTGTCGTTGTTGGGTTTACCCCATTTAATGGTCTGTTTTTTTGAAGTTCTTCCGGTATGCTGGATTCACACGGCGTGCCGGTCGCGCACAACCCGCACCCGTAAATAAAAATGTGATAGTTCTTGTTGCAGTATTTCGTTGAGGCAGCCACACGCTGATAACATTTTTCCTTGTCATGGGCGTCTTTTTCCGTGATAGCATCCACCGGGCAGCGGGTTTCGCACTTCAGACAATCAATCCCCTGGTAGTGGAGACAATTCGCGTGTATGTCTTTGGGCCGCTTATGATTAGGCGCCAGTTTCAAATGAACCACAAAACTGCCCACACGATGAGCGCATCCTTTTTCAGTAATTAAAAAGTCGTGCATACCAAAGGTTCCGAGCCCGGCGGCATACGCCATATGACGGTGAGACCACGGTGAGGCCCAGCCTACTTTCGGATAGCGCTTCTTGTTGAACATGGGTGTTACATCCGGTGAAATGGCCAAAACCCCTTTATCCATTAGGTAGGTGACCATCTCCCGAACCATGGTCTGGCTGAATAGTTCACCCAGCAAGCGCGTTTGCGCCCACCGTTCTGACGGCCAGTCTGTACGCGCCGCGTTGTCATCCTTTGTCTTTCGCGATATAGGCATGACAAAGCAAACCACGGACAGTTCCGAGGCAGAGGGCACGGAAACGCCGTTTTTTTCCGCCTGCCATTTCATAATCTCAAACGGTGTAAAATGATGCGCACCGATAATGGTTTTATACTCCGTTAACAGCGGATCATCTCCCCGAATAAACCCCACCAGAGGCTCTCCGAATATACGTTCTTTGTAAAACGGATACTCAAAACCATTGTCCGAATGGTTGGCCAGTTTGTCCTTTAGAGTGTCAATAAACCATGTTTCGTCAAACACCGGATCATCCGGAACCGGAATGTACGCTTTGTTTAATTTCGGCTGTTTGGGAAAACCTTTGCCCCTTAGTTCTCCGATAGCACTTTTCATTCCGCCGATGTCGGTAATAAAGGAGAACTTACGGTATCGATCCTTCATTTTTCGCCGCGCGCGCATATCGCCTCACCTTTAAAACGAATGGCTGGCAAACAACAATCTACCAAAACCATTTTGTCTGAATTTCTTGACTGTCTGCAGGCATACAAAAACCCATGCCGTCTTCCGCGATGGTCATGGGGCCTTTAAAAAATTGTTCGGACTCTCCCAGAAACGTCTTTTTAACCACGGCCACAGGCAGCGGCGGCAGGGTGTGGTAAAGAACAAGGTACTTTACCTCCGCGTCCCGGGCGATTCTGGCTGCCTCCTCCGTAAAGGTGTGATAATTTAAAATGTCCGCGAAAATATTGGCGACATTGGTTCGTCCAATGTCTTTGTTGATAGTTCCGATGGCTCGTATCATGGTGGGCTGAAGGGCTTCATGCAGCAGCAATTGCGCGCCATTGGCGTGTTTTCTCAACGAATCGGCTGGCAGCGTGTCTCCGCTGATCACCAGGGACCGTCCTTTGTAATCGAACCGATATCCCACCGCCTGAACCACGGGACGATGGTCCACCAAAAAGGCGGTAACTTTCAGACCGTCCGCATCAATTACCACCTGACCATCATTCCCCTTGGGAAGCGCAAACGGCCTTGCCACTCCTCCCATACCCGATGGAGGAACCGTAGCCGGTCCATGATGCGCCACCCTGTATTGGGAGTCCATGGCGTATGCCAGGTTAAACCCCTGGACAACGGTTTCAACGCCTGACGGCCCAAACACATCCAATGGCTTTGTTCTGGCGCCGCTGGCCCAGCATTTCAGCATCAATTCTCCCAGATTTCCGATATGATCTGAATGAAAATGGGTGAGCAGCACCCCTTGAACCTGCCCCACCCGTATCCCCATGAGTTCCAGTCTGAGGGTACTCCCCGGCCCTGAATCGACAATGTATATGTTCTTTCCGGCGACCACGACAATACACGGCTGAACCCTTTTTGAATCCGGAATCGGCGACCCGGAACCGGCAAATATCACATGAAGCCCATCAGGCAATTCAGCCGCCCCATCCTTGGAACTCAATTGTTTGCCGATCACGTGGACCAGGGCCATACCTATTTGACTTCTGGACGCGAAGAGAGCCAAAATCGTTACAAAAACCAGTACCAGCCCGATGACGGAAAAACGCGTGAAAATGCTTCTTACGGTCACAGGCATATGATGTTTCGCTGTGGCCCCCGGGGAGAGGAATAGGGTAACGAGCAGGATGCTTAGCATTACAAATTCTGCAACCAGCGCCCCTCCCGCAATCAACGGTACATCATCCACGATAACGCTGGTCAGTCTTCCGACAATAACCAAACTCAGAAATACCATGGGAATCATCAGCAAACGGCGATGGATAGTCAATACGCCAAGCAGGCAGAAAAAGCCCATGCCAAGGAAAAGAGATCCCATGTCTCCCCTGAGTGAATTGATACCCACTGCCCGGGCCGGCTCCATGAAAAAGGCGGTGGCAAACACTTCAGGCAAGACCAAAAAGCCGATACCAAGGACCATAAAATTCAGCCCAACCCATCCAGATAGAACACGCAATCCCGTATCTCGCTTGCTGCCGGGTTTTATTTTTTGGTTCATCGCTTTGTTCCTCCTGCTGCCTGTATCATTTTGTTCGCCACTTCGTGTCCGGCATTTTGGTTTTGTCCGGTCACAAGACGCCCATCCACCGTGACGTGATTAGCGAACATGTCACGAAACGCTGTGCTGCTTTCAAAAAGAGCACCCGCGGCCCGCAGATTCCTTTCCGGATGCTGAGGCGTCTGGGTGATGCCCAGTTCCCTTACCTGCTTGTCCGTAACCGCGGTCAGTCGGCGCCCCTTGACCAGCGGATGTCCTTTTTCGTCCAGGGCCAAAAGAAGACCTAACGGCCCATGGCAAACCCCGCCCACAACCTTTCCGGCTCTGTAGGCCTGGGTGATTTTATCTCCCAGCACTGTTGAGGTTCCCAGGTCATATGCTGCGCCCCAGCCGCCGGCCAGATAAATGATGTCATATAGGGTGAAATCCACCTCATTGATCCGCAACGAATGCGCTATCTTGTCCTGCAGAATCGGATCGGAAAGATACCGTTCATCGGGCTCTGATTTGATAAACCAATTAAACGATATAGGTTCAATGGGAATTGGGCCTCCCTGAATACTGGCAACTTCCACACGCATTCTTCCATCCGTGAATTCATAATAGGGTGCCGTAAATTCAGAGCCGAATACACCGGTTTTCGCGCCTCCTTCACCCAGCGTGTCATGGCTTGTGCAGACAATCAGCGCTGTGCGGTCTTTTAACATGTACCGCTGGCCCTTATAAGGGGCATGCAGTCCCAAAGCCCGCAAGCCAGCGGGAAGTCCGAAATAGGCCACAAATGCAAAAACAAGCAGCACAGCCGCCACGATCAGTATGCCGCGTTTTTTAAATAATTCCATGGTAATTTTCTCCTTTTATTCCTTCCGTTATCGTCTGAAAACTATAGTGCCATACCACAAATCAGCCCTCGCATAGTTCGTTTATCTGGTCGCGTCCAATGGTCGTGCTTCGCAATTCCAATCCAAACATGGAAGACAGCGTGACCGCGATATCTGACAGACGATAGTTGTTTTGATAGTTGGGATCGCTAATGGATTTTTCCCCGTCTCAGTTCAGGCCCCTGCAAGGCCATGACAATCCCCTGGGTTTCCGTGGCCCCATGTCCGCCGATCATGGCGCGCCATGGCGCCATCCGTAAATAAAATTAACATCTTGATAATATATTTTAAATTAGAGTAAAATGACCTTAAAGTTCAGATTAATGACCGCTGGTGTCAAATGAACATGTCTCAAAAAATTATTAACCGGGATATTGCATAAGAGGGAGTGTTGAAAAAGGAAATCCGGACGTCTTATACCGCCAGTCAGATTTTAATGGAAATTATTTTAGACCACGGGATGCCGCTTGCTGAATTTGAAAAGCAGACGGGCGTTAAACCTTCCCGCATCAAGGATCCGGACGCATGGATACCCATGACCACATTTATTCGGCTCTGGGAGCTTGCCATAGAAGCAACAGGCGATCCTGCTTTGGCCCTTCGCCTGAGAAAGAGTGCAGGCATTCGGATGGTTCATTTTGTGATCCAACTATCCATGCACAGCCCCACGATTCTTGACTCCCTGTTTCATTTTACCCGATATAGCAAATTGATATCAGAAACCGATACATTAGAAATAGCGAATATAGATGAGTTGGTCGAAGTAACCTACACAAACACCTCCCCCTATCAGACAAGATGGCTGCCGGAACATCATTTTTCATTCGGCGTAGAGCTGGGGCGATTTCTGGCAAAAGAGAATTATAATCCCATCCGTGTAAGCTTCCAACATCCTGACCCCGGATATAAAGACGTGTATGAAGACGTATTTCGTGCACCGGTCTTGTTCCAGCAACCGAAAAATTCAATCGTTCTTCTCAAAAAAGACCTATTGCAGCCTATTGCCGCGCGTGACCCATATCTCCAGAGTGTCCTGGAGAAACATGCTGAAGAATTAATGAATAAGAGAGGTAAATCAGAATCTGTGCGAGAAAAAGTAAAAGAGTATATTTTTACCAACCTCTCGGTTGGTGAGATAGACCTTGAAACAGCCGCGTCTGCATTGAACATGGCTAGAAGCACGCTATACCGCCAGCTGAAAATAGAGGGAACATCGTTTCGGAATTTACTGCTTGAAACACGGCAGAATATAGCAAAAGCTCATTTGCGTGACGGAATGACCAATTCACAGGTGGCCTATCTCATCGGCTTTTCAGAACCCTCTGCCTTTCAACGCGCGTTCAAACGATGGTACAATATCAGCCCTGGAGAATATCGAAAATTACTTTAGGACAAGAGCGGTTGAGCTTATCGCCTTTCTCAGATATTCTGTCAGAAATGTGCACGGCCACAAAAAATGATGGCGGAAATGTTTTATCGGATGTTGCCCCACCTGAAATTTTCCCTTGCCGGAAAAGCAGCCGTCCGTTGCAATGATATACAGATGTGGGTTGAAGTTCTGAAAATCGCCGAAGGTCTGGACAGCGATAACAGCCCCGGGTGCGGCGGCAGGGTCGGAGACGGACTGTTTGAAGTACATACTAAGGACTTTCCAAACGCACCGGAAAAATTTTAAAAGGAGCCTGCGGTCATACATGAAATAGATTCGCAGCCGTTTCGGAATGCTGAATACCCATTGACGATGGGGGACGGATTTAAGTACTTCCGAGCATAACCATTCGCCGAATTCAATGACCCGCTTTTGATGACAGGATGGACAAAAATGGCGACGTTTGCATGAAAATGCCAGTAAATACTCGTGTGAACATTTTTTGCATTTCACCCTTGCAAAGCCGCAATGCAGATCCCCACAATCCAGGTATCGATAAATGACATTTTTAATCCAGGAACGCCAGAACCCATATTGCCGTTCATAGCGGTCTTCCCAAATCATCTCGAGTGTTTCAAAATGTGCGGCCACACATTGATAATACCTGTTTGTTTTTGGATTACGCGGTTTGTAAACTCGAAAATGTTCAATGCTATTGGTCGACATTGAAGGCATCCTTATAAAAGAATGCCTTAGCGCATTTTTGATCGAAATGTAAATAGAAATGTATGGTTTAATGTAAATATTTAAATCTGGACCGGTCGTTTCCTCTTGGAGCGCGAAAGGGCTGTTTGCAAAATAGGCCGCCCATAACATAACGGCTATCTATCTGCACCTACAAACCGCCACCAAATATTGCAGATTGTCTTTTTCATTCTGGCCTGTTGGCTTGATAAAAAAATGCCTTACATCCGTAATGTGATTATGGTTGCCAAACCAAAAACAACAAAATTTTCATTGCTGCATCCAACCTACCAATGAAAGGTATAGTACAGGCTTTTTTGAAAAAGAAACCCGGCCATTGCTGGCCGGGTTAGTGGGGGGAGTGCCGGTATAGGGGCGCCGGCACCCATGGCCAAAAGTTAATTATCGAAATCAGGATGTCAATTGAATATTTCACCGCCCGGGAAAAAATTCGACATGTATTTTGCTCATGACCACAGGCCGGAAATCAACTTGCTGTTCTTACTGATGGGCGTGGGCTGTTTGACGGATTTGACGACGCAGCGGCCCGCAAATGGGGCGGAACCAGATGGGGGTATATTCGGATGATATCGATTTAAAATGTTTTGAAAAAGAGGATTGACAGCCTCGTTTTTCTCATTTAGGGTACCCTTTTTCTTGACTAAGGGGGTCAAGAAAAGGGGAGCACCGGCATAATGCGGATCACAACATCTACAAAGTATGACATAAAATTATCTCCAAGCCATTATCTTTTTCGACCGTTCCACACATTCAGCAACTTCTCGCCGCAGGATACCCCATAGTCATCAAAATCAGAAACAAGCAGGGATCAAGCCGCCATATGGATAAGGAAGCCAATATGAAGATGGGAAAAACACTAGGCAGAACGGCAGTGTTTTGTCTGATTGCCGCATTTTCAATCTGGGGCATGCAGGTATTTGGGACCGAAACACGGACACAAGGGAAAAATATCGCTGATCCGGCAGATGTCCTATTCATTGATGCCATGAAGATTTTCGGCAAGCTGGAACGGCCCCCGGTCCCTTTTCAACATGACCGGCACACGGCGGCCCTGACCAAGCAGGGCAAAGACTGCGCCGTCTGTCACATGCAAAAGGAAAACCGTCTTTCCCTGCAATTCAAACGCATTGAAAACAGCGACCGCCAGACGGTCATGGATGTTTACCATACCAACTGCATTGCCTGTCACAAGGAGGCAACCGCAAACAGAAATCCCTCCGGCCCTGTGGAATGCGGCCAGTGCCATGTGGAAAAACCCGCTATCCGGGCCGATCGCAAACCCATTGGCTTTGACAATTCCTTGCATTATCGCCATGCCCAGGCCCAGGAAAATAAATGTGAAATCTGCCACCATGAATATGTCGAGGCCGGCCAAAAACTGATCTACGTCAAAGACCGGGAAGGCTCCTGCCGTTTCTGCCACAAGCAAGCCACGGAAAAGAAGCGGCTCGCCATGTCCGCGGCCGCCCATACTGCCTGTATTGATTGCCATTTGAAGACCGCGGCCCGCAAACAGAAGACCGGCCCATCCACCTGCACCGGGTGCCATGCCCTTTCATCCCAGCAGGCTTTTGAAAAAATCGCCCCGGTTCCACGTATGAACCGCAAACAGCCCGATGCCAGGTTGATCAAGACCGGTACCGAACTCCTGGAAAACCGCATGAATTTCGTGCCCTTTGATCACAAGGCCCATGAGGATGGCAACAACACCTGCCGGGTCTGCCATCATGCCGGCATGCAGAACTGTAGTGCCTGCCATACCATGACCGGCGCACCGGAAGGAGCCAAAATTCGCCTGGAACAAGCCATGCACCGCCCGGATTCAGCCGCCAGTTGCCTGGGTTGCCACGCCCGCTTGCAGGCCAAACGGGAATGCGCCGGCTGCCACGCGGCCCTTGCCGATAAAAAGCCGGTGAATGAAAGCGGTTGCGTAAGATGCCATGTTTCGCTTCCGGCGCTGGAAGCCGGCCAAGCCGCCCTGGAAACGGAAACCGCGGCCGCCGCCGGGTACCTGGCAGCCAGGACCTTTGTCAGCCAACTGCCGGAGCCCAAATCCATCCCGGAAAAGATAATGATTAAGCGCCTGTCGCAGAAATACCAGCCGGTGGAATTCCCCCACCGCAAAATCGTCACCACCTTGTTTGAAGAAATCAAAGACAGCAAGCTGGCCGGTTATTTCCATGGGGATCAGGCCACCATTTGCCAGGTCTGCCATCACAACAGCCCGGCCGGTCTGAAGCCGCCCCAATGCGCGAGCTGCCACGGCGAGGCCTATAGTGATCCTAACGGCCTAAAGCCGGGCCTGCTGGGTGCCTACCATCTGCAGTGCATGGAATGTCATAAAAAAATGGAAATCAGTAAGCCGGCAAGCTGTACAGACTGCCACAAGGAAAAAGGACAATCGTGAAACACGCCGGGCTAAAAGGCCACCATCCGAACGTCCATTTTTGAATAGAGTAGAGGTACGATCAATGGCCATATCAAGACGAAAATTCCTGGGCTGGGTGGGCGCGGCCGGTGTCGGTTCCACGGTCGCCAAATCCGCCCACGCCGCTGCCACGGATCATTTTACCGGTTATCCCGGCAACCTGGGAGTACTGCATGATATCACCCGCTGCGTGGGCTGCCGTTCCTGTGAAGCGGCTTGCAACAAAGTGAACCAGTTGCCGGCGCCGGCCCAACCCTTCACCGACCTGAAAGTGCTGGAGCAAAAACGGACTACCGCCAATGAGGCCTATACGGTGATGAACCGCTATGAACCGGCAGGGACCAAGGCTGCGGCCCGGTGTTCCGCAAACTCCAATGCAACCACTGCCTTGAGCCGGCCTGCGCCTCGGTCTGTTTTGTCCGCGCTTTTAAGAAAACCGAAAAAGGCCCGGTGGTGTATGACCCGTCGGTTTGCGTGGCTGCCGCTACTGCATGGAAGCCTGTCCCAAGGAAGCGTTGACCTTCGGCAAACGCACCGACCTGATTCATATGGCCCGGGAGCGCGTCCGCATTCATCCGGGCCGTTACCTGAATCATATTTACAGCGAACATGAAATGGGCGGCACGAGCTGGCTCTATCTTTCAGGCATGCCCTTCGGTTCCGTGGGCCTGCGGGAGGATCTGGGCATCAAGCCGGCACCGGAATTGACCGCCGGCGCCTTTAGAATGGCTCGGCCTTACCAAAACACGCAACCTAGCGATCAAGCTGACCATGGTCCTCACCATCTTCGGCTTGGTGCTGTCCACTTTGCACCAATCCTCCCTGGGGGCCCTGTTTCTCATCGCGCCGTCCAAGCTGCATCCCCTTTGATATTCGCCTTATTTGCCGGTGTTTTTCTTTGTTTCCAGCATTATTGCCGGGCTTTCCATGGTGATCTTCGAAGGTACCCTGTCCCATAAAGCCTTTCTTCACAAAATGGATGGAACCCATCTGCAGGAAAGCGACGGGCTGGTCCTGGGCTTCGGCAAGGCCGCGGCCCTGGTTCTGGCAGGCTATTTCACCATCAAGGTCGTAGGCATCACCGCAGCCTGGACCGTGGCCGGAATCGTCCTGAACCGTCTGAATGTGTCCGTGATCGCCTTCAACTACCATTTGCCTTTGACTGAGCGTTATTTCCCGCATTGGATGGAAATCGGCATTTCGGTTTTCATGGTGACCATGCTGATTCTCGTGTACCGTTTTATCGTGACCCGGATGCCGATCCTCTATGAGCATCCGGATTACAAAGCAAACCATTGAGGGGATGAAACATGCATTCTGAATTTTACTCTTTGCACAAATTTATGTTGCATACGGAAAGCTTGACCTATTTGGTGATGCTGATCTCATTACTGGGCTTCCTCGGTTTTTTCTGTTTCTCACGGACCGGGACGATGATCAGCCGGAAGAAAATCAACCAAGCCGGCACGGGCACCACTGATTCTGCCCCTGACGGCCTGCACCCAGGAGAACCTTATGTACGCAATCGCCACCGGACCGCTGGCATGGCTGGCATTTCTCATCTTCTTTATCGGCATCGCCGTGCGCGTGGTCTTGTATATCCGCGGCTTGGACTGGAAGCTGGACCGGGTCACCTATACGGTCAATACCATGTACGGGATCAAAGGCGCCCTGCGCTCCATCCTGTTCTGGATCATTCCCTTTGCCTCAAGAAGCTGGCGCACCAAACCGCTCTTCACCATTTTGGTTTTCGTTTTCCATCTGGGCCTGCTCATCACCCCGGTTTTTCTGCTGGGTCATAACCTGCTGCTTAAGGAAAGATGGGGCGTAAGCCTGTGGACCATCAGCGAGGGTACGGCGGATCTCCTCACCATTGCGGTCATGGTTTCCGCTGGTTTTCTATTCCTGCACCGCATCGCCCTGCCGGAGGTCCGCATCCTGACCACGGCCTACGACTATCTCCTGCTGCTCATTGCCGTGGCACCTTTCATCACCGGTTTTCTGGCCCACCGCCAGGCCGCGGATTATCAATTCTGGCTGATTCTGCATATTCTCAGCGGCGAAGTCTGGCTGATCGCGGTGCCGTTCACCAAGTTGTCCCATATGGTCCTGTTCTTCCTGAGCCGGGCCCAGATCGGCATGGACTTCGGCATCAAACGGGGCGGAATGAAAGGCAAGGGGCTGGCCTGGTAGGCTTTTAAAGAACATTTATCTTTTTTGGGAAAAAATATCATGGCTCAAGGAAAACTGTGCAATCGAAAACCGGTGACCACCCGGGAAGAACTCCAGGCCCTTTTGGACGATAAAAACGGCGTCCAATACTACCAGGAGCTGAACCAACTGGATGTGGATCATGAGGCCCTGGGGAACACCCTTCAAAAAACCTGCAAATCGCGTTTACGCACCTGGCTGGAAATCTGCGCCCGCTGCGGGCTTTGCGCCGACAGTTGTTTCTTCTACCTGGCCAACAACCGAGACCCCAAGCACTATCCCGAAGACTTGGCTGAGGCCGCCATTCTCTTCCATATTGCCGGTGAGAACTGGACCGTGCCCACCGAGGGCTGGGAGGAAACCAGTCTGGCCATGTTCGCCGGGGACTGGGAAGGCTGCCGCCAGCAGGTCATGTCGGTTTATGCTGCCATGGAACGTCTGAAACCCAAGCGCATGGTGGTAACCGAATGCGGTCATGCCTACCGGGCCACGGTGCTGGAAGGCCCTTACTGGGCCGGTTTAAAAAGCGGCAAAACCCCGGTGGAGACCCTGCATTATGTGGAATGGGTGGCCCAAGCTATCAAAACCGGCAAACTGAAAATCGATCCTGCCAAAAAAATCAAGGAACCGGTGACCTACCAGGATTCCTGCAACTACATCCGCAATGCGGGCTTGAAGGACGCCGCCCGCTACATCATGAGCCAAATCGCCGAGGATTTTCGGGAGATGCCACCCTGCAAGGAGCATAATTTCTGTTGCGGCGGCGGCATGAACGGCCTGGGCCGCTACCGCAAGGAACGTAACATCGGTTTAAAGGTCAAGCGGGACCAGATCCTGGCCACCGGCGCCAAACTGGTGGTGGCCCCCTGCCACAATTGCTGGGACGCCATTCGCGATATGGAGGAAGTTTACGAAATCGGCATCCGCTGGTCTTTTCTCAAACCGCTCCTGCTGAAAATGGTGGTTGTTCCGGAGCATCTCAAGCCCCAGGAGAAGGAAGAGGAATAAGCAGGGGTACGACGGGATGTGGGATATGGGATATGAGATATTGATTCACCACCATCAGAAGGACAATGTCTGATAAATCCTTGCTGAAATAATATGGTTTCGACCGCATCGCGGCTGGAAGCCGCTCCCACAAAAAGGGCTGACCGAAAACTTCCGCTTCCCACTTTCCACTTATCGATACCGACCCCGACTCGCTACCCCAGCCCATATCTCATACCCGTTGCTTTTTCATTAACCATTAACCGTTAACAATTGATTTTTAACCGTTAAAAAACAACAAAAACAGCTAATAATTAATAATCAATTGCTAACGGTTAATAAAAAACCGTGCCATCCCGCATCCACCCCGTTAATCCTGATTGACATCCCCCCGCAATCTGAATAAGATCCTTTTCCCATAATCATCGATCCATTGAACGGCTGTAAATCATGATCCTAAAAATAATCCGCATGGGTTTTTTTTTTCTGGCTGCCTTTTTTGTGGCAGGCATCAGCACCTATTTGATGCTCACCGCCCTCATTAAAAGTGAAGAAACCGTCATTGTACCGAATCTTGTGGGCAAAAGCCTGGTAAACACCCTGGAAGTGCTTTCCCAGCTTGAACTCAATATCAAGGTCGCCAAATCCGAATACAACCGCACCACCCCGCCCCATCATGTGCTTTTTCAAGACCCCCCGCCGGGTCAGGAAATCAAGAAAGGCCGTGATGTCCGTTTGATTCTCTCCAAAGGAACGGAATTCATCAACATGCCGGATCTGCGGCACCTCTCCATTCAGCAAGCCCGCATTATTCTGGAGGAAAATGACTTATCCATGGGGGCGAATACATTTGTTTTCTCAGCAGGCCTGCCAAAGGACGAGGTGCTTGCCCATACGCCGGAACCGGGGGCCGTTACCCATGCCAGTGCGCCGGTGAATCTCTTGATCAGCACCGGCCCGCGTCCAAATTTCTATAAAGTGCCGGATCTCAGTGACGTGTCCCTGGATGAGGCAGTTCATAAAATCGGAAAAATGGGCCTACGCATAGGTGAAATCAAATCCGTTTACAAGCCCGACCAGCCTTTGCATACCATCATTTCTCAAGAACCGAGCCCTGGCTACCGCATCCAAAAAGGAGCGGCCCTGGATCTGACCATTAATCGCCAAACCGCCGAGGCCCGCCGTCAAAATCAGGACCTGGCGGCCGGCCCGCGTCTGTTTCGATATCGTCTGACAGAAGGCTTCATGAAAAAACGCATTCGCATTCGGGTCACCTGCTATGGCTATTCAATGGATTTTTATGATGAGCTGGTTGTGCCTGGAACGGAAATTTGGTCCCTGGTTCCCAGGCATGCCCGGGCGGAAGTGGTGCTGTATCAAAATAATGAGCTGATCAAATCCGAAGGGTCCGATTCATGATCAACCTGATTCTACTTACCAAGGGAGGAAAACAACCATGAAATTGATCGCACCGTCCATTCTATCCGCCGACTTCACGCGCCTTGGAGATGAAATCAAGGCGGTTGAAGATGCCGGCGCAGACTGGCTCCATATTGATGTGATGGACGGACATTTTGTACCCAATATTTCCTATGGCCCCATCATCGTGGAAGCTTGCCGCCGGGCCACAGCCCTGCCCCTGGATGTGCATCTGATGATTGAGAAACCGGATCTGTTCATTCCGGATTTTGTGGCCGCCGGCGCAGATCTGATTTCCGTGCATGTGGAGGCCTGCCCCCATCTGCATCGAACCATCCAGTTGATCAACAATTCCGGCGTCAAGGCCGGAGCTGTGCTGAATCCGGCCACGCCCCTGTCCGCAGTTAACTGGGTTCTGGAAAGCTTGCACTTTGTCCTGATCATGAGCGTCAATCCCGGCTTCGGCGGGCAATCATTCATTCCCAATGCCCTGGAAAAAATCAAGTGCCTGAAAGCCGACATCCAACAAAAGGGCCTGGATACCCTGGTTCAAATTGACGGCGGAGTCAATCCGGACACCCTTCCCGGTATTGCCGCGGCAGGCACGGATGTATTCGTGGCCGGTTCTGCTATTTTCGGCAGCAAGGATTATCGGAAAACCATTCAATTGTTCCGGGAGAAAATCGGGTGCTGAACTTGAAAACACACAAGACCATAGAATACCCATGAGGAGGACAAGATCCATGAAGCCGAAAATGAATCTGCCCGGTATACTGGTGATTCACGGGCCCAATCTGAATATGCTGGGCAAGCGGGAGCCTGAAATCTACGGTGCCACCACCCTGGACGAAGTCAATGCGGGCCTGGGTGAGAAGGGACAAAGCCTGGGGTTGCAGGTGGACACGTTTCAATCCAATCATGAGGGCGCCATTGTGGACAGGATCCAGGCCGCCCTTGGGTGCTATCAGGGACTCATCATCAATCCCGCAGCTTTCACCCATACCAGCATCGCCATCCGGGATGCCCTGTTGTTGCTGAAAATCCCCATTGTGGAGATCCATCTCAGCAATATCTATAAAAGGGAGCCCTTTCGCCACAAATCCATGATAGCGGATATTGCCCTGGGGCAAATCTCCGGCATGGGCGTTTTCGGCTATACCCTGGCCCTGGAAGCCCTTGCGAATGTAGTCAAGCCTGTGGACAACGCGTAAACAGATCGGGCTTTAACTTCATTTCAGGAGTATCGCGGCTGGCAGCCGCTCCCACTGTGAAAGTGATGGCCGCACCTACAGTCACGACCGTAATTTTTGGCACAGTCCGGCTTATTCGTATTGTTTTAGCACTTGTCGCAAAAAGTCTGGCAGCCCTGCTGTTTTTTTTCTGAGAAAAGGCAAGGCATGTGACAACAAAATATCTTCCGGGGTGAGCTTATCCCATTTCAACAGGCGCTTGTAGTCATCAAAATACAACATGGGCATGTATCTTTCCGATTTGCCCTGCATGACATCATGGCACAGTCTGGCCATGTACAAAATGGTCACGTGATTCAGAATATCTTCTGAAATCTTGGAAGGCGGCATAATATCCGGGTGGAAAAGGCATTCAACCGAGAAACAAACAGCCTCCGGCAGATTCCATTCCCGAAGCAGCAAGGCCCCCAGGGCCGGATGCTCCACAGCATCAATGAAGGCGCTGGCACCCGGATTGATTTTCTTTATTAAAGCCATGACCGTCTGGCCGATATTATGAACCAGCCCGATGGTGGCGGAAAGCACCGGCGCGCTTTTCTGGGAACAGGCCGACAGCGCATAGGCAATATGGGAGATGGTCACCGCCTGGGCATGCAGCCGGTCGAATTCAAAGGTATTGGGCATGGCCCGGCGGACACCTTCGGCCACCACTGTCCGATACAAAGCCTGAACCCCCATAGACAGCGCGGCGCTCTTGATATCCTCAACCGCTTCCGGAAAGGCGAAATAGGATGAATTGATCTTTTTTAGCACATCCTCCAGAAGTTCCGGGGCTTCGTACAGACGGTCCAGGGCGCCGGCAGCATCATCCTCAACACCGGCCCAATTCATGGAAAGGGCATTCACAAAGGCCGGTAGTTTGGGCATGGTTTGAATTACCGCCTGAATCAGCTCGGATTTTTCCAAATCCGTACGGTGTCCGGTTTTGGCCAGAACCAGGGCCTCGGCCAATTGTGAGTTTTTGGCGGTCTGTTCCATCCTTTGGGCCTCGAGCTGACTGACCTTCAGGGAGGACAGATTGCTCAGCCGCTTGTAGAAATACAATTGGGTCTTGTTTTCCAGGGAATTTATGGTGTCCCGGTCTAGGGCCATCACGGCTGCATCTGTATCGGCTGCCGCTGAAGTGGTGCGCCTGGCCCTGGCAAAACCTGTATCCCCCATCCATGTGCCCGGGCTCAATTTCACGAGTTCCTCGGTAATGCCCCCAATGGTTTGGGTGATTCGGATCTTTCCTTCCAGGATCACGAAAACCCGCTGATCAATGTCACCTTCCTGAAAAAGGAAATCACCTGGCTTCATGCGCAGCACATGGGCCATGCTGTATAACGCATTGATCTCGGTTTCATCCAGGCCCTTGAAGATCGCCTCACGCTCCTTTTGTTTTTCTTCCGCAACTTTAGAAGTTGTTCCCTTTTCAACTATGCGTTTGCGGTCCTCTTCCTTTGCCGATTTTTTCTTTGGCCAACCGATGGGGCTCATGATTCCTATTCCCTTGTTCAGCTCATTTAAAGAATTGAAAAACCAACCAACGCTTTCATTTCACAGCCACGGATTCCGATGAAATCGCAATATAATCCAATAAAATCTTTTCGCTTTCAACCAGAATCGGATCAAAGGTTTCTTCTTTTTTAGGATCCGGCAGTTTTTCCTCCTCTTCCTCGGTTTCCGCTTCCAGTTCGCTGGTGCTCTTAAGCGGCGTCAGCCCCTCTGCCGAACGGCGCATATTGGTCAATTCCAACCGCAAATGTTCGGCTTTTTCACGTTCGGAAACCCGTATTTTTTCTTGTAATGACAGATGGGTCTGTCGGCGCGCCTCTTCCAGTTGTTCCACGGCGGTCGTGAGATAGGCAAAACCGATATCATTTTTTATCCGCACTTCATGCAGATCCCGCAAGCGTTGAATCCGATTGCCCAGGTCGGCATGGGGGCGGTAGGACACGGATGAAATCGATGCCCATGGCAAGGCCTCGGGCAGGGCGCTCTCTCCGATTTTCTTCTGATCGTAAAGCGAAGGAAACTCGATGTCCGGCAGGACCCCGCGGTTCTGGGTGCTCTCGCCGGATACCCGGTAAAACATCCCATGGGTCAATTTCAATTGTCCCCTGTTTAGGCGTTCCATGGTTTGCACCGTGCCCTTGCCGAAAGTCCGAGTGCCCACCACAATTCCGCGACGATAATCCTGAATCGCGCCGGCAAAAATTTCCGACGCCGATGCGCTGATGCGGTTGATGATCACCACCAGCGGCCCTTCATAGACCAGGGCCGGATCCGGATCATATAAGGCCCGCACTCTCCCGCGGTCGTCCCGTACCTGAACAATGGGACCGGATTCCACAAAAAGGCCGGTGAGTTGTTTGGCCTCTTCCAGGGCGCCGCCGCCGTTGTCGCGCAGGTCCACGATGACGCCGTCCACATGCTCATTGCGGAATTCCTCCAAAATCCGGCGAACATCCTTGGTGGTGCTTCGAAAATCCTTGTTGCCGCTTTGATAGGCATCGAAATCAATATAAAAGGTGGGGATATCAATAACACCGATGCGATAGCTGCCGCCGCTGTTGCGCTCCATGGTCACGATTTTTTTCTTCACAGCCTGGTCTTCCAATTTGACTGTATTGCGCGTGATCTTAACGGTTTTGGTTTGATGATCATCCACCGAATCCACGGGAATGATTTCCAGTCGCACCACGGTTTCCTTGGGTCCCCGGATCAAATCAACCACATCGTCCAGGCGCCAGCCGATCACGTCGGTCATCTCGCCGTCACCGTTCTGACCCACGCCGATAATGCGATCCCCAGGTTTGAGTTGACCGGATTTATAGGCCGGACCAGCCTCGATCAGCCGCACAATCTTGACATATTCATCGCTGCTTTGCAGCACGGCGCCAATGCCTTCCAGGGAAAGGCGCATGGCGATATTGAAATTTTCCGTCAACTGCGGGGATAGATACTGGGTATGGGGATCATAACTCTGGGTGTAGGCATTGATATAGCTGCGGAAGACATCTTCGCTGTTGCGCTGTTTCACACGGGTCAACTGATTTTCATAGCGCTTGCGCAGGGTGCTGAAAATCTTGTCCTTTGACTTGCCGGCCAGGCGCAGGTTCAACACATCATTCTTCAAGCGCTTGCGCCAGATTTCATCCAGCATTTTTTCATCCACCGGCCATGGGGCTTTCTCTCTTTCAATTTCAATGCTTTCATTTACAGAAAAATCCATGGAAGCGGAAGTGGAGTTGAGCAGTTTGAGCAAGTATTCCAAGCGACCGATGACACGATGTTGATACCGGTTGAAAATGATATAGGCCGGCTGCAAATCGCCTTTTTCCAGGGCCTGATCCAATTCAAAACGAAACGGTTCAAAGGCTTTGATATCACTTGCCAAAAAATAAAGATGCATACTGTCCAAATCGTTCAGGTAACGCTCAAAAACCTTGCTGGAAAAAGGATCATCGATTTTGACATCTTTAAAATAGCCGCGCTGAAGGAATTTTACGATCTCAACGCAGGTTTTCCAATGCTCTTCCTCAGGCGTCAGGACATTGGCCGATCTTTTGGATAGAAAGGCGGTATCCTCAGGCAAGGCCGGTGGTTTTATCGAGGCCCGGGCCTCGATGCGGGAAATAAACAGAAAAAAGCCGCCGGCTATACAACTGCATATCAAACTCAATACCAGCAGTTTGATGGTTAAATGCTTCATACTTTTCATCAATTAATCTCCAATTGCTTCCTAATAAACTTGCGCGCCGCAAACCTTGCTAAATGTCGGCGTCAATAATATATGCATCCAATTGTTCCGGAAGAACAAATGCACCGGATATGGCTTTGTTTCTGACGGAAATGCCGGCTTCATGAACTGATTCGGTTCGGCCGGACACCAGTGGGTGCCACCAGGCCAGCTCCTTTTCTTCAGCCAAACAACGATAAGCGCAAGTGCGCGGCATCCAGATGATCTGTTCAAGATTGTCCGGGGTCAACCGGATGCACTCCGGTTCCACGGTCGAACGGTTGCCATAGGTAGTACAACGACAATCCCAGATGTTCAACTGCGGGCAAGTAACACTGGTGTAGTAAACCGCCCCGGTATCCGCATCTTCCAATTTTTCCAAACAACAACGACCGCAACCGTCACATAATGCTTCCCATTCTTCCTGGGTCATTTGGGCAAGGGATTTGGTTTGCCAAAATGGTCGACAATCAAGCGCTTCCATTGATTCCTTATACACATTTGAAGCTGTAGGCTTCCGGTTTAATTTTAAAATAATACCATGTTATCGTTTGGGTGACAAGATGGCGAAATATGGTTTGACAAATTTTTATGAATTTCGGCAAAGATTGGGTTGCATTTATACTGATAAATTGTTAACACTGTTTACATTAAGTAACAGTTACAATTGGGTATCCGATCCCATGCTGCACCCAAAAACCAACATGACATCGGCATACAACCAGCAAACACCCAAGAACAAAGGGATTGAAAACATGGCCCATGAAGACACCACAATAGAATCGGTTGCATATGAGCTCCCGCCCCATCGCATTTCATCTGCCTGGATTGAAGAGCAGATCAGTGGGCTGCTAAGCCGACTGAGGATACCCCATGGTCAAATCCTGGGTTTGACCGGCATCCGTGAAAGACGGTTTTGGGATACCGGTGTTACGCCCAGTGCCGTGGCCACATTGGCAGCCCGCAAGGCCATCGACAAGGCCGGAATCAATCCCCAGGACATCGGCGTTTTGATCAGCACCTCGGTTTGCAAGGATTATATCGAGCCTTCCGTGGCCTGTATCGTTCACGGCAATCTGAAACTTTCCCCCCACTGCCTGAATTTTGACGTGGGCAATGCCTGCCTGGCCTTTATCAATGCCATCAATATCATCAGTCTCATGATTAAAAGCGGTCAGATTCAATATGGCCTGATTGTTGACGGTGAGGGTTCACGGGAAGTGGTGGAATCCACCATCCGCCTTCTGAATGCCGACAGCGCGAACATTCAGAGTGTTTCTGACCATTTTGCCACACTCACCCTGGGATCAGGTGCTGCCGCCATGGTGCTGTGCGGCAGTAAAAACAGCCGCACCGGCCATGTCATCAATGCTTCCGTGAGCCTGGCAGCCACCGAACATTCCGGATTATGCCGCGGCCAACGGGATCAAATGATAACAAACGCACCGACTTTATTGATCAACGGTGTGAAATTGGCCCAGCGGACCTGGCAACTGGCTTGCGAGAAAATTAAAAACTGGAGCGACGCCACCATCCAGCATTACATTCCCCACCAGGTCAGCCAGCGCAATATGGATGCCCTGAATCAAAAACTGGGCTTGACACCGGAAAAACAATATCTGACTTTTCCCTTTCTGGGCAATGTGGGCCCGGCCGCCATACCCATCACCCTGGCCTTGGCAGAAGAAGACGGCCGCCTCAAGCCCGGGGATCATGTGGCCCTCATGGGCATCGGCAGTGGACTGAATTGTACCATGATGAGCGTCACCTGGTGATCGTGTGTGCAGGAGTGAAGGTCCTGGTCATTAGTTAGGGCCACAATACTGTAAATTCGAATATCGAAATCCGAAATTCGAAACAAATTCAAAATTTCAATAACCAAATAACCAAAACAAAAAGCAACGGCTCAATGGCCGTATTGTTTGGCTTTGTTGTTTTTTTGGTAATTCGAATTTGTTTCGTATTTCGGTATTCGAATTTCGAATTTTTATGACCGGGTGAAACGATGCTCAAGGCCGACCGCAGGCTGAAAATCTGAAATTTGAGCGTTTAGGTAAACTTACGTTTACGCTGCTGGCCGTTGCCGTTGTTCTTTACCGCCGGTTTTGCCTCGCTGCATCTGGTTTCAACCGCATTGTAGCCCAAAAATCCATTGAGCTCACGGATCATGCCCTGGTCGGCACAGATTCTAAAAGTTTCCGGAAAGGCGATGACGGCTTCGCTCTTTCCGGGCAGCTCAAGGTGCAGGAAGCCGTCGCATTCCCCTGGTTTAGCCGCCATGATTTCCTTGAGTCGCTTCAAGGCCTCTTTATCCGTTTTAGTGAGGTCGATGCGCACATGCACGCTGGCTGTCCAGGCTTCAGCCGCCGCCTCCATGGCCACGATCATGTTGGTGAGCAGCTTGACCCCGTTCTCTTCCTTTTGCACTTCCCCTTGAATCAAGACAGGCGTGTCTTCCATTAGCAGGTCCGCGTGATTTTCATATTCCTTTGGAAAAACCACGGCCTCCACTGCGCCGTTCATGTCTTCCAGGGTAATGAAAGCCATCAGATCCCCTTTTTTGGTTCTGGTTCTTTTGATGCTGCTGATGGTGCCGCCGATACGGACAATGGCTTTGTCATCCAGTTCATTGATGGAGACAGCGTCGGTATTGGCGAATTTCTCAATAACGGCCTGGTGGCGTTCCAGGGGATGGCCGCTGATATAAAAACCCAGGGCTTCCTTTTCCAAATTGAGGCGTTCCTTTTCATCCCATTCATCGATCAATGCCATGGGCGGCTTGTTGAGGGCCACCCCTGGACTGTCCCCCATGTCAAAAAGGCCCATTTGGGGATCGGCCTTTTCTTTTTGAATGGTTTGTCCGTAATCCAGGGCGTCTTCCAAGGAGGCTGTCATCTGGGCGCGATTATGGCCCAGACAATCCAAGGCGCCGCATTTGATCAGGCTTTCCAACACACGTTTATTGACCTTGCGCAAGTCCACCCGTTCGCAAAAATCAAACAAGGATTGAAAAGGGGCCTTGCTTCTTACTTCCAAAATAGCATCAATGGCCGCTTCACCCACATTCTTCACCGCCACCAGCCCGAAACGGATTTTATCACCGGTTACGGTGAAGGTCTTGTCACTGCCATTGATGCTGGGCGGCAGCACGGCAATGCCGTGGCTGCGGCATTCGGCAATATATTTCACAATGCTTTCCGAGGACTGCATTTCACTGGTAAGCAGGGCCGCCATGAACTCCACCGGAAAATGGGCTTTCAAATAGGCGGTCTGATAAGCGATCAAGGCATAGGCGGCGCTGTGGGATTTGTTGAAGCCGTAGCCGCCGAATTTCTCCATCAGGTCAAAAATCTGGCCGGCCTTGTCCGCCGGCAACTGATTGGCTACCGCTCCCTTTAAAAACAGGTCGCGATTCTTGGCCATGGTTTGGGGATCTTTTTTACCCATGGCCTTGCGCAGGCCGTCGGCATCGGCCATGGAATAACTGGCCAGTTCCCCGGCAATTTTCATGACCTGTTCCTGGTACAGGATCACGCCGTAGGTTTCCTTGAGAATCGGCTCCAGCTCCGGCAGCAAATATTCCACCTGCTTGCGGCCATGCTTGCACTCCACATAGTCGCTCACCATGCCGCTGTCCAAGGGCCCGGGGCGATACAGCGCCACCAGGGCCGTGACATCCGAGAAATTCTCCGGTTTCAGACGCACCAAAAGTTCCTTCATGCCCGAGCTTTCCAACTGGAAAACGCCGGTGGTGTCACCCTTGGACAGCAGGCGATAGGTTTCGGCGTCGTTGAGATCCAGCTCGGTCAATTCCGGCGGCTGCTTGCCCTGGCCTTTGATCAGGGTGAGGGTGTCTTCAATCACGGTCAGGTTGCGCAGTCCCAGAAAATCGAATTTCACCAGCCCGATTTTTTCCACCCGTTTCATGTCGAGCTGGGTGACAACTTCCCCCTTTTTCCCGCGGTATAACGGCAGATATTCCACCAGGGGTTTGTCGCCGATGACCACCCCGGCGGCATGGGTGGAAGCATGGCGCGGCAAGCCCTCCAGCACCCGGCAGATCTGGATCAAATTGCCGATCTCCGGCCGGCTGCGGGCGATTTCCGCCAGTTTGGGCTCCTGTTCCAGGGCCTCGTCCAGGCTGATATTCAGGGTGTCCGGCACCATTTTGGCAATGGCATCCACTTCACTCAACGGAATGTCCAGGGCCCGGCCCACATCCCGGATCACGGCCCTGGTTTTCAATTTTCCAAAGGTGATGATCTGGGCCACATAATCCCCGCCGCCATAGCGATCCACCACATATTTAAAAACCCGCTCACGGCCGTTGATGCAAAAGTCCACATCAATATCCGGCATGCTGATGCGCGCCGGATTTAAAAAACGCTCAAAAATCAGCCCATGCTCAAGGGGGTCAAGATCGGTGATGCCCAGGGAATAGGCCACGATGCTGCCGGCGGCCGAGCCCCGGCCCGGCCCCACCGGCACCTTGTTTTGCTTGGCAAAACGGATGAAGTCGGCCACGATCAAAAAATAGCCGGTAAAGCCCATTTGTTTGATCATCTGGATCTCATATTCCAGACGCTGGGAGTAGATTTCAACATCCAGGGCCGGATTTTTGGCCAGGAGTTTTTTCAATCTTTCCCCATAGCCGCGCCGGACCTCCTGGTCGAACAATTCATCCGGGGTAACGCTGGTGTCGGTACTGAAGCGGGGAAAATGATAATTCTTGAAATCAAATTCAAGGTGACAACGCCGGGCAATGGCCGCCGTATTCTCCATGGCCCCCGGGAATTGCCCCAAGGTGGCGGCGATTTCCTGCTTGGATTTGAAATACAACTGGTCCGTGCTGAAGCGGAACCGGTCGGTCTCGTTCACGGTCTTGCCGGTCTGGATGCACAGCAGCACGTCATGGGCGCGGACATCCTCCTTGGCCAGATAATGGCAGTCATTGGTGGCCACCAGGGGTATGGAAAGGCGCCGGCCCATGTCCTGGAGTACCTGGTTGACCTGATTCTGGACGTCCATGCCGTTGTATTGTACTTCCAGGAAAAAATTATCCGCGCCCAACAAATTCTGATAATAACGCGCGGCAGCTTCGGCTTCGGCGATTTTACCGGCCTTGATGAATTGGGGGATTTCCCCATGCAAGCAGGCGGAAAGGGCGATGAGGCCCTTATGATGCTGCTGCAAAAGATTCTTGTCGATGCGCGGCCGGTAATAAAAGCCGTCCAATTGCGCAATGGAGGCCAGTTTGCACAGATTGCGGTAGCCCTCCATGTTTTCCGCCAAAAGGACGATATGGGTCACGCCTTTGCTGTCAAAGGGGGTTTTGTCCGTGTGGGTCCGCGGGGCGATATAGCATTCGCACCCGATGATGGGCTTGATCTCGGCCTTAAGGGCCTTTTCATAGAATTCCACCACACCGAACATGGTGCCGTGATCGGTGATGGCCACGGAATGCATATTGAATTCAGCCGCCTGTTTGAAAAGGGCCGAAAGACGGATGGCACCGTCCAAAAGACTGTACTCGGTATGGACATGCAGATGGACAAAATCAGGCGTTGCGGCTTGCATAGTCCTTAATCCAGTCGGTAGTTGGGCGCCTCTTTGGTAATGATGACGTCGTGGACGTGGCTTTCCCGCAAGCCGGCCGCGGTGATGCGGATGAATCTGGCTTTTTCCCGCAGCTCTTCAATGGTGCGGCTGCCCACATAACCCATGCCCGCTTTAAGACCGCCCACCAATTGGAACAAATTGGAAAGAACCGTGCCCCGGAAGGGCACCCGGCCGACAATGCCTTCGGGCACCAGCTTGTCGTCTTCCTCGTCATCCCCCTGATAATAGCGGTCCTTGCTCCCTTGTTTCATGGCTTCCAAAGAACCCATGCCGCGATAGACCTTGTAGCTGCGGCCCTGCAGGATAACCGTTTCACCGGGGCTTTCCTCGGTGCCGGCCAATAGCCCGCCCAGCATCACCGAGTGGGCCCCGGCGCCGATGGCCTTGGTGATATCCCCGGAGAATTTAATGCCGCCGTCGGCAATCAGGGGAACATCGGTTTTATTGGAGATGGGCCGACAGTTCATGATGGCGGAAACCTGGGGAACCCCCACCCCGGCCACGATGCGGGTGGTGCATATGGAGCCCGGGCCGATGCCCACTTTGACGCCGTCCACACCGGCGTTGATCAGTTCCTCGGCACCCTTGGCCGTGGCCACGTTGCCGGCAATCAGCTCAATATTGCTGAAGGTGGTTTTCAAATTCCGGACCGCTGAGATGACATTTTCCGAATGGCCATGGGAAGTGTCGATCAAAATCACGTCGGCCCCGGCTTTGAGCAATCTCTCGGTGCGTTCCAGCATGTCCACTCCCACCCCCACGGCCGCCCCCACCCTCAGCCGGCCCATGCGATCCTTGCAGGCTTTTGGGTATTTCTTGATCTTTTCAATATCCTTGATGGTGATCATGCCCTTCAAACGCCCTTTGGCATCAACGACCAGCAGTTTCTCAATGCGATGTTCGTGCAACATCTTCTTGGATTCTTCCAGATCAATGCCTTCGGAAACCGTTACGAGCTTTTCCTTGGTCATCACTTCCGCGACTTTCTTGTCCAGATCGGTTTCAAAACGCAGGTCCCGATTGGTGACGATCCCCACCAAGCGCTCCCCCCTGGTCACGGGTACGCCGGATATGCGGTATTGCTGCATCAGTTTCAACACCTCGCCGATGGAGACATCCGGGTCCACGGTTACCGGATCGACAATCATGCCGCTTTCCGATTTTTTCACCTGGTCAACTTCGCGCACCTGGTTTTCGATGCTCATGTTGCGGTGGATGAAGCCGATACCGCCGGCCCGGGCCATGCTGATGGAGGTGCGCGATTCGGTGACCGTATCCATGGCCGCACTGACAATGGGAATGTTGAGGGTAAGATTGCGGGTCAGGCGGGTGGTGGTGTCCACATCTTTGGGCAGCACATCCGAATAATTGGGCAACAGTAAAACATCGTCAAATGAAAATGCCTCTTCAGGCTGAATTTGCATCATGGGTCCTCCAAAAGGGCTCAAGGTTTGGCGCAGAATAAGGGTTGAAAGGTCATCCGTCTTTTGAGAACAGGTGGAGACTGAATCCTGCCAAGCAATCCCTCAAATTGCTTAATGGCAAGAGATACCAAAAGGAAATTTCTTTGGCAATCTTTAATTTTCCCGGTTTTCAAACCGGTTCAGGCGCAACTTTTAAAGGGAACTACATGTGTATTTTTTTCGGGGTCGGGGTCGGTATCGGTATCGGTATCGAAAAAATAATTTGGGAGACCCCACCCCCAAAAAACCAGGGCTTTTCCCATGTTGACCCCAAGACTCAACACCATGGCCTTTCCGTAGGGGCGGTTCGCGAACCGCCCCTGCACATAGGCAGGGCACACCGTTCCGTCCCGTTGGCGAATTGCCTTTGGGGGAAAATAAAAAACTCGATACCGATTCCGATACCGACCCCGACCCCGAAAGGTTGGATGGCAGAGACAAAACCCAAACACTCGCGAATCGCTTTATCTTGGCGAGCAATAGTATTCGCTGGCTGAAATATTGGCAATTAATATTTGCACGTTCCGCGCCAAGTTTACATGCGATTCCCCTGCCCTGCTAATCATTTTCCCTTGCATTGCGGCAGATGATATGATTCATGTATCAGATGGTTTTTCCAAGCGCCGCTAGTCAGCGGTGAAAGTTTCGGCCGTATCGCGACTGGAAGCCGCTCCCACAACGGCGGATGGCTGAAATGATGATCAAGACCGAAAAATTTCAATAAAGGCTGTTTTTATGCTGTTGACCATCAATCCCATCAACCCCCAGGAACGCCTGATTCTACAGGTTGTGGAGTGCCTGCAAAAAGGCGGCATTATCGCTTATCCCACGGATACATACTACGGCATCGGCTGTGATATCATGAACAAAAAGGCCATTGAAAAGGTGTATCAGCTCAAACAGCGCTCCCAGGACAAACCCTTTAGCTTCATCTGCGCGGATCTGAAAAATATCAGCCAATATGCCAAGGTTTCCAATTATGCGTATAAAACCATGAAAAGGCTGCTGCCCGGACCCTATACATTCATTCTCGAAGGTTCACGCCTGGTTCCCAAAATCATGCTCACAAAACGAAAGACCGCCGGCATCCGCGTTCCGGACAATAAAATCTGCCTCGCCCTGGTGGAAAAATTCGGCAATGCCATCATTTCCACCAGCGCCACTATGCCGGACGGTTCGATTTTTCACGACCCGTCCCTGCTGCATGATTATTTCAAAGGCCGGATTGATTTGGTCATCGACGGCGGCCCCCTGCCGGATCAACCCTCCAGCATCATCAGCCTGCTCAACGACGAGCCTGAGATCATCCGCAAAGGGGCGGGTGATGTCGGCCTGTTTGAATAATCACCAAGCCCTCATTGCCCCGGCTGATACAAATAATCGGCGGATATTCTGTTGGTGAGCAAACGCCCCAGGAGATTGTTAAAGGAGGCCTCGGTCAGGTATTGTAAAAAGGGCATGGGCTTTTCTTTTGGATACACACTGGAGATCTTGCCGGTGATACCGCCAAGACGGCCGGCCCATTCAATGGCGTCCTCCAGATTGCCGATGCGATCAACCAAACCGATGGATTTCGCCTCTTCCCCGGAAAATATCCGGCCGTCGGCCAGCTTGCCCATTTTTTCCGCTTCCATCTTGCGTCCCAGGGAGGCGTCGCGCACAAATTGCTGATGAATGGTATTCACAAAATTTTGGAGAATCTCTTTTTCCGCAGCCGTCATTTCCCGCAAAGGCGACCCCAGATCTTTGTATTCACCACTTTTGATGACAATGGGCACCAAACCGATCTTCTGGAATATTTCCCGGAAATTGGTATACCCCATGATAACGCCGATACTGCCGGTGATGGTGCCGGGATTGGCAATGATGCCGTCGGCGGCGGCCGCGATATAATACCCGCCCGAAGCAGCCACCGTACCCATGGAGGCAATCACTTTTTTGGTCTTGATTGTCTTTTGTACTTCCTGGAAAATTTCCTGGGAAGGACCCACGGCCCCGCCGGGGCTGTCGACCCGCAGAACAATGGCCTTGATGGCCTGATCCTCCCGATATTCCTTGATCTGGCGGATGGTTTCCTTGGATTCCATGATAACGCCTTTGATTTCGATCACACCCACCTTTTCACCGGAAATCAAATCCGGTCGTTGGGACCAGGCCATCATCAGGGAGGTCACCACCGTGGTTGCACCCATAATGGCGGAAAATACCAGCATAAAAAAAAGATATGGATGTCTTCTTGAAAACATGGCCTCACCAAACCTTTCAATGAATCAAAATGCTTTCCCTAAAAGCACGAAAAGCGTCAAAGGGTGAGTACAGATGCTGATCCGGTCTCACCCCCCTTGACGCTTTATGTGTGTTACAAATCCGCTGGATTGATCTTGGGCTTATTCCTTATCACTGCCGCCGTTGAGCTTCTCCTGCAGGTTCTCCCGCAAAATCTCACCAAAGGATGAAGTGGCCGGTTTCATGTTGTTGATGTATTCCTTCAACATGGTCTCATCGTCTTCCATATCAATGCGTTTGATGGACAAGCCGATGCGTCGTTCTTCCGTATTCACGTTCATGACCTTGGCGGTCAGGGTGTCGCCCACATTGTACTGGCCCACCGGGGTTTTGATCTTTTCCTTGCTGATTTCGGAAACGTGCACCAGCCCTTCAATGCCCTCTTCCAGCTCCACAAAAATGCCGAAATCGGTCACATTGGTCACGGTACCGGAGATCACCTTGCCGACCTCATATCTTTCCCTTACGGTTTTCCAGGGATCCTGCTGCAGTTGTTTGACTCCCAAGGAGAAGCGCTCGCTGGCTTTATCAATGTCCAGCACGATGGCCTGCACAAGATCACCCTTTTTGTAAACTTCCGAAGGATGTTTGATCCGTTTGGTCCAGGAAATATCGGAAATATGCACCAGACCGTCGATATCATCGTCAATGCCGATGAACAGACCGAAATCGGTGATGTTTTTGATTTTGCCCTCAATGGTGGTGCCGATGGGATATTTCTCGCTGATCACTTCCCAGGGATTGGGAACGACTTGCTTCATACCCAGGGAGATCCTGCGGCTTTCGGGTTTGATATCCAGTACCACCGCTTCCACGATCTCGCCGGTGGAAACCACCTTGGAGGGATGACGAACCTTGCGGGTCCAGGACATCTCAGACACGTGGATCAAACCTTCCACGCCTTCTTCCAATTCAACAAAGGCGCCGTAATCCGTCAAGCTGACCACCTTGCCGGTAACTTTGGCGCCGATGGTGTATTTGGCAGTGGCCACGCTCCAGGGATCCGGTGTCAACTGCTTCATGCCCAGGGATACACGTTCTTTTTCAAGATCAAAGGAAAGCACTTTGACTTTGATCCTGTCGCCCACATTGAACATTTCCGACGGGTGTTTCACCCGGCCCCAGGAAATGTCGGTGATGTGCAGCAGTCCGTCCACGCCGCCGAGATCAACGAAAATACCGTACTCGGTGATATTTTTCACGATCCCTTCCAATACCTGGCCTTCGTCAATGGAGGACAAGGTGGCCGAACGTTTGGTTTCCCTTTCCTGCTCTAGAATGGCCCTGCGAGACAACACGATATTGCTGCGTTTACGATTATATTTCAATATTTTGAAAGTAAAGGTCTGCCCCACCATTTCGTCGAGGTTGCGAATGGGCCGCAAATCCGCCTGGGATCCCGGCAAAAACGCCTGCAACCCCACATCCACGGAAAATCCGCCTTTCACCCGGCTGGTGATCACGCCCTCAATGGTGCCGTCCGTATCATAGGTTTCCCGGATGGTTTCCCATACCTTCACCTTTTCAGCTTTTTCTTTGGAAAGGACAACCCGTTCTTCTTCTTCATCCCAGAATTCCACCATGACTTCCACATCATCATTGATGTTGGCATGGACCTGGCCGTTCTCATCTTTGAATTCCTGGATGCGGATCTGGCCTTCGGATTTATAGCCGATGTCCACCAGAACATAATCCTTGTCAATGGCGATGATCCTGCCGGTAACGACTTCTCCTTCGGCAAAGCGCTTAAAACTTTCCTCGTAGAGACCCATCAGCTCATCCATGCTGCCTTCCCCTTTTTTGGGGCCTTCAGCAAATCCGTCCGACGAACTGTCGCCATTCCGATGGGCACTGGCCTGAAAAATAGCGGCCTCCAACAACTCATCGCCCATGGCATTGTGATTTACATCATTTTTAAAAGTGTTTTCCATTAAATATAATACCCCCTTAACCGAATTTTTATTACGCACTAGCATGAGGCGCAATAAGTGACAGCGCTTATATCAGACAGACCTTAAAAAAACAACGATTAATTCTTGCCGGGATTATCCTTTCAGCCGGGTTGAGATCACGGTCAGCATGCGCTCCACCACTTGCTCGATGGACAGGGCCGTGGAATCGATGTGCACAGCATCCTCAGCCGGTTTCAGCGGCGACAGGGCGCGGCTGCTGTCGTTCTGATCGCGCCTGCGGATATCGTCCTCCACTTGCGCAAGGGTCTGGCCGGATTTCCCCGACATTTCCCCGTAACGGCGCAAAGAACGCGTGTGCACGGAAGCCTCTAGAAAGAATTTCACGTCGGCATTGGGAAAAACCACCGTGCCCATGTCCCGGCCTTCAAAAACCACTTTGCCTTGGGCGCCCAGCTTCTGCTGCAGCCCCAGCAGACAAGCGCGCACCGCCGGTTTGGCAGATAAGTCCGAGGCCAGCATGGTGATTTCCGGCGTGCGGATCTGTTGGGTGATATCCTCCTGGCCGGACATGAGCCGCATGCTCCCGCCCTGGGCCTCCATCCGCAAGTCAATGGTTCGGCACAGGTTTTCCAGACCTTCCAAATCGTCGGTTTGAATGCCGTGCTGCTTGGCTTCCCAGGCGATCCCCCGGTACAAGGCGCCGGTATCGATGTAGCGGTACCCCAGGCGCTCTGCCAGAATCCGGCTGACCGTGGTCTTGCCTGCGCCGGCCGGTCCGTCTATGGTAATCACAAGTGGTTTCATGGGCTGATCTCTCCCTATGGAATTTAAACCTTGATCACCGCTTCGGCCATCCTCCATGGTGGGAGCGGCTTCCAGCCGCGATGCGGCCGAAACTGTAATCAAGGCCGGAATTCAGGTCCCTGCCATTGCCAACACTTTTTCCAGTGCCTGCACAAAACGGACGTTTTCTTCCGGCAAACCGACACTTACACGGATACAGGTCGGATAACCATAGGAAGACATGGAGCGGACAATAACACCCTGGAGGAGCATCTTTTCAAACACCTCATCCGCCGGCCGGCCCAGGTCGATCATGAAAAAATTAGCTTGTGACGGGTGGAAAGGAATGTGTAAACGCTGCATTTCCGCGTACAAAAAATCAAGACCCTGGTGAACCACGGCAATGGTCTTTTGCAAAAAGGCCTGATCATCCAAAGCGGCAACGGCCGCCACCTGGGCCAGGGAATTGGCATTAAACGGCTGGCGGATGCGCTGGAGGATTTTAGCGATCTCTGCTGCCATCACACCATAGCCTATACGAATGCCGGCCAAACCATAGGCTTTGGAAAAGGTCCGCAAGGTGACCACCCGGTCGTCCTTGTCGATATAGGCTAAACTTTCAAGGCCTTGCGGGTCCCGCATGAATTCAATATACGCTTCATCCACAATGATCATCAGGTTCGGCGGCGCCAGCTTCAGAAACTTTTCAAAATCCGCCTTTGAAATCGCCGTGCCGGTGGGATTGTTGGGCTGGGTTAAAAAAACCATCCGGGTTTTGTCGGTTATTTTTTCCAGCATGGCTTCCAGATCGATTCCATGATTCCGGAGCGGCACCATGACCGGCGCGGCCCCCACCGACCGCACAAAAATCTCGTACATCAAAAAAGCCGGAACCGGCATGACCGCTTCATCCCCCGGCACCAGGAATGCCCGGGTGAGCAGGCCGATGACGTCGTCCGAGCCGTTTCCCAGAACCAGCCTTTCCCAGGAAACCTTCAGCTTTTCCGCCAGTTTCCGCACCAGGTAATACCCGCTGCCGTCCGGATAACGGTGGAGGTTCTGGATGGCCGCGGCCATGGCCGCGGCGGCTTTGGGGGAAGGCCCCAGGGGATTTTCATTGGAGGCAAGCTTGATGGAATTGGAAATGCCGTATTCCCTTTCCAGTTCCTCAAGGGGCTTGCCCGGACGATAGGGACTGATTTTCAAAATAAAATCCGGTGCATTGATTTTCATGTGTTCAACCATCTAAAGTTAATCCATCCTCCCGCATCCCGCGCATAGGGTCACTTATTGGCAATCCAGATCTTTGTCAATGGTTTTCAAAATCTTGTTTTGCTCATAACTGAATTTATTGATATGGAAAAACACCTGCTGCCGGAGAATCCATCCAGGCAAGCAACACTATCTGTTCCGAAAGAGGTATTCCCATGACTCGTGTTCAAACCGGTCTTGAAAATTTGATTGCCGCCCCGCCCTCCTGGCTGGCAGGCATGAGAATCGGCCTGCTCTGCAACCCTGCTTCCGTGGATGCGGCTTTTCACCATGCCCGCGATCTGATGGCGGCCAGGTTCCCAGGGCAACTAACAGCACTGTTTTCGCCCCAGCATGGTTTTTTTGCTGAAAAGCAGGATAATATGGTGGAGTCGGAAGACATGCTGGATCCGGATTTGAACATCCCGATTTTCAGTTTATACGGTAAAACCCGCATTCCCACCCAAGAGATGTTCGATACACTGGATGTATTGATCGTGGATATCCAGGATGTGGGCACACGGGTATATACATTTATCTATACCCTTTCCTATTGCCTGGAAGTTGCCCGGGAATTTCGCAAAAAGGTGATTGTTCTGGATCGCCCCAATCCCTTGGGCGGGGTCATGCTGGAAGGCAATTGCCTGCGGCCGGATTGCGCCTCTTTTGTCGGCCGTTATCCGATTCCCATGCGGCACGGTCTTACCATCGGCGAGATCGCCCGGCTTTTCAATAATCATTTCAGCATCGGTTGCGAACTCACGGTCATTCCCATGACCGGTTGGAAACGTTCCATGGTTTTTACAGACACGGGCCTGCCCTGGATCGCGCCTTCCCCCAACCTACCCACGGTTGCTTCGGCATTGGTTTATCCTGGTCAGGTGTTGTGGGAAGGGACCAATATTTCAGAAGGCCGGGGCACTACCCAGCCCTTTGAGTTGTTCGGCGCGCCGTTTATCAATCCAAAAGATCTGCTTCAGGAACTTTCCTGTGAATCCCCGGACGGTATCGTACTGAGACCAGCCGCCTTTGAGCCCACCTCCAACAAATGGTCCGGCCGGCGTTGCTTTGGTTTTCAATTCCATGTCATTGACGCCCATGGTTGCCGGCCCTACGGCCTATCCCTAAGGTTTCTAAAGGCTATTAAAAAGCTGTATGCCAATGAATTCTCCTGGAAGACCCCACCTTATGAATATGAATACGAGCGCCTGCCCATAGATTTAATTCTGGGCGACAAGGAAGTGCGCCAATGGATCGAACAAAACGGCCCAGTAGCTGAACTGGAAAGACAATGGAGCGAGGAAATCGCAGCTTTTCAAATGCTCAGCCGGAAGTTTCATCTGTACTAGCTCGGACCAGTGCCATCGCATATAGTTTTTTTCGGGGTCGGGATCGGTATCGGGATCGGTATCGAAATTGATTTTTTTTGCCTTGATCATCGTATCGGTCATCCTCCATCTTGGGAGCGGCTTCCAGCCGTGATAGGGCCGAAACGATGATCAAGGCCTGCTTTGTCTTGGCGGGCAATAGTATTCGCTGGGTGAAATGTCGGCAATTAACGGCCGCACATTCCGCGCCAAGCTTACATGCAACTCCCCTTTGTCCCCGGCACCGGCTCATTGACAATATCACATTGTGGTAGTATCATGGCTGCCATGGAAAAAAGGACACTGCTAAAAGGAGCCACTGTCGCCGTCATCGGCGGCGGGCCGGCCGGATCTTTTTTCGCCATTTCCCTGCAGCGGCAAATGCGGCGTTTGGGAATGCGCTTCCGCGTGGTTATTCTGGAAAAAAAGAATCAGCTCGGATTTTATCAAAACTCCTTTGCCATGGCCCATCGCGAAGGATGCAACTATTGCGCCGGGGGCATTTCACCGCGCATGAGCGATGTCTTGACCGATCTGGAACTGGAATTGCCCCCGAACCTCATTCAAAGTAAAATCCATTCCCTCACGGTTCATGGGCACTGGAAAAACATTGAATTAAAAATCCCCCCGAAACGCCGCATGCTGAGTGTTTACAGGGGCGCGCGCCCCGTAAGCCGAATCGATCGTTTTTATGGATTTGACGCCTATCTGCTGGAACAAGCCCTGGTGGGCGGCGGCGAGCTCATCAGCGGCGATGCAAAAAACGTCCAGTACACCGGATCAGGCCGGCTCCGGATTGATTACCAAAACCAGACCGGTCAACATATTCTGGAAGCGGATTTGGTGGTATTTGCCTGCGGCGTGAATCAAGTGCCTGGGATGAAATTGGGTCAAAATGAACTAATCCGCTCCTTGCAGCACCTGATACCCGGCTTCCGCCCCCCGCCGGTGCGAAGAACTTTGATTTTTGAATTAGAGGCCGATCCTGTCATTCTGCGCAATCAAAGCGGTGAAATTTATTTTATCGAATCCGGCTCACGGGAATTGGATCTTGAAATGTGTTCCATCATTCCCAAAGAACAGTTTATCACCGTTGTTCTCATCGGCAAAAGCATCGACGCGGCCGCGGGCACTGCTGATATTTCCAGAATAATCGAACAATTTTTAGCACTAGCCCATATCCAGAAAATTCTACCCAAAAAAGTCGAGCTGGCCTGTATGTGTCGGCCGAATATGGCCATTGGTGCGGCCCGGCAACCCTATGGCGAGCAGGTGGCGGTCATCGGGGACCTGGTCACCTCTCGGTTATATAAGGATGGAATCCTGTCGGCCTACCATACCGCCTCGGCCTTGGCCCAGGCCGTAACCGAAGTCGGAATCGACCGCGCCAGTTTGAAAAAGGCTTTCGAACCGGCCATTAACCGCTTCATTCAGGACAACCATTTCGGCAGCCTGGTTTTTCTGCTGCACAGAATCATGTTCAGCAGCCCTACTCTAAGCCGGATTCTCTATCAGGCCCTGCTCACAGAACGAAAAAAAAGGCGTTACAGTCAGCGCAAACTGGAAAATATTCTGTGGAAAATCGCCAGCGGCGATGATCGCTACCAGGAGATCTTTTTCAGCATGATCAGTCCCAAAACCCTTTGGCTGATTTTCACCGGCGGCGGACTGATCACCCTGCGCAACTATCTTGCCGAATTGTTGTTCGGCTTGGATTGGCGCGACATCAGCCGTTTCACCACCGGCATCTACCGGGAAGAATTCGAAGTCAAAAGCAGAAAATACAAGGGGATTCTGTCTGAAGCGGGTATCGCCTTTGTCCCGGGCCCTGAATTCGAGAAAATGTATTCCATTGCCATCAAAGCCGATTGCGCCAAAATTTTTCGCGAACTGGGACGCTTTGGTGATCCGGATCAGCAATTTTTCAAACCCCGCATGATCCGGGTGAAAAGGATCAAGGGTGAGCCCCTGACCAAGGGCAGTGTTTTGTGCTATGAAGTGGTTTTTCCCTTTTTGAATTTCACGGCTGTGCTGGAACGCATCGAACCGGACAAGCTCATTCTGTACCGGGTGGACAGCGGTTTTCCCAAAGGCGGGGTCCTGCTGTTTGAAATCGAAAAAAAGAATGAACAAACCAGCCTATTGACTATTTATGTGGCCTTTAATCTCCCAAGGGGCCGGCATGGATTTTCCCTGGGATTCTGGGTGCTCTTCAAACTCTTGTTTCCGGCCTTTTTGCATGATGTGCTTTGGAACCACTCCCTTTGCAAGCTGAAGGACATAGTCGAGAGAAAGTGACGAAAAAAAAGTGACTAAAGTGTGCTAAAGTGATCTAAAGTGACTAAAGTTGAGGAGTTCCATCAATTTTATTTTGACAGCACATGGGGCTCACTTACTCAGAGACTGCTGCCGATGGATATTGATCAGGTCGAAGGATTTGTTCGCATTCCCCACTTGAAATTTATTTTCAAGATGTTATCTTGGTGCGACCCAATGCCGTTAACTTAAGCATTTTTGCCATCATTTTTGGTAGTTGGGTATTTCCAGTTCAAAAGTTGATTCTTGATTTTCAAGCCCTTACCGGTTTCAGTTTTCACTGGGATGGCGGTTCCCGCCTTAAGTTAATGGCATTGGGTGCGACCCCGGGCGCCTTGCCGAATATTTACGTGCGACCCCAGTGCAGCAAATTGATTGGTATGTGAAATAAAACAGTTCCCTTTCTTCATTCTTCCAATTTATTTTCGCGTGAGGCCAATGGCCCGTTTGACAGCCTTCCATTCAGTGTATAGGCGCCTCGGGCGACCGTGATGAAATAGAGGAGTAACCTCTACTTCATGTAGCGCTGCTGCTGTCAACTTCACCTGGTTTCCGAGAAAGAACCACCAACTAACGAAATCATCCTGAGGCGGCTCCATCTTGTCCACCTTTAGAAAAAACGATCCTAAGCGATCCAAGCCGGCTGCAACAGGAGCTATCGGTCGGAGTCTGGAGTCTAACTCGATTGCAAGCTCCCGATATTCATCGAGTGTGGGAGCAAGGTCACTTGTCTGGTCGGAGATGGCAGCGGTCATTTCATCAACTAACCGGCCAAGTCGGCCATCTCTCAAGGATCTCAGGATCTCTTTGTATTTTCTAAATTCGGCTTTACTCAAAGGCGCTGTGGGTGGGTGTTCCTTCATACCGAACGATGGAAGTCTGACCCGCCGTGCACGCTGAGATAGCTCCTCTGCGAACTCATATGCTGCTAACGGTACAGCGATAGGAGGCTTCAGTTTGCGTGGTGTTAGTTCACGGATCATCGCAAGGCTCGCGCTTATGTCTTTGAGGTTGTCAGGGACGTATGTGGCAACGCCACCATAGGCCGCAGTTGTTTCGGTTGCAATCAGGTGCTTGCTCGCGTTAAGCACCTGGATAGCTTTAACGCGACCCACGCGATGTTGATATTGCTCCTGAATCCATTGAACAACTTCCGCGAATGTTTCACCGCCGAGAACTTCTATGTAGGCAAGGCGCTGTCCGTAAATCGGGGCAAACCGTTCCCACCTGTTAACTCGGTTATGAGAAGCAGCGATAACTTCGTCCCGTTCAGCTGATGACAAATCCACTGAATTAAAGAACTCTGTGTGCCTCTCCTCCACGCGTGCGAATCCGTAGGCCTTCTCTAGATAGGCCGTAATCCACTCGGCATTCGGTCGGCCGTAACGCACCAAAAGGTTGACTATGGACGGATAAGGAAGATAGTCCCGCCATCCGTCACTTTTGTAGTGATAGATATTCGGAATGATAAATCCTTCATCGGCGAGAGCATACATTTGATCAGAATCAACTCCGTATATCTCTACAAAACGCGCTGAAGGTAGGGGCAAAATATCTACGATCAGAGCCGGGGTAAGCAGGAGTTGAGAAAGGATTGAGTTGCCTGGTTGCGGCACAGCACTAACTCCGTAAAGCTCTGGTCGTTGGCTGCCCCAGTAGTATTCTTGGATGACGGGCGTCTTGCGCTCAGAAAGGCGTTTTTTGATCGTGATTCTCTGATCGGCGATTCTTCTCTCGAGATGCCCTTTTGAATGACCTCCCATCACTGCCTCCTAATTATTCTTTTTGTTGCAACATTGGTATTGGGTCGCACCTAATGCCGTTAACTTAAGCATTCCATTATTTTTAATAGTTGTAAATTTCTAGGTCGAAAGCTGCATTCTATATTTTCAGTCCCTTACTGGTTTCAGCTTTCACTGCAATGGCGGTTCCCGCCTTAAGCTAATGGCATTGGGCAGGCCACGGCATATGCATGATTATTAATCGTTAATGTTCCAGGAATAGGTGTTTTGGAGGTCAACAATGCTCTTTTCAGCATTAAAAAATGAATTATAGACAACTTTCCCCTCCCGGACCTGGAATTCTTCAGATCCTTCTATTATATCTCCGCCCCTCGCCCGAAAGCCCATCAGCTTTATCACCTTCTCTACGAATGACCTGCTCCCCATGCAGATACCGACGCCGATCCATTGAAAACCTGAGAAAAAATTATCTCTTATGGCATCGATGTGTGATATGCTAGATGTAGCCTGGAATATAATGCCGCTTTGCTCTTGCCATGGACTCTCTTACGATAATAATTACTTTTTTGCACTCAAAAAACGGATTATTGACCCATTTTAGGGGTGGATTTTTACACTATTCAATTCCGTATCAAATGCTTGTGTGCCCCTTTGCCTTTGCCCTTGCCCTTGCTGCCCTTTGCACTCCGTTAACTTAAGAAGAAATCCCTTGCCGTCACCGTCGCCTCGGCGAGGGGTTAATTCAGAAGTGCTTAAAAAACTGGATTACTTCTTTCGTCGGAATGGCGCCAAAGGCATCCATGTCAGCGTCGGAGGCTTAAGTTAACGGCATTGGGCCCGACCCCTTTGCTTTCTTGAAGGGGAGAATTGCTCCGAATAATATATTTTTCAGGCTTTGGCCGCATGATAGTATATTTTCTTCATTAAAAATTTAAGGAATAGATTCCATCGGAAATCCTTTAATGCTTCTTTCAGCTTTGGCACTTTTCAATACTCAATAAATGATAGGCACTGGGGTCGCACCAAGTTAACAGTCGGAAATTGCGGAATTAATATTCCAAAAGTACGCATTGTTTTGACCAATATCGCCGTTTTTGACCCCAAAATGACAATTATAAATGAACTCGTCTTCTCGCAATTCGCAGCAATTTTCAAATTGCTTTATGGAACGTCCAATTGCCAGGGATTTCATTTCAACAAGAATTCCCGTTTATGGCAACGATGGGTGATATGCCAGATATGTCCGGGAATGTAATGTCGATGGGCACGCGCCAAAAAATTCCTCAATATCGCTCTTTTTAGGGGTTAAAAATGCATTATCGCTATGAAATTAAGGCGTTCATAGCCCAATTAAAAACAATTATCAAGATGTTAACTTGGTGTGATATCCATTAAAGGGCGGGAAGCGGAACCAGGCC
>DYJD01000007.1 GCA_020723325.1 Desulfosudis oleivorans | reverse complement strand
GACTTTCGGTTTTCCGCATCCGGTTCTTCGGTTATATCAAAAGTGCAAGAATGCTTGCCATTTGTTGCCTATCGCAACACCCCAAAAATGATGCACATTGCTCCAGACATTCTGCACTTTACCAGTCTGGCGATTTCGCTGTCAATTTATTAATCAAGTGTTTGCTTGAGCGGATTTAGCAGAAATTTTTAGCAGACACATCACAAAACGGACCTAATGTGTAACTGGAAAATACTTTAAATGATCGTATGTGGGTGCGAATTTTAAAGGACTTAGGGTGATATTTTCTTTGCCAACAGAAATCTTTCCGAAGGTGATAGTAAACTCTTTTAGATCGTACCCTGTCTTATATCGGTAAGATAAATCCGCTCCTGATAAATCCTGATGCAAGTCAATTTTATCTATGGAAATACAATTGGTATCATTATCTTTAGTCGTCGTTATTTCACAACAATAAAATTCAATAGTTTTTTCAGGTTCACGGCGAGATACTTTTATCATTTGAGGATGAAAAGTTAGACCATTTGGCAGGTTGATCGCTATTTCACAAGGATCAAATTTAGCTTCTGATGTCGTGTGCATAGAAATTTTAAAATTGATTTCGTTTTCACGATTCATATCTAAAAACAACGGAATAATAGGAAGAAAACAAAAGCCTGCTGATATAGCAGTTTCAACTTCCTCATGAATTGATAAAAGAATGTAGCCAAATTGGGTATCCGCCCGATATAACGGATATCCATCTGCATTTTTAACTATTGAAATATAGTCATCCGTGATATGCGTTTGATTATCATCTATATTTTGAACTAATGACCAATTAGTGTTCACAATATTGGCTTTTGCAATGCTAATGGCATGTAACTGAGAACACCCCACGCAGCAAATCATAATGCTGATTATTAATATCGGGCATAATTTCCACTTCATCATACTTTCAAAACGCATAAACAGCCTGGTTTTTTCTATAATGAACAAATAATTTATCTCAGACTATTGCACGAGATGTCATGATAGCCGAAAAGTCAAAAAAATGCCGTTCAGATCAAGCAGGATTCGTATATTCTATAAATACATCTTTTCAGCATCGGATAAACTCTCTGTTTCAAGTGATGGGTGAAACACTCCTTGCCAAAGTGCACCCATCACAACACCTTAAAAATAATGCACATTGCTCCTGATACTCTGCACTTTAACAGTTTGTTGAACCTGCTGTCAATTCGCAAAACTGACAAGCAGCTATCTGGGTAAGTGAGATTTTGTAATGGCATAAGCCAGGCACTTGATCAAGTTGATCATCCAACGTTTGAATCAAAGCAAGCATCGCCAGGTTGCCGCCTCCCACGCATTTAAATTTAATTTGACAAGGCGGAGTGTGGGATACAGCCCATTTTTGTCTCACGCCGTCTCATATTCTATCTGTTTGAAAAATAGCTACGATGAAACCGCCACGCCGAAATGGCCTTGATCGGTTTGGCCGGAAACAGAAAATCCGGCCATCTGTGACCGGGTTCAATCAAGGAGCAGGAAAGGGTCCGGGCAAGCCGGCCCGGCCGGTGAACCGGGTTCCAGCTATTCAGCCCGCCGGACTATTTCGTTTCCGGAAACAAAATATCCCCATATCGTTGCGGAAAAGAAGAAGTATGGACAGCTCAGCAACAGAAGTGGTGGTATGAAATCGCCAAAGGAAATATAAATTCCATTGCTGTTAAGTGTCGCGCATGTGTGAAAAAAGACCAGGAGCGGAAAGCTGTTGCACGAAAGATCCATTTAGAAGGAATAGCAAAAAAGAAAAAATGACAACATAATCTGGTAAGGGCGGGTTTCTCTCCCGCCCTCCCAACTGAAAAATAGCATTTTCAAGATTGAAAACCGGACCGGATTAACAAATTGACACCGGAATCGCCAGACTGGAAAAAGTGCATAATGGCAGAAACTATGTGCACCGTTTTTAATGAATTGGGTCGTGTGCATGATGGCAAGTTGTCTTTCACTTTTGAGGCTTCGCTTTCAGTCTTTCAACAGGCATATCGAGAAATTCAGGGCACTATATCAGGGTTTATAAAACGAGTTCTTTATCAAACTGGGGCTACCGATATTTTATTTTGATTGTGCCCGGAATTGGGTCACACAGGGAGGTAAATATTAATTTGGGATTTTTTTCCGCCGCGAAGCGGCTTCGTCCAACGCCGGCTTCTAATCGGGGAAAATATCCTTATCCGCCCCGGGTAATGTAAAAGTATTGTAATAATCCTTTTGCGGTTGTTTTAAGGAGATTAAATGCTTTACGGATGATGTATAAGCAGTTTTACTTAAGAAAGAAATGAAAGGAATTATACATCATGCCGTTTACTGTTCATGACACGCCCGTCGTCAGGCCGCTGATGCGGTGTGTGGCCATCGTCATTTTCAAAATCGCCGGATGGAAATCCCAAGGGCAGAAACCCGACATCCCCCGATATGTCATCATTGCCGCGCCTCATACTTCAAACTGGGATTTTCTGTATACGGTCTGCCTGGCATTCCTTTTCCGCATTAAACCCCTCATCATGATGAAGGCGGAGTGGTTCCGCTGGCCCATGGGGCCTTTTTTTAGATGGTTGGGCGCCATTCCCGTCGACCGTTCAAAATCGAACAACGTGGTGGCCCAGTCCATCAGCAAATTTCAGGAAATGGATGAACTGGTCATGATCATTCCCCCGTCGGGGACCCGCCGCAGGGTCATGTACTGGAAAACCGGATTTTATCACATTGCCAGCGGGGCCGGTGTTCCCATCGTGCTGGGTTACCTGGACTATGGCAGGAAGACCGGGGGAATCGGCCCGGCAGTCATGCCCACGGGAGACATTGAGTCGGATATGGCGACCATCCGTGATTTCTATAGCGGCATTGAAGGCAGGCACCCCCTCAACTCCAGCACCTACGTCAAGGCGGACAACAGCACCATCGCCCCTTCCTGATGACGCCTGAAGACCGCGAATGAACTTGGCAATTTGTGCCCATCCCCTCGAAAAAAAGTAAAATTAGGGGTACACGCCACATTCGTGCATTGTGAAACCTGTTGAACCAGGATGGAATTGGGGCTGATAAGGTGCATCCGTGTTTTGTCGTTTTTTTATAAAATGCGATGGCGGATTAAAAATACGACAAATTGGGAATTGGCGTCGGACTAAAATAAATTACTATCTGTCGAGACTTTCAGAAAAAGCCGTTTAAAAACAAAAAGTCAAGTGCAGGAAAAAACGGCTTTTTTCCCGAGCGACGCGGGGTTTGAGGGGTTTAATGCCCTCCCGAGTCAGAACTAAAATGGGGATTGGTTCACTTCAAACAGTATTTCTTTTCCTCCTTTCTTTTTAAAAATGTTAAGACCAGGGGTAGTGAAGCCAAGGCCCCAATAGCCAGGTCGGCCTTACGCGTTAATCTCAAATACGCCCTTTCATGTCAAACCTTCTTTTTCCGCATGGAGTCGCCGTCCAGGATTTCGGTCTGGTGTTGTTTGGCCATACAAATTGGACAAAACAAAAACCCGGCCTCAATAAAAGGCCGGGTTCATATTCAGGAAATAAATAGTTACGGCTCCCTGACGAGGCGGAAGCCGAGGTCGTAAATGCTGCTGTCGTATGTTCTGTAAAACCGTTTGGCGGAGCGGCAGTACCCGGCATACCATTCCAGGCTGCCGCCGCGTTGCACCCGGTCGGTACCGCTCGTAGCACCAGTCGGATTGATCACTGCCGTCTTCGGATAAGAACCATACCGATCCGAACACCATTCCCACACATTGCCATGCATATCATACAGACCCCAGGCATTTGCAGCAAAACTTCCAACGGCTATCGTTGTCCCCCGATATACCCCGGAGCAACCATTGTAAGGAGGTTCGCCATCAAAATTGGCCTGATCCGTGGATAAACAATTGCCGGTATTAAAAGGCGTGGTCGTGCCAGCTCGGGCGCAATACTCCCATTCTGCCTCGGTGGGTAAACGATAGGTCCCTTCTCCCCGTTGGTTCATGGCATTGATAAAGGTTTGTACGGCATTCCAAGACACCCTCTCCACAGGACAATTGTTTCCACAATTGGAATTATATGAAGGGTTGCTAGTCCAAGAACCATGCACAACTTTTTTCATAATCCCACCATAAAAACAAAGTTAAAAAATACACAAAAAAATGGCTTTTGTTATTTTTTTTTCGTCATTTCACAGGCAATCAAAGATTGCACAAAAAATGCTGCTTATTTATAAAATGGCGTCCACCGGCCCTTTTCAAGAAAATCCGGCCATCATACGCCAGCCGGGTTCGAGAAATAGGGCATCCGGCAATGGATACCGGCTGAAGGGATTACATCATATAAGCCGTTCTATGGAGCCTTGTCAAAATGAAAAACCCAGCCATTGCTGACCGGGTTACATGGTGCCGGAACGTGGGGGGGATTGTCCGGCTTTAAATAGGGAATTTGGCTATACAGCTTCTTCTCTTACTGTGTCAAATAAAAAAACGGCTGCCCCTCCCATGGCTGGCGGGGTTCCGATACCGTTCTCGGCCTGGTTAATTTTCTAATTTGAGAATGTAAAAATGGGCGGCCCTGAATAACGGGACCGCCTTGCCGGATTTCAAGTTTAGTAGGGAGCGTTCATATCCTCGCCTGCCAGAGAGATGGAAGCCCCTGGTTTATGGGTAGGCACGCATTGATCAAAGTGCAGATTCGTTTTCGTCACTTTTAAGCTTCCAACCAAATCACCACTCTCAATATTGTAATCGCTGGTGAGATAATATTCCTTATCATCCGACACCCCCGGCCATGAGACATAGGCCGGATCCAGAAATAAGCCCATGGCAGTTGGCGCTTTCGCCAACCAGATGGGATAACCAAAGAAGTTATTCAGGGTAATTTTGCCTTCCTTGATGTTGATTTTTCCTTCAAAGACATAGCCCTTCGTCACGTTGCTTTCTATCCTGATACCGTACGGCAGGGTGCCTGACGGATTCGTACAGGATAAACCATTGGGGCCGGTTGCCGTAAATGTATACGTTACTTCTGAGCCGGGCGCCGCTTTGAAATCGAATGCATCGGGTTGCTGCATTTCACCGCCGGCCTCATCCCGATAGGGATGCACGTCGGCCCGGATATAAACATCCCAATCGACGGTCTGAACAAACGAAACCTGGTCCTTGGTTTGTTCAAACTCCTGCTTGAAAGTCCAGCGGTATAAGGTGAGATTGACGGCGTTGCTTTTGTGATCATCGATGGAGACCACAACCTTGCCGGCAAATCCCGCATGGCCCGAATCCATCGGCAGATCGCATTTGAGGTCTGAGATGTCGCCGTTGGCATCCTTGTTGATTTGAAGATTTTCCATTTCTTGATCGTTGACGGTCACCTTAATGGTCCGGCCGCTGGCGTTTCCGAAGTCGCCCTTGACGGTGATCGTGCTCTGGTCCAGCGGCTTGCCGTCGTCGCCCTCATAGGTGCGCTCTGAAACCTGAAGGCTTTTGATGGTGGGAACGAGCATGCCGCCGGTCGGGGGGGTAGGAGTCAGGGTCATATAGCGGGTGGCCTGGTCACCTTTATCGAGTTTTAACTTTTTGATTTTCGCATAAACTTGATCCGGGGGGAACGGCCTTTGGTTGGGCGTGTTGGGTTGATGCAGATTCATGCCCAAAAGACGATCAAAGAAAACCTTTGCCGCAGGATAGCACCAGGTCCCGCTGGAACTGCCCCGCCAGGCGATGATGCAGCCGGCGCCTTTGCTTTGCAAGGCCTGACGAAACGCCATGGCCGGCTCTCCTCCACCGGTCGTATCCCAGCCGAGGTAACAAACGTCGAAATAAACCAGGGCGTCTTTGGCAAAATTCCAGTATTGCAGAACGAACTCCTTGGTGAGTCCCACGCAGGTCAGCCAGACTTCATTGTCGTTTTTGTCGATGAAATTGGCTTCGCAAGGAACGATCAGGTCGGCAAAATAATCTACGGCCATCGGACTGTTCTCTATTTTATTCGGCCAGGGGGTTTGGGTCACTAAAGCAATTTGATTTTCGCCCACACAGGTGTGCATGTTCAGATATAAAACCGCCGGCCGAATGTTTTCGAGAGATTTGAGGCCCTCGTATGTGCAATTGAGCGAATTGAGCGATTAAATAATCGTTGGAATCAAACCACGCACGATCTGACACACTGTTTTTTATGATTTGGCAAGAAGAAATTTTATAAAGACTTTCCGGGTGCACGGTCCGTCGAATTCGCAAAAGAAGCTGGTACGCATGTTTCCGGAAAAAGATGTATCCGATGAGGAGGTGAAAAAGCGGTGTGCGCTATTGTATGGCAAGGACAAGATCGGCCAGATCCCGTTTCTGAAACAGAAATGGACCAGCCTTTCGGAAGTCTGCAAGGAACTCAAGCAGACCTTGGACACCGGAGAGCGACTGCGTCTGTAACGCAAATTCATGTTGGATACCGCACGGGGTATTTTTCGGATTCCGGGATAATCGGTTCCAAATTTCATTTGACAGATCTTTCTTGGGTGGATATAGGACAACCCTTCAGGTCTAAGGGGATATTGGATAAAAATCTATTCGGTCAACCCGCTGGGCGCGGGGCATGAAGTTGCCGATCCTGTCTGGATTAAATTTTTTGTTATAAATTAGTGTATTATGGCGTGTATTTATAAAAAAACAACAAGTTAACCAAAGGAGAGATGTGAGCGATGATGAAAAAAATGTTTATTGTATTGGTGTCTTTGATGATGGTTTCATCCATGGCGATTGCCAAAGATGTGGGTGGTAAAAATCTGCCTGAAACAATTACTGCCGGAAAAGACACACTTGTTTTGAACGGCGGTGGCGTGAGGGTCAAATTGATGATGGATATCTATGCCGGCGGTCTATATTTGAAGGCGAAAAGTCAGGATGCCGCGAAGATAATAGAAGCAGATGAGCCCATGGCGATCAAGGTTCATATCATATCTGGTTTGATGAATGATACCAAGATGGCGGATGCATTGAAAGAAGGATTTGAAAAATCAACCAAGGGCAATGTGGCACCGATCCAATCTCGGATTGATAAAATGATCGCGGTTATGAAAGGCGAATATAAACCCGATGATGTTTTCGATTTTATGTATATTCCGGAAGAGGGTGTAAGCGTTTATAAAAACGGCCGCGCACTTGGCACGATCAAAGGGATCGATTTTAAGAAACCGCTATTCGGTATCTGGCTTTGTGATGAGCCGGCCCAAGAGGATCTGAAACAAGCGATGCTTGATAAAAAATAATGTAGTTCAAATGGAAGGCCACCTCTCAATAGCTGATGATAGAGATTTGAGAGGTTCAAGGCAAATGGAATAAAAAAGGCTGCCGATGTAGGCAGCCTTTTTTATGATCAGCCGTTTTTGGCGGCGAATTGCTTCATGAAATCCACCAGGGTCTGAATGGAATTAATGTCTGTGGCATTGTAAATGGAGGCCCGGCAGCCGCCCACGGAGCGGTGGCCTTTAAGTCCGCCGAAACCGGCGGCGGTGGCTTCGGCCACGAATTTTTTTTCCAGATCCTCATTGGGCAGGCGGAAGGTCACGTTCATCTGGGAGCGGCTGTCGGCCTGGGCCGTGCCTTTGTAAAAACCCGTGGAATCCATGTAGTTGTAAAGCAGATCGGCTTTTGCCTGGTTGAGGGCCGCCATTTTGTCCAGGCCGCCGATGGTCTCCTCCAGCCATTTCATTACCAGTTGGATGGTATAGATGGCAAAGCAGGGGGGCGTATTGTACATGGAATTCTTGGTGGAATGGGTCGTGTACTTCAACATGGTGGGCAGGTCGGCCGGGGTCAGTTCCAGCAGATCGTTGTGGATGATGACCAGGCAGACACCGGCCGGGCCGATGTTTTTCTGGGCTCCGGCATAGACCAGCCCGAATTTTTCCATGGGGATCGGCCGGCTCATGAAATCCGAAGACATATCGGAAACAATGGGAACCCGGCCCGTGTCCGGGAATTCAGCCCACTGGGTGCCCTTGATGGTATTGTTGGAAGTGATATGGGCATAAACCGCATCGGCATTGAAGGGGATGTTTTTCGGGATGTAGGAGAAATTCTTGTCCTCGGAAGAGGCCACCACCTTGATGGGTTTGCCCTGGATTTTGGCTTCCTTGATGGCATTGGTGGACCATGTACCGGTATTGACATAATCCGCGGATTTGCCTGGGGCCAAAAGATTCATGGGGATCATGGCAAACTGCAGGCTGGCGCCGCCCTGCAGGAATAATACCTGGTATTGATCGTTGATTTTCAGCAGGCGCCGGGTGCGTTCCACCGCATCGTTGATCACATCGTCGAACCATTTGGAGCGATGGCTGATTTCAGTGATGGACATGCCGCTGCCTTTGAAATTAAGAAAGGATGCCTGGATCTCTTCCAACACCGGCAGGGGCAGGGCCGCCGGACCGGCGTTGAAATTGTGAATTCGGTTGTGTTTCATTGGGTTGCCTCCGTTTGTTGTATCTGAATTTCCATTGAAAGCTTGTTTTCAAAAAAAAAGTAATCAATACAGATCAACCCGGTAATGTCAATCAGTTTTTGTAGCCCACGGGCATGATTAAGAGGGGTTCATGCCTGTCGGATATTTTCATTGTCTGTTGAAGTTCCTTGTCGTTAAAGGCGCCCACAATGCCGGCCGAAAGGCCCAGGGCTTCGGCTTGTAAAAAGATGTTTTGGGCGATGTGGCCTGATTCCATATGGGCATAACGGATGCCGCGCTCACCATATTTGCCGGTAATGCGGCGGTATTCTGCCGTAATGACCATCATGACCGGGGCCTTTGCCATCCAGGTCTGGCCCAAAGCCCATTGAGCCACGGACTGGCGGAGGTCGCCGGTCGTTACGGGTACAAGCGCATGGTCGGCGGGTTGAAAATGAAAAACACCGGCCGGCGTCTGCTCAACGGCTTCCGCTCCTATCACTGCATAAATGTCCAGGGGGTATAGGGCGCCGGCTGAGGGCGCGGCGCGCTTATAGCCGTTGGGGTCGGTGATGCCCTGGGCGGCCCAGAGGATTTGGGCCAGCATTTGCAGGGAAAGCTTGCGGGGAGAAAAGGATCGTATGGTGCGCCGGTTTTGGATGGCTGCTTCAAGGGCTACGGTTCTATTGACTTGCGTGACTTGCGGGGCTGGCAGTTTCATGGGGTCCTCCTTGATGGGACCCTGGCTGGATTCAATTCCCAGGGCCGGTTTGGTCTTGACGGTCAGGAATGCGGAAAAACCCAAGACAAACTTGCGGCAGTGATCCAGAAAAGCCCTTCTGGAACAGGAATAAGAAAATCTTTTCAAAAAAGGAGACATGAGATATTCTCACATTATATCAAAAAGTTTGGCATTGATAATTTGGTTATTGGAATTTTAAATTTGTTTAGAATTTCGAGTTTCGGTTTTCGAATTTACTGTCGTAGCCGGAGTTTTTTCAAGTAAAATCCGTCTTGCGCACCACAAAAACCATCCATTGACCACCGGCGATGCGTACCATTATGGAGTCGAGTTCCGTGAAATTCATGCTGATGTTTCCAAAGGCTGGGTCACCGATATAGACTCTGTTTTCATCAAATCCACGCAGCAGAACAAAATGTTTATAGCCCTTGTAATCAACAGTGATGATGGCCGGGAGCATGGTGTTGAGCCCGTCTTCTATAAAGGTCTTATAGGATATGGGATCGGTTTCCTTTAATCCGGTCGAGTGATATCCCATGGATTTCAGATAGGCTTTCATGTCCAGCAGGGAAAAGGATTTGCGTTTTTTGATCAGTTCCATATCACCGTGGGTCAGCATGCCGTTCATAACGGCTTTTTCGGCAACATCTTCAGCATATACAAATCTTAATAAAGCCGCCAGGGCCGACGAACCGCCGCTGAAATCATGCTGGATGGGGATCAGATCATGGGAGGAGAGTCTTTCCTGAGGTTTAACAATGCCTTCAAAATTTCCGCCACTGTATTCCAGATATTCTTCAGGGCTTCGTTGACGAACCTGGGTGGGGCCTGCTCTCAGCAAATGGATCTTGCCGTTTTTATCCGACAGCCTGATCACCAGGTCCACCACGGGAGACAAGGTAAGACCCGGATTCGCGGTGATTCCGCACACCAGATCAGTGCCTTGAGGGCCGGATCGAAAGGGGTGAATCAGCTCGGTATCAAAAATCTTGCCGCTGGATAAAATGTGAACAGCCGGATGAATATTCAACTTGCATGTTTCCGGCAGAACACTTTCCGCTTTGATTTTAATCATGAACGAAATCGGATCAAAAGCCTGTAGTATTTCGGCTTCCAGCCTGATTTTAACGCCGCTTAGCTCCGCCATCTCCGGGGCGGCGGCAAGATCATCATAATTTAATCCAGGGGTTGAGGTTGCCGGGAGGCTGTCGCCCTTTTCAAGTCCGGCACTGATCGCACTGGAACAAAAGATGAATACCAGGATGGTGCTTGCAGATAAAAATCGAAACATTCCAAATACTCCCGGTGCGGAGAAGGCAATTCGGCTCATTGCTTACAGGTTGAAAATAAACGGAGCGCAGCTATTTGGATACAGAACATATGTTATGCATTGGTTCGAGTCAATAAAGAATAGAAATACAACCAGTTGATTTGGGCGGGGAGAGCGGGTAGGTGTGCATGCGGCATTTCCAAGGATTGCACTACCTTGACCGATTGTTTGGGGGGTCAGGTCAGGAAATGATATTGATGATATCGCCTTTCAGCTTGTTTTCAACTTCCACGGTTTTTAAATTGGCTTCAAAATTTCTTTGGAACAAGATCAATGAGGAGAATTCTTCCACCAGATCCACATTGGAGGATTCCAAGGCATTGGGGACAATCCCGCCGCGTCCGCCGCTGCCGGGGCTGCCGGTGAGGGCATTGCCGGAGTTGCGGGTTTCGGCATATAAATTATTGCCCAGTTGCTCAAGGCCGTTGGGATTCTGAAAAGTCGCGGTGGCCACCTGGAACAGATCCAGGCGGTTTCCATTGGAATAGTAGCCGCTGATGACGCCGTCCGTGCCCACGGAAATGGAATCCAGCTCACCGGCATTGTACCCATCGGCAGAGGACAGAATGGTATGGGAAGGGGCCGCGAATTGGGTAGAAGAAGGCTCAGCCGGGACCCAGTTGTTGCCGTTATAGGTAGAACCGAAATCCAACTGAACCGGCATGGCAGTTGCGCCAGCCGGATTGCCGAGAAAATCCGGCCGGAAGGTGAAATGTCCGTTGGTAAGGTCGGTGCTTGGATCTTGGGGGAGCCAATTCCCGCTGCCGTCGTTCAACTCCATTGACATGCCGGTGAGTTGGCCGGAGTTATTGAATTCCATGGTCCCCCTTGCCAGCAGGCCGGCATTGGCGCCGGTTACGCCGGCCCGTTTGTCCTCAGTCGGGTTAATGGTGACGATATATTCCCAGGTGCCGTCTGGGCCGGCCTTGTCAAAGTAGATATTTACATCATGGTCGGCACCGATTGAATCATGGATTTTGGAAGAGGTTTGGTATTCATAATTCAGATCACCGATGGGCTTATTGGGCACCCTGCCGTCCCAGACTCTGGAAAGGCCGGCCGGGCCCACCGCATGATCCGCGGCAACGGCGTTCAGATTGACAATATCGGTCAGGATGGTGCTGGCTTGGGGCGGAGAACTGAATGCGGACATGGCAATATTTCTTAGGGAGCCCTGGGGCGAACCGGTGGCTGGATCTATTTCCCAGCCTTGAACAATATAGCCCTGGGAATTCACAAGACTTCCGTTTTGATCAAAATGGAAATTGCCTTCCCGTGTATAATATGACCTTCCGTCTGAATCCCGGACAACAAAAAAGCCGTTGCCGCCGATGGCCATACTGGTGGGTGAAGCGGCCGGTTCAAAACTGCCTTGTTCAAACACCTTGGAAATATCTTCCAGGGCCGAACCCCGGCCGACCCGGGCCGTGCCGGAGGCGGTACTGACGGAATAGGTCGGCAAATCCACGGCCGTGGACCGGCTGCGCTTATACCCCTGGGTGGCGACATTGGAAATATTGTTGGCCACGTTTCCGATGCGTTTTCCCAAATTGGTCAAGGCTGAAATGGCGGATGAAATTCCTTGGATCATGGGGTCCTCCCGGTTTTTGGGATACTGCCTTACATGCACACACATCAAATCTACCTTCTCTATCGGCAGATTCCCCTGAAAACTTTAATCCATGGACCGGATTCGGGTTGTCTGAACAAGCCGGATGGTTATCAGGGGCAGAATCAGGCCGATGGCCGTGACCGTGATCAGGAGCAGGCCGAGCCGGCTATAATCAGCCGGGACTGTAACAGCACCAACGGCATCTGTTACTTCACGGCTGATCACGAAGACCTGATTCAAATATTTGGTGCCGAGGCTGGCCAGGGAAAGCGCCAGGTTGGTAAAGGAAGCCATGACCGCAAAAAAAGTGGCCTTGAACCGGGGCGGAGCACTGCGGGCGATCCAGGCCAGCATGGGGATCATGGCCACCTGGCCCAAAGGGGATTCCAAGGCCGTATCCACCAGGGCAATGCAACGCGCATCCACGTATCCGCTTGTAAGGGCCGCGGTCCAATGGTGGAGGCCGTAATAGAGGCCGATGACGGGCAGGGTCAGCAGGGTGCCGGCCATGGTCAGGAAAAAGACCACCTGGGCGATGGAGCGTTCGGCCATGAAGCGCCGGAAAATAAACATGCCCAGTAGGGCGAAAACATTGCTGATCAGGGAAAGGCCGGAAAGGAATTGTTGGTCAAAGCCCAGCTCGTCGATCTGCCACCAGGTGGCGGCCACCCCAGGTCCGGGCAGGGCGCGGAATATGAAAAGGATAACGGCGGTACCGATGAGATTCCTGCGATCCGCCGGGCTGAGTTCCCTGAGAAGCCGGGCCATGAGAAAGAGCACGATGCCCAGGGAGCCTGCAAAAACAATTTCCTGGTCATAAGGAACGGAGTTGAGCCCCATGGCCAGACTGAACATCACAAAAATCAGGCCGCCGCCGATGATCCACCAGTTAGGCGCGGGTTGTTCACTTCGCGAATGCAGCATCTCCGTAATCGCCGTGGGGCTGAAACCCAGGCGTAAAAGCTGTTTTTTCCGGACCATTTGCAAACACAGGGCCAGCAAAACTCCCAGAATGGAAACGGTGGGGATGATTTGGGCCATCTTATAAACATATAGGTAAATGGACATTTTTTCCCCGGCAGTCATTGCTTCCACGCCCTGGAACATCATAATATTCACCAGGGAAACCAGGATTCCGCCCCCCACCAGGGCGGCCCGGCCCAAGGTCTGCATGGTGGTGTGCATGCTTTTGATCAGTCCGGGGACATGGGGTACCCCTTGGTCATCCACCAGGGGCACGGCTTCCACAGTCATGGCATCGGCGACCACGTCCTGGATCATAAAGCCAAGGGGCGCCAGCAGGGCCGCAAGCACATACCAGGCCTCCATGCTCATCAGCCGGCCCATCCAGGGATGACGGCTGATCAGACCCTGCATGATCAGAAAGGCGCCGCTGATCAGGACGGCGCCCGCAATCACGAAAAGGTATTTCCAGCGCCACAGCAAGTCGATGACGTGTCCCACGGGCATTTTCAGGACCCAGGGCAGCCCGATCCAGAAGGATAGGCCCGCCAGGAATTCGGCGGACAACCCCAAGCGCTCCTTGACGAAAAAAAGTCCCACGATTCCGGTGAGACTGGAAATGCCGGCAGCCAGGTAGACCATCAGCGGCGGAAGATAGGAGATTCGAAACACTAGCGCTTGTCCATACGCTTGATTTCGTCGTCCAAAAGGATGCGGCAATAGCGGCAAAGCTGGTCCGACTTGTGATCCACATCCGTTATGCTGCGGCAGTAATGCATGATGCAAGCATGATCGGTGCAATGGCGCAATTTAAAGGTGTGGCCCAGTTCGTGGACGGCTTCCTTGGTCAACCGTTCCAGGAATTTGGACTCGGTATTGATGGGGGAAAGCCCTTCCCGCAGGCGATGGGTGGAGATAATGCAGGCCCGGCCGCCTAGCTGGGCTTCACCGTAAACATAGGTCAGAATCGGAATAAAGAGATCCACCTCGGTGACTGCCAGAATCTTGGCGACATGGCCGGGGGCTTCATTATCAAGACGTTCTAGAATGGCCGTGGAATGATATTGATTACGTTCCGGGTCAAAGGCAAAGGTGAGCCCGGATAAAAACGATTGGGTTTCAACCGCAAAACCGAAAATACGGCTGATTTCCCGGCGGATATGGTCGATGAGGTCCGCCTCGAAATTTCCCATGGGCGCAATCAGAACCGTATGTGCCGGCCGCGGTTTCAAGGCTGTTTTTGAAGACCGAATAGTTTGATTTTGTTGTAAAGGGTGCCCCGGTCGATATCCAGGATTTGGGCGCTTTTGGAAACGTTCCAGCCGTTATCCGTCAACACTTTGGCGATATGGGCCTTTTCCACTTCCCGGAGGGAAGTATTGGCCGGGATGCAGATATCACTGCGGAAAAGGGGCAAATCTTCCGCTTGCAGGCTGCGGCTTTTGGAAACCACCACGGCGCGTTCAATGGCATTCTCCAGCTCGCGCACATTGCCCGGCCATTCATACAACATGATCTCATCCATGGCGGTCCGGCTGATTTTGTCGATGGGCTTTTTGGTTTCCTGGGAAAAACGGCGCAGAAAGTGTTCGGCCAGAATGGGGATGTCTTCCTTGCGTTTGCGCAGCGGCGGCATTTCAAAGGAGATAACGTTCAGGCGGTAGTACAAGTCCTCCCGGAAAATGCCTTCCCGGATTGCTTCCGTGAGATTGCGGTTGGTGGCGGCGATCACCCGAAAGTCGGCGGTGATGGGCTGGGTGCCGCCCACCCGGTAGAAGACGTGATCTTCCAACACGCGCAACAAGTCGATCTGCATGCGCATGCTGATTTCACCGATTTCATCCAGAAAAATGGTGCCGCCGTGGGCCAGTTCCAAACGACCTTTCTTGGTTTCGCGGGCGTCGGTGAAGGCGCCTTTCTGGTGGCCGAACAGTTCGCTCTCCATGAGATGCTCCGGAATGGCGCCGCAGTTGACTACTACAAACGGCCCTTCGCAATGGGGGCTGTTGGTGTGGATGGCTTTGGCCGCCAGGCCCTTGCCGGTGCCGGTTTCGCCGGTGATCAACACGGTGGAGTCCACCGGGGCCACATCCTGGATCAGATTGAAGACCGTTTGCATGGCCGGGGATTGACCGATCATGCTTTCAAAACGCGAGCGCTCCTTGTAGTCCTCCCGCAGGAAAAGATTCTCACGGCTCTGGGCCTGGTGCTGGATGATCTTATGGATCAGAATGCCCAATTCATTGGGGTCAAAGGGTTTGAGCAGGTAGTCAAAGGCCCCGCATTTGATGGCCTCGATGGCGGTGGGAATGGAGCCGTAGGCCGTGATCATGACCACGGCTAGGTCGGCGTCGTTTTCCTTCACTTGTTTGAGTACTTCCAGGCCGCCGATGCCGTCCATTTTAATATCCACCAGCAGGATGTCGTAGCGGGTAGTCTTGGTTTTTTCCAGGGCTTCCTCGCCGCTGGCGGCTTTGTCGATACTGTGGCCGTCACGTTCCAGCCAGCCGGCCAGGGATTCGCGCATGATGAGTTCGTCATCCACAATCAAGATTTTAGTGCTACCCATGGGAACCTCGATGAACGTTGATTTTCTGCTTGTCCGGATTAATGGGAAGTTGGATGCGGAAAGTAGTGCCTTGGCCCACGGTGGAATCCACGCTGATGCTGCCGCTGTGTTCCTCGATGATGCCGTAAACCACCGACAGGCCCAAACCCACGCCCTTGCCCTTTTTCTTGGTAGTATAAAACGGTTCGAAAATGCTGGCCAGATTTTCCTTGGGAATACCGATACCCGTGTCCTTGAATTCCGCCGTCACCGCGCCTTGCTGGGGCTGGGGAATGGTGGCGATGGATAGCAGGCCGCCACCGGCGGCCTCGATGGCCTCGGCGGCATTGGATATGACATTCATGAAAACCTGTAGGAGCTGGTCTTCGGAACCGAGTACTTTGGGCAAATCCTGGTCCAGTTTGGTTTGGATCTTGGCGCCGTCGATCTTGAGCAGGTTGGAATTCAGAAAGATGGTTTTTTCAATGAGCTGGTTCAAGTCCACCTGCTTCCTCTCCATCTTGGATTGCCGGGAAAAGGCCAGGAGGTTGGAGACGATCCTGCTGGTGCGCCGGGTTTCGGTTTCCATGAGCACCAGGTATTGGTTGAAGCGCTCGATGTCCTTGGGTGCAAGGGCGCCTTCCTCGATCATGCGTTTCATCAGCATGATCAGGTTCAGAATGCCGGCAATGGGATTGTTGATTTCATGCACTACCGAGGCGGAGAGTTTGCCCAGGGAGGCCATTTTGTCCTGGTGCAGCAATTTGGCGTGGGTCTCCCGCAATTGGCGGGTGCGTTCTTCCACCATCTGCTCCAGGCGCCCGGTGATTTCGGCTTCTTCCTGCTTGTGCTGGGTGATGTCGCGGCTGATGTGAATGAATTTGGAGATTTTGCCGTCTTTCTCCCAGATGGGGTAGATGTTGACTTCATAATAGCGGGTTTCGCCGTTGGGCAGCAAGCGGGTCTGAACCTGGCGGCATTGACGCTTGTTGCGGATCACATCCTGGAGCGGGCAGTCCACCAGATTGCTCTCGCAAGGATGGTCCAGCTTGCGGTAGATCTCGTGGCACTTGCGACCGATGACTTCTTCACGCTCATAACCCATTTTGGTTAGAAAGGACTGATTGACTTCGATGACTTCCATGGACGGCTTCATCACCAGGATGAAATCCTGAATGCCGTCGATGATGGTTTCAATCTCCTCGGTACGTTCCCGCAGCTTGCGTTCTTCCAGTCCGATGGCGGTCCAGAGGATCTCGAAAGTCTGGAAGGAAAGCAGTCGGATGTTGCCCGGCTTGTTGGCCAGAATATCTTCCAGAGTCTCCGATTCCGGGGTCATCAAAATGATGAGGTGAATGTTGTAGCCAGGATCGTAAAAGGTAGTATAGTCGGTCTCGGTCTTGATGCCCAGGTCCCGGGCCAGTTGGACGCCCGGTGCCTGGGGGTCCGGGTCGGCCACGGCCACAATCTTGGCGGCAATTTCCTTGCGATAGTCCAGGGTCGACTTTTTTAGAAATTCCTTGCAGAAACGCCCGCCGCCCACCAGGGCGATATTGATAATCCGAGGTAATTTTTTGGCCATCATTTACAATCAAGCGGCCCGGAACAGGCCGAATTCGGTTTGTAGTCAAAAAGAACACTGCCCGCATTGCCCATGGTGCTACCTATCACGGCCGGCTATTGGGTTTCAAGGTATTTTTGTCCGGTTCGGCAATTCCAAACTTTACGCTGTTGGATATTCTGCGGTTCGTTTTGATTGAAAAAGCGAATAACGAACAAGGAACCGCAGAATGCTCAAGGAAAAACTAAACGCCTTTATCATATTTTTGAACTTTCATGCGGCCGTAAAGGATTTTCGGCCGGAAATTGTATTGACAAAATCCGCAGGGCAGGGTTAAAAAACCATGTCATCGATGAAAAACGACGTATTGTAGGCAAATCTTTTTTCTCATCTTTAGCAAAGGCAACATGGGGTGTATATGACCACAAAATCCGTTGGGTCCGTGATGGTGGTGGGCGGCGGTATCGCGGGTATGCAGTCCGCCCTGGATCTCGCCAATTCCGGTTATTACGTGTATCTCCTGGAAAGATCGTCGGCCATCGGCGGTCTCATGTCGCAGCTTGATAAAACCTTTCCGACCAATGACTGCGCCATGTGAATTATCTCGCCCAAACTGGTCGAGGTCGGCCGGCACCTGAATATTGAGCTTTTGACAAACACCGAACTTTTGGATTTAACCGGCGAGCCCGGCAGATTCAAGGCTCGTATCAAACAAGCAGCACGCTACATCGATCCTTCCAAATGCACAAGCTGCGGGGAATGCGCCAAAGTATGCCCGGTGGAGCTACCCAATGAATATGACGAGGGCCTTTCCGCCAAGCGGGCCACTTTCAAGAAATACGCCCAGGCCATTCCCGGCGCTTTTGCCATCGATAAAACCGACAAGGCCCCCTGCCGCTTGGCCTGTCCGGCCGGGCTGAATGTCCAGGGTTATGTGCAAATGGTCAAAAAGGGCAAATATGCCGAGGCCCTGAAAATCATCATGGAGGAATTGCCCCTGCCTGGTGTATTGGGCCGCATCTGTCCCCATGGTTGCGAAGACGCCTGCCGGCGTTGCGAGGTGGATCAGCCCCTGGCCATCCGGGATTTGAAACGACTGGCAGCCGACAAATTCGATCCGCGTCAAATCAAAATCGAGTGCAAGCCCGCCCGGCCGGAAAAGGTGGCCATCATCGGCTCCGGCCCGGCCGGACTGTCCGCCGCCTATCATTTGGCCCGCCGGGGCATCAAGGCCACTATTTTTGAGGCGTTGCCCAAAGCCGGCGGCATGTTGCGGGTGGGCATCCCGGCCCATCGCCTGCCCAGGGAAATCCTGGATCAGGAGATCGAACTGATCACCAACCTGGGAGTGGAAATCAAGACCAATGCGCCCCTGGGCGCGGACATGACCATCGATGATCTTTTCCGCCAAGGCTACAAAGCAGTGTATCTGGCCCTGGGAGCCCATAAAGGCATCGAGATGGGCATCCCCGGTGAAAAGGCCGCGGGGGTAAGGCAGGGTGTGGATTTTCTGCGGGAGGCCAACCTCACCGGCAAGGCTGAGGTGGGCAAACGCGTGGCCATCGTGGGCGGCGGCAATGTGGCCATTGATGTGGCCCGTTCGGCCGTGCGCCTGGGAGCCGAGGAAGTTACCATCCTCTACCGCCGCACCCGCAAGGAAATGCCGGCCTGGGAAGAGGAAATTCATGCCGCGGAGACGGAAGGGACCAAAATCGTCTACCTCACCGCGCCCCAGGAAGTCCTGACCCATGACGGCAAGGTCACGGGACTGCGCTGCATCCGCATGGAATTGAGCGAACCGGATTCCTCGGGCCGCAAAAGGCCTATCCCCATTCCCGGCAGCGAATACGATATCGTCATTGACCAGCTCATCCCGGCCATCGGCCAGCGGCCGGATCTTTCGGCCCTGGAGGAAATCGCCGGGCTGACCTTCACCCGCTGGGGCACCACGGAAGTCCATGCGGTTTCCTATGCCACCGAACGGGACGGAGTCTTTGCCGGCGGCGATTTGCAGACCGGCCCCTGGATCGCCATCGGCGCCATTGCCGCCGGGCGCGAGGCGGCCGAATCCATCGAGCGTTTCCTGGATCAGCGCGATCTGATCCAAGGCCGTGAACAGATCGCCAATGAAAATCCGATCTACCGGCCCATACCGGAGCGGGAACCAAAGCGCGCCCGGGCTAAAATGCCGGAATTGCCTGTTTCGGCACGCCAGGGTAACTTCCTGGAAGTGGAACTCGGCCTGGCCGAAGAACCCGGCCGGGAGGAAGCCGACCGCTGCCTGAATTGCGGCTACTGCTGTGAGTGTTTTCAGTGCGTGGATGCTTGTCTCGCCCATGCCATCGACCACGGCCAAACCGCTATGATCAAGGAAGTGGATGTGGGCGCCGTGCTGCTCTGCACCGGCAGCGAACCCTATGATCCCAGTGTGCTGGATCAGTTCTACCATTATAAAACCAATCCCAATGTGTTGACCAGTCTGGAGTTTGAACGGATTTTAAGTGCTTCCGGGCCCACCATGGGCCATCTCACCCGGCCCTCGGACCACAAGGAGCCCAAGAAAATCGCCTGGCTCCAGTGCATCGGCTCCCGGGACAACAACAATTGCGGCAACGGCTACTGCTCTTCCGTGTGCTGCATGTACGCCATCAAGGATGCCATGATCGCCAAGGAACATGCCCACGGCGATTTGGACTGCACCATTTTCAACATGGACATCCGCACCTTTGGCAAGGACTATGAAAAGTATTATAATCGCGCCAAGGACCAGGCCGGCGTTCGTTTTGTGAAAGCCAGGGTGCATACCATCGACGAGATGCGCGCCAGCGGCGATCTGCGCATCCGCTATGCGGATGAATCCGGCGGTGTCAAGGAAGAAATCTTCGACATGGTGGTGCTCTCGGTGGGCTTGCAGGTGCCGGAGGAAACCAAGGAACTGGCGGGGCGCCTGAACATCGAACTGGACAAGTACCGTTTTGCGCGCACCCGGCCCTTTACGCCCATTGAGACTTCCCGGCCGGGAGTATATGCCTGCGGCGTGTTCCAGGAACCCAAGGACATTCCCAGTTCCGTCACCCAGGCCAGTGCGGCGGCCGGGGCCGCCGGGGCTTATCTGCACGGGTCAAGATGGGAGAATACCAAAACCTTTGAGGTGCCGGCGGAAATTGAAGTGGCCGGCAAGGAGCCGCGCATCGGCGTTTTTGTGTGCAACTGCGGGGTGAACATCTCCAGCGTGGTGGATGTGGCCAAGGTGGAGCAATATGCCAAAACCTTGCCGGGGGTGGCCTTCAGTACCCAGAACCTGTTCACCTGTTCCCAGGATTCCCAGGATCAAATGAAGGCCATCATCAAGGAGCAGAATCTGAACCGCATCGTGGTGGCGGCTTGCACGCCCAAAACCCATGAAGGCATCTTCATGGACACCCTGGCGGCCTGCGGTTTGAACAAATATTTGTTTGAAATGGCCAATATCCGCAACCAGAATTCCTGGTCCCATTCCAGTGAACCGGCCGCGGCCACGGACAAAGCCCTGGATCTGGTGCGCATGGCCGTGGCCCGGGCCGCCACCTTGAATCCCCTCCAGGAGAAGAAAATTCCGGTCAAGCAGCGCGCCCTGGTGGTGGGCGGCGGCATTGCCGGCATGAATGCGGCCCTGACCATGGCGGATCAGGGGTTTGAAACCGTGCTGGTGGAAAAGGAGGCCGAGCTGGGCGGCATGGCCCGGCGCCTTACGGAAACCATCGAAGGCGCATCTGTTCAGGATTATCTGGCGGGACTGATCGGCAAGGTGAAAAACCATGCCAAGATTCAAGTCCTGGCCCAGTCGTTGATCGTGGGCTTCGAAGGTTTCAAAGGCAATTTCGTGACCGAAGTGCTGGTGGGGCCAGGCATGTATGAGCGCAAGATCAGCCACGGCGTGGCCGTTCTGGCCACCGGCGCCAATGAATACAAGCCGGTGGAATTCCAGTACGGCCAGGATGAGCGGATCATCACCCAGGTGGACTTGTCCCAGCGGCTAGACGAAAAGGGGGCCGATGATCTGAACCAGGTGGTCATGATCCAATGCGTGGGTTCGCGCAATGACGAGAATCCCAATTGCTCGCGGATCTGCTGCCAGGCGGCGGTGAAGAACGCCCTGCACATTAAAAAGCTCAATCCCGAGGCCAATGTGTTCATTCTCTACCGGGATATGCGCACCTACGGCTTCCTGGAAGAGTACTATACCGAGGCCCGCAAACAGGGAGTCATTTTCAGCCGCTTTGCCAAGGAGGACCCGCCCCGGGTGGAAAAGGGCCCGGAAGGGCTTCAGGTTTATTTCAAAGATCATGTGTTGGGCCGCACCATCGTGGTCAGCAGTGATCTTCTGGCCCTGAGCGCCGGCATGCGGCCCGAGGACACCGAAGAACTCACCTCCATCATGAAACTGGCCCGCAATGCCGAAGGCTATTTCATGGAGGCCCATGTCAAGCTGCGGCCGGTGGACATGGCCACGGAAGGCATTTTCGTGTGCGGCACGGCCCACAGCCCCAAACTGATCCATGAGACCATTTCCCAGGCCTATGCCGCCGCTTCCCGGGCCATCACCTACCTGTCCCAGGAATACCTGACCCTGTCGGCGGTGACCGCCAAGGTCAAACAGGAATTGTGCGCCTCCTGCCTGGTCTGTGTGCGCTCCTGTCCGTACGGGGTGCCCAAGATCAATGCCGAGGGCGTCAGCGCCATTGACGAGGCCTTGTGCCAGGGGTGCGGCGTATGCGCCTCGGAATGCCCGGCCAAAGCCATCGAACTCAGTTGGTATGAAGACAATCAGATTGTGAGCAAGATTGATGCCTTGCTGGAAGGAGTGCTATGACCACGGATTTCACGCCCATCATCATTTCCTTTTGCTGTAACTATTGAGGGTATACTGCCGCGGACCTGGCAGGTTCGATGCGACTCCAATACCCTGCGGATATAAAAGTAGTGCGCGTGCCCTGCACCGGCAAAGTGGATGTGCTTCATATCCTGCGGGCCTTTGAAAAGGGGGCGGACGGCGTTTACGTGGTGGGGTGCATGGAAGGCGATTGCCATTTCAACAAGGGCAATTTCCGCGCCCGCAAACGCGTGGAACAGGCCAAGGCCATTCTGGACACTGTGGGTGTGGGCGGGGAGCGGGTGAGGATGTACAATCTTTCATCCAGTGAAGCCCCGCGCTTTGTGGAATATGCCAAGGAAATGGATCAGCGTATCCGCGAATTGGGCCCGAATCCCATTAAAACGAAAAAAGCCAAGGCGGCGTGAGCATGCTTTCAAATCTCAAATTTCAAATCTCAAATCCGAGGAGAAAGGTTGGTTTATGATTGTTGCAGACAAAAAACCCATGGAGGAAATCATCCAGGAGGTGAAGGACCATTCCAAAATTCTCATTTTGGGCTGCAATGAATGCGTAACGGTTTGCGAGGCGGGCGGAAAAAAGGAAGTGGGCGTGTTGGCTTCAGCCTTGCGCATGTACTTCATGAATCAAGGCAAAACCGCTACCATTGATGAAATCACCCTGGAAAGGCAATGCGATCATGAATATCTAGAAGAGGTGCGCGACCGTATCGATCTGTATGACGCGGTGGTGTCCCTGGCCTGCGGCGTGGGCGTGCAGTTCATGGCCGAGAAGTATCAAGCCACGCCGGTCTATCCGGGGGTCAACACCTGTTTTTTGGGGGCCACGGAAAAACGCGGTCTTTGGACCGAGCGCTGCCAAGCCTGCGGCCAGTGCATTCTGGCCTTCACCGGCGGCATCTGCCCGATTTCCCGCTGTGCCAAGCGGATCATGAACGGCCCCTGCGGCGGCTCCACCAAGGGCAAATGCGAAATCAGCAAGGAAATCGACTGCGCCTGGCAGTTGATCGTCGATCGGTTGAAAGCCCTGAACCGGCTGGAAGATTATGAAAAGATATTCTCGATCAAGGACTGGTCCACCGACAGAGCCGGCGGGCCGCGCAAAGTACAGAGGGAGGATGTGCAGGAATGAACGTGAAAACACCGAGTAAACTGGAGAAGATGCTTGCCGCCGGTCATCTTGCGGTGACCTCCGAATGCGGTCCCCCCCGGGGCAGTGATCCGGAAGTGATTATTGAAAAGACCAATCTGATCAAGAATCATGTGGACGCCATCAATATAACCGACAATCAGACTTCCGTGACCCGGCTGTGCAGTCTGGCGGCCTGCATTCGTTTGAAATTGCTGGGGCTGGAACCGGTGCTGCAAATGGTGACCCGGGACCGGAACCGCATCGCCATTCAGAGCGATATTCTGGGGGCGGCCTCCTTTGATATCCATAACATTTTGTGCTTGTCCGGCGATCATCAGAGTTTCGGGGATTGCGCCAAGGGCCAGAATGTCCATGACCTGGACTCCATGCAATTGATCCAGACCGTCCGGCACATGCGCGATGAAGGCAAGTTTCTAGGGGGCGAAGAAATCAAAAGACCGCCGCGCATGTTTGTGGGGGCTGCTGCCAATCCCTTTGCCGATCCTTTTGAGATCCGGGTGCCGCGCCTGGCCAAGAAAATCGCCGCCGGCGCTGAATTCATCCAAACCCAGTGCATTTATAATCTCGATAAATTCGAAAAATGGATGAAACTGGCCCGGGACCGCGGCTTGCACGAGAAGGTCTTCATCCTGGCCGGTGTCACCCCCCTCAAGTCCGCCGGCATGGCCAAATACATGAAAAACCGGGTGCCGGGCATGGATGTGCCCGATGAAATCGTGAACCGCATGGCCGGTACGCCCAAGGACAAGCAGGCGGATGAAGGCATTAAAATTTGTATCGAATCCATTCAGCGTTTGAAGGAAATTGAAGGGGTGCGCGGCTTTCATGTCATGGCCATCGAATGGGAAGAGAAGGTGCCCGAGATCGTGGAAAAAGCCGGTCTTTTTCCCCGGCCGGAAGTATAGCGCCGGCATTCAAGAATGCTTGACATTCCACAGACGGAACAGCTATAAAATCCTTGTGGACCAAGCTTTTTAAACGAAGGAGACCGATATGAGCGAAAAAAAGAGAGTTCTTGTGGTGGATGATGAGCCGGATTTTGCTGCGATCGTTCAGAACAATCTGAAAAAAGCCGGATTCAGCGTGGAAGTGGCCTATGACGGCGTGGAAGCCCTTGCAAAAGTCAAGGCCAATCCGCCGGATGCCATTGTCCTGGATGTCATGATGCCGGAAAAAGACGGGTACGAAGTTTGCGCCGAGCTTAAAAAGAGTGATAAATATCATGATATCCCCATTGTCATGCTGACGGCGGTGGCGGATCATGTGGGTTCCACCCGCTATTCCCATCATCACGGCATGAGCATGGAAGCCGACGATTATCTTCCCAAACCGGCTTCGGCGGATGAAATTCTGGCAAGTGTCAAACGCCTGTTGGAATAGCAATCCACTGGCGTTGTTGCGGCCATCCCTGCCCTAGGAGGGGGCTTTCGGCTGTGAGCGGTGTATATTATCCACCGACCCAAGCATGAAGGGCAAGCCCCTCCTGAGGGTTTCCTTATGATTCCAATTATGAGACCTGCGCTTGAAAATTTTCTGCATCCTCGGTGATGAGCGCGTTTTCCGTTCCAAGGCCCCGGCGATTTTCACGGCAGTATTAAAACGGGTGGGCATTCGGGGCGCCTATGTTCCGCTAAAAGTGGATGCCGGGCAAATCGCACCGGCCCTGCACAGCCTGCGGGTATTGAACATTGACGGTGCCAATATCGCCGTGCCCTACAAAGAGGCGGTGATCCCCCACCTCAATATTCTTTCCGAAGGCGCCAATATCGTGGGCGCCATTAATACCATCGTACGCAATGGCGATACCCTGAAAGGCTACAATACCAATGCCGTGGGCTTCATGGATGCCTTGGAGGAAGCCGGTTTTGAAGTGGCGGACAAGACTGGCCTGGTTTTCGGCAACGGCGGCGTGGCCAGGGCTGTGGTGTTTATTTTAAACTGGTTGCGGGCCAAAACCGTGATCATCACCGGCCGCAACGAGGAAAACACCCGCAATATCGTGCGCCGCATCGGCGGCGAGGCCCGTTCCCTGGCCGCCATGGGCCGGGAACCAATTGCTGCCGATATCATTATTAACGCCACCTCGGTTTCAAGTCCTGATGAGTCACCGGAGCTGGCAGCCTTGGCGACTAAACTGGATATCCGCAATTGTGAACTGGCCGTGGATTTGAATTACGGCCGGCGGGACAATTTCTGGCAGGAAATGGCCCGGAACCGGAACATTCCTTTCATGGACGGCCTGTCCACCCTGGCCCATCAGTCCCGGCGTTGTTTTTCCCTGTGGACCAGAATCGATGTGGAACCGGAAGAGTTTAAAAAGACTCTGGAAGCCGAATTATAGATATAGATGAAGATACGCACTGAAAAAGAAAAAGATTGTCTCATCAAGGCGCTGGACGCCACCAAACGCAAGTTTTTCATCATATCGCCGGACTATGATATGATGGCGGCCAATGATCATACCAAGCAGAAGCTACCGCCCGATTTTCTGGGCCAGAAATGTTACCGACTTTTTTACGACCTAGCCGAGCCTTGTCCGGGTTGTCCGGCAACCGATGTATTGCAATCATGCAAGGCGGTGCTGCGCAGCCGTTATGTCGGTCTGCCCGAGGACCAGCTCTCTTCCTGCCGCTATGCTTACCCCATCCTTGCCGAAGATGGACCGGAGGCCATCACGATCCTTGAAATCGAGCGACCCTCCCGGGAGGAAATGGGCGAGGAATTGAAACGGTCCAATGCCTTTTTCCGCAATTTGATCCTAAGTTCCGTGGACGGGGTCATCGCAGCGGATATGACCGGTAAAATCATTGTCTTTAATGAGGCAGCGGTGGAAATCAGCGGCTACAGTCCTGAGGAAGCCTTGGGCAGCCTGAATATCCGGGATGTTTACCCCGGCGACGGCGCCAAGGACATCATGCGCAAGCTGCGTAGTGAGGAATACGGGGGCAAGGGCAAGCTCAAATCCTATCAAGTGGATGTGGTCCGCAAGGACGGCGAGCTCATCCCCATCCGGTTGAACGCGGCCATTGTCTATGAGGGCGAGCGTGAAGTGGCCTCCATCGGCTTTTTCCATGACATGCGCGAGGAATTCCGCATGAAAGCCCAACTCCAGAAAACCCAAGTGCAATTGCTACAGGCTGAGAAAATGTCTTCCCTGGGAAAATTGAGCGCCGGGGTAGCCCATCAATTGAACAATCCCTTGGGCGGCATCACCCTGTACGCCAAGCTCATTCTGGAGGAATATGATCTGCCCGAAGCGGCCCGGGAAGACATGGACCGCATTCTGCATGAAGCCCAACGCTGCCGGGATACGGTCAAGGAACTGCTGGAATTCGCCCGCCAGACCAGCCATATGATGCGGTCCCAGAACCTCAATAAAGCCCTTTCCCGCACATTGTTTTTGCTTGAAAATCAGAGCCTGTTCCAGAACATTGAAATCATCCGCAACTTTGATGAGCGTTTGCCGGAAATCCCGGTGGATATTCAGCAGATGAACCATGTGTTCATGAACATCATCCTGAATGCGGCCCAGGCCATGGAAGGCAAGGGCCGTTTGACTCTCAAAACCGGCTTGACGGCGGACGGGGAAAGGGTTTTGCTGGAAATTGCGGATACCGGGCCGGGCATACCCGAAGATGTCGTTGACCATATTTTTGAGCCCTTTTTCACCACCAAGGAAGAAGGCAAGGGCACAGGTCTGGGCTTGAGCATGGTCTACGGCATCGTGCTGGATCACAACGGTAAAATTTCCGTTGAAAGTAAACCGGGGGAGGGAGCCACGTTCTTGATTGAACTTCCGGTCAAGCCAAAAGAAAAAGAAGGAGAACAAAGTGGCGCTTAATCTCGATGAGACCGTAGTACTGGTCATTGATGATGAGAAAGTGTTGCGGGATGGAGCCGAGCGGATCCTGTCCAGGATGAACTGCCGGGTTTTAAAGGCGACCCAGGGGGAAGAGGGCCTGGCGGTCTTGCAAAAAGAGCAGGTGGCCATTGTGCTGCTGGACATGAAAATGCCCGGCATGGACGGCATGGAGGTGCTCAGGCACATTGTTGCCATGGAGCGCGGCATTCTGGTGATCGTCATCACCGGTTACGCCACGGTGGAAACCGCCATCGAGGCCATGAAACGCGGGGCTTATGATTTCATCCCCAAGCCGTATGAGCCGGACCAGTTACGCATCGTCGTGAACCGCGCCCGGGAAAAATTGCAGTTGCAACAGGAAGCCGAGCGTATGGCCGGTGAACGCCGGCGGACCTTGCGGGATCTGCACACGGAAAAAAGCAGGATCCATACCATCATTGAATATTTGCCCAACGGCGTGATCGTCACCGACGCCGGCGGCCAGGTGGTTTTGATCAATCCGGCCTTTCACGAGTTGCTGGGCCTGCCCGAGGACCTGGGACCGGGCCGGAAAATCGAGGCCTATATTTCCGATCCCGGCCTGTGCAGGCTGATCCTGGAAATTTCCCAGGGCCGCCATATTGATTTTGATGATATCCCCACCTATGAGCTGGAACTCCCCGACGGCAAATGTCTGCTGGCCAGGGGGCGGCCGGTATTGGGGGAACGGCGTGAATGCCTGGGGGCTGTGGTCAACCTGGTGGACATTTCCGCCATGAAGGCCCTGGATAAGATGAAATCCGAGTTCGTGGCCAAGGTCTCCCATGAACTACGCTCGCCCCTTTCCACCATTCATGAGCAGTTGGCCGTGGTTCTGAGCGATATGGTGGGGGATGCAGCCTCACCGGATGATGTGAACATGCTCTCCCGGGCCAAGGAAAAGACTCAAGGGTTGATTTCCACCATCGGCGACTTGCTGGATCTTTCCCGCATTGAAGCCGGCATTGCCGCCAAGGAATCCAAGCCCATTCAGTTAAAGGAACTGCTGCAGAATGTGGTGGATTTCCTGGGCGTGAAAGCCAAGGCCAAGGGCCAGACCATTACGCTGTCAGCCCCGGCTGAGCCGCTGCCGGACATGCCGGCCGATCCTTTGGCCCTGGAAAGCGTTTTCGGGAATTTGATCACCAATGCCATCAACTACACCCAGGAAGGCGGCGCCATCCAGGTATTGCTGGACATGACCGGCATGAATTTCCGCGTGATCGTGAAAGACAACGGCATCGGCATTCCGGCCAAATATATCGACAAGATCTTCGAGCGCTTTTATCGGATCAAAAACGAAAAAACCCGCTATGTCACCGGGACCGGCCTGGGCCTGCCCATTGTCAAAGGGATTGTGGATTCCATGGGCGGCTATATCGATGTGGAAAGCGAGTCGGGCAAAGGCACGGCGTTTACGGTTATTTTGCCGATGAGGCAATAAGAAAAAAGCGAATATCGAATAACGAACAAGGAACCGCAGAATGCTGAAGGGCGGATAAGGTCATTATTAATAAAATGAAAGAGCGCAGCGATGCCATCCTTCGACATTGGAAATTCCTTGTTGATTATTCTGCGGTTCGCTTTTCTGTACTCGGTCCTATTCCCGGAAACCAGACCGGCAACAACCGGGCACTGAAGTTCAGGCGAACAGGTCCCTTGGGAGTATTGGAGATCAGCAAGTTCTCGGCAATCAATTCGGCCAGTAGACTGCGGGCGGTGCGTTCCTTGAGGCCGGTTAGACGCGCGGCTTGACCTCGGGCAAACTCACCAAAGACAAACGCTTCCCGGATGAGGTGCAAGGCCGCTGATTTTTCAATGACCGAAACAGCCCGGTCCCATTGATGGGATTGATTGTCTGGAAGATAGGGCGTCATCTGATGAATATGCATGGATTTTTTGCCGATGCTTATTGCCGATCTAATTATGATTAATAAACAAATATTTCAATATATAATAAGAATTATGCGGTGCTGCTACTATATTCTTTTGCCGATTTTAATCCGGGATGCAGGGCTTTGTCAAATCGATAAAACCAGAACCAGTGCGTTTTCTTTGCCGACCCCAAGACCCAACGGGATGGCAGATACCGGCTTGATCAATCAAAACACGTTAAGTACAATTGTACTCATGAAAATAATCGCTGATACAGGAAAAGCAAAAAATCACCATTTGATGTCCCTGGAATCCAAACCAAAGCAACTACAAAAGACATTCTTGCAGTAGTAAGAGAATCCAGGGAACGATGACAAAAGTTCCTTCAGCAATATATCAGAATCGAGCGGCGTTAGCGGCATTGATAATGTATCGGACCTAAAATGAAAAAAATAACAACGCTGGTGGTCCATGCAGCCTTGCCGACGATTTTAATGGTTTGTTTGCAGATCATTCCTGCCCTATGTGCCGAAAACCAGGCCGGAAGACAGTTCACTTCGTCAGAGCAAAAGGAACAAGCGGAATGGCTGGCATGCAAAGCAGCAGTGGAGCAGAAGTGGGATGTTTTTTTGGATTCCACGCCCTATGTGTGGGTGGATTACGGCACGAGCAAGGAAGAAAGAAGCGAAGTTGATTTTGAAAACGGAGTTGTGAAGGTAACGGCACTCGTTCCAAGGGAAGTTGAAGATCCAAGGCAATTTGCCGCGGACAGGCTTCTTGGGCAAATCAAGAAAATGCTTTCAAGGGAGAATCCCGCCAATATCGAAGCTCTTCAAGATCAAATCCGGAACCGTTCGGGTGTTGTGGTTGATGCCGGGAATGTGGCAAAGTATTTTACGGAAGAGCTCTTGCCGAATATCCGGATGGATTCAAAGCCGTATCAAGGCAGGGACGGCTTGGCACGTTTGAAAGCCGAGGTGCGTATAGACCTGGTGGCGGATCATATCCGCATTCGGGCTGAAAAACACCTGGAAACCGTCCGGCGGCAGGCCAAACGGTTTGCAATCGAACCGGAACTGATGCTGGCTGTGATCCATACCGAATCCTTTTTCAATCCAATGGCCAAGTCTGATTGCAACGCCATCGGTCTCATGCAACTCATGCCCCGCCGGGGCGCCCGGGATGCCTACAATTTTGTTTATAAGCAGGATCGCATAGTGGATTGGAAATATCTCTACGAGCCGGACAAAAATATAGAGCTTGGTGCAGCATATTTATGTTTGCTGCGGAAAAGGCATTTCAGCGGGATAACAGACGACCTCAAGAACATTTATCTCACTGTTTGCGGATATAACTGGGGACCCACCGCCGTGATGAAAAACATTGTAGGCGGCAACAACATCAACAATATGGATGCTGACCGGCTTTTTGCATTTCTGCTCAAAAAGGCGCCCAAAGAAACCAGCGACTATCTGGAAAAAGTAGTGGGTCAGATGAAGATGTATGCAGGTCACAATTGGCTATAAGCATTAGGTAAATTTTCAATCTCCATATATCCTCCCAGGCTCTGCTGTGGGAGCGGCTTCCAGCCGCGATACGGCCGAAAAACGGGCATGGCCTAAGAAGTTTGGAAAAATTTAATAAATAATGAAAAAACGAGGTGATGCCATCCTTCGGTGTTGGACATTCCTTGTTGGTTATTCTGCGGTTCGGTTTTAAGTAAAAAGCGAATATCGAATAACGAACAAGGAACTGCGGAATGCTGAAGGAAGGATTGGGCGCGACTTATTTGAATTCAAAATCCGGATTCTCCCGCCTTGGGATTTTCGCTTGTGTATTCCCATCAGTTTTACTATATAGGGCCTGAGTCAAATTCCCGGCATTTCGATTTTTTATTATTAAATGTAATATCGGTATTTTAAATATATATTCAAAGTTTATTTAATCGCTCCATTTTCAGGGGGAAACATGAAAGTATTGGTAAGTGACAATCTAGGTGAAGTGGGGGTTCAGATTTTTCAGAAAGAGGAAGGGATTGAGGTGGATGTCAAGACCGGCCTTAAGCCTGAGGAATTGAAAGCCATTATCGGTGATTATGATGCCTTGGCCATTCGCAGCGCCACCAAGGTGACGGAAGATCTGCTATCTGCGGCCAAGAAATTGAAGGTGGTCGGTCGGGCCGGAATCGGCTTGGATAATGTGGATATCCCGGCTGCCACGAAAAGAGGAATCGCTGTAATGAATACACCTGGTGGGAATGTGGTCACCACCGCCGAACATGCCATTGCCATGATGATGGCCCTGACCCGTAACATCCCCCAGGGAACCGCTACGTTGAAAGCCGGTATCTGGGAAAAGAAAAAATTGCAGGGCCGGGAAGTCTGCAATAAAGTCTTGGGGGTATTGGGCTACGGCAATATCGGTTCCATTGTGGCCGATCGTGGTCGGGGATTGAAAATGCGCGTTCTGGTATATGACCCCAACGTCACGGCCGAGAAAATCGAGAAAGCGGGTTTTGAAAGCGCCGGCCTGGAGAAGATCTATAAGGAAGCGGATTATATCACTGTGCATGTTCCCAAAATCAAGAGCACCGTGGGACTCCTGAATAAAGCTGCCTTTGCCCAGATGAAGGACGGGGTCATGATCATCAATTGCGCCCGGGGTGGAATCGTGGACGAGGCTGATTTGTATGAGGCCCTGCGCTCCGGGAAAGTGGCCGGCGCGGCCTTGGATGTGTTCGCCACCGAACCACCGGGCAAATCCCCCTTGTTTGAGCTGGACAATGTGATTGCTACGCCCCATCTGGGTGCTTCCACCCTGGAGGCCCAGACTAATGTGGCTGTGGCTGTGGCTGAACAGATCATCGCCTTTCTCAAGCACAATACAGTCATCAATGCCGTCAATGTGCCTTCCGTCACCGGCGAACTGTTGAAGAAACTGGGCCCCTATTTGACCCTGGCCGATCGTTTGGGTTGTTTGCAGGCCCAGTTGATCTGCGGCCCCATCAAGGAGGTGGTGGTTGAATATGCCGGTGATTTTCAGGGCTTGGATCTATCTCCGGTGACCACGGCCTTGCTCAACGGATTGCTGACCATGTTGGTCAAGGATGATGTCAATGCCGTCAATGCGCCGGTCATTGCCCAGGAAATGGGCATCAAGATCACGGAAACCGCCAGCGCCGAAGCCAAGGACTATCTGACTCTTGTAACGGTCACGGTCATCACCACGGAAATGTCCAATCGGGTGGCCGGCACCATCTTCGGTAAAAGTGATGCCCGGGTGGTGCAGTTGAATAATTTCAGATTGGAGATGATTCCTGAAGGTCATTTGGCGCTGATTCACAACATGGACAAGCCGGGCGCCATCGGCAGCATCGGGACAACCCTCGGTAAGAACAACATCAATATAGGCAGGATGCAAGTGGGGCAGGAAAAGGAAGGTGAACGCAATATCATTATCTTAAGCACCGATACTTCGCTGCCGGAGGATGTGGTGGCCCAATTGACGGCCCTACCCATGGTGAAGACGGTCATCCCGTTGGAATTATAGGAGACGGCTGCGATTCAAGGAGGCGAAGCATGTCGAACGATGAAAAGGGGTTTACCCTCAAAGACAAGTCGACTTTATCAGAAGGTGCCGGGGGAAAGGATTCCGAGGAAAAAGTCTGTCATGACTTTGCCCTGCCGGAAATCAATTTTGCCACGTTCATTTTTTCGTTGAACTCATCCGCGCTGGTGCACTTGGGGATGGTTGAAGATCCTGCCACCGGTAAAAAGGAGAAGAACCTGTTATTGGCAAAGCAAACCATAGATATTATCGGAATGCTTGAAAAGAAAACCAAGGGGAATCTGACCGGTGATGAGGACCAGCTCCTGAAAAATATTCTACACGATTTGAGAATCATGTATGTGAAAACGTGCTGATGCCCCCAGAGTCGAAGCGTATTGAGGTATTGTCCCCGGCTAAAGTCAATTTTTTTTTAGTGGTGGAGGGGAAAAGGCCGGATGGATATCATGACCTTGTAACGCTGATGTGCTGTGTCGGTCTGTATGATACGGTGGCGCTGGATTTTCATGGCAACCAGAGCTGTATTGCTTGCTCCCATCCGGATGTGCCCAAGGATGAAACCAATGTGGCTTTGCGTGCAGCCCGGCTTTTCTTTAAGACTTATGGTCAGGAAGAGCCGGTTGAAATCCGAATTGAAAAAAAGATTCCGGTGGGGGCAGGTCTGGGGGGTGGCAGCAGCAATGCCGCCGCCGTGCTCAGCGGGTTGAATCAATACTTCAACAATCCGTTTTCACAGGAAAAACTCATGTCAATGGGCGCTCAAATCGGTGCGGATGTGCCCTTTCTGATTTTTCGTAAACCTGCCATTGCCACCGGGATCGGGGAAAAACTCAGTCCTTGCGGTTCACTGCGGCCATACTGGATTCTTTTAATCAATCCGGGGTTCAGCGTTTCCACTGCCATGGTATATAAAAACCTGAATTTAAGATTGACAAAATGCAAAAAAAAAATTAGTAACCTACCTTTTAAGGAAGCATTCCTGGATGTGGGAGAATTCCTGTGCAACGATCTGGAAACCGTTACCGCATCTTTGTTTCCGGAAATTGATAAAATGAAGCGGTTGCTGTTGGATCATGGTGCCAAGGGAGCGCTCATGTCGGGAAGCGGGCCGACTGTGTTCGGCCTTTTTGCGGAAAAACGCGCGGCTGAAAAAGCGTATCAAGCCCTGGCAGCATTTGACCTGCAACAGAAATTTCTAGTGGAAATGCTTACTTAAAATTGTAAGAAGGGCCTTTTCAACTACTGGGGCGTCGTCAAGCGGCTAAGACACAGGATTTTGATTCCTGCATTCCGGAGGTTCGAATCCTCCCGCCCCAGCCAGTATTAAAAAGAAAGCTAGGCATGACGCAAGCGAACGAACTCATAATTTTTTCCGGCAACTCGAATCCGATGTTGGCCAAGTATATTTGTGATTATCTAGGGCTTCCCCTGGGCGGGGCCAAGCTCAAGAATTTCAGTGACGGCGAGATCCAAATTGAAATTGATGAGAATGTGCGGGCCAAGGATATATTTGTGATTCAGTCCACCTGTGCGCCGGTCAATGACAATTTGGTGGAATTGTTACTGATGATTGATGCGATGAAACGCTCTTCCGCCAAACGGATCACTGCGGTTGTGCCCTATTACGGCTATGCCCGGCAGGACAAAAAAGTGGCCCCACGGGTCCCCATCAGCGCCAAATTGGTAGCTAATTTATTGACCGTGGCCGGTGCTAATCGCATGATTACCATGGATCTTCATGCCGGTCAGATTCAGGGATTTTTTGATATCCCGGTGGACAATCTTTTTGCCGCCCCCGTGATCCTGGAATATATTCGCGAACATTTTACGGATAAAGTCGTGATCGTGTCCCCGGATGCCGGTGGAGTGGAGAGGGCCAGGGCTTTTGCCAAAAGACTGAATGCGGATTTGGCGATTGTGGACAAACGGCGTGAAGCCCCCAACAAGGCTAAGGCCATGGCGGTTATCGGCGATGTAAGGGGCAAAGTCGCCATTATTTTAGATGACATGGTGGATACGGCCGGAACACTCACCGAAGCGGCAAGCGCCTTGCAAAATCAAGGGGCAGTTGAGGTGCATGCCTGCTGTTCACACGCAGTGTTGTCAGGACCGGCCATGAATCGAATCATCGATTCGGCGCTGAAAACAGTGGTTGTTACTGATACGATCCCACTTGGGAGCAAGGCCGCGTGTTGCGATAAAATAAAGGTTTTGTCCATTGCCAAGCTTGTAGGAGAAGCCATCATCCGCAGCCATAGGGGCGATTCGGTTACTTCCCTGTTTGTATAAGCGAATAATTAAGCAGGGTTTTGCAAGGAGGAATATCTGTTGGAGATACAAAAATTACGCGTAAATGGAAGAGAAACAACCGGTAAGGGTTTCTCAAGGGAACTGCGGCGTAACGGCCGGATACCGGCGATTCTTTATGGACCGGGAAAAGAACCGATGCCGCTGTCGGTGGATGGCCATGAACTGGAATTGTTGCTGAAAAAAGGCTTAATGGGGCAGCAATTGTTTCAATTGAATATGGGCGAGGGACAAACCGAGCGGACAACCATGATCAAAGAGCTGCAGCAAGATCCCCTCTCGCATAATATGCTGCACGTGGATTTCTATGAAGTCGATATGCAGCGCAAGATCCGGGTTAAGGTACCGGTGCGAACCGTGGGTAAAGCCAAGGGTATCGAATTCGGCGGCATGCTTCAGATCATTCGGCGTGAGCTGGAAATTTCATGTTTACCCCTTGAAATTCCGGATACAATCGAGATCGATATCTCTGAGCTGAATGTGGGAGAATCCGTGCATGTGGAAGATATCCCCACCAAAGGTGGGATTGAAATTCCCCATGATGTCAATTTTACCATCCTGACGATCCTTAGCCAGGCCAAAAAGGAAAGTGAAGGAGCTGAAGCTGCGGATGGAGCTGCCGGTGAAGAAGCGGCTGCAGGTAATGGAAACGCTTGACGGGTCATTCACGGTTCTTGTAAACCTTACTGAATGCCTCCCTGGGCTGATATGTTTTGGTGAACTTGCTTGGGGGTGCGGGCTCCGCCGGCTCGGATCAGGAACATGACGGGGGAGGCTTGCATCCGTCTCATTGCAGGGCTTGGAAATCCCGGTAATACATACCGTGAAACACGTCACAATATGGGGTTCATGCTGATCGATCACGTGGCCGGCACCCATGGGATTGACGTGGTCAAAGAAAAATTCGACACCGTTTACGGCCGGGGTTGGATTCAAGGCCGGGATGTCTTGCTTGCCAAGCCCATGGCGTATATGAATCGAAGCGGCCCGCCGGTTCGCCGGCTGGCCGATTATTTTGGGATATCGGGCGAGGAAATGCTGGTCGTCCATGATGATATTGATCTCGCTTTTAATAGATTGAAAATTAAAAAGAAAGGAGGGCATGGCGGACACAATGGTCTTAAATCCTTGATCGAAGCCTTCGGTAACGGCGATTTTATCCGTTTGCGGATGGGCATCGGTCGCCCCGAGCTGCGGGCACAAATGGTGGATCATGTTCTCAGTCGTTTTACCATGGAAGAGCGTGAAATGCTGAGTTCGATCGTCAGTCGGGCCGGGGATGCGGTTGGTACGATTCTTGGTAATGGTGTAGAACAAGGAATGAACCTATTTAACAAATAGAACTCGATGTAATTGATCAAATGGAGGAACGTATGGATTTTATTATGGGAAACCTTCCATTGGTATGTACCCTCACTGGCGTAGTGGGGATTGCCTTTTCTTTAATTCTGGCGGGTATTGTGAAAAGTGCTCCGGCCGGGAATGAAAAGATGCAAGAGATTGCTGGCGCCATTCAGGAAGGCTCGATTGCTTATCTTAACCGTCAGCTCAAAAGCATGTCGGCTGCCGGTATCGTTATTTTTATCGTAATTTATTTAACCCTTAACCCCAAAACCGCCGTCGGTTTCGCCCTGGGTGCCATTGCTTCCTTCTGCGCCGGCTATATCGGCATGCGTGTTTCGGTTATCGCCAATGTCAGAACCGCCGAAGCTTCTAAAAAGGGCTTGGCAGCCGGCCTTGACATGGCTTTCCGCGGCGGCACAGTCACCGGTATGATCGTGGCCGGTCTGGCCCTCACCGCAGTGGCCGGTTATTATACCTATACCAAAGACGTAATCGCCCTGGTGGCCCTTGGTTTCGGCGGCAGCTTGATTTCAATCTTCGCCCGTTTGGGCGGCGGTATCTTCACCAAAGGCGCGGATGTGGGTGCCGACCTGGTGGGCAAAGTTGAAGCCGGTATTCCGGAAGATGATCCTCGCAACCCGGCGACTATTGCCGACAACGTGGGTGACAACGTGGGTGACTGCGCCGGTATGGCAGCCGACCTGTTTGAAACCTATGCCGTCACCATGGTGGCTGCTATGTTGATCGGTCATTTGCTGTTCCCCAAGTATGAAATGGCCACCCTGTTCCCGCTGGTTCTGGGCGCTATTTCCATCGTCGCCTCCATGATCGCCACTTTCTTTGTCCGCTTGGGCAAAAGCGAATACATCATGGGCGCTCTTTACAAAGGCATGTTCGGGGCCGCCATCCTGGCCGGTATTGCCTTCTATTATGCCACTGTCAAGTTTATGGCCGAGATTCCCTCCGGGACCATGAACATCTACTATTGTACGCTGATCGGTCTGGTTCTGACGGTGGTCATCGTCATCATCACCGAGTATTATACCGGCAAATACAAACCGGTTAAAGACATTGCCGAGGCCTCCACCACCGGCCACGGCACCAACATCATTGCCGGTCTGGCTGTTTCCATGCAGGCAACCGCCGCGCCGGTTATCGCCATCTGCATTTCCATCTATGCCGCCTATCATTTTGCCGGTCTCTACGGCATTGCCATGGCCGCCATCTCCATGCTGTCCATGACCGGCATGGTCATCGCCATCGACGCCTACGGCCCAATCACCGACAATGCCGGTGGTATTGCTGAAATGGCGGAAATGGATGAGAGCGTGCGCGCCGTCACTGATCCTTTGGATGCGGTGGGCAACACCACCAAGGCCGTTACCAAAGGTTATGCCATCGGCTCCGCTGGTCTGGCTGCTCTGGTACTGTTTGCTTGCTATGTGTTGGAATTCAATCTGCATGGCTCCAAAGGCGAAACCATCCGTTTCGACTTGTCAAATGTGGATGTCATCATCGGTCTGTTCCTCGGCGGCTTGCTGCCTTACCTGTTTGCCTCCATTGCCATGAAAGCGGTGGGCAATGCCGGTGGCGCAGTTGTGGATGAAGTTCGCCGTCAGTTCCGCACCATTCCGGGCATTATGGAAGGTATCGCCAAACCGGATTATGGCGCCTGCGTGGACATCGTCACCAAGTTCGCCTTGAAGGAAATGATTATTCCGGCTCTGCTGCCCGTGGTAGCTCCCATTGTCGTGGGCTTGCTGTTGGGCAAGGTCGCCCTGGGCGGTCTGTTGATCGGCAGCATCGTCACCGGTCTGTTCGTGGCCATTTCCATGACCACCGGCGGCGCTGCCTGGGATAATGCCAAGAAATATATCGAAGACGGCCATCTGGGCGGCAAAGGCAGCGATGCCCATAAAGCCGCCGTCACCGGCGACACTGTCGGCGACCCCTACAAAGATACGGCCGGCCCGGCAGTCAACCCGATGATCAAGATTCTGAACGTCGTGGCCCTGCTGATGGTTCCGTTCTTGATGTAATCTCATCTTTCATTCGCACTCGCTGTGCAAGGGGGTCGGCTTGCCGATCCCCTTTTTTTGTTGCTTCGGGCCGATAAGTTTGATATAAAAGAATATCCATGCCGCGACACATATTTGTGAAGGCAAATCAAATACGCGTGCAGCATTGCGTATTGGGATAACCTTTGGTGGTGATAACATGGCAGAAAAGGCAATGATGGAAGCACAGAGGAACAGAGCGTTCAGTCCAGGGGATTTGGCCGTATATCCCGCACATGGTGTAGGACGCATCGAAGCAATTGAAAGCAGGGAAATCGGCGGGCGCAAGCAGGATTTCTATATTATGAAAATCCTGGAAAGCAGCATGGTGATCATGATTCCGACCCGCAATGTGGAGTCGGTGGGTCTGCGGAATGTTATCCATAAGGATGAGGTCGATAAAATTTACGCGGTAATGAGAACCAAGCGGACGGTTTCCATTGATAATCAAACCTGGAATCGTCGCTATCGTGAATACATGGACAAGATCAAAACCGGCTCCCTTTTTGACGTGGCCGAGGTATTTCGCGATTTGTTTTTGTTAAAGCTGACGAAAGACCTTTCTTTTGGCGAACGTAAGCTGCTCGACACTGCCCAAGGATTGCTTCTAAAGGAATTATGTACAGCCAAGAACAAAGATGAACGCGCGGTCATGTCTGAAATTGAATCTCTGTTTCAAGCTCAATAGATCCTATTCTTCTCCGGCATCATGTCAGCTCCTGGGGTTTTCACGATTACGGTAACTGCTGCGGACCTTAACAAACGACTGGACATCCTGCTCGCATCCACACTCACTGATTGTTCGCGAAATCGTGCTGCCGTCCTGATTCGAAACGGCAACGTCCGGGTTTCCGGTTTGATCCGGAAGCCCGGTTATACTGTGCATGTCGGGGATGTGATCCAGGGCGAAATCCCGCCGCCGGAACCAGCCATCTTGGAACCGGAACAACTGGATTTCCAGGTTTTATTTGAAGACAAGGCCATGATCGTCGTGGATAAACCGGCCGGCATGGTGGTACACCCTTCACCTGGACATCCCAGCGGTACTCTGGTCCACGGTTTGCTTCATCATTGTCCGGAAATGGAAGGCATCGGCGGGCAAATGCGGCCTGGTATCGTCCACCGACTTGACAAAGACACCTCGGGTGTCATTGTCGTTGCCAAGAATCAAACCGCTCACAATCATTTGTCCGCCCAATTCAAATCGCGCAAGATCAATAAACATTATCTGGCTTTGGTATTCGGTATATTTGATGCGCCTCAGGGCAAAATCGATTTTCCCATCGGCCGGCATCCATCGGATCGCAAAAAAATGTCCATTTTCACTCGGCGTCCGCGATCTGCGGAAACACACTGGCAGGTAAGGGAAACATTAAACGGCATTACCCTATTGGATTTGAAGATTCTCACCGGACGAACCCATCAGATTCGTGTGCATTGCGCCGCAGTTCATCATCCCCTGGTGGGAGATCCGGCCTACGGCTCCCGCAAGAGAAGGCTGATCCCAAGTAAACCCATCCAGGATTTACTCGCTTCTGTCTCCCGCCAGATGTTGCATGCCTTGCGCATTGAATTGGATCATCCCCTGACAGGTGAACCCATGGGCTTTGAAGCACCTGTTCCATCAGACATGGCAAGTCTTATACAAGGATTGCGGCAAGTGGACAGAGATTCAAGCTGACGGAAATGAATTGAACTTGATAGCCTTCAATCCCCAAATAAGTTCAATCCGATTCTTCGTTCGTTGATGTTGGCCCGCATCCGGTTCAGCAAATCCTCCAGGCTGACACCGTATTTTACATTGCCGTCCAGGGTGCGCACAGCAAAGGTCCCGGATGATTTTTCTTTTTCACCGATGGTCAACATCAGTGGAATATTGAGCAATTGTGCCTCCCGGATTTTTTTATTCAGGCTTTCCGTGCGATTGTCCACGGTCACGCGCAACCCGGCTTTTTCCAGTATCATTTTTTGCTCATGGGCATAGGGGGCGAGTTCGTCGTTCATGGGCAGCAGAACAAGCTGAGTGGGCGCCATCCATAACGGAAATTTTCCAGCAAAATGCTCGATCAGGATGCCCATGAATCTTTCGATGGATCCATAGATAACCCGGTGAATCATCACCGGACGGTGCTTCTCATTGTCCTTGCCCACATAGGATAGATCAAATCTTTCCGGCAGGGACATGTCCAACTGAATGGTGCCGCATTGCCAGGTGCGGCCGATGGCGTCGTTGATGTGAATATCGATTTTGGGGCCGTAAAAAGCGCCGTCGCCCTGGTTGATTTGAAAATTTTTCCCATAGGCCTGCAGCGCCGAGGTTAAGCCGTTGGTGGCCTGGGCCCATTGCTCGTCGCTGCCGATGGATTTTTTCGGACGGGTGGACAGTTCCAGGTTGAATCCAAGGCCGAAGGTGGCATAAATACGTTCAACCAATTGCAGGACCCCCAATATCTCGCTTTCAATTTGATCCGGGGTCATAAAGATATGGGCGTCATCCTGATGAAAGGCCCGCACCCGGAAAAGACCTGATAAAACTCCGCTTAGTTCATGGCGATGAACCAGTCCGATCTCCGCTGCACGCATGGGCAGATCTCGATAGGAATGGGATTTCTCACTGTACAGCAGCATTCCACCGGGGCAATTCATGGGTTTAATGGCCACATCGATTTCATCAATCACGGAAGTGTACATGTTTTCGCGATAGTTTTCCCAGTGCCCGCTTTTTTCCCAGAGACTGCGGTTGAGAATCAGGGGTGTCTTGGTCTCAACGTAGCCGGCGACCCGGTGTTCCAAGCGCCAATAATCCAACAAGGCATTCCAAAGGTCCATTCCTTTTGCATGAAAAAAAGGCATGCCCGCAGCCACATCGTGGAAACTGAACAGATCCAAGGTAGCGCCGATTTTGCGGTGGTCGCGTTTCTTGGCTTCCTCCAGGACATGCAGATACTGCTTAAGTTCCTTTTTATCAAAAAAAGCGATGCCGTATACCCGTTGCAGTTGGGCTTTGGTCTGGTCCGCCCGCCAATATGCCCCGGAAACCCGCATCAGCTTAAAACCTTTGATCATGCCGGTGTGGGGCAGGTGTGGACCGCGACAGAGGTCGGTGAATTCCCCTTGGGAATAGAAAGAGATGGAACCGTCTGCCAATTCCGAAACCAGCTCATGTTTGTAAGGTTCATTCTGGTAAAAGGCCAAGGCTTCCGACTTGGATACTTCCTTGCGTTCAAAGGGATATTTAGCGTTGATGATTTTGTTCATCTCAGCCTCGATCTCGGCAAAATGATCCTCGGAGATGGGATCCATATCAATATCGTAATAGAATCCTTCCTTTACCACCGGACCGATGGTCAGTTTGGCGTTTTTATAAATTCGGGTAATGGCCTGGGCCATCACATGCGCGGCGCTGTGTCTTAGAATTTCCAGGGCTTCCGGCATTTCGGTAGTGATTAAACGGATGTGTGCGTCTTTTTCTATGGAAATACTGAGATCGCGAAGTGTTCCATCGATTTGAACAGCAACACAATTCCGTGCCAAGCCTTCGGAAATCGATTTGGCCACATCCAAGCCAGTGGGTACTGTTTCAAAGCTCTTTATACTTTTATCCGGAAGTGTTATAGTAATCATTTGTGTGTACCTGTTTGGTTATTGAAGAAATCATTCAGTTGCGAAAAAATGTCCAAGTTCATTACGTTAAGAGAATTGATGATGTTGGTCAAGGAAAAAGATAGGTGGTAAAACCGGAATATGTCGATTAACAGGCAAGCAGAGCCATATGAAATGATTACATCTGCCATTGAATTAAAAGGGCTTGCTGAATCCATTCAGCATGAAACCATGATCGCCGTTGATTTGGAGGCGGACTCCATGTTTCGGTTCAAGGAAAGAGTGTGCCTGTTGCAAATGGCCACAGTCCATCGAAACATTCTGATCGATCCTTTACAGGCCGGCGATTTATCCGCACTAAAATCTGTTTTTGCAAATGAAAAGGTGCAAAAGGTAATGCATGGGGCAGATTATGATATTCGCTCCCTGTTCCGGGATTTTGGCATTGAAGTCAGAAATCTGTTTGACACGGAATTGGCCTGCCGTTTTCTGGGAAGTAAGGAAACCGGACTCGAAGCGGTTTTGGCAGAAGTGTTCCAAATTCAATTGGAAAAAAAATATCAGAAAAAGAATTGGTCCCAGCGACCATTGCCCCAGGATATGCTGGAATATGCTGCCAAGGATGTGGTCCATCTGATCCCTTTGGCAGTCCATTTGCAAAATGAGTTGAAGCAAAAGGGAAGATTGGACTGGGTGCAGGAAGAATGTGACATCTTGAGTAGGGTTCGATCGGTAGCAATGAACAATGCACCACTGTTCTTACGAATCCAGGGCGCTGGTCGATTGGATCTTCGAAGTCTCGGCGTGCTGGAAGGGCTATTGCAATACCGATTGAAGACCGCGGAAAAGAAAGACCGGCCGGTTTTTAAGATCATATCGAACAAGGCTCTGATTGAGATGGCCAAGGTCCAGCCTAGTGATTCGGATCAGCTCATGGCCTTGAACCTATTGAGCATGAAACAGATGCATATGTATGCCCCATCGATTCTGAAGATCATACAGGAAACTCAGAGGATTCCAATGCATGAACTTCCCCGTTATCCACGGGAAAAAAACAAGCGCCCCAAACCAGTTGCGCCTGAAAAACTTCAAAAGCTGCGCCAATGGCGTGACAGTCGCGCCGGAAAACTGGGACTTGATCCCTCCATGCTTTTCAATAAGAGCCAACTAACCGCCCTTGCCCTCCATCAATTCAAGGGGAAAGAGGAATTGAGCAAAATCGAAGGGGTTCGGAAATGGCAGATTCAGGAATTCGGTGAGGAAGTAACTCGGATTTTAGACAAGGAAAAACCATAAAGGACAGGACCGGTGGAGAACTTTTTTTTTCGATCGGCTGGTTATCAAATTGAAGGATTGCTTCGTCGCAACAGCAAGGAAAAGGGGGTAGTGCTCACCCATCCCCATCCCCTGTACGGCGGTACCATGTATAATCCGGTTGTGGAAACAATCTGCCGGGCCTATGAGGAAAAGGGATTTACTAGTCTTCGTTTTAATTTCAGGGGTGTCGGTGCCAGTCAAGGAAAATATGATCATGGCCGTGGTGAAAAAGTCGATGTGAAATCCGCCATCGGTTTTTTAAGGGAGATGGGAATAACCAACATCGACTTGGCCGGCTATTCATTTGGGACTTGGGTCTCTGCCGGGCTCAGCAACGAATGCATTGATATTCAACGCATGGTGATGGTTTCCCCGCCCATGGGTTTCCTTGATTTCAGCCAGGTGGCGCCGGATTCAAGTTTGAAACTTATTATCAGCGGCCAAGAAGATGAAATCGCCCCGGTTGAAAATATTCGAAATTGGCTTATCGGCAGAGAAAAGCAAGTTTGTCTGGAGATTATTCCCGGCGCGGATCATTTTTTTTCAAATAACCTCAAAGAACTTGCAACAATTCTGCTTTCCCGTTTGTAAGGGGCTAGCCCTCTTTTTCCGGAAAACGTTTATTGATTTCCAGGAACTCGTCAATGTGTTGGATGAAGAGGTCTACCAGGCGTGGATCGAAATATTTGCCGCGATTGTCCTTGAAATAATCGATTACAAACTGAATCGGCCAGGCTTTTTTGTAGATGCGATTATGGGTCAAGGCATCAAAAACATCGGCAAGGCCGGTTATCCTTCCAAAAATGTGGATTTGTTCGCCTTTCAACCCCTGGGGGTAGCCGCTGCCATCCCAGCGTTCATGATGCTGTTGGGCGACAATGGTGGCGGCCTTTAATATTTCACGCTTTGAATTTTTCAGGATTTCAAAACCGATTTGGCTGTGTGATTTGATATAGCAATATTCATCATCGGACAATGCACCGGGTTTGTTCAGAATAGAATCAGGAATACCGATTTTACCGACATCATGCATGGGTGAGGCCAGTTTCAGCAATTCCGCCTCTTCTTCCCGTAAGCCGGCTTTCAAGGCCAGGAGGCGGGAAAATTCAGCAACACGACGCACATGGTTGGCCATGCCTTTGGAACGGGTATCCACCAGTTCCCCCAGGGTGAAGATGACTTCTTTTTGGGTGTCGACGATTTCTTGGGATAAATATAGATTGTCAAAGGCAATCGAAATATTGGACGAAAAAATTCGGATCAGATCCTTTTCCAACGCAGTCAGGTTTCTACAGCCGTTCAAATAAATCAAATTGGTCGATCCGGTTTCAGTGCTGAAATAGCCGATGTAGGCATCATCGATAAAGATGCCTTCCTTTTTCTCAAGGGCCGACCGGAGGTATTGCTGGATTTCTTTCGGGACAACATCGCGAACGTCTTGATCAATGAAACTCTCAAAACGGCCGGTGGCGGCGATGACACGAAAATCATTCTGTTCATAAGACGCAGCAAATCCGGAAGCCTGAATGTACATGGCGTTTTGATCCAGTCTGAGGATGGACAAAATCCGATTCAGCAAGCCGGTTGTAAAACGTTTCAGAGACTGATTTTCGAAAATCCGTTCCGATGATTTGATAACCAGTTCCAAAACCTGTCGGGTCCTGTCGATGGTGATCAAGTCCTTATAGGAACGTAGGGAAGATGTTATAGTAGTGAACAGCTTTTGGGTGGTCAATTCGGTTTTTTCTTTATACTCATTGATATCATACTCCATTATAATCTTTTTTTCAGGTGCCTTGCCGGGCTGGCCGGTGCGCAGAATAATGCGGACAAAGCTGTTTTTCAATGTTTGCCGAATGTATTGGGCGACCTCCAATCCGGAAGAGTCTGTTTCCATGACGACGTCCAGCAAAATAATAGCGGTATCCGGATTTTCCTCGATCAAGCGTTTGGTTTCTTCGCCGGTATAAGCGCTGAAAAACTGAATATTGCGTTTGTCAAAGACGTAATCATTCAACACCATCTGGGTAATCTGGTGAATCTCTTTTTCATCGTCTGCGATAATAATTTTCCAAGGGTTATTGGATACGTGCAGAGTAGGAATTTCTGCTTGCTCCGCAGCGAAAAGAAAATTGTCACTACCATTTGCAATTTGTTCGTCCATGATATCCTGTGTACTTATGATCATTCAGCATTCTCGGGAATCCCATTGAAGTTCCCGATTGAATCGGCGGAAAAATAGTTGCCGTTTTTGGAGGTTAATAGCCTCAATGGGCATCAGCAACGCGAACGGTATCAATTTTCCAGGTAAAAATCAATTCATCTCTTAATATTCATTAAAATCATGCAATGATATTACTTGAATAATGAGGGGAATGGATGTATGATTCAGCATTTCTTTTCAGCACCGATGAACTGTGGACCAGGATATACTATCGAATTCAATATGATATTCCTTTTTTCGATCTTGTCCGTGCCTGTAATAATGAATATCCGATTCTCCTGTCGAATGCTTTCCATACTGTGAAGGGTTTCATCTTCCGGTTATGGCTCATTTCATTGCGTTCTACAGGATTAATGGTTATTTTGTCTGCATGCTGGATGGGAAAGGTAAAGTAATGATGCTGCATATCCTAGTTGCTTTTTTCTTTGTGGTGGATTTCATATCTTACGGGTGGCTGATTTCATTGCCGGTAAAAAAAATAAAGGGTATTTTCCCGCCAGATTGGTAAGAATGAAGAATGTGGAACATGCTGTTTTAGGTAGTCGGTTGGAATTTCATCAACAACAACAAATCGAGGAGGAAAAAGCTATGAAAAAGATTATTGCTGTAGCAACCGGAATTTTGGTTTTGGGAGCAACCATGGCATTTGCCGAGACGGAAGTCTCTGGAAAGGTAGTTAACAAGGCCAAGATCGACAAGTCCGCCAACATTGCCCTGGGCAAGGATTCCACCGCCCGTATGGGCAGCGTGGGCATGAAGGATTCCAAGGTGTCCGGCACGGTGGTGAACGATGCCAAAGTTGACAAGTCCGCCAACATCGCCCTGGGCAAAGGCAGTGAAGCCAATATGGGTTCCGTGGCCATGAAAGATTCCGAAGTTTCCGGCAAGGTGGTGAACAAGGCCAAGATCGACAAGTCCGCCAACATTGCCCTGGGCAAAGGCTCCAAAGCCAATATGGGTTCTGTCACCATGCAGGATTCCAAGGTGTCCGGCACGGTGGTGAACGATGCCAAAGTTGACAAGTCCGCCAACATCGCCCTGGGCAAAGACTCCACCGCCAACATGGGCTCTGTGACCATGAAAGAGTCGGAAGTGTCCGGCAAAGTAGTGAACAAGGCCAAGGTTGACAAGTCTGCCAACATTGCCCTGGGCAAAGGCTCCAAGGCCAATATGGCTTCGGTGACCATGGATGATTCCAAGGTGTCCGGCACGGTGGTGAACGATGCCAAGATCGACAAATCCGCCAACATCGCCCTGGGCAAAGACTCCACCGCCAATATGGGCTCCGTGACCATGAAAGGCTCGGATGTTTCCGGCAAAGTGGTCAACAAGGCCAAAGTTGACAAGTCGGCCAACATCGCCCTGGGGAAAGGCTCAACCGCCAATATGGGCTCCGTGACCTTGAAAGATTCCAAGGTTTCCGGCACCATCGTGAACGATGCTAAAGTTGACAAGTCCGCCAACATCGCCCTGGGCAAAGGCAGCGAAGCCAGCATGGGTTCTGTTACTGCGGAATAAATTTGGTAGGTTGGTGTAATTCGTAAAAAAGGATTCGAGGGCGCTTGGTGCCCTCGAATCCTCCCAGCGGAGCAAAAGACGTTGGTTGAAAAAAAATTAGACTATCACAACCCATGCAGGAAATCCTGTTACCCGGATGAAGAAGGCCATAAAGAGGCGTGGCTGCAATGATGATCAGCAAAATGTTGCTCTAGAACCAATAAATATGATAAATTTATAGCAGGATTTACAACAAGAAACGATCGTGATCCGGAGAACAGGGGGGTGTCCTATGAGAAAAATAATTTTAACCATATTTATTGTAGTTATTATCGGTTTTGGAACAGGGACCGGTTTTTGCGGCGATTTGGATGATGATATTGAGATTGATGACAAAGTTACTGCATATGATGAAATGGGCAAACCTGAAAAGAACATCAATTTCATCAAGCTGAAGGCTAAAATGCAGGCCAAAATGGCTCAAAAGCAGGCTGAGAAAGGCTCCAAAGGTGGTGCCGACAGTGCCAAAATGCAAGGTGGGGCCATGAACAGCGTGGTCATGGGCGCCGGCTCAAATGTTAGGGGTGATATCATCATCATCGATGAATCCAAAGGCGATAAAACCCAGGTGGTTGAGTAATACCGATATTGGATCGGCGATAATGTAATTCTTTCTCTTGGAAAAGAAGGATTAAAATGAAATCTCGTGCGCATCACAACAACCGGTTTGGGGGGAAGATTTTGTTTTACCCGCTGATTCTTGCTTCACTATTGTTTTTGTCCTCGTGCGCCAATATAGATCCCAGAAATGTGGATGTGGCGTTGAAGGAAGAACCACCGGAGAAAAAAGTTACTTCATTCACAGATGCCCTGACTGCTTTGGGAAGCATGTCTGAAATTTACGGCTCCCAATATCTGAAGCTTCAGAGCAAGGAAATCGCCGACAATACAGGCACTGCCGGTGCGTCAGGCGGTGAAATTCCCCGGGACGTAACCGAAATCCTCCAAAGTACCCTGAATGCCATCGGCGGACGGATAACCTATATTCCATACAACCCTTCTTTTATCCAGAATCAGATGGTTACCGGCTATTCAAGCTTTGACGACAAGCTGATTCCGGATGTGGTTATTTCCGGGGGTATTACGGAATTTGACCGCGGTCTGGAGACCCGCGGCAGCAATGTGGATGCCGGCGCCCAAGTGGACTGGACCGGCGCACCAAGCTGGGTACCCTCCACCACCACAGCCATTGATTACGGAGCCGCTGAAAAATTCGGTCTGGCCAGCATCACCCTTGATTTTAATATGATCGACTTTAAAACCATGTCCGGCATTGCCCACATGCAGACAGTGAATACCATCAAGGTTCATAAAGCTGTCAGCGAGCAGGAACTTGGGATTACCCTTTTTGGGCCGACCTTCGGTTTAAAGGGCTCCATCAAGAAAGTTCAGGGCAGGCATGCCGCGGTGCGGATGCTGGTGCAACTCAGTATGATCCAAATTATCGGCAAATATCTAATGTTGCCATATTGGACCTTGTTGCCCAATGCTGAGCCCGATCAAGTGGTGATGGATCAACTGAAAAGATATTATTATGATTTGGCGGAGTCGGATCGGGTTATTAAAATCCAGGAACTTCTGTTTATACAAGGATATGATGTCACCATCAATGGGATACTGGATCAGAAAACCATAGCGGCTATTCAGAAAATTAAACCGGATTTTAATCCAGCCAACCAGGCGTTGGATAAGGATACCTTTGTGGCTGTTTATTTGGCCGTTCCCATTACAGATCAAAGTCTGGAGCGACGTCTCGCTTTGAATAAGGCCTATGAGCAAGCGGGCGGCGGCGGTGTTGCGCCGCCGACTTCTAGACCGGTGTCGCAGCAAGCTGCTCAGCCGGCGGCCCAAACCGTGGCAGAGGCTGCGCCGGCCCAACCTCCACCCCAGAAGGCGGTAGCCGAAGCGCCCAAGGAACCACCCAAAGAAAAGCGACAGAAAACCCAAAAAGCCGAAGCCCCGCCGCCCCCTCCGCGTGAAGAACGCCAAGAAATCAAGACCGGTACAGGCGCCGGCACATCTACGGGCGGCCGGATGATGTCCGATGATGAATGGTAAAGCATTGGGAGGGCAATAGGATTTATGCGTCTGACAAGCTTAATTATCCTCTGCTTCTGTATGGCCATACCCGCTTCCAGCGCTTATGGCGGCAACAGGGAGATGGTGGAGAAGGAAATAAAGGAACTGGATGAACTCAATAAACAAGCTGTTCAGCAGCTCCCGGATATTCCTCAAAACGGAACAATCGATTTAAAAGCCAAGGTCATCCAACAGGATGGAAAACCAAAAATTGATGTGATTGAGCACCGGGTTTCACCCAAAAAAACCAAAATGGCGCCGTTGGATAAGAAAAAGCATCTGCCGGCGACTCCGGTGGTTGACAAGCCCATTGATTTGGGAAAGCAGGGGAATCTAAATAAGGTGGAAGGAGAGACAACTGAAAATGAACCGAACAGTGATTAAGCATGTCATTCTAATCGTCGTGGGATTAGCCATCACAGCACCCCAAGGATGGGCCGGCAATAAACGGATTATGTCCATCAAGGCCGCCGAGGTTGTGGCTGAACGCGCCATTGTGGAATCCGTCCATGGGCTTAAACTGCGGGCCAAGGAAGAAGTGGTGGACATGATTCCAACCACCTTTGAAGGATCAACCGAATCAAAAACCGCGGCGACGATTAAAGGTATCAAGTATGAGGAAAAGACCTACGACGCCCAAAAGGATATTGCCAAGGTGACCGCCTCGGTCCAACTGGAGAACATCACCAATATCGACGGAAAGCCCATGAGCCTGGGCAATAAAGTATTCAAGCGCGTTGGATTTGCCACCTCCACGCCGGCCATGGCCGGTCCTATCCGGGCTCTCCGCGCCGCGGAACTGGATGCCTACAAACAATTGATCAAAAGAGTTGTCGGTTTCACCCTGGAAAGCAAAACCACAGTGGAAAATTTCATGCTCAAGTCGGATGAGGTTAAAACCAAAGTAATCGCCACTCTTTATTTAGCGGAATTGACCGATTATGGCTGGGATGAAAACGGGGACGCCTATGTGAAGTTGAAATTGGACGTTAAGGACGCCTCTGCGGTCATAGGTGAAAAGGTGGTGGAGAGCGCCGACACCATTGAAGTCGAAGGCCTGGGTTCCCAGGAGAATGATTATAAAAGCGGCGGCAAAACTTCGGCCCAACCAAAAACCAAAAAATAGGTCAAATGGGGGCAAACGAGGAACTGCGAAGAAAGATTAATGCCTATCTTGCGCAATGGGATTCGATCAAACCAACCCGATCTGCCCTGGCGGCGGCGGCGGATGATATTTTGGAATGGAAGGCCTTTTATGGCAAAGCCGCCCTTTGGGAAAAGCCGCCGCTTCTGATAACCGCCACCCTGGATGATGGCTGGGGGCATGGTATCCAACTGATTCAACATTTTGCCGATGCCGCTGGTGTAAAAGTTATCTCATTGGGGCTATTACAAGATGTTGAAACCATAGTGGCGGCTTGCCAGACGCAAAAGCCGAATCTGCTCGGATTGACCGTGCTGCAGTTTGATACGGAAGAGCAGTTATCCCATATCAGTCGAACCAAACCCAAGTATACTCAAATTGTGGCCGGAGGACCGGTTTTTTCAGCCGATCCGGATTTAGCGAAGAGGACGGGAGTGGATTTTGTTGCCGGCAATGCGGCTGATTTCTGGCGATTTTTGTTGGGCTATGCATTCATGGATTGAATCCTTGCTTATTCTCATCATGTTATTCTGGCTCAAAGATATATCCCATTGAGCGCACGCTTTTAAAGTGGACCGGTTTTTTAGGTTTTTCTTCAAAATATTTTCTGAATCTTACAATGAAGTTGTCCACAGTTCGGGTGGAACTACCCCCGGCATAGCCCCAGCCGATTTCCAGGATTTTTTTGCGGGATAGTAGTTTACCCTTATTGGAAATGAACAGCTTCAACAATTTGATTTCCTGCTCGGTGAGATTGATTTTTCCTACCTGGCATTGGGCGGTTGCGGTCTTAAAGTCGATCCGATTGTTTCCGAAAGTGTAGACACCGCTCAATTGGTGGTGATCCTCCCCGCCATTCAGGGTCTCGGTTGTCCGAAAGGCCCTGGCCAGCAGGCGTTCAATCCGCAATAGAAATTCTTCAAGATCAAACGGCTTTGTCAGATAATCATCCACGCCGTAGGAAAGCCCTTTGATTTTGTCCTGTGTGGCTGTTTTGGCGGATACAATGAGAATCGGAATGCGGTCATCTTCCAGGCGGATATTTTGAAGCACAGAAAATCCATCGATCCCCGGCAACATGATATCCAAAACAATGAGATCCGGCTGCCAGCTCTTCCATTCCTGCAAACCGGCTGTGCCGCTGCCGGAAATGTGAACCTCATAGCCTTGCAGGGACAGATTCAATTTCAGACCCTCGGCAATATGGGGCTCATCCTCAATCACCAGAATGCGTTTTTTTTCATTTTGTGTCATATTTTTCCCTCGCATGAATGCTTTTTATTATCGCCCCGGCAGGGCCAGGGTAAAAACAGAACCTTGGCCCAGACCGGCACTCTGGGCTGTTATTTTCCCATTGTGGCGTTTGGCGATCTGTTGGGCAATATAGAGTCCAAGACCACCACCCATGGCGGACATGTTGTCCGACTTTCCGACCTGGTAGAATTTCCGGAAAATTTTTTTCAGATCGGATTTTCTAAGACCAAGTCCGTTGTCGGAAAAGCGAATGAGCAGCTTGGAGGATTGGACCTCAAATGCAATCCAGATTTGAGGTTGTTCTGCCTGGTTGTATTTTACGGCATTGGTCAGGAGATTCATCAGCAATATTTCAAAAAGCATGCGGTCGATATCATAAAAAATCGGGCGGCCGGTGAGATTGGTAATCGTAATTTGACAGTCTTTGAACAGATGGCGATTGCTATGACAGAATTGTTCAACAGTCTGTACAAGTTCCGAGCGTGCAAATTCCTCGTCAAAGCCTTTGCTTTCAATCTTGGCAAGGCTCAGGATGCTGTTGATATTCTCCGTCAGGCGATTCACATCGGCAAGCATATAACCGATATAGGTGACCTGGTCCTTTCGTGAAAGATCATGTTTCAGAAAGGTTTCCAAATAAAGTTTCAAAGAAGTCACCGGGGTTTTCAATTCATGGGTGAAATTGTTGATAAAATTATTTTGAAGGCGGTAGAGCTGAAATGTCTTCTGATTGTAGACAAAGATAATAAAAATTCCCATCAGAATAATTCCGACAAGAATCGATAAGACCATGATCACCACCCAGGTCTGGGAAGCCAGCACCTGGTCCGACCGCAGATCGAATCTGTTAATCAGGGAGTTCAGCCCGGTACTGATTTCAACGTACCAATAAATATATAGGAAGAGCGACAAGCCCAGGGCAATGATGGAGAGCACCAAGACGAAGATGGGATGAAAAAACCATTTTGATTGATCCATGCCACAAACTATATCAGGCTTTTTCCTCCTGTCAACCAGGGGGATTGGCAAATCCCCGGCCGGCTTTACCGTTGACACCCGTTCCGCATTCATTTACAATAACGCATAGATATTCAATGGAATTCATCAACTACAATCAGGAGCAAAAAATGAGTTCAGAGATGCAGGTTGTTTTTTCTGATGATGAAAAAGATATTTTGCAGGAAGTAATGAATATCGCCTTTGGCAATGCCACGGCAGACCTTGCGGGCATTATCGACATATATGTGGTTTTAAGCATTCCCAATATTCAGGTCATCAATATCGGCTCACTGCCGGATTATCTGCGGGAAACCATTGATGCTTCGAGCAACACCAATATTGTGGACCAGAAGTTTTGGGGTGAGTTCAGCGGGTCAGGATTTCTGGTTTTTCCTTCCGGCGCCAGTAATGAGTTGATCACTTTTTTGGAAGAGCACAGTTCCGAAGAGCATCGTAAGCAGAAGGAAATCGTCGAGTCGGAAGTGCTGACAGAAATCGGCAATATTTTGATCGGTGCTTGTGTGGGGAAAATGTCCGAGCTGCTCAACACTTTTGTGACCTATTCACCGCCGCGGGTGATCAAGGGCGGGAGTTCGGAGTATACATTTCTGGTGGATCATTTTGATCCCAGCCAGCCGGCCATTGTGATGAAAACCATATTCAAATTCAAAGAAAAGGATATAAATGGTTTCCTCATGATTTTAACCAACCAGGATTCCATTGGATGGCTGCGGAAGTCCTTGCAGGAGTTCATGGGGGAGTATGAGTAGGATTGCTTGACAAGGGGGTGATATGAAAATACTCGTGGTGGATGATGAGCTCGTCAGTCGCCAAAAAATGATGAAGATTATGGCTTCACTGGGTGATTGCGAGGCGGTTGAGAACGGGAAAGATGCGCTTGCTTCCTTTTCAAAGGCCTGGGAGATGGGAATTCCCTTTGACATGATTTCCCTGGATATCGCCATGCCGGACATGGATGGAATCCAAGTGCTGAAACAGATCCGCACCATGGAGCAGGAAAAAGAAATTCCCAAATCAAAACAGGTTAAAATCATGATGGTCACTTCCCATACGGATAAAGACACGGTTGTGGAAAGCATGAAAGCCGGCTGCAATAATTATATAGTAAAGCCTTTTGATAAAGACCGGGTCGTTCAAAAAATGCAAAATTTGGGCTTTACAATCCCTTGATTCGACATATGGCGCAAGATCAATCCCATCAAATTCAATGCCCTTTTTGTCAAATTTCGCAACCTGCTGAAAATATAACCGACGGTGAGAAAATTTTTTGCCGGAAATGCGGGAACCGGTTTGTTGTGGATTTAAAGGGACAAGAGGCCGCCTATCCGCTGGTGGGAAAACTGGCGGTGACCTACAAATTCATCAATGAAGAACAACTTAAAAAAGCGCTGCAACTCCAAAAAAATGATGCGCAGAAAGGGCTGAAGACCAGCCTGGAAGAGGTGTTGGCGCGCCTTGATTTGATTTCACCCCCAAAAATGGCGGTATTGCACAAGGTCAAGACCTTTTTGGAAACCAGAAGACAGGATAAACTGTTCGGGCAAATTGCTGTTCAAAAACAATGGGTGCGACTGGAAGCCGTAAACGCGGCCCTGACCCAACAAGCTGATGCATTTAAAACAGCCAACATCATTTTATCTATCGGCGATATCCTGGTTGAAAAACGCTTATTGGCAGTCAGCCAGCGTGACGCAATTTGGGTGATGCAGGGCCGCCTGGCTGCAAACGAGACATCTATTGCGCCGGAAATTGCTGAAGCAGCCGACCAGGAGCTGGGTCTTATTATCTCAGAAGATAAATTGACGGCCAGATTGCGCCTTCCCTCTGATCCAAAAGATCTTGCCCTGGAAAAAATCAAGCTACTCCTGTCTGAAAGAGGCGTACATTATGGTGTGGTTCCAGATGAAGGTATCACTGAATGGCTCCAGACAGGCGAAAAGAAGACAGATTTCGTCATTGCCCAGGGCCGGCCAGCCCAGCCGGGAACAAATGCCGAAATCCGCTATTTTTTTGATACGGATTATCTGCGTGCCGGCCGGGTTGATGCAGACGGCCAGATGGATTTCAAGGACAGGGGCAAAATACCCCAGGTCAAAACCGGCGAGTTGTTGGCCCAAAAAACGCTGGCAGTGGAAGGGCAGGAGGGCCGGGATGTTTTCGGCAACACCCTTCCCGTGGAACCGGTCCGGGATCTGATATTGCGATGCGGCAGCGGCGCTGAAATCAGTCCGGATGGATCAACCGTTATTTCCAAAATCGACGGCAAACCTTTATTAACCCAAGGCGGCCAAATCGACGTATATAAAAACCTGGTGATTCCCGGAGACGTGGATTTTAAAACCGGACATATCATTTTTGATGGAAACGTGGAAGTAACGGGAACGGTTCAGGCCGGCTTCAAGATCAACTGCATTAATTTAAGCGCCGCGGAAATCGCCGGCGGTATCATTCAAGCCAAGGGTGATGTGACGGTTGCGGCTGGAATTATAGATGCCGTGATGGATTGCCGGGGCAATATAACCGCAACATTCATTAAAAACTCCAGCCTGCGGGCATACGGCAATGTTTTCGTTAAAAAAGAGATCATGGACAGCGAGGTTTTTACCAGCGGTATTTGCCAGGTAAAGGTGGGTTTCATTCTGACCTCCTCCATTACCGCGAAAAAGGGAGTTTATTCCTACAATATCGGGAATGGTATTGCCAAGGCCAGCCGGCTGAAAGTCGGCGTGGAAGAGCATCTGGATGGAGAAATCAAAAATTGGCAGCAACTGCTGGCGGAAAAGGAAAAAATCAGCATTAAACTGGGGGAAGCGGAGCAGGCCTTGGCCGAGCAGTTGGCCACCCTCCAGAACATGGTGGCGGAGATGGCCCATGTACAAGAGCGCACCATTAAAGAAAAACAAGCCCTGGAATTAACTCTGGACAGATTTGCCAAGAAAAAGGCCGGCCGCAAATTGGATCATGCTGAGGGCCGGATACAGGAATTCGATCAAAAAATTGCCGCAACCGATGAAACCATCAGTGGGCTTTTCAAGGAGCAGGAAGAAATCCAGGCAAAAACAGCGGCCATTCAAGCCACCAGGCGCACCCTGGATGCGGAAATGACGGCTGTAAAGGCGGAGATGGAAGGAATCCGCGCCTGGGCCGATGCAGAACCGGCTGAGGCCATCGTTAAAGCATTCGGCGCAATATATGAGGGCACCGTTGTTGCCGGCTCTGATGCGACCTTGGTTTTGCGCGAGACCTATCATAACGTCTATCTCCGGGAAACCCATTCATCCGACTGGGGCGGAGTTTCCAGCAGCGCGTTCAACATCATCAGCAATTGAAGTCCTTACCCTTTCCCTGTGCGCTCTTGACTCAAACGCCAAGAAATCAAACCTGCCGGACTTGCGCATAGCTTATTTTACCTTGATTTTCAGTCAGGTTCGCAGTATTGGGATAAAGTTTTTCAAAAAAAATTATTGTTACTCAATTTTTACTGACCGATTTGTTCCCATACTTTTATCGGATTCAGCAAGGAGAGCTATAATGCCCAAACGCAACGATATTAAGAAAGTACTGATCATCGGCTCCGGACCCATCATCATCGGTCAGGCCTGTGAATTTGATTATTCCGGCACCCAGGCCTGCAAGGCCTTGCGGAGTCTCGGATATGAGATAGTTCTGGTTAATTCCAACCCGGCCACCATCATGACTGATCCGGGCATGGCGGACAAGACCTATATTGAGCCACTTAACATAGAGGTTTTGACCAAGATCATCGCCGTGGAGCGCCCGGATGCATTGCTGCCGAACCTAGGGGGGCAAACCGGGCTGAATCTCTCCTCAGAGCTGGCCAGGACCGGCGTGCTGGCCCAATATGGGGTGCAGGTGATCGGTGTGAACATCGACGCCATTGAGCGCGGCGAAGACCGTACCGCCTTTAAAAACACCATGGCACGGCTGGGAATCGAAATGCCCCGCAGCCAGACCGTCAATACCATTGAGGATGCGGAAAAGGTGGCGGAAAGCCTCGGCTATCCTGTGGTCATCCGGCCGGCCTATACCATGGGCGGCACCGGCGGCGGGCTGGTTTACAATGTGGAGGACCTGCGCATCATCGCCGCCCGGGGGCTGGCGGCCAGTCTCGTTCATCAAGTGCTCATCGAGGAGTCGGTTCTGGGCTGGGAAGAACTTGAATTGGAAGTGGTCCGGGATGCCAAGAACCAGATCATCACCGTATGCTTTATCGAAAATGTGGATGCCATGGGGGTTCACACCGGGGACTCCTATTGCACGGCGCCCATGCTCACCATCAGCAAGGAACTGCAAGACCGCCTCCAGCGCTATGCCTATGCCATTGTGGAGGCCATTGAGGTGATCGGCGGCACCAATGTTCAGTTTGCCCATGATCCCAAAACCGGCCGGGTGGTGGTCATCGAGATCAACCCGCGCACTTCGCGGTCTTCGGCCCTGGCTTCCAAAGCCACCGGTTTCCCCATTGCCCTGGTGTCTTCCTACCTGGCCGGCGGTTTGCATATGGATGAGATTCCTTACTGGCGGGATGGGACCCTTGAAAAATATACGCCTTCCGGGGATTATGTGGTGGTGAAATTTGCCCGTTGGGCTTTTGAAAAATTCAAAGGGGTGGAGGATGTCCTCGGCACCCAGATGCGCGCCGTGGGCGAGGTGATGAGCATCGGCAAGAATTACAAAGAGGCCCTTCAGAAAGCCATCCGTTCCCTGGAAATCGGGCGTTACGGGCTGGGCTTTGCAAAGGATTTCAACACCAAATCCCTGAATCAACTGTTGGCCATGCTGGGCAAGGCTACCAGCGAGCGCCAGTTCATCATGTATGAAGCTTTGCGCAAGGGTGCAGATACTGATGTTTTATACCAGATGACCCATATCAAACCCTGGTTCATCGAACAGATGCGGGAACTCGTGGACCTGGAAGAGAAGATATTGCGTTATAAAGGCAGCCTGCCGCCGGATGACCTGCTGGCCCAGGCCAAAAAGAACGGCTTTGCGGACCGCTATCTGGCCCAATTGTTGGGCATCACGGAAAAGGAGATCCGCGAGAAACGCCTGGCCCTGGGAATCAAGCAAGGTTGGGAACCCGTGCCGGTCAGCGGTGTGGAAAACGCGGCCTACTATTTTTCCACTTACTGCGCCGCCGATAAGGTGCCGGTGAGCGATCGCAAAAAGATCATGGTACTGGGCGGCGGCCCTAATCGCATCGGTCAGGGCATTGAATTCGACTACTGCTGTGTGCATGCGGCCTTTGCCATTCGGGATGCCGGCTATGAGTCCATCATGATCAATTGCAATCCGGAGACCGTGTCCACGGACTACGATACTTCGGACAAGCTGTATTTTGAACCCTTGACCGTGGAGGATGTGCTCAGCATATATGAAAAGGAAAAACCGGAAGGGGTCATCGTGCAATTCGGGGGCCAAACGCCTTTGAATCTGGCGGCGGATCTGGCTGAAGCCGGTGTGAATATCATCGGTACATCCCCCCAGACCATCGACCTTGCGGAAGACCGGGATCGGTTCCGGAAGATCATCCGCAAGCTCGGGATTCCTCAGCCGGACTCGGGTATGGCGCGAAACACGGCGGAAGCCATTGAGATCGCCCGGGAAATCGGTTATCCCCTGATGGTGCGACCCTCCTTTGTTTTGGGCGGGCGGGCCATGGAAGTGGTGCGGGATGAGGAGATGTTGAAGTATTACATGGCGGCGGCCGTGGAAGTATCGCCGGAACGCCCCATTCTGATCGACAAATTTCTGGAAAATGCCGTGGAAGCCGAGGCCGACGCCATTGCCGACGGCAAGGACGCCATGGTGCCGGCGGTGATGGAGCACATTGAACTGGCCGGGGTGCATTCCGGGGATTCGGCTTGTGTCATCCCGCCCATCAGCATCCCCCAGAAGCACATTGAAACCATCCGCGAATATACCCGCAAGATCGCCATCGAGCTCAATGTCAAAGGGTTGATGAACATTCAGTATGCCATTGCCAATGATACGGTTTATATTCTGGAGGCCAACCCGCGCGCTTCGCGGACCGTGCCCCTGGTTTCCAAGGTATGCAATATACCCATGGCCCGCCTGGCCACCCAGGTCATCCTGGGAAAATCCATGGCCGACATCACCCTGCCGGCAACAAGCCCCAATTACTTCGGGGTCAAAGAATCGGTCTTCCCTTTTAATATGTTTCCGGAAGTGGATCCGGTGTTGGGACCGGAAATGCGCTCCACCGGTGAAGTTCTGGGTCTGGCGGATTCATTCGGCCTGGCGTTTTTCAAGGCCCAGGAAGCCACCCAGGCTTCACTTCCCCTGGAGGGTGGTGTTTTGATCACCATTGCCGATATGGACAAACCCAGCATCATCGAGCCGGCCAGGTTGTTCCGGGATCTGGGCTTCAAACTGTTTGCAACTGCCGGCACCCGGGATTTCCTGTCCCAGCACGGCATTCAGACCGAAGCCATCCGTAAAATCGGCCACGGTCGGCCGGATATAGTGGATGCCATCAAAAACGGCGACATCCAGTTGATCATCAATACCCCCAGCGGCAAGGCCAGCAAGGAGGATGACTCCTACATCCGCAAGACCGCCATCCGTTTTAAAAGTCCCTATATCACCACGGCGGCTGCGGCCGTGGCCGCCGCCCGGGGCATTGCCGCACGTCGCAAGCAGGATACGGATGTGCGTTCATTGCAAGATTATCATGCAAATGCATGCAAGTAACAAGGAGTAGGCATGGGTGGAATATTCGGTTGCACACTGAAGACGGATTGCATTAATGACTTGTTTTACGGGACGGATTATCTTTCCCATTTGGGGACCCGGCGGGGGGGCATGAGCGTCAAGGGACCCAATGGGTTTGAAAGGGCCATCCACAATATCGAGAGCGATTATTTCCGGACCAAATTCCAGGGAGATCTGCCCAAGTTCAAGGGGAATTGCGGTATCGGGGTGATCAGCGACACGGATGCCCAGCCCCTGGTGATCAGTTCCCATCTGGGGACCTTTGCCTTGGTTACCGTGGGCAAGATCCACAATATAGATGCCCTGGCCAGGGCCGCTTTTGAAAACAGGCGTCATTTTTCCGAGATGAGCCGCCAGGGGATCAATCCCACCGAGCTTACGGCCAACATCATTTGTCAGGAAAATTCCTTTGAGAGCGGCATTGCCCGGGCCCAGGCCTCTATTCAAGGCTCTTGCTCCATGCTGCTGATGACGGAAAAGGGGCTTTACGCAGCCCGGGATAAACTGGGCCGGACGCCCCTTATCATCGGTAAAAAGACGGATGGGTATGCCGTCTCCTCTGAAACCTGCGCTTTTCCCAACATCGGTTTTGAGATCGATCATTTTCTAGGTCCGGGGGAAGTGGTTTTGATCACGCCGGAAGGGCATGAGCAAATAAAAGCCCCGGGCGAAAAGATGCAGATCTGCTCCTTTCTGTGGGTGTACTATGGTTATCCGGCTTCTATATACGAAAATATCAATGTGGAAGAAGTGCGCTATAGCTGCGGCCGGGCTTTGGCCGTCCGTGACACGGTGGCGGTGGACTTTGTTTCCGGCATTCCCGATTCCGGCATCGGGCATGCCCTGGGCTATGCCAATGAACGCAAGCTCCCCTACCGCCGGGCCTTTGTTAAATACACCCCCACCTGGCCGCGCAGCTTTATGCCCCAGAGCCAGGCCGTGCGGGATCTGGTGGCGCGCATGAAATTGATCCCGCTGCGTTCCCTGATCCAGAACCGGCGAATACTGTTTTGCGAGGACTCCATTGTGCGCGGTACCCAATTGCAGGACAATATTCACATTCTTTTTGACTACGGCGCCAAGGAAGTGCATATGCGACCGGCCTGTCCCACCCTGATTTTTCCATGCGAATTCCTAAATTTTTCGACCTCGCGATCCACCCTGGATCTGGCCGGCCGCCAGGCCATTCAAGCCATTGAGGGCCGGGAAGATCTTAACCTGGTGGAATACGCCCAAGCCGGAAGCGAACAGAACCTTGCCATGATCGAGCATATCCGCCGCCGATTAAAGTTGACCACCCTGGTCTACCAGCGCATGGAAGACCTGGTGGCCGCCATCGGCTTGCCCAAAGAAAAACTGTGCACCCATTGCTGGGATGGCACTGGCTATTTTTAAAGGAGGAAGTCCGATGATTTGCCGAACCGCCGAAGATGTGAAACGTTTGGTCAAGGAAAAAAATATCAGCTTCATTCAATTCTGGTTTGCGGATGTCCTGGGCTTTTTAAAGAGTTTTGCGGTGACCGCCTCTGAATTGGAAGAGGGGTTGACCGAAGGCATGGGCTTTGACGGCAGCTCCATCGAGGGTTTTGCCCGTATCGAGGAAAGCGATATGATCGCCAAGCCCGATCCCACCACCTTTCAACTGATTCCCTGGCGCAACGACGACAAGCCCGTTGCCCGGGTGTTTTGCGACATTCTCAATCCGGACGGTTCGCCCTATGAGGGTGATCCGCGCTATGTATTGAAAAAGCTGCTGCGCAAGGTGGCGGACAAGGGCTACACCTTTTACATCGGTCCTGAACTGGAATATTTTTACTTCAAGGATGACACGACGCCCGATATCCTGGATCAGGGCGGCTATTTTGATGCAAGGCCCATGGATATGGGCGGCAACCTCAGGCGGGATACCATTTTCGCCTTGCAGTCCATGGGGATCCAGGTGGAATACAGCCATCATGAAGTGGCCCCCAGCCAGCACGAAATCGACCTGCGCTACGACGAATGCCTGCGTATGGCGGACAAGACCATGACCTATCGGATCATCGTCAAGGAGATCGCCAGGCAGAACGGTTGTTTCGCCTCATTTATGCCCAAACCCATCGGCAGCGAAAACGGCAGCGGCATGCATGTGCATCAATCCCTTTTCAGCGGGGAGCGCAACGCCTTTCATGATACCAGCGACACCTATCATTTATCCAAACTGGCCAAGCACTACATCGCTGGCCTGATGCGACACGCGCCGGAAATCACCGCCATCACCAACCAGTGGGTGAATTCCTACAAACGCCTTGTCCCCGGCTACGAGGCGCCGGTGTATGTGTCCTGGGCCAGGCGTAATCGCTCCACCATGATCCGGGTGCCCATGTATAAGCCGGGCAAGGAAAAAGCCACGCGCATTGAATTCCGTTCCCCTGATCCGGCCTGCAATCCCTATCTGGCCTATGCGGTCATGCTGGGGGCCGGCATGGAAGGGATTGAGCAGCAATACGAGCTGCGCGAGCCCATTGAGGAAGACATCTTTGAGATGAAACCGGCGGAACGAAGACGTCGCGGCATTGAAGCCCTGCCGGACAATCTGTATGCCGCCATCCTGCTTACGGAGAAAAGCGAGTTGGTGCGCAGGATATTGGGGCCCCATGTGCATTCCAAATTCATTGAAAACAAGAAAATCGAATGGGACCGCTACCGCACCCATGTGAGCAAATTCGAGATCGATCGCTATCTTCCCAAACTATGATGGAGAGCTGCTTTTTCTTTTGACATCCGATGGAGATCCATGCAAAAGCAAGACTCGCGCTCAGCCGTAAAGACGGAAGCCGGCTGAATGGATGAATGCATTTGCCAAAGGATTGTTCGGTGAAAAACTCAGAAAAAGCCAAAGGGCGCGATGAGGGCAGGCCGCGTCCAGGAAAAACCCGTGAGCTGGAATACATCATCGTCAAGGGGGCCAGGGAGCATAATCTTAAAAACATCCATGTGGAATTGCCCAAGAAGAAGCTGATCGTCTTCACCGGTGTGTCCGGCTCAGGCAAGTCCAGCCTGGCTTTTGATACGATTTTTGCCGAGGGTCAGCGGCGCTACGTGGAGTCGCTTTCGGCCTATGCCCGACAATTCATCGGGCAGATGGAAAAACCGCGCTATGATACCATAAGGGGCCTGTCCCCCACCATTTCCATTGAGCAGAAATCCGCTTCCAAAAATCCCCGCTCCACCGTGGGCACCATCACGGAAATTTACGATTATCTGCGGGTGTTGTTTGCCCGGGTGGGCATTCAGTACTGCCATCAATGCGGGAAAAAGGTGGGCCGGGGGGATGCCGCCGGCATGGTGGAGCAGATCCTGACCATTCCGCCCGGCACGCGGATTCTGGTTTTGGCCCCCATCATTGAAAATCGCAAAGGCGAACACCGCGAGCTGTTCGACGGCCTGCGGCAGGATGGATACGCGCGGGTGCGTATCGATGGTGTGGTGCATGACCTGACCGATGTGCAAAGCCTTTCCAAGCACAAAAAGCACAATATTGAAGTGGTGGTGGACCGGCTGACCCTAAAACCCGGTCCGGCCTTTAACCAGCGTTTGACCGACTCGGTGGAAGCGGCATTGAAGCTGGGCCGGGGGCAATTGATCATCCATGTCCTGGATCGCGAAGATCTGCGCATGAGCGAGACCCGCTCCTGCTGCGGCATCGCCTATCCGGAACTGACTCCCCAGTTGTTCTCCTTCAACTCCCCCCAGGGCATGTGCCCGGATTGCAACGGCCTGGGCACGGTCCTGGCCATGGACGAGGACAAGATCGTTCCAGATAAAAGTCTTTCCATCCGTGAAGGTGCTGTGCTGCCCTGGCGCAATTATTTTACCTATGCGGAGGAACGTAAGAACAGTTGGGGCATGGAACAGCTCCGGGCCATGTCCCGCACCTTTGAGATCGATCTGGATTTGCCCTGGGAAAAGCTGCCAAAGAGCCAGCGGGATCTGTGTTTATACGGTTCCAAGGGCCGCAAGATGACCGTCAACTGGAATTCGGCCAGCATGAAAGGCGAGGTGACCACACGTTTTGAGGGGGTGCTGAACAGCATGATGCGCCGCTATCTTCAGACCACCTCGGAAAACGCCAAAAACTACTATGCCAAGTTCATGTCGGAAAACGATTGCGCCGCCTGCTCCGGCCGGCGCCTGAAGCCGGCGGCGCTGTATGTGAAAATCGAGGAACGTTCCATCATCGATGTAACCGCCATGACCATCCAGGAGGCCTTTGATTTTTTTTCCACCCTGGAGCTGACCGGCAATCGCAAGCTGATCGCCGAAGAACTGCTCAAGGAAATCGTCAGCCGGCTGGGTTTTCTGGTGAATGTGGGTCTGAATTATCTTTCCCTGGAGCGCAAGGGGCCCACCCTTTCCGGCGGCGAGTCCCAGCGCATTCGCCTGGCTTCCCAGATCGGCTCGGAACTTACCGGCGTCTTGTACATTCTGGACGAACCTTCCATCGGCCTGCACCAGAAGGACAACCTGCGCCTGCTCAACACCCTCTGCCATCTCCGGGACATCGGCAACACCCTGATCGTGGTGGAGCATGACCGCGAAACCATTGCTTCGGCGGACTGGGTGCTGGATCTGGGACCAGGGGCCGGTCATCTGGGCGGGCAGGTGGTGGCAGCCGGCACCCCCCGGGAGATATGTAAGAATCCGGCCTCCTTGACCGGCAAATACCTGAGCGGCTGTTTGAGCATCGATGCTCCCAAGGAACGCCGGCGGACAGAGCCCAAGGCCGGCCGGCGGATCACCGTTGTGAAAGCTGCGGAGAACAATTTAAACAACATCACCGTGAACATTCCGCTGGGGATGCTGGTTTTGGTCACGGGGGTATCCGGCGCCGGCAAGTCCACCCTGATCAACCAGATCCTGTTCCCGGCCATTGCCCGCAATCTGCATGGCAGCACATTGCCGGTCGGGCGGCATGAGACCGTCCGCGGACTTGATCAGCTCGACAAAGTGATCAACATCGACCAAAAGGCCATCGGCCGAACCCCGCGCAGCAATCCCGCCACCTATACGAAAGTATTCGATCATATCCGGGACTTTTTTGCACTGCTGCCCGAAGCCCGGGCCCGGGGATACCAGAAAGGGCGTTTTTCCTTCAACGTCAAGGGCGGGCGCTGCGAACACTGCCAGGGCGACGGCTATATCCGGGTGGAAATGCATTTTCTGGCGGATGTTTTTGTGCCCTGCGAAATCTGCCGGGGCAGGCGCTTCAATACCGCCACCCTGGAGATTCTTTATAAGGGACATTCCATTGCCGATATCCTGGATCTGTCCGTGGCCCAGGCCGGCGAGATTTTCGAAAACCATCCCAAGATCAAGGCCATTCTAGATACACTCATCCAAGTCGGCCTGTCCTATATAAAGCTGGGGCAGTCGGCCACCACCTTGTCCGGTGGAGAAGCCCAGCGCATAAAGCTGGCCCGGGAACTGGCCAAACGCGAGACCGGCCGTACCTTGTATATCCTGGACGAGCCCACCACCGGTTTGCATTTTGCGGATATTAAAATGCTGCTCACGGTGTTGCAGCGGCTGGTGGACAGCGGTAATACAGTAGTGGTCATCGAACATAATCTGGATGTGATCAAATCCGCGGACTGGATCATCGACTTGGGTCCGGAAGGAGGGAAACAGGGCGGCCGCATCGTTGCGGAAGGAACTCCTGAAATGGTAGCCTTATCGGAAACAAGCGCCACCGGGCGTTTTCTGAAAGAACTACTGGTTTCCTGATGGGGATTGAAAAAAGGCGGGGATAGGGCGGTTTGTTCTGGGATTGCTCCGTAACAAACCGCCCAGAGCCGTTAGATAGCTTCTTTTAATTTTTTGCCGGGTTTGAATTTAACCACGTTGGTGGCCTTGATCTTGATTTCCTCGCCGGTTTGAGGATTGCGGCCTTTGCGGGCATTGCGGCGGCTTTTTGAGAAAGTGCCGAACCCCACCAGGGTGACTTTCCCGTCTTTTTTCTTCAGAGCTTTTGTGACGCCGTCGATGAAGGATTTCAACGCTGCGTCTGCCGCCGTCTTGGAAATACCGGCATCGTTGGCCATCATTTCGATCAATTCCGCTTTGGTCATACCGTCACCTCCCTTTAAAACTTGATGGTTAGAGAAACTCGGTCCATGATTTGTCATAATTAAAGAAGGTTTTGGGGAATGTCAATATGAAAATGTACGTGTTCTGTGATTCTACGAAGATTTTTCGAAAAAGACCCATAGCCAGCGTAGCTAAAACAGGGGTCCAAACGGTTGTAGAGCCTGTCTGTGTTTCTGGGATTTGTCGATATAATATATTGAAATAAAATAAAAAAAATAACAGAAGTAGTTTGGTCTTTTAAACCGAAGCTGCCGAACGGAAGGCGACGGGCCATGGAATTTTACGCTGATAGCATTGGCTGACTTTTTTTTTATGACAGCAACGATTTTCTCACGAAAGCTGTTTAGGACCACCCTGGGAGCCAAGACCCCGGTGCAGGTGAAGATGCTCCGGCTGGACTGTGAAAACTATGTCTTGTGCTTGAGTGACGGTCGCCGGGAAAAAGATCGCGCCATCCGGCAGACCCTGGAAAAGAAGCTGGCGGCGGATCTGGAAAAACTGGAGAAACGTATTACAAGCGGCAAGCTCAAGAAGGAGACAAAGATCGGCGAGGCCATTGGCCGGATCAAGGAGCGTTATCCCCGGGTGGCACGGTATTACCGCATTGAGTATGACAGCGCCACGCAGAGCTTCAGCATGGAACGGGACGAGGAGAAGGTGGCGAAGGCCGAGTGCCTCGACGGCTCTTATCTGCTCAAGACCAATCGACGGGACCTCAGCGCGGAAGAGACTTGGCGGACTTACAGCCTGCTGACACGAGCGGAAAAAGCGTTTCGCGACATGAAAAGCCCGCTGATGGAACGGCCGATTTTTCACCATCTTGAACGACGCGTGGAGACCCATATTTTTTTGTGCATCCTGGCCTACCACCTTTTTGATAGCCATAGAGAAGACCTTGCTGGACAAGGAGGTACACACCTCGTGGGCTACAATACGGGAAGTCCTTGGCACTCATCAAATAGCGACCACGGTACTGCCGACCACCGATGGTCGGGAACTACATATCAGGGAATGCTCAACGCCCGAACCCCATCACAAGCAACTCTATGATCTCTTGAATGTCCCCTACACTATCATCAAGCCCCGGAAGAAGTGGCTGGAGAGGGCTGTGTATAGTGACGGAAAAAAATCACCATAGGTTGAAATTATTGGATATCAAGTCGGGAGATGCGGAAGTTGGGTTAACGGTCTGCTAAAGTACTATTATCGCAGCAAAATACCCGAAACGGACGGATTTTTGCCTTATTTTTCACCACAACCAACTGATTTGGCGGCGTAAATGAGCTGAATAATATTTTGACCATACGCCCTAAGCAGTTACCAGCCGCCGCATATCTAGAGTCATTTTTAAGAGTTCGTCTTCGGAAGGGGAGCGGATGATATAACGGTAATCGCTCATGGCCTGCCGGAAAATGGGCGGATTTTCGCCGTGTTCAACCAGGCAGGTGCCGCAACGGGCCATGATGCCTTCATGGTTCAGGGCATAATTGCGGTTGCGACGTCCGATATAGGCGCAAAAATATTTCTTCTGCGGTGTGATTTTGACTTCCTCGCCGATGACCATGCGGGCATAGGCGGCATAAAGATCGTCATCCACGCTGTAGTTCATCATATCCAGAATGGCGCCGCCCGGGGGACGGCAATTGATTTCAATGGGCAGGTATTCGCCTTCCAGGTCGAAAAACTCAAAATGGAAAAATTTGCGGCGGATATTGAAATGCTTGACGAGGCGTTTCCCGATTTCGGCCAGGCGCCATGGGATCTTGCGGCTGACATAGAAAAAAGTGTCCTTGCCCAACAAGTATTCCAGCACACCGTCACCGTAAATCAGCGAGTTTTCAAAAATCACGCGTCCTTCGTAGTCCACGAGTCCGTCATAGCTGATGATGCGTCCATGGATGAATTCTTCGAGAACGAAATCGCCTTGGAGGCCGGTCAGGAGTTGTTCCAGGGCGGCTTTGTCTGCCACCTTATGGATGCCGGCGGCGCCTACGCCCTCATCCGGCTTGAGTATCAACGGGTAGCCGAGCTCGTCCGCCAGTTGCAGGGCATAATCCGGGCTTGGAATAAGACCGCCCCGGGCCACTTTCAGTCCGCAGGCCTGAAAATGCTGTTTCATGACCGACTTTTTTTTCCATTGGGGGAGTTGGTCGGGCCGGACGCCTTCAATGTCCAATTTCTGATTGATGAAAGCTTCCAGGGAAAGCCACTGCTCGTTATGGGATTCCACCAGATCAAAATGGCCCGGCATCCCCATATTTTGTTTGGCTTTGATCAGTTCGTCCACCACCTGAGCGATGGTCTGGTGCGAACTCAGATCGGTCCGGATATACCATTTGAGGGCGGATTGCAGGTGCTTGGGCATGGCATAAAAATCCGCTTCGCCGATGGCCCAGACATTGACCCCCATCCGGTCGAGCTGGATGATGAAATTGGCGTAATTGGGAGGAAATTCAGGAGAAAGATATAAAAATTCCATGGGGCTCCTGTTGAACAAAGGATCATTGAAATTAACTGTGAAAGTTCATAATAGCAATTTTATCATTAAAAAGAAAGATGTGCATCGGAATGAAACCAGGCGGGCACGGATCCGTAGGGGCGAAAAATTTTTCGCCCCTACGTTGCCATTTTAGATGATTTACGCTATTAAGTGAGCATGAAACGAATATTCCTTTTTCTATTCTGTTGCATCACTGTGATAGCAGCAACAGCCTTTGCCGGTGAGATCAAGGAAATCGAGCTGAGCGACGGCAGCGTCATCACCGGGGAGATCATCGCCCTGAACAATGGTGTTTATACCATCAAGACGGCTGCCATGGGAAACCTGGCCATTGAAGATTCCAAGGTCCGGGCCATCCGACCGCGGGGTTCATCGGCTGCGGCTGGTTCATCCCGGCAAAGCAGTGAAATCACAAACCTTCAGCAGCAGATGATGACCGACCAGGAGATGTTGGACATGCTCCAGGTCCTCAGCAATGATCCGGACTTTAAAAAAATCATGGAAGACCCGGAGATCATGAAGGCCGTCAATTCCAATGATGTGGCCGCACTTATGAATAATCCGAAATTTATACAGCTCATGCAGAAACCGTCTGTGAAGAGCATCCAGCGAAAACTCGAAAAATAATTTTCATTCCATATTTTCAAGAATCCCGATTGTGTGAAATGGACAAAGGCATCAAGGATGTTCCGCGAATTTTGGCGGTTACATCCATCAGTTCCCGGCCGCCGGCTGGGGGAGTGCGCTGTTGATCGGCCGGCTTCGTTTCCAGGTGAATGGCTTCTGTTGGGCAAGTGGTGACACACAGGCCGCAGCCGATGCACCGGTTCGGATCGACTTCGGCGCTTGAAGCCGCATTCATGAAAACGGCCGCCATTTGGCAGCGGTCCAGGCAGACTTCGCAAGCGCTGCATGTCTCGGCATCCACCACCGCCGTATAGTTGTTGCACACCATTTCCGCTGGTTTGGGCATTTGATTCAAACTGCGCAGCACGCCGCAGCAATCCTTACAGCAGTTGCACATGCCGCCCGGATTGAGCATGTTGGCAGGCTGATTCACCAGGCCGGCTTTTTCGCATTGGTCCAGGATGGCCAGTGCTTGGGCCTGGTCGATGAAACGCGCCATTTTCTTTTCGACATAATAGTCGGCATGGGAGCCGAATACCAGGCAGACTTCCAGGGGCTTGTCGCAGCCCTTGTTCAGCAGCCCCTGCTGCTTGCGGCAGATGCAATCGGCCACGGCGATTTTCTGCTTGCCGGCGATGATATCCCGGGCATCGGCATAGGACGCGACCTTATGCTTCACATCCACCGAGCGCTGAACCGGAATGGTCCGCAAGGGCGGCATCTTGCCGGCAAGGTTCGGCAGAAAGGCTTCCACAAAATAGGCTTCGGTCAGCTCCGCCAATTCACGATCCATGCGGTTCAACTGAAACTCGTAGGAGCCGATCACGAAGGGGACCGCCGCATAGCGCGCGGTTTGGTTTTTTTGCAGTCTGAAAATCAACCCTTTCTCCACCATCTGCTCAAGAATTTTGCGGGTGTCCGCAGCATCGCGGCCGGTGCGCTGGGCAATGGAGCCGGGCTCTTCCAACATCAGGCTCAGATCCAGATACATGGCAGCCTCTTCCTCACTGAACAGGCGCTTGAGGATACGGTACTCTATCCCGGAGGAGGTCGCTGGAAATCCGACGGAATATTGATCCAACTGGGCTCTCAAACGTTGATATACGGTATTATTCATATCTTTTCCTCTCCCTTATAGATTTCGCGCTGCCATGAAACCGCCATGGATGGCGTCATTGATTTTTCCCGGCCGGATGCAATCTCCCACCGTAGTATAGGGTATGCCTTTTTCCTGGAGCTGCCTGGAAAGGGTTTGCCGGGGCTTGGAACCTGAGGCAATGATCACATTGTCAAAGGACTGCTCCTGGATTGCCCCATCCTGCTCATAGAATATGCGGCCATGGTCCATTTTGGTGACCCTGGCATTGGTTATAATAGTCACGCCATAGCGTTTCAAGTTATCGAACAGCACCCATTTGGTGGACTTGCCCACATCCTTGCCGGCAGTGGGCAGCATTTCAAAAACCGTCACCTTTGCGCTGCCTTGAAACATGAGGCGGCGCAGACGTTCGGGACTGACTGCATCATAGGCCAAGAGGAAGTGCAGGATCTCCGGGGTCAGCGTACCCTTGGCAGCCACGAATAAGGCGGTTTCGAGTCCCACGGCGCCGCCGCCGATCACGGCCACGTTCTTGCCCAGCAAGGGATTGTTCTGCAATACTTCCCAGGCATTCAATACCCGCGGGCCGTCTATGCCTGGAATGGGCGGCAGCAGGGGCCGGGCGCCTTCCGCCACGATGACATGATCTGGCCCCTGTTCCCGGATCAATTCCGGTGTGACTTCCGTGCCCAGATGCAACCCGATGGGATATTTGCGCAACATGGCCCGGTAGTAGCGAATATACTCCCAAAGCTCCTTTTTATGGGGCGGGGCCCCGGCAGCCCACAATTGACCGCCGATATCCTTATCCTTGTCATACAGCGTGACCTGGTGACCGGCCATGGCCGCGGTCACGGCCGCTTCCAAACCGGCAGCCCCGGCGCCGATGACCATCACTTTCTTGGGCAGTTCGCTTTTTAATACTTGTCGTTCGGCTTCAAAACCGGCCAGGGGATTGCCCACGCAAAAGACCGGTTTGCCCTGGAACACCTGATCCGTGCACCCCTGGGAGCAGGCGGTGCAGGGCCGGATCTCCTCCTTGCGGCCCTCAAAGGCTTTGTTGGGCCATTGGGGGTCGGCGATAAGCACGCGACCCAGATTCACCATATCGGCATAGCCGTCCCGGAGGATGGCCTCGGCCTCATCCGGGGTAGCGATGCGGTTGGAAGCCATCACCGGGATGGATACCGCCTTTTTAATGTTCAGGGCCAGAAAGGCAAAGGCGGATCTGGGCAGTTCCATGGGCAACTGGGGGATGCGGGCTTCATGCCAGCCGCCGGTGACATTGATGGCATCCACCCCGTTACTTTCATAGACGGCGGCGATTTGCGGGGTTTCAGAGTCGGTGTTGCTGCCGATAACAAAATCATTGCCGGCCATGCGCACGGTCAGGGGAAAATCCGGTCCGAGGCGTTTGCGTACCAGTTGGATCAGTTCAGCAGGGAAGCGCATGCGGTTTTCAAAACTGCCGCCGTAAGCGTCGGTCCGTGTATTTCTAAGGGGCGAAAGGAATTGGGTGATAAGGTAGCCGCCCGAGGCGATGAGTTCCACACCGTCAAAACCGGCTGCCTGTGCCCGTGCAGCGGCCCGGGCAAAGGCTTCCTTGACGGTTTCGATATCTTCAATGGTCATTTCCCTGGGAGTGGTCTTGGAATAGGCGGAGAACACGGCGGATGGCGCCATGGGCTGCCGACCGTCGATGAGGATGGGATGGGAATAGCCGCCGGCATGGAACAATTGTATCCAGGGGCTGGCCCCGGCTTTTTTGATGGCGGAAGTCAGTTTTTGAAAGGCCGGAATGGCTTCATCCTGATCAAGGGCAAGGACCAAATGTCCGGAACCAAGAAAATCCACACCCACCGGCCCAATGGTCAAGAGCCCGACGCCGCCCTTGGCCCGCTCCACAAAATAATGGAAATACTTGTCATTCAATTTGCGGTCATGGGAAAACAAGAGGCCCAGGGCCGGGTAGGCAATGCGGTTTTTCAGTTCAAGACGGTTGATACGAATGGGGCTGAATAAATGACGGTACATGGCATCTCCTTTAATTTTAAAAAGGGTCCTGCAGTTTTGATGCCATTTTGCCTGTGTGAAAATATCTCCTGATAAGTTAAATGGTTTTGTCAATGCAGCCCTGATCCTGAAAGATGCTGATTCATTTTATAGCTTTTTCTGTACCATTGCACAGATACTTCTGGCAAATAGCATGGTATCCTGATAAACTGTGTGATAATACAGTTGCTCTTGAGGAATCGTGCAAAACCATGGATGAAAACATTTTTTTTCGGGAAGCCACCCTGCGGATCTGCGGCAATCTTGAAATTGACAAGGCCTTGCGGGCCTGCCTGCTCTACATCCGGGAATATATTCCGGCGGATTTCATGGGGTATGTTGTTTATCTGCCGGATGAGGAAAGCTATGAAACCATTGCCACGGCCGATCTGAAAGGCAGCAACACCCTTTCCATCAAATTCCCGGTGCCCTTGCAGCACCGGCGGCAGCTTCGCACGAACATTTCCGAACCGCGCATTACCATAACCAGCAGGATCAGTAAAGATGACGCGGCCCACTCCATTGTCAAACTTCTGAACTGGCCGGACGGGGCCTCCATCACCGTGGAAATGGTTTTGACCGGCAAGCGCATGGGCGCCCTGATCATCATCAATGAGAAATTCATTCCGTATACTCCCGGGCATGTACATTTGCTGAAGCTGCTGAATGAGCCCCTGGGGATCGCCCTGACCAACAGTCTGCGCTATCGCAAGGTCCGTGAGCTTAAAAATCGTCTGGCGGACGATAAGCGCTATCTCCAGGACGAACTTTTCCGGATAAGTGATCAGCAGATCATCGGTGCGGATTACGGCCTGAAAGCAGTCATGGAAGCGGTCCGTCAGGTGGCCGGCTCCAACAGCCCGGTGCTGCTGCTGGGTGAAACCGGCGTGGGCAAGGAGGTCATTGCCAAATCCATTCACAACAGCTCATCCAGGCGGGACGGGCCGTTCATCAAGGTGAATTGCGGCGCCATTACCGACTCCCTCATCGACAGCGAGCTGTTCGGCCATGAAAAAGGCGCTTTCACCGGAGCCTTGGCCGCCAAACGCGGACGCTTTGAGCGGGCCGACGGCGGCACGATTTTCCTGGATGAAATCGGCGAACTGCCCCTGGAAGCCCAGGTCAGACTCCTGCGGGTGTTGCAGGACAAGGAAATCGAAAGGGTGGGGGCGGAGGGTCCCATGCAGGTGGATTGCCGGATCATTGCCGCCACCCATCGCGATCTGGAAAAGATGATTCGTGAGGGTAATTTCCGGGAGGATCTCTATTTCCGACTGAAAGTCTTTCCCATTGAAATCCCCCCCCTGCGGCGGCGCAAGATGGATATACCGGCCCTGGTCCAGCATTTTCTGCAGAAAAAAGCCCGGGAGCTGGCTGTACCGAACTTGCCGACCCTGGCGCCGGGGGCCCTCAGCACCTTGACGATTTATGACTGGCCCGGCAATGTGCGCGAGCTGGAAAACGCGGTGGAGCGGGCACTGATCATTTGCGGGCAGAATCCGTTGACTTTCAATGACCTGCAGTATGCATGCGTCATGGATGCACCCCCATCAGGAGGGCATGGTCCGGCTGCGGTTGCGCCTTTGGATGAGATGATCGCCGCACACATCCGCGCGACCTTGAAAAAAACCGGCGGGCGCATCGAAGGCCCCCAGGGGGCCGCCGGCCTGCTGAACATCCATCCAGCCACTTTGCGGCAAAAGATGCGGAAACTTGGGATTCCTTTTGGGCGGAAGGCTCGGGAAGTGTATATTGGAACTGCTAAGGTAAATAGACTGAAGGCTGAAGGCTGAAGGTTTTTTGATATTGGCAATAAAAGAGCTTTCTTGGCGTGCTTGGCGGCTTGGCGAGAGGAAAAGAACGGCTATGGCAGCAGTTGTTATGTCTGGAAAAAATATTCTCTCGCAAAGGCGCGAAGAACGCGAAGGGGCTTTGATTCAACAATTGTTAGGGACATAGAAGCTCTACCGTAACTGCGATGCTCATTGAGCGGTTGTATATGTTCAGGAGGGTAACCTAGTAAAAAATCGTATTTGTTCAGGCCGGTGGCTTAAAGGTGAAAAGATGATGAAAAGGAATTGCCCCCCTGGTGTCCGGAAGGTATGTTTTTTCAAGTATCGCCATAAAAAGGAATGTACATGCTGGAAAGAATTGTCTATAAATGCAGAGATGTATTTCCGATACTAACAGAAATCGTGCCTTCAAATCTTAGAAAGGAAGCAAAATGAATCGATGGATGTTCCCGCAGTACAGCTTATTGATTGCAATCATTGTTGTCACCGGTTTAAGCGGAGTTGTCGGCGCTGAGGAGTCCTCCAAAATAGATCCATGCTCCCTGCTCACCAAAGCAGAGATTCAAGCTGCTGTCGGCCAAAGCGTGGACGACGGTAAACCAAATGCCAACGCCAATCCTGCCGGCGGTGTTCCCTGCGAGTATAAGGTCGGCTCCTATGGGGTGTTCAGTATTTTAATCAAGACGGCGGGCGCCGGGGAAACGGCGGACAAGGTGATGGCGGAACTGAAAAAGAGGAAAATCGCGGTTTCCGATGGTCCTTCTGTCGGCGATCGCTCGTTTTATTCCAGCCCGGGCTACGGCATGATCCAGCTCAACACTTTTAAAGGCGCAAGGTACCTGATCATCACCATGCTGGTGCCGGGGGCTGCCGAACCTGTTCAGAAAGAAGCCGCCGAGAAGCTGATGCGCAAGGCCCTGACGAAAATAAGCTGAAACAGCATTAAAAGCAGGGGCCTTGGTGAATCAAATCCGGATCATCTTCCCATGGACAAGGCCGGATCGAATTTGCCGGCCACGGTGGGACTTTGAGCGCTTTTGGTGGCCCGGCGGACTTGTTCGGATAAAAAGGGAATCAGTTCGCCCAGGGTGACGCGCTGATCTTTGTTGTAGTCCGCTTCTCCCCTGACACCTTCCAACAGAAAATGGGTGAAGACACCGTGGCCGCCGCCCCATTGTTTGCCTTCCTGGGAGGTCTGCCGGTCCCCTGAAGCGCTGATGACTGCCACACCGCCGGAAATCTGAGCCAATTGTTCCAATCTTGAACTGATGGGATTCACGTCCACGGCCCGGACGGCCCGCCGGGCCACGTCAAAGCCCTGGCCCACGCCGCCGCTGTGACAGGCATCCGCGATTACCACCACGCTTTTGGCGCGGATGAAGCGTTTCAGGGCGGTTTCAATGTCCCACATGGGGAAGCCGGTGGAGGCGATATTGTCGTATTGGGTGTCATAGGGCAACAGATACAGGTTGTCCGGGGTATCCGGCGAATCCGGGGAGCCGTGGCCGGCAAAATAAATGATGACCACATCCTCCTCAAGGGCCTGGCGCAGCCAGGAGAACAAGGCGGTTTTAATGTTGCTGTTGGTGGCCTTTTTATCCAGCAACAGGGTGACGTTTTTGGGAGGATATTTGCCGCCGCTGGTGGAGACCAGCCAATCATACAAGCCTTTGGCGTCCGAGGTGGCATAGCGCAGCGAAGGAATGCGACTGTCGGCATAAGCGGAAATGCCGATGATGACCGCCCAGTATTGCCGAGAAGTCATGGGCCCGGCCGGCGGTTCCTCCTTGTCCGCTGTGGAGGAAGCCCCGAAGGTTTCTTTGATTTTATCAAACACATCCGCTTCTTCCTTGGGAGGCGGGGCCGCCGCGGTCGCTTGTTTGGCGGGGGTTGGTTCCTCGCGTTTCAATGGGGCCGCTTCTGCACTTTTGATGACCGATGATTTTTCTCTTTTTGCAAGGGGGGCTTCTTCTTTTTTGGGAGTAGCTACCGGCTCTTTTTGGACAGGGACCACCTCTTCTTTTTTGGCAGTGAGCAACTCCTCTTTTTTCACCGGCGGAGGTTCTTCCAGCTTGGTCAAAGCCATGTCGACGCGCAATTCTTCCTCTTCACCGATGTGGACCCATTCGGTTCGTGTTTTATAACCGGTTTTGGAAACTTCCACTTTATAGCGACCACTGCCCAGTTGAATGCCGGGGGTATACAGCGGCTTGATGTTGCGGATTCGAATCTTGGCGTCCTGGGGGTCGGCATTGATATACAGTTTGCAAATCTTCTGCTTCTCCGGTTCCGGCGGGGGAGGAGGCGGTGGCGACGGCGCAACCGCAATATCTTCAATTTTTTTCACCGGCGGGGGATTGGCAACATATTCTATGAAGGATTGGGATTCGGCCAGGCGGTTGATCAGTTGTTGAAAGGTGTCCTCCACCGCGGCCTGAGTGATGCCGGGAAGGGCCTCATTCCATTGTTCACCCCGGCCGGTATAGGCTTCCATTTTTTTTTCGCCGGAGCCGAGGATATACTCATCAAATACGGTCTTGCCTTGGCCGTCCACGATCTTAAAACGCATTTCGACAAAGGCCCGCAAGGTTCCCGAGCTGAAAACACGGTCGTAGTGACCGAAATAATAGCGGTACAGGCTGGGCACAATGAGCCCCACCGTACCGGGCAGGATTTCCGGTTGATCCGCCATGTTGATGCGGGTGAACAGGCTTTCGAAGGTTTTTTGGGAAGCTGCGGCAAGGGTTGGGCCGATAGGAATTTCAAAACGATTGCCTTTAGACTCGATGTTCGTAGCCCGGCCATACCAGACATGGGATTTCAGATCCGGCGCCAGGTAAAGGCTCATATGGGCCGCAAAGGGGCTGCCCTGAAATTTAATATTGATGTCCTCCGGCGGCAGCATTTTAACATTGTAGCGGTGGCAGCCGGCCAGCCATGGAAGCAAAAGTAAAAGTAAATAGCGGATGGTCTTTTTCATGTTGTTTGGATCGGCTTTTTCAAGGCCATTTTTATGGTTGGGTGCGCACCACCCAGCTTGTTTCCAAGAACTCGGCGCTGTCAGTCTGAGGCGATTGTTTGGCCTCAACGCGTTTTTCCTTTTCCGGGGTGCTTTGGCGATCAGCCGCAGGTGCTTTTTTGGCGGTCAATTGGATCCCTCTGGTCTGGATGCCCAGATCCTTTTCCGTTCCCCGATACTGGTTCAAACCTTTGCCCACTGGCTCCAAGGGGGCTTCCCCCAAAGGAAGTTCGCTGACATAGGCAATGATCTTGTCTTCTCCGAAAGGGGGAGCCACAGTCAGATCAAACTGATCTTCTTTGTTGGGGATTTTATAGATCTCATTGGCTTTGAAGAAATTGGTTTTGCGAAAACTGTTGGGCAGCAGTTGAATAATATCGCCGCTGGAGGTGACATCCACGATTTTGGCATAAAAATCCCGATTTCCCTGGATGAAAACTTCGATTTTCTCCCCCTGCCGGTAGGTTTGCTTGGGAGTCCAGACTTTCACGCTGAGGGGCGCATTGGGCCCCTTGAATTGCATTGCAGCCGGGGTGGCTTTTTGTTCCTTGTTGCCCGGCGCAGCGGCTGGTTCCGCTTTACCGGTTTTGGGTTTCAGGGAATATTCAACCTCGGCCTTGACCCAGACATGGTAGCGGTTGTTGTCCTCAATCCCGTGATCTTTTTGTTCCAGAACCGTGACCGAGCCCTGGCTGTCGGCAAAAACCGTATCATAGTCAACCACTGCATTGGTGACCTGGGTTTTGGCATGAATATAGGTCCTGGCGGATTCCAGGGCCTGGCGTTTGGCATTGGCAAAGGCGGCCGAACGGGTTTCAGCCAGGGTCATGTTCTCTGAAAGATAGGCAAAGCCGTCCACGGCCTGGATGCAAGAGCGTTTTTCCTGGTTTTGAACCGGATCGGCCGCCGGCGCCGGCCGGGTCAGCAGCAAGTGCGATAAAACCAGAACCGCCGAAAGAAGCAGGATGAATCGGAGCGAAGTAGTGTAACGATGCATGAGCCCCCCCATTTTTTCTATCTGAATTCTTTTTTAAAATAACTTACAACTCTTTATCGGATTTTTCAACTAGTGGATTGATTTTCAATTGACAAAGAAAAAACCAACTGGTAAGACCTCATACCAGATAGGAAAAAATCACATGAATCAAAACGAAGAACAACCTCTGCGGCCCACGCAATTTGCCGAGAATCGCCTGATCACGGCCATCCTGAACAGCACTTATCCGGTGAAATCCTCTTTGCCCAATGAAAGGGATTTGGCCCAACAATTGGGGGTTACCCGGCCGACCCTGCGGGAAACCTTACAGCGTCTATCCCGGGAAGGCTGGATTACCATCCGCCACGGCAAACCCACGGTGGTTAACGAATACTGGATCGAAGGCGGGCTGGGTATGTTGGGTACCATGGCACGCTATGCCGATTACTTGCCCAACGATTTTATCACCAATCTGTTGGAAGTGCGTTTGAACATTTTGCCGGCCTGCGCCAAGGCTGCTGCCCACCATGCGCCGCAAGTCCTGCTGGAACACCTGGGCCATGCACCGGCAATGGAAGCAAGTGTCGAAATCTTTGTGGGATTTGACTGGCACTTGCAGGAACTATTTGTGCGCAATTGCCGCAACAGTATTTATCCGTTGATATTAAACGACTTTAGGCAGATCTACAAGCGCCTGGCCGCCGGATATTTCAGCCTGGATATGGCCCGGCGAAGCTCCAGCGCCTATTATCAGGATTTGCTGGCGGCCTTGCCCGGGGATGCGGACAAGGTGGAGCGGGTGGTGCGCGCCGTAATGAAGCGCAGCATCGAGATCTGGCATGAAATTACAGGGATGCAGCAGGCATCAAAAGGATGAAGGCCATGGAACTGAAGGATTTGGATAACAATTATGACTTGGTGGTCATCGGCGGGGGGGTGACCGGCGCCGGGGTTTTCCGGGAAGCGGTGCGCAGCGGCTTGAAAACCCTGCTGGTGGAAAAAAAGGATTTTGCCTGGGGAACCTCCAGCCGTTCCTCCAAGATGGTGCATGGCGGACTGCGCTATCTGAAAGAGGGCAAATTCCTGCTGACCCGCACGTCGGTCAAGGAACGGGAGCGTTTGCTCAACGATGCTCCGGGCCTGATCGAGCCCTTGGAAATTCTTGTGCCGGTGTATTCTGATCATGGCCCTGGCAAACGCGCCCTGGAAATCGGCTTGTCCATATACGGGCTCATGGCCCATGAAAAACAGCACAGTTATTTGAATTCAAAATTATTTCAATCCGTTTTGCCGGATATCCGCACGGAAAATCTGGTGGGCGGTTTCCGTTTCTGGGATGCCAAGGTGGATGACGCCAGGCTGGTATTGCGCTTGATCGAGGAGGCTTGCGCGGCCGGCGGGGCCGCCTTGAATTACACCGAGGTAGAAGGGATTCTGCGGAATGCCGCCGGCCTGGTGGCCGGGGTGGCCCTCAAGGATACGGAGACCCATGCTGCCAAGGAGGTTCAAACCAGTGCGGTGGTGAACGCCACCGGTGTTTGGGCTGAAAAATTGCACCCATCCCCCAAGCAAAACTACCACCTGCGGCCTTTGCGGGGCAGTCATTTGATTTTCCCTTTTTCCGCCCTGCCGATTCCCCACACCGTCAGTTTTTTTCATCCAACGGATAAACGCCCGATCTTTATTTCGCCCTGGGAAGGCGTGATCTTGCTGGGGACCACGGACATTGATCATAAACAGGACCTGGATCAGGAACCTTCCACTTCTGAAACCGAAGCGGAATATTTGCTGGAAGGTCTGCATGCTTTTTTCCCTTCAATGCGGGTGGGCCTTGGGGATTGCATGGCCGGCCTGGCCGGTGTCCGGCCGGTTTTAAGTGCCGGTAAACTTTCGCCTTCCAAGGAATCACGGGAAAACGTGGTGTGGGTGCAGGAAGGTTTGATCACCGTCACCGGCGGCAAGCTGACCACTTTTCGCAAAATGGCGGTGGATACCTTGAAGGCGGCCCGTCCGTATATTCCGAATCTGGCTGAGACCATTGAAGAAGACCAACCTGTTTTTGAGCCCATCCCGGAAATCAAGGTGCTGCCGGAGAGTCTGTCGCCCTTTGTGTGGCGCAGGTTGTGCGGGCGCTACGGGCATGCCGCCGGTGAGCTCATTACCGGCGCCCCTTCCGCTGATCTGGAAATCATTCCCGGCACCGAAACACTCTGGGCGGAAATCCCCTTTACGGCCGGCCGGGAAAAAATCCGGCATCTTGCCGATCTTTTGCTGCGGCGGGTGCGGGTGGGAATACTTACTCCCGAAGGCGGGCGAGCGCATATGGAGCGCATCCACAACATGTGCGCTCCGGTGTTGGCCTGGGATGACCGGCGCTGGGAAGCGGAGATTAAGGCTTATTTTGAATTGCACCGCACAGCCCATGGATTTTACTCAAAGGGGTCTGCGGGCAAAGATTGATGCATTCGTAAAGTCGCAAAACAACTTTTCCTGTCATTCCCGCGCAGGCGGGAATCCAGTTTTTTTCGAGTAGTTCTGGACTCCCGCCTACGCGGGAGTGACATCAGTTGGGACTTTTTACAGGGCCATCAAGATTGAATAACGAAACAAGGAATTGAGAGTACCGGAACATTTGATAATCAGGAGGTATGCATGATGGAAAAAGTTCTGTTATCCGTTGATTGCGGAACCCAGAGTCTGCGCGTGCTGCTTTTTTCCCTGGGTGGTGAATTGATCGACAAGTCCCAGCAATTCTATGCCCCTTACCGCAGTGTGCGGCCCGGCTGGGCCGAGCAGGACCCGGAAGTATACTGGAACAGCCTTTGCAAGGCCTGTCAGGAACTGCGCGAAAAACACGGCAGCCTTTTTCAACGCATAGCCGGCGTGGGAGTCAGCACCTTGCGGGCCAGCATGGTGAATGTGGACAAGGATGGAAAGCCCCTGCGGCCCCTGATGGTCTGGTTGGATCAGCGCAAGGCCCAGCCTGTGTATCATCCCGGCGGCCTGATCAAGCTGGCCTTGAAACTGGTGGGCATGGAAGAGGCCCTGGAAAAGACCCAGAAAGACGGCAAGTGCAACTGGATTCGTCAGAATGAACCGGAAATTTGGCAAAAGACCCATAAATATCTTCAAGTTTCCGGTTTTTTGAACAGTCGTCTGACCGGTGAATTCCGGGACTCGGTGGCTTCCCAGATCGGCCATATCCCTTTTAATTATCGCACCATGCAATGGGGCAAGCCCGGCGAGCTCCTGAATTTCGCCAATCGTTGCTTCCCCATTGAACCGGAAAAATTACCGGAATTGGTGCAACCAGGTCAGCCCATCGGCGCCATCACTTCCAGGGCCGCCGGGCTGACCGGTATTCCAGCCGGCACGCCGGTGATCGCCTGTGGTTCCGACAAGGGTTGCGAGACCATCGGCATGGGGGTGCTTTCCCAGGATATGGCTTCCCTCAGCTTCGGCACCACAGCCACGGTCCAGACCATGGCCAAAAAATATTTTGAGACCCTGCCGTTCATGCCGCCTTATCCGGCGCCCATTCCGGGTTTTTACAATCCGGAAGTGGAGATTTTCCGCGGATATTGGATGGTAACCTGGTTTAAGAACGAATTTGCCCATCAAGAGGTTCTGGAAGCCAGGGAAAAAGGGATCCCGGCGGAAGTGGCCATGAATCGTTTGCTCACCCAGGCGCCGGCCGGGTCCATGGGTCTGGTGGTTCAGCCTTATTGGAGCCCGGGCCTGAAAGAACCTTGCGCCAAAGGTGCCATGATCGGCTTCGGGGATGTGCATACCAAAGCCCATGTGTATCGGGCAGTGATCGAAGGACTGGCTTTCGGGCTGCTGGACGGGATTCATAAAATGGAAAAACGCGGCAAATCCAAATTCCAGCGCCTGGGGGTGTCCGGCGGCGCTTCCCAGAGTGAGGAGATCTGCCAGATTTCAGCCGACATCATCAACCTGCCCCTGGTGCGTGGGCGGACCTTTGAAACTTCCGGACTGGGGGCGGCCATTGTCACGGCAGTGGGATTGGGTCTGCATGGATCCTTTGCAGACGGCATCAAGGCCATGGTGGCCTATGAACGTGTGTTTGAGCCGGACAAGCGCCATGCGGCCGTTTATCAGGAGTTGTTTGAGCGGGTTTACCAAAAAATGTACGGGGCGCTGGAGGGTATTTACCGGGAGATTCGTGACATCACGGGGTATCCGGAGAAGTAGGTGAAGTGAGAAGTAAGAAGTAAGAAGTAAGAAGGGTGGAAAGTGGCAGCAAGATCTTTTGAATGGGGAAAGGCGTCTGAATGGGGAAACGCGTCCAGTTTTTTCGGGGTCGGGGTCGGTATCGGGATCGAGTTTTTTTCATTTTTTCGACCCCACCCCCTCCAAAAAATGCAATGCTTCTCAGCCATCCAACACCAACTGTGTTGGTCTTCGGGAATGTGGTTAGAAGTTTTTAAAAAATGACCTTGGTCACACCTTCCGCCGAATCGCGGCTGGAAGCCGCTCCCACGATGGAGGATGACGGAAACTATGATCAAGGCAAAAGAAAAATTCAATTCGATACCGACCCCGACCCCGACCCTGAAAAAAACTACATGCGATTGCCCCGGATTTTTTACAGCGGTCTATTGACTATGAAGGGTAAGGGCGATATTTAACCCTTTCATGAAGACCGCTCGTGAAGACCATGAAATCGCCCAGGTGCGCGAAAGGATCCTGGACGGCGCCCTTGCAATCATCATTCAGGAGGGATTTGATGCCCTTACCATGCGGCATCTGGCCTCCCGCATCGGAATGACCGCGCCCAATATCTATAATTATTTTTCCAACAAGCATGAGATCTATATTTCCATTGTCATCCGCGGATTTGAAATGCTTTACGCCGACATGTCGGCAGCCATAGCAGGGGCCGGCGGCATTCGGGGGCAAATCAAGGCCATGATCCAGGCCTATCTGCGTTTCGGGATGGAAAAACCCAGTTATTATGATGTCATGTTTTCCCGTCCGACCCCGAAATACAATGACTATATCGGCACCCCATACGAACAGCTTTCCGCCCAGGAATATCGTATTTCCATGCAGATCGCCGAACTGGCCATGAAATGCGCGGCCCAGGCCATGAATGTACCGGAAGGCGATGAACTCATCAGACTCAGGCTGATTCATATCTGGAGCCTGTTGCATGGCATGGTCAGTCTGTACAACAGTCACATCGTCTCCTACATCACGGATGATGCCCAGGAAGTCTATGACCGGCTGATTCAGGAGTTTTTGGATAGTCTGAAGCCAGTGCGATGAAGGGAGAATTAGGATTTGAGATTTCAAATTTGAGATTTGAGATCTGCCGGAGGGCGGGGCAATTGCATATGAAATATGCTTATCTTCGGTGTCGGTATCGAAATTAATTCCCTTTCTCAATACGCCGATAAAGCAAACGGTTAATTCCGATAATTGCTTTGACTTGTTTATTCGATGAGCCTTTCGACCCCGATCCCGATAGCGACCCCGACCCCGGAAAACAAATGCCACCTTCACCACCAGTAGTTTTTTGCCTTTGGGTTTTGGTCATCCCATATCTCATTTCACACATCACAAATCTCAAATCCCGCATCCAAAATTATTGCTTGACAGCTTTTAAAAATTAACATAGTTAAACTTAACAAAGTTAATTTTTATATTTAACCAAAATTTATAAAGGAATTCGAAAGATGGGGAAAATCGTCGTACTAGGGGGCTGTGGGGCTGTGGGCAGCGTTGTGGTGAGCACGCTGGTAAAGCAAAAAGAGGTGGATCGGGTTGTGATTGCCGACCGCAATAAAACCCGGGCAGAAGAGCTTGCCCGCAGCCTGGAACCGGCAAAAGTAGAGGTGGCAGCTCTGGATGCCATGTCCAGGAAAAGCATCCTCACGGCAATAGCCGGCAGCGATCTGGTGGTGAATTGCGTGGGACCCTTTTATCAATCGGTTGCGCTGATTCTGGATGCGGTGATCGCATCCCGGATCAATTACGTGGATATCTGCGACGACGTGGACGCCACCATAGCCATCCTGGCCATGCATGCCAAGGCAAAGCAAGCCGGTATTACTGCCCTGATTGGAATGGGCAGTTCCCCGGGCGCCACCAATCTTTTGGCCAAATTCGCCGCAGATTCGTTGCTGGATGAAACCGAGTCCGTGGATATTTTCCACGCCCACGGCGGCGAGCCCGTGGAGGGCACCGGCGTCATCGAACATCGCTTTCATTGCATGACCATTGATATCCCCATGTTTTTGGACGGCCGGTTGACCCACGTGAAATATTTCGCGCCGGAAGGCGTGGCCCTGAGGCAGACCTTTGATTTTCCTATATTGGGAAAGGGAATCAGGCTGTATCCCTATCCCCATCCGGAGCAGATCACCCTGCCCAACTATATTCCCCTTAAACAAGTGACCAACAAGGGCACTGTCCTGCCTGAACCGTATTACGATTTGATTCGGGAGATCTGCCGCCTGGGTTTAACGGATACGGAGCCCATCACCGTATCGGATCTGGTCCTGCGCCCACGGGATTTTGCCATTGCCTATATTTTGCGGGAGCGGGAACGGATTTTGAAGGCGACGGGCTTCGGCAGTCAGCGGGGCTGCTGTTCAGTGGTTGTGAAAGGGAAGAAAAACAACAGTTATGAAGAGTACCGTTTCCACATGGCCTCTCGCACCCAGGCCCTGGGGGAAGGGACCGGCATACCGGCCGCCATCGGCGCCTTGCTCATGCTCCAGGGAAAAATCTCTGAAAAAGGTGTGCTGCCGCCGGAGGGCTGCATTAAACCAGCGGAATTTATCAGTCTTATATCCCAGGTCATGGCCCTTCCTGCCAAAAAGGAGGACGACGATTCCTTTGGCGGGGTGATTGTTGAGCGGGTGGATGGCAACGGCCGGATTACAAAGCTGGATATTGGTTAAAGCAGGCAGGGTATATGCAGGATCAATATATTTTAGCCATTGACCACGGCACTTCGGGAATCAAGGCGGCCATTGTTTCCAGCCGGGGGAAAGTGATGGATTTCGAATTTGAGGAAACCCCCATCCTTTTTCTGCCCGGCGGCGGCGCCGAGCAGGACCCCCATGATTGGTGGCGGGCCTTGATCAATACTTCCAAAAAGCTGGTGGGCAAAAGCGCGGTGGCGCCGGAAGCCATCACGGCGGTTTGCGTGTCCAGCACCTTTTCCACCACCGTGGCGGTGGATGCTGCGGGGGTTCCGCTCATGAACGCCGTGACCTGGATGGACTACCGGGGGGCCGAGTACGTGGAGCGGTTTATGAAGGGCTTTCCAAGTGTTTGCGGCTACAACCTGTTTAAAATCCTGCGCTGGCTGCCCAAAACCGGCGGGGGACCCACCCTGTCCGGCAAGGATGATATCGCCCATGTGCTCCTGATCAAACACCGCTTCCCGGAAATTTATGCCCGTACCCATATGTTTCTGCCCAGCAAAGACTATCTGAACCTGCGATTGACCGGAGAATTCGCCGCCTCCTTTGACTCGATTCAATTGTTTTGGGTGACGGATATCCGCGATGTGGATCACATCCGCTATGATGATAACTTGATTCGCTGCCTGGGCATAGAAAGGCAAAAACTGCCGCCATTAAAAAAAGCCACGGAGATACTCGGTCCTTTGAAAAAGGCGGTGGCTGAGGAAATCGGCCTGACCGGGGATGTAAAGGTGGTCATGGGCTCCCCGGATCACCAGTCGGCCTTGGTCGGTTCCGGCGCTGTCCGGGATTTTGAAGGGCATCTTTATATCGGCACCTCCTCCTGGGTACAGGCAATTGTGCCGTTTAAAAAGACGGATGTGTTCCGCTCCATCGCCGCTTTTCCATCCGCCATTCCCGGAAAATACCAGTCGGTCAATGAGCAGGACATGGCTGGAGAATGCCTGGATTTCATACTGGAAAAAGTGCTGCAGGCCCGGCCCGGACACGGCAGGGACCCCTCAATGGATATATATGCGGATCTGGATGCCATCGTCGGGCGGGTTCCGGCCGGTAGTTATAAGCTCATTTTCACCCCTTGGCTCAATGGGGAAAGAACCCCGGTGGATGATACGGCCCTGCGGGGCGGCTTGTACAATATTTCCAAAACCACCAACCAGGATCAAATCGTGCGGGCCGTCATGGAGGGCGTGGCCTACAATACCCGCTGGAGCCTGAAATATGTGGAGCGCTTCATCAGGAGAAAGTTCGGGCATTTGAATATGATCGGCGGCGGCGCCAAATCCGATGCCTGGTGCCAGATCTTTGCCGATGTGCTCCAGCGGGAAATCCGTCAGGTTGAAAATCCCATGCAGGCCAATGCCCGGGGGGCGGCCCTGATTGCTGCCGTGGCCCTCGGCCGGATAGCTTTCGCGGATATTCCGGGGCTTACGCAAATCCGCCGGGTCTTCCAGCCTGATCCAGCCCACCGCGCCATCTATGATGAATTGTATGGCGAATTCCTCAATATCTACCATGCCAACCGCGGCATGTTCCGGCGTTTGAATCGAAAAAGCGCATAACCCAAGGCTTTGTCGGCGGTATGGCCCTTTTCGGGGTGCAGGGATAATTCCAGGCCAATTTTGGGATTGACAGGGAAATGATTTTTCATCAAGAATGCTGGAACAGGATTAGGGGAAAAATGGTTTTGCATATGGGAAGGACTCAATGTCAGACAGCATTTTTTTTGAAGCGGATATTACCGTACAGGAAGAATATATCCAGGTATCGGATGGTGTTTCCTTAAAACTGATTGACCTCGGACCAAAGCACAATCCGGATGAAAGTCCTGTCATTATTTTCGTGGCCGGCTGGGTATCCTTGATCAGCGGCTGGAAAGAAGTATTGAACCTGCTCGGCAAACAATATCGGACCATCTATTTTGAAAGCCGTGAAAAGCGCAGTGCCTGTTTGCCTGAAAAAACCGGTCTCAGTTTTTCCATTCCCCGCATGAGCCAGGATCTGGCGGAAATGATCCAACAAAAAATCGGTGACCGCCAGCACTTTTATTTGGCCGGCAGTTCCTTGGGCGCCACGGTTATTCTGGATTATATGGCCCAGTTTCCGCGCCGGCCCAGGTCCGCCTTCCTGATTTCTCCCATCTGCGACTTTCCTTTTCCCGTTTGGCTGCTTTTCATCATCCGCTTTGTTCCGGCCGGTCTTTACACCATGGTGCGGCCCATTTTAAAAACCTATCTGAAATACTTCCGCTTGGACAAAGATAAGGAACCGGAGCAGGTCAAGAAATACGAAGGCACCATTGATGCGGCCGAACCCATACGCCTGAAAGCCAATGCTTACGCCATCAAGGATTATTCCCTGTGGGACAAACTGCCTGCCGTTAATTCCCCGGTCTTGATCATCGGCGCCAAAAGCGATACACTCCACGGTATTGAAACGCTCAATAGAATGATCGCATCAATGCCAGCGGCCCGGCTGGAATTGATGCAGAGCAATAAGGAAACCCACAGTGAAAAAGTCGGCCTTTTCATTGCAAACGAAATCACTCGGATGGGAGATGAAAGCGCGGCCGGCCCAAGTGTTCAAACCGGCGGCTGACTGGCCCCAGGGGAGGAACTGAAAAAATGAATAAACGTATCCGCTTTTTGGCCCTGTCTGAATTGTTCACCAATATTTCGCCCGCTGATCTTGCGGAAATCGACGCCTTGTTGACCGATACAAGCTTTCCAAGGAATTCTCAAATTTTTTCCGAGGATGATATCGGCGACAACATGTATCTGCTTTACGAAGGCAGTGTTAAAATTACCTTGCGGACCATGTGGCGCAAGGAAGAGGAGGAATGGATCAATGTCATCCATCCGGGGGAAATTTTTGGTGAATTTTCCTTTATCGACGGTGCCAAAAGATCGGCCTCAGCCTGGACCATGGAGGAATCCACAGCCCTGGTGCTGACCCGCTCCGATTTTGATCAGTTCAGTCTGCGAAAACCGTCCGTGGCATTGACCATCATGCATAATTTCGCCTGGCTGCTGACCCGTAAAATCAGAAGCACCACCATGTTGTATCGCAATACCAAACGTTAGTCCAAATCCAAACCATCCAAATAGGCCAAGTCTTTATTCTGCGTGTTTTTCGTGCCCACGGCCAGCACTTCGATGCGGTTGTCTTTTGTTTTCCGGAAATACAGGCGCCCATTATAGGAGAAGACAACCTCGAAAATCGCCTTGGGATTGCGTTTCATCATTACTTTGCGCTTGACCGCCACCAGGGCCGGATCCGTGTTCAAGTGTTGAATCACCTCTTCGGCCTTGATTTTCATTTCATCCGGCAAGTCAGCCACCCCCTGGTGGGCGCGTTGTTGAAACAACAGATTTTTATAGAGCATCTTGAAGCGTTTGGCCACGGCGGAGGTGGCTTTGTCTTTTTGTTTATCGGTTTTTTGCAGCATTTTTTCATACTGGCGGATGATTTCCTTTAGGGATTCATTTTCTTTTTGCTGCTCGTCATAAAGTTTCAGGGAATCCTGGAATTTTTTTTCAAGGGCCGCCATTTCCTCGATCATGTCATCTTCATTGCGGGTGGCCTGAAGCTTGTCCAATTCCAATTTCTTTTTGATTCTCTGGAATTCCCCGGCCAGAAAATGCTTGTCCTCCCGCAGGGCTTCCAGACGCTCGGCATGTTTTTTTTCAATCTCCAGGAGCCGGGCGATTTCCTTTTCACGATTCATTTCTTCCAAAACCGCTTTGCGGGCGCTGACACGGTAGTAGCGGTACAGTATAAACAGGGAAATCAGATAAAAAGAGCTGAACATGGCAATCACCAGAAAAGAACTCCGCTGGAGAACCACATTGACCTTTATTACCAGACCCTCGTTCATCAAACGGAAATTCTCGCCCGCCACCTGGCGGCGGTCCCCGGTGATCAGCGAATCCTCGTCATCCGTGGAGATATTGGGGTAAATAATGGAATTCTGTTTGGTGGTGACCCATACATCGGCTTTGGCGCCCCAGCCGATCATTTTCTGCTTTTGTAAATAGCCATCGATGTTGTTGTTGACAGTGTCCCGCAGGCGGATATCGCCATTGAACAAGGGCCCGGTTTCACCCAGGTAGCTGTTTTCGATATCTTCCCGGTATTTTTCTTTGAGATACTTCTCCATGGATTGGATTGTCGTCAGATGGATAATGGGCGGCAATACAATGCAGAGAATTAAAATTCTAAAGGGGAAATATTTCATTTCAATAAATTGCCCCGTACTTTTTGGTTTGGGAGCGATCCATGCAACTGTTACAATTTGCCCAATATTTTTTTGGCTTGTTCCGCATAGGCGAACTTGCTGTTCAACTTCAGGGCCCTCTCAAGCCGCATCTTGGCCGTCTGGTTCGCCCCACTTTTATAGTAGGCCATGCCCAAATGATAATTCACCATGGCATTATCCGGCAGTTTTTCGACGCTTTCCGAAAGCTCGCGGATGGCGTCCGGGAACAGGCCCATTTTATAATAAATCCATCCCAAGGTGTCTTTGATGAACGGGTCATCCGGCTTTTTGGCCTTGGCTGAAACAGCAAAGCGCAGGGCTTCCTCCAGGTCGTTGCCGTGCTCTGAAAGCAGGTAGGCCAGATTATTGGCAGCCGGAGTAAAGTCGGGATTGATGGATAGGGCCGTGCGATAATGCTTCTCGGCAAGGTCAAAGCGTTTCAGGTTGCTGTAAAGGGTGCCCAGCACCATATGGGGGCCGGTTTGATTGGGATTCTTTTCCAGCAGGGCCTGGTATTGCTCCACGGCTTTGTCCACATCCTTGTTCATCAAATAGAGCCGCGCCAGGCCGTAGTAGGGCGGCAAAAAATTGGGACTTGCGGCAATGGCGGCCCGGAAAGAGCTCTCGGCCGGTTCCGCCAGATTCCGGGCCAGATAAAGTCCGCCTTTCAAATTGTAGACAATGGCCTGGAGGGCGGGCTCATCCTTGAGCAACTGAATCTCATTGTCACATTTCTGGATGGCGATGTCATATTCGTCTTTGACCGCATGCAGCAGAATGATGCTGGTGAATACTCCGATCAATTTGGGGTTGGCGTTGAAGGCTGCCTCGAAGTTTTGCATGAGCTGGTCGTATTTTTTTCTGAAAAATTCCACCTGGCCGATGCGGAGATGACCAACCGGATTTTCCGAAGCCAGTTTAAAAAGGGTGTCGAAGGAGTCCACGCTGATTTCGTTGCCGCGCTGTTGAACATCGGCGGTATTTCCAAGAATGATGCGCACGGCCGGGTCTTGATGCAGCATGGAAAAGATTTCCATGTTGATCTTCTGGGCTTTGTCGAATTGACCTTCCTTGAGATAGATATCGGACAGCAAAAGCTTGGCATTGATATTGTTGGGCTGAATGGCAAGGGCCTTGTGCACGGCGTCAATGGCGGCGGTATTATCGCCCTTGAGATGGTGGGCCTGGGCCATCAATAAGTGAATCCGATCCGAGCCGGGTTCCTTTTGGATAAGCTGATCAAAAAGCCGGATGGCAGCGTCATATTCCTGCTTGATGAAAAGCAGTTCACCTTTCAGGGTCAGGGCCGGCAAATAGGCGGGCTGCTCCTTCAGGATATTTTGGATGCATTCTTCGGCTTGGGTCAATTGGTTGTTTTTGAGATAGAAGCGGGCAATGATCAAGCGCAGGCGCAGGTTTTTGGGCTGGATGGCCAAGGCCTGTTCATAGATGGCCAAGGCTTTGTCGGTTTGGCCTGCGGCGACTTGGAGTTCCGCCGCCACCAGGTAAGGCTTGATGTTGTTGGGATCGATTTCAATGGCTTGATGAAGGGTTTGTTCAGCCTGATCCAGGGCTTTGCGGTTGAAATAAAAGATCCCGAGAAGAATATACAAATCGGAATTATTCGGATTTGTCTGGATGGATTGCAGCAGCACCTGCTCGGCCTTTTCCGGTTTACCCGTGTTTGCATAAAAATTGTAGAGAACCAAGCGGGTTTTGATGTTGTGGGTATCGGTATCCACCGCCTCCAACAGAACTTTTTCAGCGTTATCAGGCTGCCCAAGCCGCGCCAGGTTTCTTGCGCGGCCCAGATAAGCCTCGGTTTTTTCCCCTTGGTCCGCAGCAAGATCAGCGATTTTCTGGAAAACCGCGGCCGACTCCTCGAAACGGTTTTCCTGTTCCAGCAGGTCGGCCTTTAGCTTCAAGGCTTCCAGGTCGTCCGGCCGTTGGGATAAAACCGTATTTATGCCTTCATGGGCCTTTTTGTTGTTGCCTCCCAGGAGTTCGAATCTGGCCAATTTTAAGCGCACTGCAATGTTGCCCGGATTCAAATCCAGGGCTTTATTATAAGCATTTAGCGCTTCTTTGGAATTGCCCAGTTTAAGATACACCTCAGCCAGTTTTTCATGGACGGCTATATTGCCGGCGTTCAATTTCAGGGCTTGCCTAAACTGACTTTCCGCCTTGGTATATTCGCCTTTTTCCAGGAGGATTGAGCCCTTTTCAAAATATGCCGCCGCCTTTTTTTCATCCGATGTGCACCCCCACAGCAGAATGAAAAAAATGCCGCCGATGGCGGCGTGTTGCATGTACTTCATAGGTCTAGTCCGTTCTTTTGTTTTCATCCGGCTCGATTCGGATGGTTACGCGCCGGTTTTTGGCTCGTTCTTCATTGGTGTCATTGGATGCCACCGGTCGCTGGTCGGCATAGCCCATGGCCGTCAAACGCCTGGGAGCCACCCCGTTTTCAATAAAAAGTCTTACCACGCTACTGGCCCGGGCCGAGGAAAGTTCCCAATTGGAAGGATAGACCGGTGAGTTGATGGGTGTATTGTCCGTATGACCTTCCACCATGATCATTTCCGGTACTTTAGCCACCACTTCCGCCACGGCTTTCAGCACTTCCACCGGTTTTTTTTCCAACAGGGCTTGGCCGGCTTCGAACAAGACGCCGGCATTGATTTCAACGGAAACCCCGGCGCGGCTTTGGGCCACCCTTACCTGGCCTTCCTTTACCAACGGCTCCATCACTTTGAGGATGTCGTCGGCGATTTCCCGCATTTTTTCATTCTGCACCGCATCACCTTCTTCGGTGGTGATTTCCGCCGTAGGCACCGGAATGGGATCAAGACCGGTTTGCACACCGGAACCCATGGCCGGAATTTGGTCCGGATTGTTGTGAAAGGCTTTGACCAAAGCAGCGCTTAATGTTTTGTATTTGCCCTCATTCACCGAAGAAATGGCGTACATCACCACAAAAAAGGCAAACAACAGGGTAATGAAGTCGGCATAGGAAACCAGCCAGCGTTCATGGTTTTCATGGTCTTCCTGTTTTTTGGCACGCATAGGGCTCCTTTGGGATTTGAGATTTCAGATTTGAGATTTCAGATTTCAAATCTCAAATTTCAAATTTCAAATCATGCAATGTAGGCTTGCAATTTGGTCTCGATATTCCTCGGGTTTTCACCGTTGGCAATGGCGCACAGCCCCTCCACCAGCATTTCACGGACCATCACCTGATGGGCTATGAGGGTTTTCAGTTTATTGGCCATGGGAAGGAAAATCAAGTTGGCTGAGCCCACCCCGTAAATCGTGGCAACAAAGGCCACGGCAATGCCGCTGCCCAATTTGGACGGATCAGACAAGTTTTCCATGACATGGATCAGCCCCATGACGGCCCCCAGGATGCCGATGGTGGGAGCATAGCCGCCGGCCCCTTCCCAGACCTTGGCTGCCAGGCGCTGGTACTCTTCATAGGCATTGATTTCAATGGTCAACTCTTCACGAATTCTTTGGGGTTCAAAGCCGTCCACCAGCAACTGCAAGCCTTTGCGATGAAATGGGTCTTTTAATCCGTCAATTGAAGGTTCCAGACCCAGGATACCATCCCGGCGGGAAATCTGACTCCAGCCCACCAGTTCCCTGATAAGTCCATCGGGATCAAGCACCGGCGTAATAAAGACCCATTTAATCAAGCGTAACCCTTGGAAAAAGGCCGGCAAGGTAGTCTGCAGCATGATGGCGCCCATGGTGCCGCCGATGACGATGAAAAAGGCCGTCACCTGCATCAGGGATTGGGCCCTGCCGCCTTCAAGGATTTGGCCACCCAGGATGGCGGAAAGGGCCAACGTCAGGCCCATAAAACTGATCAAATCAATTTTGCCGCGTTTCATGTGCCCGGTTCACTCTTCGGCGTATTCTGTTGTGCAAGATAAAATGCTTTCATACCCTCCCAATGGATAAGCAGCGCTTCGGCCAGAAAGGCGATGATTTGTTTTTCGCTTTTCATTTCAGGAACATGCTGGTACAGCGAGTTGTTGATCAAACTGGCCAAACCATGGGAGAAGATCCAACTTGAAAAATGAAAACGCTCCTTTTGCTCTTGGGAAAAGGATTGCATCAGTGCGTATTCGTTCAGCATATTCAGATCGGCGTTCCAGATTTTTTCACCATGGCGGAAATACAGCCCCATCCGTTTTTCATCGTGCAGAAAGCGAAAGAGGAATTTTTCTTTCATGGCGAACAGGATATACCCCACCCCTAAGTTTAAAAACTTGTCCCCGGTATTCACTTCCTCCTGATAGCGCCGCAGCAACTGCAAGGCTTCCTTGACCAACTCGCTTTCCAGGTTTTTCATGGATTTCAGATAGGTGTAGATGGGTGTAGTGGAAGATTTAAGGGTTTTAGCAATGGAGCGGGCCGACACTTCCTCCCAACCCTTTTTTCTAAGTACAGCAAATGCGGCTGAGATAATGTCTTCATTTGAAAAGCGTGTCTTTGGTGGCATGGAATTTCTCAACCTTATTCTGGCTTGATGAAATTGTTATATAACATGCGTTATGTAACGGATATGAATGCTTCTGTCAAGGAACAAATTGATGGGATGGGGGATATAGGATACGGGATGCGGGTTTCGGGATGCGGGATTAGGGATTAAATGCAGGACGATCATCCATAGCGGCCTTCGATGTATTCGCCGGTCTTGGGGTTTTGGGGTTTCAGGAACAAATCCTCGGTGCGGGAATGCTCGATTTTTTCACCCAGCAGCATGAAAATGCATTCATCGCTGACCCGCCGGGCCTGGGCCATGTTATGGGTGACGATAACGATGGTGTAACGTCCCCGCAGTTTGTACATCAGATCCTCGATGGAGCGGGTACCTTCAACATCCAGGGCGGAGCAGGGTTCATCCATTAAAATGATTTCCGGTTTCAGGGGTAGCAGACGGGCAATGCAAAGCTTCTGCTGCTGCTCCAACTGCAAGGTGGTTGCTTTAACTTTCAGGCGGTCCCTGAGATCTTTCCACAGGCCGACTTCCGTTAAGGATTTTTCCACGATTTCCTCCAAATAGGCTTTTTTAAAATGGCCCAAGCGATGGTGGATGCGCAAGCCGAAAAGGACATTTTCATAAACGGATATCGGAATGGGGTTGGGGCGCTGAAAAACCATACCCACGGATTTGCGCAATTCGATCAGGGAAACATCCGGATCATAAATGTTTTTACCGAGAATCACGATCTCCCCCTGGGTGCGGACATAGGGGAAACGCTCATTGATGCGGTTGAAGCACCGCAACAGGGTGGTCTTGCCGCAACCGCTGGGGCCGATCAGCGCAGTGATCAGGCCGTTCTTTACGTCAACGGACACGGATTTGAGGGCCTGAAATTCGCCGTACCAGAGGTTCAGATTCCGGGTTTGAATACTGTTTTGCTTTTGTTCAGCAGCCATATGCTTCAACCAAATATTCCATTAACATACTCATATGTTTTCGAATTGGCCGGGCGGTCGGAAAAAATGATTTCCGTGCTGTCCAGCTCGACGCAATCCCCATTCCAGAGAAACATGGTGCGGTCGGCCAAACGGCGAGCCTGCTGGGTCAGGTTGGTGACCAGAATGATGGTGATCTCCTTGCGCAGCTCTTTCAATACATCTTCTATCCGCATGGTGGTCACCGGATCGATGGCGATGGAAAATTCATCCAGGCAAAGAATTCTCGGCTGGTGCGAAAGCGCCCGGGCAATGGTCAACCGTTGCTGCTGTCCGCCGGATAAGGCGGTCCCCAAGGTATGTAGACGGTCCTTCACCTCTTCCCAAAGGGCCGCCTGCTTCAGACAGCGCTCCACGATGGAGTCCAGGTCGGCCTTTTTTGTAAGCCCGGAACTGCGGGGCGCAAAGGCCACGTTGTCGTAAATGCTCAGCGGCAAACCCACCGGCAGCGGCGCCACCATTCCAATTTTACGGCGCAGGGCATAAATATCCTTGGTGCGGCGGATATCGCTCCCATCCACCCGGATGGTGCCGGAAACGGTGGCGCTGCTCTCAAAATCGATGGTGCGATTCAGACAGCGCAGGAGCGAGGTTTTGCCGGATTGGGCCGGGCCGATGATGCCGAAAATTTCATGGCGGTATATATCAAAGGTTAGGCCGTGGATGACTTCCTTCACACCGTAGCTCAGGCGCAGATCTATAATTTCGATGGCTTTTTCAGAATGTTCCATACGGTTACCATTTTTTGTGATTGCGCAGCCAAACACGCAGGGCGATGGCGCCGGCATTGACCAGCAGCACCGAGCAGAGCAGTACTACCGCTGTGGCGTAAGGGATCGATTCCTTCACATTAGGTACCTGGGTGGCCACGGTGTAGAGGTGCATGGACAGGGCCATGCATTGCTCATTCAACTGGTACGGGAAAAGCTCCCCGCGTTCAACAGCTTTATAAAAGACGGCGCCGGTGAACATGACGGGCGCGGTTTCGCCCGCGGCCCGGCTCACCTGCAAGATAATCCCGGTGAGAATACCGCTGATGGAATTGGGCACTACAACGGCCCGGATGGTTTGCCAGCGGCTGGCACCCACATTCCAGCAGGCTTCCCGAAAGGGCATGGGAACAGATGCCAAGGCCTCACGGGTGCTGGCGATGATCACCGGCAGTGTCATAATGGCCAGGGTAAGGGCGGCGGATAGAATGGAATATCCGAATTCGGCCGCATACACAAAGGCGCCCAGCCCGAAAAGGGCATGCACGATGCTGGGCACGCCGGCCAGATTGATCACCGCCAGATGGATGATGCGGTTGAACCAGTTGTCCTTGGCGTATTCGTTCAGGTAAACAGCGGCAAAAACACCTACGGGGGCGGCAATGGCCAGGGAAATGACCACAAGGTACAAGGTGCCCACAAAGGCCGGCCAAATGCCGCCGTCACGCATGCCTTTCTTGGGTACTTCCACTAGAAATTCCCAGCTCAGCGAGGGCAGGGCATGATAAAACAAATACCCAATAATCAACAGCAGGGGAATGATCATGCTGATCGCCATAACGGCAAACAAAACCTTGGTGATGGACTGGATGCGCTCCTTGCGGACCACAAATTCGGTTTTTGTAAAGCGTTGGGCAGGATCAAGGTTGTTGGTCATCGGCATTATTTCCTTCTGATCCCGCGGATCACAAAATCGGCGGTCAGATTGACCGCGAAGGTGAGGATGAACAGCAGGACCCCGGTCAGAAACAAAACATGGTAATGGTCGGAACTGGCAGAGGCCTCCCCCAGTTCGGCGGCGATATTGGCTGTCAGCGTACGCACGGAATCGAGCAGGCCATGGGGGATCTGCACGGCATGGCCGGTGGCCATCAGCACGGCCATGGTTTCGCCCACGGAGCGGCCGATGCCCAAAAGGACCGCGGCCAGCAGTCCGTTTTTGGCCGAGGGCAAGAGCACGCGATAGACCACCTGCCAGTTGGTGGCGCCAAGGGCCAAAGCAGCTTCCCGATAGGAATCCGGCACCGCCTTCAAGGCGTCTTCGGCAATGGATACAATGATCGGCACACTCATCAAGGCCAGTATCAATCCGCCGTTGAGCAGATTGACCCCCACCGGTGCTCCGGTAAGGGAGATGATCGTGCGGCTCATTACCGTCAGACCGATGAAACCCCAGACCACGCTGGGAATCGCCGCCAGCAATTCAATGATGATCTTGAGCGCTTCCTTCAGCCTGGGGCTGCAAAATTCGGAAATATAGACGGCGCTGCCCAGACCAAAGGGCACTGCGATGGACATGGCCAAAAGCGTCACACTGATGCTACCCACGGTCAAGGCCAGGGTGCCGTATCGGACATTCGTTACAGAGGTCGGGTACCACTCGGCATTGAATAAAAATTTGACAAGATTAAAATTTTCACTGAAAAAAATGGGCGCCGCCTCACGGAAAATAAAGAAAAAAATGGCCAAAACAAAAACAATGGCGCTGATCCCGCTCAAACGGATGATGAATTCCAGCAGTTTCTCCCCGGCCATGGATACCACTGAACGTTTGGGCAGAGTCGGCAGGCGGTCTGATTCGGACATGTCGTTCATATGTTGTATGCTTTATAAACCTTTTGGAAACCGGCGGTTTTGCGGGCCGGCGGTCACAGCCGGGCAGCGCAATTAGTTGCCGGTTGATTGTACCGGAACATACCCGTTTTCTTTCAATATGTTTTGTCCGGCAGCCGAAAGAATCCAATCGATGAATTGTTGGACCGCACCTTGGGACTGGCCCAATGTATAGAGATGGAGGGAGCGGGCCAAAGGATATTTTTGGGTTATGGTATTCTCTATGGTCGGCGGAACCGCCGGTTCACCGGTTTTGGGAGAAATATGGAGCATTTTCACAGCGGGTGTGGCATAGCCCATGCCGCTGTAGCCGATGGCGGTTTTGGTGTTGCTGATCAATTCCACAACTTCCTTGGAGCCGTTCATGTCCCGGGAGCCGAGTTTGAAATCCTTTTTATTCAAAACGTGTTCCCGGAAAAATTCGTAGGTGCCGGAACTGGACTGGCGGCTGACACGCACGATGGCGTCATCATCGACATTGGGAATGGTCACACCCAGTTGCGACCATTTGGTAAAGGTGCCGTCTTCGGTAAAAACAGCCGCCAATTGATCCATGGAAATTTCCTTCATGGGATTATCCTTATGGACATAAATTGCCAGTCCGTCATATCCCAACGTGAACTCCTTGGCGTCCTTGCCGGTATTGCGTTTGGCCGCTTCCACTTCTTCCGGCCTCATGTTGCGACTGGCGGTGGCGATATCGATGGTGCCCTTGACCAGGGCGGCGATGCCCACCCCCGACCCTCCGCCGGAAACCTCCACATCCACGGAAGGAGCGATCTTCTTATATTCCTCAGCCCAGGCTTGGGCCACATTCACCAGGGTGTCGGAACCTTTCACCTGGATGGTGACGACCTTGGTCTTTTTTTCTTGCGGCTCGTTTTTGCTTTGGCAGCCGCTGAAAATGAGGCAGCCGATCATTGCGACCTTCAAGGTGTAATGCAAGAGTGAACGTGGAACCTGGGTTGTATTGACTATCCGCATGCAATTCCTCCTCTATGGGATCTCATTGCCGATGATGGCGCTGATCAAATCATTCAATTGGACTTTGATAATCTGGTAGGCTTCCTCATAGGCCGCGGTAACGACTTCTTCCGGGCCCCGCACTTGGGACGGATCATCCATACTCCAATCCAGCATGATTACGCGCCTGACATCCGGCGGAAAAGCTTTCATGGCTTTGGGGGAAAAGGCAATGATCACGTCGTAGTATTCCAAGTTGGGGATATTATGCAACGACCGCGGGGCGATCCTGGACAAATCAAAGCCTTTGGTTTTCATGAATTTTATGGTGGCTGCGGAAACCGGTCGGGGCTCGAGCCCGGCGCTGGTGAAGATGAACCGGGGTTGATTCATGGCTTCGGCAATGACCTCGGCCATTTGCCCGCGGCAGGAATTATGATTGTCCAGAAACAAAATCCGAAAAGCGGCGGCCCCCGGATGCTTGGGATTTTCACCGGTGCACATGTGCAGGACTTCCAGGCAGATGTTGCGTGCCTGATCAGAGGCCCTTTCAAAGCGCCGCACGATGGTGGTCATGGGCTCCAGCAAGTCGAAAGGAATGTCCTGGTTCAAAAAAAGGCTGTTCAACTTGGAGCTGCATTTGATCCGCAGCTCATCAACCGTATCATCCACGGCGATGTTTTTTTTGGCCAGCTCGATGTCCTGTTCCAGAAAAGCCCGGCTCGCCTCCTGCAGCATGAGAATGGAAATTTTAGCCATGTCCAGGAGCTCGTCTTTGATGGCTTCAGGCACGGCCTGCTTCATTTTAAGTAGTGAACGGGCGATGCTTACGGCATAGTCGCCCACCCGCTCGATCTGCAGGTTGATCCGGATGGTATTGTAGGCAAAACGCAAGGGCAAACCCACGGGCTGCTGGCGCACGATGAATTCCAGGCAAAGCCGGTCGACTTCCTTCTCCTTTTCATCGATGTAATAATCGCGCAGGATCACGGCGTAAGCCAGTTTCCGGTTATTTTCGGCCAGGGCCCGCACGCAATCTTGCAGGGCCTTTTCCGCCAGCCCGGACATCTCCTGAACATTCTTGCGAATTCGATCGATATCTCTTGTCAGCAGCTCATTCAGATAGGATTGCATTTCTTTCGGCTTCCTTGAATTAAAGTAATACCGGTTGTAAATCCAACATACTTTATCAGCTTGCAATCTTTGACGCAAATTTATTTTGATTCAAATGTATCAAACAACGCTTGCACTCATCAAGGTCCGGGGCAGGCGGATTTCAAAAATACTGCCTTGGCCCACGGTGCTTTCCACGCCGACCTGGCCGCCATGGGCCTGCACGGCATGTTTGACGATGGCCAGCCCCAGGCCGGTTCCGCCCAGTTTGCGGCTTCTGGCTTTGTCCACCCGGTAAAAGCGTTCAAACAAGCGCGGAAGGTGTTTGGCTGAAATGCCCGGGCCGTTGTCGGCCACGGTGATGTTCACAGCCATGGCGTTGAGTTGCACGTTCACTTGAACAAGGCTGTTTTCCGGGCTGTATTGGACGGCATTGTCAAGGAGGTTCACCAGGGCCTGGTCCAGCAGGGCTTGATCGACTTCCAGGAAAAGGTCGTCGGCGCAGGAAACCTCAAGCCGCATTTTTTTGGCTTCGGCCTTGGGTTGAACAATCTGGACGGCAGCCTGGAGGATGTCCAGGAGACGTTTGCGTTCAAGGGTCAGGGTAGGCAGCCCCTCCTGCTGTTCGAGACGCGCAAGGGCGAGCAGGTCGCCCACGATGGCATCAAGGCGATCCACATGTTTGTTGATGATTTCCAGAAAACGGCGTGAATCTTCCGGGTTTTGCGCGGCGCCTTGCAGCAGGGTTTCCACAAAGCCCTTGATGGCGGTGAGGGGGGTCTTGATTTCATGGGAAACATTGGCCGCAAAATCCCGCCGGATGGTTTCCAACTGCCGGAGCTGGCTGACGTCGTTGAGAACCAGCAGGGTTCCAATGCATTTTTCAGCCGGATCGCGCAAGGGGATGCTTTGGGTATGCACGATGCGCTTTTCATCCCCATGAAAAACCATGTCTCCCTCTGTGATCTTGCCGGTGGTGATGGAGTCGGCCACGACTTGATACAGGGCGCTGTTGCGGGTCAATTCATACAGGCTGCGCCCGCGGAAATCCGAAAGCTTCTGCCCGAGGATGTTCATGGCCGCCCGGTTGATGGTGATGATGTTCTCGTTCCTGTCCAAGGCCACCACGCCTTCCACCATGCCGGCCAAAACCGATTCATACTCGTTTTTCTGAGAGATCACGGTCTCAATGCGGGTCTGCAACTGGAGGGCCACGGCATTCATGGCTTCGGCCAGTGCGGCCAGTTCCAGGGTGGCGGGCGGCAAAAGGGGCTGTTTCAGATTGCCCCGGGCGAATTGCTCCACCCCTTGTTTGATATATTCAATGGGTCGGACGATGCGGCGGGAGACGAAAAAGGAAATTCCCGCTGCCAGGGCGGCCATGAGCAGGCCTCCCACGGCGATCTTCAGGCGGATGGAGTCCAGTTTTTCTTCAATGGCCGAAACCGGCCTGGCAGCCCGCAGCACCGCCGCCACCTTGCCCTGGGCATGGATGGGAAGGGCCACATACATCAGGTTTTTTTTCAGGGTGGCGCTGTAGCGGATGGAGGCGGAATTTTCATCGGCAAAGGCTTTTTGCACTTCCGGCCGGTCCCGGTGGTTTTCCATTTGGGCCGGGTCGGATTCCGAGTCGCCCACAACCTCGCCGCTGGGGAGGATCACCGTGAGGCGGGTGAGGGTGGCGGCCGCGGCCTGTTTGCAGGCCTCATCAATGCGGGCTTCGTCCAGGGGCTCCACATAGTCGTGGAACATTTTTTTTAAGAGTTGGCCCTGGGTCAGGAGGTCGGCTTCCGTGTTTTCCAGGAAAAAGCGGTGCACCGATGCCGAAGTGTACCAAGCCGTTGCCAGCAGGGAGAACAGGGTGATCAGCAGATAGGATGGATAGAGCTGCCAAATGAGTCTGCGTTTTTTTTTCATGTCTTTTCCTTGAATTTATACCCCACCCCGCGCACGGTTTGGATGAGATGGCCGTAAGATCCCATTTTTTTACGCAGCCCCACGATCTGGACATCCACGCTGCGGTCGGTTACGGCATAGCCCACCCCGCGCACGGCATCCACGATCTGGGAGCGGGTGGCCACCCAGCCCGGCCGCTTGGCCAGGTAGTGCAGGATCTGGAATTCCGTGAGGGTCAGCGCCAGGCTTTGATTGTCGATGCTGACTTCATGGCGGCCCGGATGAATGCGCAGCTCATCCAGGCGAATAACTTCTTCCGGTTCGTCCGCACCTTCCTCCCGGCGCCGCAGGACCGCCTTGATCCTGGCCAGGAGCACACGGGGGGAAAAGGGTTTGGTGATGTAGTCATCGGCCCCCAGTTCCAGACCGGCCACCACATCCGCCTCTTCGCCCTTGGCGGTGAGCATGATGATGGGCAGATTGCGGGTTTGATTTGTGCTTTTCAGACGGCGGGCCACTTCCAGCCCGTCCATGCCCGGCAGCATCAGATCCAGCACCATGAGATCCAGGCCGGCGCTCTGGGTAAGCTTCACAGCCTCTTCGCCGCTGGCGGCGCAGACCACCCGGTACCCTTCCCGGGCCAGATTGAAACGGATCAGTTCCAGAATGTCTTCCTCATCATCCACTACTAGAATATTTTTGGATTTCATCAGCAGATCTCCCCATGTCGAACGATCTCCCCTTCGATCAGGTAGATGACCTCTTCGGCGATATTGGTGGTATAGTCCGCCAGGCGTTCCAGGTGACGCGAGATCAACAGCATGTTGATCAGCAGACCCAGCCGATCCGGGTTGGCCGCCATGACCTGTTTGATCCGGTCATAGGCTTCGTTGCGCAGTTCATCCACTTCGTCATCCAATAACATGACCTTGAAAGCCAGATCAACATCCAGGTTCACCAGGGCATCCAGGCTTTTCTTGAGCATGGCCTGGGCTTTTTCCGCCATGCGGGAGAAGTCGAAAACCGCCTGGTCAAAGGGCGGCCGCCTTGCGATGGTGATGACCCGCTCAGCGATGTTTACGGCCTGGTCCGCGATGCTTTCCAGCTCATTGTTGATCTTGATCACCGCCACGATGAAACGCAGATCCACGGCCACCGGCTGATACAGGGCCAACAGCTTCAGGCATTCCTCCTCCACTTCCACTTCCATCACATCGATGTCGTGATCCGCCTGCACCACCCGCTGGGCCAGGGCCTCATCCCGGTTTTCCACGGCCTGGACCGCCATGCGCACCCGTTCCTCCACCATGGCTCCCAGGGTAAGGATGGTTTTTTTCAATTTGTCCAGTTCTCTTTGCAAATGTTTTGCCATTGCCCGGTTCTCCTTTTCAGCCAAACCGTCCGGTGATGTAGTCCTCGGTCTGTTTCAACCGGGGGCGCGTAAACAAGGTGTCGGTTTCTTCCACTTCGATGAGACGGCCCATGTAAAAAAAGGCAGTCATAGCCGACACCCGGGCCGCCTGTTGCATGTTGTGGGTGACTATGATGATGGTGTATTGGTCCTTCAATTCATGGATCAATTCTTCGATTTTCTGGGTGGCGATGGGATCCAGGGCCGAACAGGGCTCATCCATGAGCAGCACCTCGGGCTCCACCGCCAGGGCCCTGGCGATGCAGAGGCGCTGCTGCTGGCCGCCGGACAGTCCCAGGGCCGAATCATGCAGGCGGTCCTTGACCTCCTCCCAGAGGGCGGCCTGTTGCAGGGTTTTTTCCACCCGTTCGACAATGCGGCCTTTGTCCTTGATCCCTTTGACCCGTAAGCCATAGGCCACATTCTCGAAAATGCTTTTGGGAAAGGGATTGGGTTTTTGAAAAACCATGCCGATGCGGCTGCGCAAGTTCACCACATCCACTTGCGGCGAATAAATGTTGCGGCCGTCCAGCAACAATTCACCTGTGGCCCGGGTATTGGGTATCAAGTCGTTCATGCGGTTCAGACAACGCAGGAAAGTGCTTTTTCCGCACCCGGAAGGGCCGATGAGGGCCACGACCTGACGGGGTAGAAACGCTAGATGAATTGTGTGCAGGGCTTGAGAACCATTATAAAAGAAGCTTAAGTCCTTGGCCTGCATTTTATACAGAACTTCCGATTCGGGTGCCATTATGGTGGTCGATTGATTGCGAATATTCATGCCTATTCCTCTTTTTCAGCGCATGCGCCGTCGCAAGCGGGTGCGATACAGAATCGCGGCAAGGGTCATGCCCAGCACCAGGGCGATCAGTACCAGGGAAGTGCCGTATTGCAGGGGCCGGGTTTTCTCAATTTCCGTTCCGGCCGTGGCCAGCACATAAATGTGATAGGGCAGGGCCATGATTTCATCAAAGATAGATTCCGGCAGATCCGGCCGGAAAAAGACGGCGGCGGTGAACATAATGGGCGCTGTTTCCCCGGCGGCCCGGCTGAGGCCCAGAATGCCGCCGGTCAGGATTCCCGGCATAGCCGCGGGCAGGACCACCCGGAAGATGGTTTGAAATTTGGTGGCCCCCAGGGCCAGGGAGGCTTCCCGATAGGTGTCTGGCACGGCTTTGAGGGCCTCCTCGGTGGCACCGATCATCACCGGCAGGGTCATGACCCCCAGGGTCAAGGCCCCGGCCAGAATGCTCACCCCTATTTTCAGATAAATCACGAAAAAAGACAAGCCGAACAAGCCGAAAACAATGGAGGGCACCCCGGCCAGATTATTGATCCCCAGGCGGATTATACGCAGCAGGCGGCCGCCGCAAGCGTATTCATTCAGGTAGACGGCCGAGGCCACGCCGACGGGCATGGCCACCCCCATGGCGCCGAGACTCAGCACCAGGGTGCCCACAATGCAGGGCAGGATTCCGCCCCGGGTCATTGAATCCAGGGGCGGCTGGGTCAGGAAGGTCCAAGTGACAGCGCGCCAGCCCTTGAGAAGAATGAAGCCGGTCAATAGAATCAGGGCCGCGGCGTTCACCGTCGCCGCCGCGCGGAACAAGTTGAAGAAAACATGTTGTTGCAGCTTTCGGATCATAGGGTGGCCTCCCCCACCTGGCGGTATTTGTTGGCGATGATATCCGCAATGATGTTGAAGAGCAGGGTGAAGCCGAACAAGACCATGCCCGTGGCGAACAGGGCGTGATAATGGTCCCCCCGGAAAGGGGCCTCAGCCATTTCCGCGGCAATGCTGGCCGGCATGGGCCGCACTGGATCAAAAAGCGCTGCCGGCACCATGGCCGAACCGCCGGCCACCATGAGCACCACCATGGTTTCGCCGATGGAACGGGACATTCCCAGAATAACGGCGGTACTGATTCCGGAAATGGAAGCCGGCAGTACCACCCGGATGATGGTTTCCCAATGGGTGGCGCCCAGGGCCAGGGATGCTTCCCTTAGATTGTTGGGCACGCTGTAAATGGCGTCCTCGGAAATGCTGCAGATGGTGGGCACGGCCATGAAGGCCAGCATCAGGGCGGCGTTGAACAGATTCAGCCCGGTGGCAAGTTCAAAGGTGTTTTGCAGCAAGGGAGCCATCACCACCATGCCGAAAAAGCCGATAACCACGGAGGGCAGGGCCGCCAGCATTTCCACTACGGGCTTGACGATTTCCCGTACACGGAAGGAGGCCACTTCCGCGAGATAGATCGCGGTCATGACCCCCAAGGGGACGGCTATCAAAGCAGAGAGCAGGGTAACGGCCAGGGAAGCAACGATCAAAGGGAAAATCCCGAAGTCGGTCGGGTCCGCCGTGGGATACCAATATTGGCCAAACAGAAAGGCCTTGAGCGACACTTTCTTAAAGATCGGCAAGCCTTCTGTAAATAAAAAAAAGGCGATCATGACCAGGACGGATATGGATGCAAAGGCCGTGAGAAATAAACCCCATTGCATGCCTTTTTCAATCCAGCGGCGGTTGAGGTTCATGGGATTCACCCTTTTTTCTTGCTCTTGCTCTTACTCTTGCTCTTGCTCATAATCGTACTCGACTACTCATATGCTATCTTAATAAAGCGGCACAAATCCGGCCGCCTTCACCAGCTTTTGCCCCTTGGTAGGATGCACAGCATAATTAATGAATTTGCCCACATCACCAGCCGGCCAGCCCTTGGTGAACATGTATAATGCCCGGCTGATGGGATATGTCCCGTTCAGCGTGGTCTCTTCCGAACCCTTGACATTGTTCACGGTCAGGGCTTTGACATTGGCGGTCAGATAACCGATGCCGATATAACTCAAAGCGTTTTTGTTGTTGGAAACGGCCTGAACAATTGCTCCGCTGGAAGCCTGCATCATGGCGCCGGGATACACCCGCTCCTTTTTCATGACTTTTTCCTCCCAGACTTCAAAGGTCCCTGATGAGGTGTCCCGGGAGATCACGACGATTTTCTGATCCCCTCCGCCCACTTCCTTCCAGTTCTTGATTTCCCCTTTATAAATTGCCTTTAATTGGTCCAGGGTCAGGCTTTTCACCGGATTGCCGGGATGCACCACCGGTACGATGCAGTCATAGGCCACGGCAAAAGGCACCGGGTAGACGCCCTTGGACACGGCCAGATCCACTTCCTTCTGGGCGAGGAAACGCGAGCTGTCGGCAATGTCGGTGGTGCTGTCGATAATAGCCTTGATACCCTCGCCGGAACCGCCGCCGGAAATGGAAATCTTGATGTCGGGATTTTCCTTCATGAATTCCTCGGCGATTTTCTGGGCAACGGGCAGCACCGTGGTGGAGCCCTTGATGGCAATGTTGCCGGCCCCGGCCTGGCCGGCACTGATGAGCAAGATCATGTTCAGAATGACGATGGTTCGCAATGATTTCATTTTTGCCTTCCTTTTAGAGATTGAAAATTTGTATTCCACCATTCATGCTACAAAGGTAGGCGGGTATTGTTAGGGTTTGGTTAGGGATATGTTATTTTTGGGTGAAAAGGAAGGAAAGTATACTCTAAATGGACATGAATCGATTCCGCAAAATGGACAGCACTTCGCATTCCCGGCAAATACGCATTTTTTTGTCCCAGTTTTCCTGAACCATACCGCCGCAAATGGTGCCGTTGATGAACCAGCAGAGCTTGCCGGCCCTGAATTCCCAGGCCGGGCATTGTTTTCTTTGCTCCGGCGGACAGTTTTTCACAACCCAGCAAGGCTTTTGCGGATTCTTGCTGCCGCGCAACCTGCTGATCAGAAAATAAAGCTGGCGCTCCACATGGGACGGCACATTGCGCCAACCCTGTTCGTAGCTGTGAACCGCCTTGAGGGAGGTGCCTAGGAGTTGAGCCAGTTGCACCTGGGTTCGAGCGAGAAGTTTACGACAAGCGTGAAATTCATCTTTGGTCATGAAAAACCCTTTTGATAAAAAAGTCCGAGAATATTCGTTATTCTCTAACACAATGTAGCATTAATAAGCAAGCATCATCCAAAGAAAATTCACAGAGCGCATTATTTCGTTGACATGGTTATATGAATCAGTGATTATATTGGTGTTGAAACTGTACCGAATTCATTCCCACTCCCACGCGAATTTTTCGTACCGCCAAGTTATTTGCTGGTAAACCGGACCAAAGACAAAAAGGAAGTCAACTGTCGGCAGTAACCCTTAGCCTGATTTATGGCAGAAGTAATTCCCTATGCAGGTTAAAAAAAGATTGATTCAATGGCTGTTGCTTCCGGTTTTAACCAATCTTTTTATTCTATACTATCTTTATGCATCCAATTCTGTTGATATAAACCTAAGGAAGCAAAACGAAAAATGCGTGGCCTGCCATGTGAAAACCATCAACCAGTCCATGTCCAATCAATTTCAGCATGAGCCGTTTTTCAACCGGGAATGCGACAAATGCCATATTCCTGAGGATTCAGGCGAGTCTCAAACAGGTTGGATTGGAATCCAAGGGGAACCGCGCATGGAAAAACCCCAGGCAGGGCCGGCGGAAAAACCCCATCCGCAATTGCGGGAGCCCGAGGCGGCATCCATTGATGCTTGCTACTCCTGCCATACTCCTGAAAAGTTGGGAACCACCCACAGCATCAGGGTCTATTCCGGTCCGGATGCCAAAATACCCGACGACCTGCCCACGGTCAAGGGCGGGATGATGACCTGCGCCACCTGCCATCATCCCCATGGCGGCGCGGTGAAATATTTTGTCCGCAAAAAAATCACGACCAAATTGTGTGTTTCATGCCATTATACTTTTATGGGGAAATCCAGGCATACCGTATTCGAGAATTAGCAAATCCAATGGTTCCATGAGAGGCGGCCGAAAAATCGGCTTTGCAGAATATGATGATCGGAGAGATGAAAATGGCCCAACCAACTTATGTAAAAAGAAAACGACTGAACTTTTCCATTCAGCGCGCATTGCAGATCCAGATGATCCTCAGGCTGGCGGTGATTCTATTCATCAGTTTATTGATCAGCAGCCTGGTTTACTACTACTTTGCCGATATCAAGATCACCAATTCTTTCCGCTTGTTTCACATCCATGCCCAAAATTTTCTGGATTTTCTGCTTCCCATGGTGATCGGCGCTTTTTTCATCAGTCTGGCGGCCGGCATGGTCGCCGTTCTTTTTTTCCCGAAACATTTTGTGGGAAGTCTTTACAGAATCGAGCAGGATGTGAAACAAATGGCGGCCGGAGATCTATCCCTACGCATCCAACTAAGAAAAGGCGATCAAAATCAATCGTTGGCGGAAAGCATTAATCAACTGATCAGCATGCTGAAAAGTAAATTGACAGCGATTCAAGTAAGTACCGATCGGATAAGCGTAATCAGTTCATCTCCTGAAATACCTGCGGGCATCCAAGCCGAACTCAAGGAATTATGCCATGGGATTCGGGAGGAATTGAGTACGCTTAAGCTCGGAAATTCCTAACGGCTTCCGTAACTATGCAACCCCGGTAGGTAGTTCACGCCAAAATAGGTTATCATAACCGCCAAAAAACCGAGCATGGATAGATAGGCGATGCGCTTGCCGTCCCAGCCTCTCATCATTTTAGCATGCAGCAAGCCGATATACACAAACCATGTGATAAGAGACCAAGTCTCTTTCGGGTCCCAGCCCCAATAGCGTCCCCAAGCGGAATTGGCCCACACCGCCCCGGTGATTATGCCCACGGTGAGAAACAGAAAACCGAACATGATCAACTGGTAGTTGAGTTCGTTCAGCATGGCAGGGGACGGCAGCCGGGCCAAAATGGATTCGCCGCTGCGCTCTTTGCCAAAGGTGATCAGGTACATGATGCTGACCCCGAAAGCCAGCGCAAAGGCGGCGTAACCAATGAAACAAGTCATCACATGGGCGATCAGCCAGTTGCTTTTCAGGGCCGGGAGCAGCGGCATGATGCGGTCGCTGATATTGGGTGATAGGGAGGCGTAGGCCATGGCCAGGAAAGCCAGGGGGGTTACAAAAGCCCCGATGATCCGGTTTTTGTATTTGCGTTCCACCACCAAATAAATCACGGCAATGGTCAATGCGAAAAAAACAAGGGATTCATATAAATTCGACAGGGGCGCGTGCCCGATATTTTGTTGGTGGGATTCCCACCAGCGTAATCCGATTCCGGCGGCGTTGCCGGCGGCACCGATGAATATGACAATGGAAGCGGCCTTGCCGGCCGTATCCTGTCTGAAGATCAAAGAAGCAATGTACAAAACCGCTGCCAATCCATAGACAAAAGTTACAACCGACAACACATGTGAACTGTCCATATTCTTTCCCCGTATACCTATTGATTTTGATTACTCTTTTATAATCTCATTGACTATGCTGAATGTTTTTGCGAACCGGTCAGCCGTTTGGTAATTTTAGCCACTTCCTGCTGCATGCCAAAAATGTTTTTATTGGCCTTGCCGGCCACGATTACAATGCATTTTTTGTTCTTCTGGGTCACTTCCACCATCATCTGTTGATGGGACATGAAAAAGGTGATAATGCAGCCCAGGATCATCATGATAAAGCCCGTATACACTACCCAGACACCGGGATCACCGGTGACTTGAAGGCCGGTGTAGTATTTCTCGCGTTGCTGCTGCTCGGCGATGGAGATAAACATTTTGTCTTTGCGCATTTTATCAAAATTGGGAAACCTTACCGGCAGAATGATTTCCTGGGCCTTGCCCGGTTCTGTATTCAAAACGCCGATAAATGCTTCCCCCAGGCTAGTGCCTTGCAGGTCCGCGGACGGTCTGTACTCTTTCAACAAGAAAGACCCCAGGCCTTCCGGAAGATCAATGGGCTTGCCGATTTCAGCCTGTTTTTCGTAAACCATGCCGGATTCGGCCACGGTGAATTTCAGGGTGACATCTTTGGAGGGCATTTTCCCATAGCTGGATTGAAAAATATTGACCCCTTTGTAGCGCAGGGGATCATTGACCAGAATGTCCTTTTGGACAACCGGTTTGCCGTTTTCCAAAATGGTCAAGCGGGAGCGATACTCCTTGGGTTCGCCGGAGTCATAAAAACTGACCGTAAAATCATCGCAGCGAATCTGAAAGGCCAGAGCATGGGTTTTATCGACATTGTTGATCCGAACTTGATCGACGCTTTCGCCTTCCGGAATATTCACATAGCCGTCAAAACCGAATAGGGATCCGATCAGACTGCCGAGCAGCAGCAGAACGATGCTGAGATGAACAATATAGACGCCGAAGCGGGTCCAGCGCCATTTTTCGGCAAATATGCAAAACCCGGTATCGGTGGTTTCCACCTGCGTGAATCCAAACGCTTTGTGCAGGATCGGCGCATAGATGGTCTGCAGTTGTTCAGGACTTCGCTCTTCAATAAATTCTTCTTTGTTAAGATCTTTGAATTGCGACTTCTTAATAGACGGATTGCGGTTGAAGATGATCTTCCAGGTGGCGGAAAGCCGGTCGATGGAACATATGATGATATTCGCCGTGAGCATGAGGATCAATAGTTGAAACCACCAGGAATGATACATGTCGAATAAATCAAATATATCAAAAATCCTATATTTGAATTCGCCGAAGGCCTGCAGGTATTCTTCCACACGGGCATTCTGCGGGATGAGGGTTCCCACAATGGAAGTGCCGGCAATGGAAAACAACAGAAAAATAGTCAATTTCACAGATACAAAAAATTTCCATACTTCTTTCAGGTTGCGTTCAAGGAAGTTCATTGGCTCTATTATTGTTCCTTTCCAACGGAAAAAGTAGTTGCATCAAGACAGTTGTTCTTCATCATCTTTTTGCCGCGTAATCTCGGATCCGCAGATACACCAGTTCCGAATTTTTGATACAATCACCGACGGAAATTCCGCCGCGATAATTACCACTTATAAAAAATCCTGGATGGGCGGTTTCAACCTCTGTAAAATAACGCTCATGCTCTATATAACCCAATGTGTACTGGGGAATGGCCTTGGGCCAAAGCTTCTCGCGCACAAAGATGGGATCCGCGGCTACTTTCATGATGGCCTTGAACTCGCCGACTACCGCATCAACCAGTTTTGGATTTGCTTGTTCCAAAAGTTCCGGTGAACGGGCGCCGCCGAGAAACAGGGTGAAGGCCGCCACATCCGGGTTTGCCCTTTCCGGGAAAATCACCGAACTCCAAATCGCGCCCAAAAACTTTTTCTTTTCCTTTTCCGGAATTAAAAAGCCGAAGCCATCCAGCGGTTGGCCCACATCCTTTTTATAAAATCCCAAATACAATACTTTCACAGGCGGATAGTAAATTTCATTCAAATGGGCGCACATGACTTTATCTAAATCAGGGCAAAGCAAAGCCAATTGGTAAGCGGGAATCGCCGTCAAAAGCATGGGGGTATCCATGCTGCCTTCCTGCCCGTCCTGATGGAATGTTACCCGAAAACCGCCGTCTGTCTTGGCGATGGTTTGAACATGGCAATTGTACATGATCCTGTTGCGCAAGCGTTCGGCAATGGTCAGGGGCAGGGCCTGCATGCCGCTTTTAAACGAAAACATGCGGGCGCTTTGCTTGGATTGTTCCGAGCGTTGTTTGCGCGTTTTGGCGCCTTTGATCATGCCTTTGATCAAACCGCCGTATTCCTCTTCCAGGCGATACAGTTTGGGAAAAGCGGATTTGACGCTCAAGGTATCCGGGTCGCCGGCAAAGACTCCGGCAACAAACGGGTTGATGGCATAGTCCAGGAATTCCGCACCGAGACGTCTTCTGACAAATGTGGAAATGCTCTGGTAGTATCCATCCATGGATTTGCCGATAAAGGGTTCCGCCAGCAGACGCAGCTTGGCTTGCAGGGAAAACAGGCCGGTCCTGAAAAAGGCTATGGGATTGGTGGGCAAGGCATGCAGTTGATTGTTTCTTAGTATGTAACGCTTGTTGCTTTTGGCGTCGGCATAGATCAATTCCTGTGACAAGCCGACCTCATCCACCAGTTGCCGGATCAGGGGCACGGTTTCCAGGCCGCTGTTGGGACCATAGTCCACCAAAAAACCTTCCTCCCGTCGGGTTTCCATGGAACCGCCCGGTTCGCTTTTGGATTCCAGGATGGTGATGTCAAAACCATCCTTGTTCAACCAGTGGGCGGCGGCCAACCCGGAAATGCCGGCACCCAAAATGATGATCTTTTTTGCGGCTGGGTCCATATTATCCGTTCATTCTTCCTGGTGATGCCGAAGATTGCAAGGCGTCAAGGGCGAGGGCTTTCAGGGCCAGGCAAAAGGTCCGCGAGTCATTCAAGCCTTTCATCACCACATAGTTTTCAATATGGGCATCACGGGCGATCTCCCGATATTCCATATCGAGCTCATGCAGGGTTTCCAAATGATCGGAAACAAAGCTGACGGGAATCACCAGGATATGCTTCCGGCCTTGGCGGCCCAGTTCCTTGATCATGGCATCGGTGGCCGGCTCCAGCCATTTCACCGGTCCGACCTTGCTTTGAAAGCACAAATGGTAGTCGTGGGAACCGCGTCGCAAGGCCATGACCTGCTCAATCGTTTGTTGGATGTGCCGGCTGTAGGGATCACCCTTTTTCACCAAACTGAGGGGGGTGCCGTGAGCACTGAACACCAGTTGAACCTGGTTGCGTACGCCCCGGGGAAAGGCCGCCAAGGCTTCCTCAATGCGTTCATTCAAGGCGGAAATATAATTGTTTTGCTCCGGATAGGCCTTAACATATACCAGCCGTGCCGGATCACCCTGGTAGTGGCGTTGCCATTCATGAAAGGACGAGCCCGTGGTGGTGACGGAGTAGTGGGGGTAGAGGGGCAGCAGCACGATTTTTTCAAAACCGGCGGAAGCGATATCGCTGGCTACCTCCCGAATCATGGGATGCCAATAGCGCATGGCCGTCATCACATGGCTGTCCGGTATTGTTTTGCGGAGTTCCGCCTGAAGCATATTGCGCTGAATTTCCGTCCACGTGTTGATGGGCGACTTGCCCCCGATTTGTGCATATCTTGCTCTCACCTTGGGCGCCCGGCGTTTGGCGATCATTTTGGCGAACAATTGCTGCCCCAGCGGGATCCGGAAAATGTCGCGATCACAAAACAGGTTGTACAGAAAGGGCTCCACCGCCTCCAAAGAATCCGGTCCCCCAAGGTTAAACAAAATGACTGCGTATTTCGACATTCCAGCAACGGCTCAATCTGTTTCAAACTGTTCTTGAATAGCGGGCACTGTCTTCCTTACGTTCGATATACCCGTCGAAATTCATGGCGATGTTTCGAATCAACAGCCGCCCCATGGGGGTTACGGTTAATTTCTTGTTTTCGATGACCACCAGGTTATCGGCCGTCATTTCCTTTAAATTGCCGAGCCCCCAGGCAAAATATTTCTCAAAATCCACATTGAATTTTTTTTCTACCGCGGCAAAATCCAGCTCAAAATCGCACATGACCCGGGTGATGACATGCCTACGCAATTTATCGTCTGCATTCAATCGGCAACCAATGGCCGTGGGTAGCTTGCCGTCATCCAGCAGGGCGTAATATTCCTTTTCCGTTTTCACGTTCTGGGCGTAAATCCGGCCGAACTGACTGATGCTGGTGATGCCCATGGCATACAGATCCGTGCCGGCATGGGTGCTGTAACCTTGAAAATTGCGGTAGAGCTTTTTTTCCCGGAGGGCCACGGCCAGCTCATCCCCGGGTTTGGCAAAATGATCCATGCCGATGAATACATAGCCGGCCCGGCTGAGTTTTTCGATGGCCATCTTCAGAATGGCCAGTTTTTCCTCTGCCGGCGGCAGATCCTCGGCCTTGATGAGGGTCTGGTGCTTCTTCATCCAGGGCACATAGGCGAAATTGAACAAGGCAATGCGGTCCGGCCCGATATCCATCACCGCATCAATGGTGGCTTCAAAGGTTTTAGCCGATTGATGGGGCAGGCCGTAAATCAGGTCCAAGTTCAGGCTGTCAAAGCCCAATTCACGAACCCAGTCCACCACTCTGCGGGTCAGGGCCTCGGGCTGGATTCGGTTCACGGCTTGCTGAACTTGGGCGTTGAAATCCTGAATGCCCATGCTGATGCGGTTGAACCCGCCAGCCCGCAAGGCTGAAAGATGCTCCTGGGTCAGTTCCCTGGGATCGATTTCACAGCCGGTCTCGGCCTGTGCCTTTACTTCAAAACGCTTGCGGATATGGGTGATCAAATCCGTAATTTCATCCGGGTTCAGGTGGGTGGGGGTGCCGCCGCCCCAGTGCAGTTGCACTACTTTGCGGCTGTCGGCCAGCAAAGCGCTGATCTGATCGATCTCGCGTTTGACATAGGCGATATAGGTCTTGATACGTTCGCGATTGTGGGTCACGATCATATTGCAGCCGCAAAAATAACAGAGGGTGTCACAAAAAGGCAGGTGGTAGTATAATGATAGATCCGGCAGTTGCGCCCCGCTGTTGGTCCGGATGATTTCGTTGCGGAAATCCTCGGGCGTAAAGGCTGGGCTGAAATGGGGCGCAGTGGGATAACTGGTATAGCGCGGTCCGGGTTTATCGTATTTTTTAATGAGGTCGATATCTATCTCAAACAAAGGGGTTCTCCTATGGAAATTATTTGGATGCGCTGCCATGAAACTGAGCGCTTTCCTCTTTCACGCAGCGCACCAATGCTTTCAGGTTTTCCGGCGGCACATCCGGCAGGATGCCGTGGCCGAGATTGAATACATGCCCGGAGCCGTGGCCGAAAGAGCGCATAATCCGCAGGGCCTCCCCACGGATGTATTCATGGCCGGCATACAAAACCGTGGGGTCCATATTCCCTTGCAAGGCCACTTTGTCACCCGTCAGCTTGCGGACTGCGCCGATCTCCATGGACCAGTCCAGACCGATCACATCTGCACCGCTTTCCACAAGTTTGGGATAACTGAAATGCACGCCTTTGGCGAACAGGATGACCGGAATATCCTTGGGTCTGATCCGGCGGATGATTTTTTCCATGTAGGGCAGGGAAAAGGTTTCAAAATCATGGGGCGACAGGAGCCCGCCCCAGGTGTCGAAGATCTGCACCGCATCCACGCCGGCCTGGATCTTGGCGTTCAGATAATCGGCGGTGACACGGGTGATTTTATCCAACAACGCATGGGCCAAGGCCGGCTGGTTGTAAATGAAGTTTTTGATAATGGAAAAGTTTTTGGCCCCCTGGCCTTCCACCATATAGGTGAGCAAGGTCCACGGTGAGCCGCAGAATCCGATCAGGGGTACGCGCTGATTCAATTCCTTCTTGGTCAGGGCCACGGCGTCCAGGACATATTTCAGTTCCTGCCCAGGATCAATTTCTTTCAGCTTTTTCGCATCAGCTTCGTTGCGGATGGGGTGCGGGAACACCGGGCCCTTGCCTTCGGTGATCTCCAGTTCCATGCCCATGGCTTCCGGCACTACCAGGATGTCCGAGAAGATGATGGCCGCATCCACGCCGATCAAATCCACCGGTTGCAGGGTCACTTCCGCGGCGAGTTCCGGAGTCTTGCACATGGTCATAAAATCCGCTTTTTTGCGCACGGCCCGGTATTCGGGCAGATAGCGGCCGGCCTGGCGCATGACCCAGATGGGGGTCCGCTCCACTGGTAGTCGTTTACAAGCGCGTAAAAACAGATCGTTTTTTAGGGCAGTCACGCAAGCATCTCCTTATTGGTTGGTTTTCATTTTGGCAATCAGGGAGGCCACGGATTGACCGTTGGCAGCCATGGCATTGGGATGGATTTTCACCAATTCCTCCCATTCCTTGATGGCGCTCTCCGCATCATTGAGATCATGCATGAGCACGATCCCCTTATTGAAGCGGGCCGCCTGGGCACGCGGATCGACCTGGATGGCCCGGTCAAAAGTCTTCATGGCCTCGTCAAACTTCCCGACCTTGCGATACATGACGCCCATATCGGTTATGACATTGGGATCATCCGGTTTTATTGCCAAGGATTTGGTATAGGCCACAATGGCTTTTTCACTATTATCCGTATCAAAATAGATATTGCCCAGGTTTGCCCAAGCTTCGGCATTGTCCGGGTTTTGCGATGTGATCCTTTCAAGTTCCAGAATTTTGGCCGCCTGTTCCTCGGTCATGGTGGGATGGTTATGGGGTTGCGGGGCCGCAGCCATTTTCTGCACCGGCATCTGGCTGGGGGTTTTATAAACGGCAAAAACAGCACCACTGAAGAAACCGATGAGAAAAGCCACGAGCATCACCATCAGCATGGTTTGTTTTTTAACATATCCATCCATTGTGTTTGCGTTTTTTGTCATGAATTTCTACTTTGACTCCTTATGCTTGCCTGTAGTTTATCGGGATCGAACCATTTGGTAAATCTCATTTAAAACTGTATCAGCCCCGGCCTCCAGCAGTTTGTAGGCCAACCTTTTTCCGAGCACTTCCGGTTGATGCTTTTCCCCATATATCTTTTGGCGATAAAGGTGCCTGCCGTCAAGGGAAGCCACCGCCGCCTCCAGATGCAAAGTATCTCCGTTTACAGCGGCATGGGCTCCGATGGGAACCTGGCAGCCGCCTTCCAGGGCACGCAGCAAGGCGCGCTCGGCCGTGACGGCATGAAAAGTATCCTCATCATGCAGAAAACCCACCGCACCCTCGGCAAAGGTATTGTCCTTGCGGATCTGGATTCCCAAAGCCCCCTGGCCCACTGCCGGCAGCATCTCATCCGTGCTGATAAAAGAAGAAATATGCCGCGCCAAATTCAAACGCTCGATTCCGGCCCTTGCCAGAATGATGGCATCCCAATCCGAATCCACAAATTTCCGGATACGGGTGGGAACATTGCCGCGCAGCTCCTCGATCTTCAAATCCGGTCGCAGGTGTTTCAATTGGGCCCTGCGGCGCAGAGACCCGGTGGCCACCGTACCATTTTTCGGCAAGGTGCTGATGGTGGTTCCCGTTACCCTGGCAATCAAGACATCTTCCACCGGATGCCGCTTTGTAACCACCGCGAGTTTCAATTCCGGCGGCATGGTGGTTTCCAGATCCTTTAAACTGTGGACGGCGATATCAATGCCGCCGTTGAGCAGTTCCATCTCCAGTTCCTTGGTGAACAGCCCCTTGTCGCCGATTTTCGAAAGCGCTACGTCAACGATAATGTCACCGGTGGTGCTGACAAACTTGATTTCCACTTCCATTTCAGGATGATGCGTTTCAATCGCCTGTTTCACGTGATTGGCCTGCCAGGTGGCCAAATCACTAGAGCGGGAGCCGATGATTATCTTTTTTCTCATGGAACCTTTTTTATTGTCTTTACGTTCTTCTATTCACAATACGTTTTTATGAGGATGGACCTTATCGCAAAATCATTGTTTTGGAAAGTTAAATATGGACTTTAGGTACCACCCTGTGATAATTCACGGCCAAAGTCAATGGATTGATAATGATATAACTTTTTACTTATCCGCCGTAAGCGCCGTAAATGAAAAAAATCGCCATTATTGCCTGTTTGCTCATCGGTTGTGCCTATAGCTGTCATCCCAATAAACCCGCCAATCGAATTTTTCCCGGCAGGATCGAATCCAAAAAAACCGGCAAGGCCGTGGTAGCGGGACAACCAGCAACAGAGAAGATCAACATCCATTTTAACAACAATTATTGCGGTGAATGTCATACCTTGCCGGCCCAGGCCGGGAAAAATAATGTAAAGCATAACGGCGATTTCAAACTGTTGTGCAAATGTCATTACACCTTTCCTGAGAAACACGCCCATCCGGTGGATATCCCGCCTTCCGAGGAAATAAAGCCGCGCATCCCGGCTGTTTTTCCTCTCAAGGAGGGCAAACTTGCCTGCAATACCTGCCATGATATCGCCATCCAGTGCCAGGAAGACCCCAAGGCCTACTATAAGGGAGAAAGGTTCCTGCGGGAAACGCCTTTTAGCGAAAGAAGCCGGATGTGTTTTCGCTGCCATGATCCGCTCAAATACCGGAAGTACAATCCCCACAAGCAGTTGAATGAAAAAGGCGAAATGCTTCCGGAAACCTGTCTGTACTGCCACTCGGAATTACCGGATGTGAATATTGTCACCTACAAGGACACCAAATTCCTGGTGAACCTTGAACTGTTGTGCATCCGCTGCCACATGCATTCCAACACGCAGACCTTGCATGACAATCATGTCCGCCGCTTGCCCTCACCGGCAGTGGAGGCCAAAATCAAAGAAACCGAACAGGAATTCGACATCATCCTTCCGTTGAGTGCGGATGGCAGGCTCACCTGCGCCACCTGTCACAATCCCCATGAGGAGGGTTTGATTCCGGCTGAAAGAGCCGGCGCCAAAGGGGCAAGTAAGCAATACAGGCACCGCCTGCCGGGCAATCTATGTATCAAATGCCATCAGATGAAAGTGCTTACCTCCGGTTAAAAAGTACACCGCAAACTCACAGGTCCGCCATCCCCGGCAAATGAGCAACGATTGTGCCACGGGGGCATATGACAATAATATGCTTCTATAACAATAGGTTGATTGGTATATCCCCCCTCTTTTTATATATTGTCCTTGCAAAAGTGGTCAAATAACCATATATATTTGGTCATTTCACCACTTTTGCAAGCTGCCGACAACTTGTTTTTTGGGCCGGCCCGGAATTCATCGTGTATCAAAAAGAAAAATTCCGTGTCAATCAGTTGCCTTCCCATGAAAATAGAAAATGCACACTTTCAAATAGTTACCCACTTCTGTTTTTGGTATAAGGCTTGCTATCTAAAGTTTTCCAGGTAGGGTTCCAGCGGATTTGTTTTGTTGGATGCAAATAAAAACCGGTCGGATGATAAAAAAAATGATCCGTGTTTCAGTTTTTTATCTGCCTGTGCTGCTTCTTTGGGGCTGGGCAGGAACAGTCCAGGGGATAACCTTGACCAAGGTTGAACACCTTTTTGATATTCAACATGAATTCAACACCCCCAGTGATGTGGCGGTTTCACCAGATGGAAAAATTTATGTGGTTGACGGCGCCAACAATAAAATAAAAATTTTTACATCCAAAGGCGAGTTCTCCTCCGCCTTTGGTACCCGAGGTTCAGACCGGGGGGAGTTTGACTATCCATTGGGGATTGATATTGATGCTGCCAACAAGGTCTATATCGCCGATTCCGGGAATCACCGAGTTCAGGTTTTTGATCCAGCAGGAGCCTATCTTACGGAATTTCGCATTCCGGATCGCAAGGGCAAACCCGCCGATCCCACGGATGTGGCCGTGGATTTGTCCCGCAACCGCTGCTATGTCGTGGATAATGACAATCACTGTATCGCTGTTTACCTGTTAGCGGGCCATCGCTTTTTAGAACCGTTCGGATCTCAGGGTACGGACAAGCGCAATTTTCAATTTCCTTTTTTGATGACCCTGGACAAGGAAAACTATCTTTACATTGTGGACGTCATCAATACCCGGGTGCAGGTATTGAACCCAGAGGGACTGTTTGTTACGTTCATCGGCGGCTGGGGGGTTGAAAAAGGGGAATTTTTCCGGCCCAAGGGCATTGCCATTGATAAAAACAGCCGGGTATTCGTCAGCGACAGCTATCTCGGTGTCATTCAGGTCTTTGATACCCACGGCGCCTTTCTTTCCGCTGTGGGGGATGCTGTTCAGGCCAAGGTCAAGAAATTCAAAACGCCGGTGGGGCTCTGCATTGATTCCCGGAACAGGCTTTATGTGGTGGAGATGTATGCCAATAAGGTCAGCGTTTACAATATCGGCGGAGAGAAAAGTAAATCCAGATGAAGAAGATGGCTTATCTTGCATGGCTGATGTTGTTGCTAAGCCGGCCTGCGACCATTTCCGCTGCGGTGAAAGCACCTTCCAATCCCAATTCGGCCAAGGGCTGCGCCATCTGCCATTATCGTTGGATCGACACTTTTTTTATTGAGGGAAAAGGTTCGGATTTGACGGAATATACCTCTGAAAAGGTGGAAGCCAGCCCGGAAATGTGTTTGTCCTGTCACGACGGCAGTGTAAGGGATTCAAGGGTGCGCATCAACAGTTCCTCCGGCCATAAGGTGAATGTCAAACCGCCGGATGGTATGAAAATACCCAATTTGTTTCCCTTGGATGAGCAGGGTAAAATCCAATGCGCCACATGCCATACGGCCCACGGGGTCCCCAGCGGTCCCAATGAGGACAATACGATTTTCATGCGTACCTCCAACAAGGATTCGGCCATGTGCCGCCTCTGCCATGCGGACAGGGACGGGGGCTTGAAAAACGGCCATCATCCCATAGGGCCGACCCAAAAGGAAATCCCGGAGGACCTGACCACGGCCTGGGCCTCCAAACGCAAGACGTCGATTATCTGCGAAACCTGCCACACGGCCCACGGGTCCCGCTGGGAAAATTTTTTACGGGTCAATAACCGCGACGCCGGGCTTTGCCTGGCCTGCCATCCGGACAAGGACAGCCTCACCGCCAACGGCAAAAAGAATCCCACCCACATCGTCAATATTCAGGCCCGGAGCGCGGTTATCCCGGAAGGATTTTTGGCCAAAGGCGCCACGCTGGGAAAGAACAAGGAAATTATTTGTGAAACCTGCCATAAAGTGCATAACAGCAAAATCCCGGGCAGGCTACTGATCGCTGAAAACAACGCGGAATCCGCTTTGTGTTTGACCTGCCATGTGGACAAGAAAGGCCTTGCCGCAACCAAACACAATCTGCTGCAATCGGCCCCGGCTGAAAAAAACCTTTCGGGCAATACCGCCGCCGACGCCGGTATCTGTTCCCCCTGCCATGAGGTGCACAAGCCGGCTCGAAAAATACCGGGGATAAACGACTACACCATGGAACTCTGCCTGAGCTGCCACAGCCAGGGGAGCATGGCCAAAAAAATAAAATACACGGGCATGGCCCATCCGATCAATGTCAGACCAGGAGGGCAACGGGCCGGCAAACCGGGAGTCCAATCACCGCCTGGGGTTCCGGGCGCCATGGGTCTTCCCCTTTTTGAGAAAAACGGCGGCCCCAGCGCCAATGGTGAAATCACCTGCGCCACCTGCCATGATCCCCATAACCGGCATGGGGATTCACCTTCGGGCAAAACCAAGCCTGGGACCGACGCTGCAACAGCCGTTGCCGGATCATTTTTACGGAGCTCCCAGGCCTTGATCTGCCGCGAATGCCACAAAAGCCAATACCGGATGAAGAACAGCAAACATGACTTGAGCCGCTCCATGCCCGAGAGCGAAAACATCCTGAAGCAAAAACCGGCGGTCTCCGGCATGTGCGGAAGCTGCCATCTGATCCACAAGGAAGGGGCTGCTTTCCCCTGGGCGCGGGGCCCTGTGGGTGAAAAAGGTCCCTGCATGACTTGCCACGATATTGAAGGGATTTCCCAGAAAAAAATCAATACCGGCTTTTCCCACCCGCTGGATATTTCTCCGCTGGAAAAGAAAAAGACCACTTCATTGCCACTTTATGGGAAAAGCGGCAAGCAGGCGGATAACGGCGTCATGAAATGCGCTACCTGCCACAACCCGCATGTTTGGGATCCGGTAACCGAATTCAATCCCCAGTATTCCGAGATTGACGGCAATGCCCAGAACAGTTTTTTGCGTTTGAAAAATTCACCTGCACCGGGGCTTTGCGGCGACTGTCATCCAGAGCAAACCAGGATAGAAAAATCCGATCATAACCTGGTGCACACCGCGCCGGAAGCCGTCAACCGTCTGGGGCGATCGCCGCTGGAATCCGGCATCTGCGGGGTTTGTCATCTCAGCCACGGCGATCGGTCCGGAACCGTACTCTGGGCCCGGGAGATGGGGCCCGGCAATGCTGTTTTGGAAAAAATGTGCAATGACTGCCATTCAAAGAACGGTTCGGCCAAGAATAGAATCCCGCCCATTGCTTCTCATCCGGAAGATATCGTGATCGTGAATAACGGTGGGAAGCCCTTGGAAGACAAGGGCCGGTTTATGCTGTTTGATGAAATTTCCGGTCGACCGGCGGGAGTGGGAAGGCTTAGCTGTCCGTCGTGTCATAATGTCCATCAGTGGGCGCCCAATACCGGCACCGCTGCCGTTAATCCGTCCGTACGCGATGCCACCACACGTTTTCTCAGGAGCAAGGTTGAATGGATGCCGTGCCGGGACTGCCATGGTCCGGATGCGTTGCTCAAGTTTTTATATTTTCATGAACCCAACAAAAGAATGCAGCGTTTCATAACGACAAAGGATTAACCGGATTTTGAAAGATAAAACCAAGTCTGAAATCTACTCCAACGCATGGACTGACATATGAAAAAAACCATTGTTTTAACACTGGGTTTGGTCACCTTGCTTTTTTTTATAGGGGGCGCCTATATCATCACCACCATCCAAAATGCCACATCGGCGTTGGATGTTTTGATCAAACTGCACCGGGTTGAAATCCTGCGGGAGCATTTGTTGTTGCATCTGAAAAAGGTACAGACGGATCTTTTGCTGATCAACACCCCCCACGCCCTGGGCAAGAAAAAGGTGACCGACAATGTGAGAAATCTGAAGCAGATGGCGCTTTCCTGCTCGGATTGCCACCACAAGCCGGAAGTCCAGGATCGCCTCAGTGTGCTGAATGCCGATATCGAAAAGTTTATTCTATCCTTTGCCCGGGCTTTCGAAAAGAAAAGCAACATGGCTCAATTTGAAGAAGAACGCGGAAATGCCTATCACCTGTCCGAGAATATCATCGAGGAGGTGGGCAGTATTGTTCACATGGCCAGTTCCAGACTGAACAGCCAGACGGATGCCTCCCTGAAAGATATTTCCCACAGCAAGAACATGCTCTATATTGTCGTCATTTTCACCCCCTTTATCGCCGCCGGTTTCGGTCTCTTTTTTCTGCGCCCCCTCACAAAGCCCATCAAGCTGCTGGTGGCGGCCACCCGCAGGATAAAAAGCGGTGATCTGGAGTTTACCATCACCGGAATGAAAGACGAATTCGAAGAATTGGCCAACGCCTTTAATGAGATGTCGGCCGCGCTGAAGAAGCATCTGCAGACCATCACCGACGAGGAAAAACGCTATCGTCTGCTTTTTGAAAGCGCCGGGGACGCCATTTTCCTGGTTGAAGCGGAAGGGGAAAATGCTGGAAAAATCATTGAAGCCAATCCGGCAGCCGCCCAAATGCACGGTTATTCACTGGATGAATTGCTGCGGCTGAACCTGATCCGGGATCTGGATACGCCTGAGGCAAGTCAACATGCGCCGGAACGGCTTGCCAAGATGTTGAAGGGTGAGTGGATTAGTGCGGAAATTGAACATAAAAGAAAAGACGGCAGCGTCTTTCCGATTGAAATCAGCGCCGGTCTTCTTACATTTCGGGGAAAAAAGTATTTTCTCGCTTTTGATCGGGATATTTCCGAACGAAAGGAGATGGAAAATAAACTGCTCCAGGCCAAGCAGGACTGGGAGGATACCTTTGACGAAATCACGGATATGATCACCATCCATGACGCGGATTTTAAAATCATCCGCGCCAACAAAGCCGCTATGCAGATCCTGGACCTGCCCGATCAAAGCGACTTGCCGGCAAAATGTTTTCAATACTACCATGGCAAGGAGCACCCCCCGGAAGAATGCCTGAGTTGCAACTGTTTTTCCACCCATAAGCCCACCGCCTTTGAAACCTATGAACCCCATTTGGACAGGCATCTCGAAGTCCGCGCCATGCCGCGTTTTGACAAAAACAAACAGATGATCGGTCTCATACATGTGGTCAGGGATATAACCCAGCGGAAAAAAAGGGAAGCGGCTTTCCAGCGGGCCGAACAGTTGAAAATCGTCGGTGAGTGGGCTGCCGGACTGGCCCATGAAATCAAAAATCCCTTGGCAGGGGTAAAGGCCTCCATCGAGATGCTTAAGAGCGAACAATGCCTTTCACCTGATAATCAGATGCTGGTCACACGCTCCGTGGATGAGATCCGGCGCATCGAAAGACTGTTGAAAAACCTGCTGAATTTCGCCAAACCGCCCAAACTGCAATTGTCCCATGTCAATCTCAACCAGTTGCTGGAAAAGAGCATCACCGTGGCGCTGAAGCACCCGGCACTTGTCAAAAATTCGTCCATCCCCATGGCGGTGGAAAGGAATTTTGCCGGAAACCTGCCGATGATCTTGGCTGATCCCATGCAATTGCAACAAGTCTTTTTGAATTTGATGTTCAACGCCATCGAAGCCATGCCTGGGGGCGGGACGTTGATCATTACCACGGCCTTTGACCCCGAATCGTCCACCATCCACATTGCGCTGAAAGATACCGGCAGGGGTATGGATCAGGCCACACTGGCCAATATTTTCCAGCCGTTTTTCACCACCAAGCGGGAAGGCACGGGGTTGGGCCTTTCGATCACCAGACGCCTGATCGAAGATCACGGCGGCGATATCTCCGTGCAAAGCTCACCGGATCACGGCACCGAATTCAATATCTGTCTACCCACGGAAAGCAAAGATAAGGAGTCATGAAATGAGCAAAAAGGGTAAAATTTTTCTTCTGGACGATGAGGAGTTGATCTCCGATGTGCTCTTGCGGGCTCTGCGGAATGAAGGCTATGAGGTCATGAAGGAAAATGAAACCGATGGGGTTGAAGAAAAAATCATGGCCTGGGATGCGGATATTCTCCTGCTGGACATCTCCATGCCCGGACGCAGCGGCATGGAAATTCTCAAGGAAATCATCAGCCGCAATCTCCAAACCCAGGTGATCATGCTGACCGCCGACGATACGGCGGAATCGGCGGTGGCGGCCATGAAAATCGGCGCTGTAGACTACATCACCAAGCCATTTGATATGGATGAAGTGAAGATCGTCGTCGGCAACATCCTTGAGAAACAAGAACTCAAGAAAGAAGTATCTTTTCTGAGAAAAGCCTATGCCGATTCCATGGAAAGGGAATTCATCGGCGAGTCCAAGGCTGTCAAGGAAATCAAGACCACAGTGGAAAAGATGGCCCAGGCCAAAGTCGGCTCCATCCTGGTAACCGGCGAAAGCGGGACCGGCAAGGAAGTGATCGCCCGCCATATTCACCAACTGATGTTCGGCCTGGACTCCTCCCGGTATGCGCCCTTTGTCACCGTGAATTGTGCCGCCATGCCCGAGGCCCTTTTGGAAAGCGAGCTGTTCGGCCATGAAAAAGGCGCTTTCACGGACAGCAAAACCCTTAAAAAAGGTTTGTTTGAAGAAGCCAAGGGCGGCACCATCCTCCTGGATGAAATCAGCGAAATGAAGTTGTCCCTGCAAAGCAAACTCCTGCGGGTTTTGGAAGAGCGCACCGTCCGGCGCATCGGCGGCAACCAGGAGATTAAGGTCAATGTGACGGTGATCGCCACATCCAATGTCAATCTCATCGAGGCGGTGGGCAAAGGGAATTTCCGTCAGGATTTGTTTTTCCGCTTAAGCCCCTTTTATCTTTATCTGCCCCCCCTGCGGGAGCGCAAGAGCGACATTCCGTTGCTGCTGGATTATTATCTTGCCCATTTCACCAATAAATATCATAAAAACACCGTCAAGGGATTTTCCCCGGAGGCGGAAAGGTTGCTGATCAATTACCATTGGCCCGGCAATGTGCGGGAGCTGAAAAATCTTCTGGAGCGCTTTGTGGTTCTCGAAAACAACGAGATCATCAGGCCCGAACATCTTCCCCATTGGGTCTCGGCCCAGGAAGTGATCGCCTCGGGGCCGGTGGGCGGGAGATATATCCTGCCGGAGTCCGGCATATCCCTGGACGATGTGGAGCGGGATCTCATCATCCAGGCCCTTGAAAAGTCCAACCAGAACATGGCCCAGGCCGCCAAGCTGCTGAACATTACTTACGACAGCTTCCGCTATCAGTTGAAGAAATTCGGCTTGAAGTAAGCCGATTGCCCTTACGGTCCGGGCCGGAAGATGGTTGCCAGCGCCTGCCGGGACATGGCGGCGGCCAGGGAATGGGCGGTTTTCATCCGGCCGAGTCCAAAAAAGAAGGAAGCGCTCTCATCCCCATCATGGACGCTGTCGGCGGACCAAACCACCGCCAGGCTGTTTTTTTCAATCAGAAACACTGAAGAATGAACTTTAGACTTGCCGGTCCCGCCTTGCTCGTCCTCATAATCCAGCACACTGCCGGAAAGAATATAATCAACCCCTAATTTTCGGAAAAGGGTTTTGGCATTGGTCAGGGAAATGCCGTCGTTCATGATAAGCCGCCCTTGCAGAAACGCTTTGCGCACATCCGCCGGCTCGCTCACGATGATGTTGTCATGGGCCGTAAGTTGCCGAACAAAATGCAGGGCCATGAGATCTCCGGCATATTTTCGTTCACTGAAATTGAAAAAAGGCGTCACCGCCACTCGAATGGATTTATCCGGCAAAAACCCGGCGCCGCCGAACACCGACCGGGGTTGAAAATCAGCGGAAATACCCTGATCAGCTTCTCGCCGGCCGCATGCCTTTATTTGTTGGGTAAAAGAGCGGATCAATTGTTCCGCACTTTTCTGCAAAAGCACCTGGGGGTCTTTGATTACGCCTAGGTCCAGCAAGCCCGGCGCATCATCGCCGGCAAGGCCGACACCGTCCATCCAGATGGTTTCGACTTCAGCACCGGTGATGCGCATCACCCTGGCCAGTATAGCGAGTTTGGGTATCGGGAAATCATGATAAATTTCCAGAGTGGTTTGAAAAACAGCCTGGGCGCCGGTTTCTGTGTGCAAACTTCTTGCGGTCTGATGTTCCATCCCCCCGATGTGGCGGATACGGTGGTTCACGATGAACTGCTGCAGGCCGGCGGAATCCAGGGTGGGGACGCCGTTCTGCGTAAGAGCCCTTTCCAGGGTCTGCCGGATTTCATCCAAAGGCGCCTTGGCGCCGCTGAGATTGTGGATGGGCAGAACCGCGACAACCGGATAGGCCCCCGACAAGTCACCGCCGTGATCCGGCGGAGATGCAGCTTGGGTCTTGCACCCACCAAACAGAACCAGGATGCTGCCAAGGATGACGAGTCGTTTAATCATTAAAAAGCTTGTGAATGGTTTCATCAACCGCCGCCTCGGTGACATCGGTCATGGGGTCGCCGCCGCCGCCGAACAGGCGGTCCAACATGGTGATGCCGCCTTTGGTGGCTCCGGCAGTCCAAACGATTTTACGGGTCTGGACATCCAGCATTTGAAGACTGATGGAAATCACATTGGCCGACGTGGCCCCGGATTTGACCACGCCGTATTCATTGACCACCCCGGTGATAATGGCGTCGGCTTTGATAATGGCCGCGATTTTAACGATCTCTTCCGCGGAAGGGATGGTGGCGTCCGTGACCCCGGCTTTGTTGACCCCGCGGGCTACTTCTCCCGAAGGCAGCACATAGACGGCGCCGGTGGCCAAAAGTTTGTTGGAAAAAATTTCGCGCACCCGAATCCCCGCCATTTTATCGGTGGTGAGATTGTTGAAGGGCATGACCGCCACTGTGCGGATGGCGGCAAAGTCCATTTCCGCATCCCGATAAACATCGGGAAGATGGCGCAGGCCGCAGGCGTTGTAAAAGACCAGCGCGCAAAACAACATGATTCCACTAAATCGATGACGTAAAAAGATGGGGTTCATTTTTCGGTTTTCCTTGCAGTTGTCCATTAAAATATCAGGCGCAGAAGCGCATTCAGGCTGTTGGCTTCCGTCGTCGTTGTATTTGTCTCACTGCGGGTATGGTTGTAAGCCGTGGTGAGATTCACATGCCGGCTGATTTTCCATAGCAAACCGGGATTCAGGGTACGTTCTTTCTTGTTGTCCTCCGGCGTCAGGTCTTCGGTATAAACCACGAAGAATTGCAGGGCCCCTTCTGGAAAGGGCAGCCAATTCACGGAAAAATTTTGGTAAGTGGTGGATTTGTTGTCCCGCTCCACCAGGCTTACCCTGGCCGTCAACGACAGCACACTCAGGGGGGTGAGAAAGACCTGGAAATCCAACTGGGAATCGACTTTTTTTCGATCCAAAATCTCGGTTCTTACGATTCTGTTCAAGGTGTAGTTGGTATTCATGGTCAGTTTTTCATTGGGCACGATATTGGTCCCCATGCGCACCAGCACGCTTTCCTGGTTTTGATCCACAACAGTTTTGTTGATGCTGTAACCATTGTCCAGAAACGCATCCACACCTTTATATAATTTCGCATTTGTTCTCAATATCAAAGAATTTCTTTCAACATTCTCTTCCTCATCGGTTTCCCGCAAGCTGCTGTAAGTCAAGGTCTGATCCAGGGTTTCAAGATAATTGGCCCGCAAGGAGGCGGCAAACGTATAGTTTAAATTGTCTTTACCGGCATTCTGGCTTTCGGTGCGCAGCAAACTGGTATTGCCCACGAACATCTCATTAAAAGTATGGTTCACGAAAATACCGTTGGAATATTCCGTGCGCTTCTGGAGTAGAAAATCATCTTTACGGGTCCTGAAGAAAAAATGATACCCGAGTGAAGTCCGGTCCGTGACCCGGCTGTTCAGATCCAGGTTATAATCTTGGTCAAGGCTGGTATTCTGATTCAAACCGGCCGTACCCATTCGGGCGCTGAAGGTCTCCATTTCCGTTACAAAGATATTGGGGAACTCAACGGTATTGGGCACGGCAATGGAGATCGGCCTGGTGACAACCTTGATATAACGGGTGGTCGCCGCCGGGAAGGAGAATTCAAAGCGGTTGTCCAAAGGGGCAAAGGCGGCCGGAGATTTTACGGCCCAAAGCGACCATTCCGTGGGGGCTAAGGTTCCCGGACTGATATAGATGGACCAGGAAAAAGCATTGACGATGCCGGCCGGCAGCCGCCGATCCACCCATAAATGAATGGTATCAACCGAAACCGGAAAGCCGAAATCGATCACCATCTGGGTCAACTTGCCTTCATCGCCCCCCAAACCGATATCCAGGCCGGTGGAGACGGTCCTATCCCCGTCGATCAATGGGTTATTGGTGGAAAAATCGTTTTGTAGGGGGTTGTTATCCAAGGCGGAGAAACCTTGGGAACGGGATACGGGCAATTCCAAACTCGCCGTTCCGGTAACGGACGTGGCATAATGCCGCACCCGGTAACCGGTGCTCACCGCCAGCCGGTTGTTCCAGAAAGAATGGGAATAATCCGCCATGGCATTCTGGGCCTGCTCCACAATATCCGAAGCGTGGATGTCATCCCTTGTTTCGGCGCGGTTCAGAAAATAATTCAGCCGTAAATCCCGCCAGGCGGTATATTTGGTGCCAAAGTTGACTTGCCTGTACACGGAATCCAGGGTGTTGAGATTATTGTACGAGTGAATATTGCCGACGCGCAGATTGACTTCCGGCAGATCCAGGGGCCGCCATCCCAAAAAGCTGTTGAACTCATCGCGTTCATTGGTGGTGTCCGGATTGCCGGTGGCGTTTTCATCGATTTGGGTCTTGCGAACGCCGACGCCGGCTTTTACCAGCGGGCTTTCCAGATTCAAATCCGCAAAGGGCCGGATCAGCTTTTCCCGGCGCACGGCTTCCGTATCTGCGGACAGGAAAGTTGAATCCGTGCCCTGATATAAAGCCCCGCCTTTAAATGTCAGATAGGGATAAATGCTTTGGAACAGGTCAAGATTGTAACGCTGTTTGAAGGTTTCACTGCTGCCGCTTAGGGTCTCGTTGGTATCTTTAAACGTGGTTGTGCTGTCGGAAGTCGTGTAGTTGAACTCGTTATTCAAGGTGATTCCATCCGCGGCCGCAAGGGTCGGCAGCAAAACCAGCCCGAGTAGGCCGCTCATGAAAAGCCTGGTAAAGCACAAGCGCATATGCCGGCTCTTATCGCTCGCCCATGACCGCAACGGCATATGCTCCTTGGCCCACGTCGATTTCTGCAAGGCTTTTTTTACTGGTGGGATTCATTTTTTGAAGGGTTTTCCGGGAGGGCAGCACCATAAAAAGCATGTTTTCCTCATTGTCCATGGCCATGTGAGCCGGTGGGGCTTCAATTTGGATCTGATCAATATACATGGTGGCCGTGGATGATATGACGGATATGCCGCTTAGACCTTCGCAGCCCACCAATACAAGATCCGTCTTGTTGTCTGCAAGAATGGCAACGTTTCCCATGCCCACGAAAATCGTCTTGACCACCCGCAATCGTGCTGGATCCAGTATGGTGAGCCGTGGGGAGTTGGGACCGATGACATAGAGTTCCGTACCGCGCTGGTTGAAAGCGGCCCTTTCAGGTCGGCCGTCCACCGGCAGGGTGGCGGTAGTTTCATTGCGGGTCAGATCAATCACGGATATGGAATTGGAAAAGGAGTTCATCACAAAGGCCTTTAAGCCCGAGGGATGGATCACGGCCGAGACCGGTCTTTCCCCCACCGGAATCCGGGCGGTTTCAAGCAGGGCGGCGGTGTCGATGACGCTTATGGTATTGGAGGCGCTGTTGACGGCCAGCATTGTCTGCTTGTCCGGGCTCAGGGCCAGCTCCATCGGCCCATCGCCGAAATGCAGACTGATTCTTTCCACCACCTTCCTTTCAAAGACATCCACGATGTCGATGGCATCATCCGCGGCTGCGGCGATATAGAGCTTTCCCCGGCGCTGATCCAGGGCCAGGCCCTTGGGTTCCCGGCCGGTGGCGATGGCACCCACCACCTGCATGGTCTTTTTGTTGAACACCGACACATAATTTTCTTCGCTGTTGCTCACATAGCCCGTGAGATTGGTGAGGATCTTTTTGGCCGGCTCCAATCCGAACCGCGGGGCGAATTTAACAGCGCTGGTGATGCTGCCGACGGTATCAAGGGTCAGGAACAGGGCTGTCACTTGACGATCCGAAACATCAAAGGCAAGATTCACGTTAACGGGTTCATCCGGCACCAGCAGGGCGGCCTCGCCCTCTTCGCCTTGCACGGATGCGCTCTTGATGTGAACTGCAATGCCGGAGAAGGCGCCGTGGGGAACACTTGTGAAGGCCAGGCGTTTCTGCCGGCCGGGCAGATCCTCGTTTAATTCATGGAACAACAAGGTCAGCGGGATTTTCGTCCCATCTTCTTTTTTAGCCCAAATGGAGTCCAGGATACAGCGCAGCTTTGTGCCTTGAGAGGTCATGGGCTGGAGATAGATCAGCAGCCTGCCGCCTTCCTGGCTGTGGACAGTCTGGAAGGCGGGTTGTGGAAAACAAGCGCTCAATAACATGCATCCCAAAAGAATGGAGAATATTTTTTTCGGCTTCATTCCAGGCCGGACCTTTGCAAATCTCTCCGCCGACATCCTATCCGGATCAGTCTTAGAAGAGGTTGGTTGTCTTGGATATTGGATGAACAGCTATCACAAGCTGCGGTAATTGGCAATGCGGTAACAATAAAAGGCTGACGGTTGCCCGTCAGCCTTGGGTTTACTATCCGTAAAGGCTTCAGATTAGTCTTGCAAATGGCATTTGTTGCAAAGGCTTCTCTGATAAGCGCCGAAGGTGGCGGTCATATCCCGGTTGTAGTAGCTGTTCAGCACATCGTTGCCGGTGACGCCGGTGTCGGTAGCCAGCGGATGGGATTGGGTGCTTAAGAAGGTAGCGGTGAAATACCAGCGGCCGGCATCCGGGAAAGCCGAAGCATGGGCCCGGTGGCAGGTGAGGCACATGACATTGGAAGTTCCATTGGGACCTACCGTGCTGGTGGTCGACAGCGTGGTCGCATCGGCGGTGCCTCTTTCAAAGGGCACTAGGGCCAGATAGGCGGTGGCCTGGGTGCCGGTGAGATTGCCGCTGGCCACATAGGCATTGTAATGGTCGGCGATGGAATCATTGCTCAGGTGCGCGTCATTCCCGGCCGGGTGACGCAGGCTGCCGCTGAAATTGCCATGGCAGTTTCGGCACCATTCCGACATGCCCTGGCCGTAATCCGCATGGTTGGCATTGGTTTCGGCGTTGGAGCTGAAGGATCTCGCCACCGGCACTTGGGAGGTGAAGGTTACGCTGCTGCCGGCTTGGTAGCCGATATCGCCGAGGAGTCGGAAATTGCCGCGGGTCGGCCCGGCAACCCCGTAAGAACCGGAACCTTCGATGGCGCCGGCGCCGTTTTTGTTGCCATGGGGATCATGGCAGCTGGTGCATCCCAGGGAGCCGGCGTTGTAAGTTCCGCCGGGAGCCGTGGTCAGGGTGGCATCAGCGGCAAGTCCGAAATCGGCGGCCACAACACTGTGACCATGGCTTTCACCGGTGCTGTATTGTGTGGTGCCGCGGGACACCCAGCTAAAGGTCTTGGTCAGCCAGTAAAAATCCCCGCCGGGGGTGAGGTTGGAGCCGTCCGTGCTGAAAACATGGTAGCCGTTGCCGCCGCCCTGATGGCAGTTCAGACAAGTGGAGCTGGGATCGGAGCCTTTGGTCAGGCGGCCGCCGGGTTCGTGACCCGCAATAACGGTCATGCCCGCATTGCCCTGGGAGTTGTGCATGGTATGACAGGCTTCACAACGGGCAACACCGCCGTCATGGAGCGCATGGGATGTGCTGCTGATCCCGAAAATCGCCAGCATTGCAGCCATGGCAAAAACACTTAATTTCATTGCTTTCATTTTAATCCTCCAGTTGTAATCTCCGGCAACCCAGCCATCCTCGGTTTCGTATCAGTAGGATCTGTCGGTTTTGTGTCCCCATCTCTCAATGGGTTTACCATTTTCGGAGGATATTTTTTGTTATGCCGGATGGACCGGCAGCCTCTCAAACGCAAATGCCAGGTATGTCTCAACCACCCCCCTTCTGATTGAGTCAGTCTGCTTAAAGATCAGGAGCCGCTTGTTGAATTTTAAAGACGCCGATGCCCCTGCTTTTCAGTTGACTCACATACAGCTTGCCCTTGCCGTCCAAGGATAGATTTGATGGTGAAATCAAATTGGACGGCAGCACGCCGCGATAACCGAATTCCTTCAGAAATTGAAAATTCCTGTCAAAAATCATGACCACACTCCGCAGGCGATCCGCCACGAAAATGTTCCCCTGGTCATCCGCGGCGATGCCGCTCACCACGCCGAAGCGGCCGGGTGAACTGCCGGGGGTGCCGAAACCAGCGAGCCGGCCTTCCGGAGAAAGGATATAGGCTGAGAAAAGCACTGGAACGGTGAACAGCATGTTGCCGTTCCCATCCACATAAAACCCGCTCACCTCTGTGCCGATTTGCTTATCCGGCGGGATTTCAAGAAGGGCCATGAGCTCAAAGCCGTTTTGAAAAATACCGTCCATCGCGGTTACGGCGATCTTCATGGCGGCAGTATCCAGCAGGAAGATTCTTTCGTTGCGACAGATCAGACGCGTGGGAGAAAAATTCGACAACCAATCCGGCAGGTTGCCAAGGAGGATTTTCCCGGTGACTTCCCCTCTGAAATTGCATCGAAGAATGGAAAAGCCGGTATTGGTTTTGGAGAGAACGAGTATGTCACCGCCTTTTTCAACAGTTATATCCATCACACTGTCCAGGCTGCCGTCGTCGCCGAAGCTGAAAACCTCCATGCCCTTTTCGTTGAAAACTCGGATGTCGCCTGCTCTGGGATCAAGGACGTAGATTTCATTGCGGAGTTCGTCCACAAACAGATTGACCCAGTTGTACGGCACTGTGCCGCTGAAATTGGAAAGATGGTAAGCATAGGATACTTCAATGGATGCTTCGGCTGTGTTCCAGCCGCCGGCGGTGAAAACAACTCCCAGCCCGATAATCAGGCCGGCCACGGTCAAGACCCATGCGCTTGAAAATAATTGTCTGGGATTTTCAGTGAACATCCGTATCGATTCCTTTCTGAAAACAAGGTTAGCAATGAATATGCCACGGCGATAGAATATGTTATTTCTTTTAAATTAAGATGGTTATTTATATAGTAGGAAGCCCTGGAGCAGAGACGGGCAGTGGAATCAGCGAAAACACCAATTGGGTGGCGGTGAATTCACCATATCATGGGGCCGCTTCCCGTCCATATTTCTGCCGTGCGGGTCAGGTTGAAAACAAAAATCAATAATGCCGTTCGGTTAAACGATAGATCCGGGGTGAAAAAACATGGTATATAAATTGCTACTCTTTATAAGTCTGTGGCGTTATGCTAAAGGCAAGAGGAAAATAAAAAAAGGAATCCAATGAAAAAAACATCCTTATCAATAGTATGGTCCGTAGCTCTGCTGTTCCTGAACCAGGCAGCAGCAGCTCCTTCAAACCCCAAACTGCCCATGGTGGATGGTGAATCCATTGTGGCCACCGTCAATGAGGATCCCATCACGTTGCGCGAATTCAACGAGGCCATTGCCGGGACCCATTCCCGGGTCAGCGAGGGGAACAAAGCCGGCCGGATCGACTTCACGACGATTATGGATCGCCTGGTGAACACCCGGCTCATCGGCCTTGAAGCCAGGAGCATGGGGTTTGCAGACTTGCCGGAAATGAAAAACATGGTGACCAAGGAATCCAAGCAAGCCATGATGGAGCAGCTATTGGAAGCGGAAGTCAAGGACATGGTTGCCGATGCTGCGGATGTGGAGCGCATCTATAAGGAAAGCGTCAAGGAATGGCAGATTACCTCCATGGAATTCGAAAAAGAGGAGGATGCCAAAAAAATTCAAACCGAACTCCAGAGCAATGCTGACTTCAAAACTGTCCTTGCCAAGGCCGTTAAAGCTGGAATTGCAAAAGGCAAGGAGCAGGGCGATCATATCAAAAACAAAGACCTGACCGCCCCCATCGCCAAACTGGTTGCCAAGATGGAAATCGGTGCTGTCAGTCCCATGGTGGTGCTGGAGAAGCAGAAATTCATCATTTTTAAGCTGGATGGGGTCCGGTACCCGGAAAAAGAGGATCAAGAGGCGAAGAAGGCCGCTCAGACACAAGCCCTCAACGAGAAAAAACTGCAGCGTGTGCAAGACTATTTTCAGGAATTGAAAAAAAAATATGTCACCCTGAATTCAGAATTACTAGAGGCCGTGGATTTTGAAAGCAAGACGCCCGGCTTCGAGAAATTATTGGAAGACAAGCGCGTGATCGCCCAGATCAAAGGCGATGACGATTATACGGTCGGTGACTTGGCCAAGGCCTTAAAGGCCAAATTTTACCACGGTATTGAAAAACCCATTGAAGACAAAAGAGTCAACAGCAAGAAGCACGATATTGTAGAAGACGCCTTGCAGCAAAAGGTGTTTTTTCTGGAAGCCGCCGGCAAGGGGATGGATAAGACCAGGAAGTTTAGCGACAGGATCAAGGCCTATGAAAATTCCCTCCTTTTCGGAATGTTCATCGACAAGGTGATTGTGCCGGAAATAACCTTGAATCAGGCTGAGCTGAAGAGCTATTACGACGCCAATCTCGGGTCGTATACAGGTCCCCAGATGCTGCGGATCAAAAGCCTGTCCTTCAACAATAAGGAAAATACCCGGAAGACCTTTGATAAATTGGTCAAGGGCACGGATTTCACCTGGCTGAGCGCCCACGCGGAAGGGCTTTTGGACAAGGACCCCAAGGCTTTTCAATTTGACGGGCAATTGCTGACACTGAGCAGCCTGCCGCAGGATGTCCAAAAATTGGTTGCGGATGCCAAGTCCGGTAATTACAGGCTTTATGAAAACGATAAGGGCGGCCATCAGGTGTTGTATATCACCCAGGTGGTTTCTCCCAGCCCGCAGTCGTTTGAGAGTGTTCAGCAGAAAATCAAGGAAGCTGTTTTTAAGGAAAAAGTCAAAAAGGCCATCGAGGACTGGGCGGATAAGCTGAAAGAACACTACCCGGTGGTCATATATGGATCAGATCTCAAACACTAACATCCTTTTTTGACGGATATGCGTGACGCGGTGAATAGACTACTGGTAAAATCTGGTTGCATCGGATTCGGGCTTTGCCTGATCGTCTGCGGACTGCTGCTGTATCTTTCGGCGTGTGCATCCTCCTCGGCCAAACAAACACGCACTTTAGCGAGCAAAAACTGCCTGGATTGTCACAAGCCGTTTTCGGAAAAATATTTTTCCATGAAAAACATCCATGCCATGGTGAAAGAGAAAAAATGCGAGGACTGTCATCTGCGGCATGGAAAAATACCCAAGCTGATTCTGAAAAAGGAGACAAACCAGCTTTGCCTCTCCTGCCATGAAAAAGAAAAAATCGGCCTGAACCAAACCATGATGCATTCGGCCCTGAATAAAGGCAAATGCACCAGTTGCCACAATCCCCATGCCGCCCAAACCGCCAAACTTCTGAAGCAGGAAGGCCGCGAACTCTGTTTCCAATGCCACAATAAAAATGATTTCACCCAAAAGACCGTGCATAAAGCCTTGGAGAAAAAGGAATGCAAGGAATGTCATGAAGCGCACGGAGCCGGTCAGGCCAATCTGCTGCGGCAAAAAGAAGCCCAGCTCTGCGCCGCCTGCCATGACAGCAAGCAGGCTGGCTTTAAAAAAGCCCATGGGGGCTACCCGGTGGAACAGAAGGATTGCAAGGCTTGTCACAATCCCCATTCCTCTTCGCAGCCCAGGTTGCTGAAAACCAGCGTCCATAAAGTCGTGGCCAAGGTGGAATGCGAAAAGTGCCACAACAGCCCTGGTTCCGCAGCGCCATTTCAGGTCCTGCGAAAGGATCAGGAGTTATGTCTTGAGTGCCATAAAGGCAATGAGCTGAAGGCCTTGGGGAGCATGGAACATGCACCTTTTACCAAAGGTCAATGTGTCGCCTGCCACAATCCCCATGCCTCTGAAAACCCGGAACTGCTGGTCAAAAAAGGCAACCAGCTTTGTAACACCTGCCATGCCCAGCGCGGCGTAAAAATGGCCAATGCCCACAAACCGGTCCAGGAAGGCAAAGGCTGTCTCACCTGCCATGGCAGCCACAGCGCGGGTAACCCAAAACTCCTGCGCACAAAAACCGAAGAACTGTGCCTGCCCTGCCACGGCAAGACCAAGGAAATCATCAAAGCCGGCGCGCCCCATAAGCCCTTTGCCGAGAATAACTGCACGGCCTGCCACGACGCCCATGGTTCGAACCACAAGGACATGTTGAAAGGCAAGATGGACACCGTCTGTTATAAATGCCATTTTGATGCGGAGCAACGCTTCACCAAAGCGTCGACCCACAAGCCGGTGTCCGAGGGTAATTGCAGTGCCTGTCATCGCTCCCATGGTTCGGAACGGAAAAATTTCCTGCTGGCCGATCCGGAGGGTTCGCAGCTTTGCGCGAAATGCCATGAGGATTTGATGAAGCCCCAGACCATCGGTTCAAATCACAAGGTCTTCAACGCCGGCCAATGCCTCAAATGTCACGAAGTCCACGGCAGCAACGTCCAGGGCATGATCAAAAACAAACAAGGTTTCTTGTGCTTTTCCTGCCATGGAACGGATCCCGGCATCAAAACCGCGGACCTGAAAAGTCGGCACGCCCCCTATGTGAAAGGCGAATGCACGGAATGCCACTCCCCCCATAAATCCACTTTCAACGATCTGTTGCTGACGGACTACCCGGACCTTTGTTTGGCCTGCCATAAGGATTTGAAAGCGCAAATGGAGCAAAAAGAGGCCCCGGCCGCCCAAAGCATGGAGACACCCACCGGCTCAGACGGCAGTAAATCTCTTGCAGGCGCGGATAAAAAGCTCTATATCCACGCCCAGTCGGAGCTGAATAAATGCCGGACCTGCCACAAACCGCATTTTTCCGAGGAACAGGCCTTGATGGCCAAACCCATTCAGCCGCTTTGTCAGGCCTGCCACGATGTTCAAACAAAAGCCTTCAGTGATGCGCATTTACGGATAGATGTCAGAATTCTGGACTGCCGGAAGTGTCATACACCCCATGTTTCCCGGCATCCCAAATTTTTCAAGGAGCGGATCCACAAGCCTTTTGCAGAAAAAGCCTGCAAAGAATGTCATACAGCGGAATAACTATGAGAACAGAAACGGTTGCCATCCGACACACCATGTATATCGTCATATGGGGGTTGTGCGCGCTGCTTTTTGCCGCTCCAGCCCCGGCCAAGGAAAGCATGAAATTAAAGCCGGGCACAACCGGCAAAGCCTGCCTGGAATGCCATGCGGCCTTCAAGGAAAAAGTCAAAAAGGCCTACGTGCATACCACTTTCAAAAACGGCGATTGTTCTTCCTGTCATGATCCGCATACTTCCAACTATAAAAATTTGTTGGTGCTGAGTCCTGCCAAGCTTTGCCTTTCCTGTCATAAGGAAGTCCTTCCGGATAAGAGCCGCAGCCTGCATGGCATCGTTACCGAAGGCAAATGCAACCAATGTCATGATTCCCATGGATCCGATATCAAATTTCAACTGCTAAACAAAGGCAATGAGCTCTGTTTCGGGTGCCACAAGGAGATCAAAGAGCAGGCCCAAACCAATAAATTCAACCATAGTCCCATGGCCAAGGAGAAAGGCTGCCTGAACTGCCACACCCCCCACGCGTCCGCTGCTCAGAAGTCCTTGTTGAAAGAGGGCGCCCCCGGTCTTTGCCTGAAATGTCATAATGTCACCAAGGGCCAATTCAAAAGCAAGCATATGAATTATCCGGTGGGGGAATCCAATTGCATCAGTTGCCATAATCCCCATGGATCCAACACCCGCGGCCTACTGTTCGACAATCCCCACAGTCCGGTAAACAAGAAAACCTGTGGGGAATGCCATGAAAGCGCCACCGCTTCCAATCCTCTTGCCATCAAAAAGCAAAGCAAGGAATTGTGCGGGAAATGTCATGAAAAGATGATGAAGGAAACTTTTGACAAGAACCGCCTGCATTGGCCGGTGGCCGATGCCCAAGGTTGTCTGCATTGTCATGCCCCCCATGCGTCCAAAGAGAAAAAATTGTTGAAGGCCGGCCCCCTCGATGTCTGCGGAAAATGCCATGGTGACACGGTGGAATTGCAGAAATGGACCAAAATGGATCCGGCCAATAAAAAATTGTGCGAACCTGTGAAAAAAGGAAATTGCGTGGTCTGTCATTCCCCCCATGCCTCGGACTATCCTTTGCTACTGGTGAAACCCTCTGTCAACGCCGATCTTTGCGGCCGATGCCATGAATGGCAGACCCATTCAACCCATCCCATCGGAGAAAAGGTCATTGATTCAAGAAACAAAAACCTTACATTGGACTGCCTGAGCTGCCACAACGCCTGCGGCACGCAAAACCACCCGGCAATGCTGCATTTTCAGACGACCTATGATTTGTGCATCCAATGTCACACAGATCGCAAAAGGTGAACTATGCGCAATCTACTACCGCTGATTCTATCGTTCCTGACCATCCTTGGGACCTGGCTGTTTCTGCCCATGGGAGCCACCAGCGGCGAAGATATGAAAATCAAGCATGTGCTTTCCATATATTCCGATGACAAGGAGGCCGGGCTTAAACATCCGGAAGGCGTCGCCAGTTCCGACGGTTCGGTGCTGATCGTGGCGGATTCCGAAAACGGACGATTGCTGCGGTATGCGCTTCAGGATGAAAAACTGGAAAGCGCGCCGACCGAAATTCAAATTCCCGAATTGCTTTACCCGATTAAAGTCCACCTGAATTCACAGGGTGACATTTTTGCTTTGGACGGGAAAAAACGCCGGATCATCTGCATGACCGCCGACGGAGCCTTCAAGGGCTATATCAATCCCACTGGAAATATATCCGCCGCCACGGTTGTTCCACGCAGTTTTGCCCTGGATGCCAATGACCATGTCTATATCGTGGATATCCTCAACGAACGCGTAATTGTTCTCAAGCCGTCCGGCGAGTGCACCAGGCAGCTCGCCTTTCCCAAAACCTACGGCTTTATTTCCGACATCGCCGTCAGCCCCAAGGGGGATATCATGCTGGTGGACAGCACCCATGCCAGGCTGTTTGCCGCCAAGCCAGGTTCGGATCAGTTTGCGCCCTTAACGGAAAGCCTGAAAGAATATGTGCGCTTTCCCACCTGTCTGGCTTTGGATGCCAAAGGGCGGATATATGTGATCGATCGCAACGGCGGGAGCCTCATCCTTATCGGACCGGATGGATCATTCCTCGGACGCCAGTCCGGCATGGGCTGGAAAGAAGGTTTTCTGAACCATCCTTCGCAAATATGTATCAACAAGAAGGACCAAATATTCATCGCCGATACGTCCAACAACCGTATCCAGATGTTCACCGTTTCCCTATGATTGGGATGATGAAAAAAATGAACCCGATTCTACTTCTAACCCAGTTGTTCGTTGTTGCTTTCACCGGCATCGTTTCCCTGATGTATATTCAAAAATTGAAAGCAAAGGCGGCGCTGAAAGATTCGGAATCCAAAGCCGCGCATAAGCGATTGCTCGGCATTCTGGACGGACTGGATGCAGGCGTATTTGTTTCCGACATGGATACCTGCGAAATCCTTTTTGCAAACAAACACGCATGGGATCAGTTCGGGGATGTAGTCGGGCAGCGATGCTGGCAGGCGCTTCACAACGGCCGAGCCGGCTCATGTGATATTTGTTCAAATGCAAAACTATGCAAGCCCAATGCCCCTGAGGCGGGAGAGCGTGCCTGGGTATTCCAGAAAAACATTAATGAACGCTGGTATACTGTCCATGCCCAGACGGTCTCTTGGTGGGATGGTAGAATTGCGCGTCTGGAAATGGTCAATGACATCACCGATCGCCGGTGCATGGAAGCGGAGTTGCGCCAAACCCATAAGGAAATTCAGGCTTTTTACAAAATTATCAAACAGGCGGATGAGCGGAAAGGCTTGGATAGTCTCGGCCCGTACCTGCTCAAGGAATTTCGCGCCATTTTGGAAACGGAACATGTGCTGCTTGTTTTATTTCACAGCGATGGCAGTTCCATATTTTCCATTTCCGGGAAAAATATCGTCCACATTGCTGATCCGGAATTGGTTCATACTACCCAGACTCGGCTTCGGGAAATGGGAAAAACCCTAAAGCCGGATGGTATCACCATTGCCGCGCCGCTGCTTCCAGTGACTTTCCCGGCCAATGGCCGGCAAACTGTTATCCCGATTCATCATCAAAATCAGTTATGCGGCGCTCTTGTGGCCGCCTTTTCTACAGACAATCGTTCTCCTGAAAAAACCATGGAAAAGGTGTCGCTGATTTTAGAGCAAGCCGCCGGTGCCATTATGAAGGCAGTACTCCATGAAGAAGAACTGCGTGAATTATTTAATCCCATTGATCTTACAGATGGATTCCGCGGTATTATCGGCAGAGATCACAAGATGCAACTGATTTATAAAGTGATCAAGGACATCGCTCCCAGCGATGCTTCGGTTCTGATTCAAGGGGAAAGCGGCACCGGCAAGGAACTAGTCGCCCGGGCCATTCACCATCAAAGCCCGCGTAAAAACAATCCTTTCATCATCATCAACTGTTCCGCCTACCCGGAAACCCTTTTGGAAAGCGAATTGTTCGGCTATGAAAAAGGGGCCTTCACCGGCGCAATCCGCCAGAAAATAGGGCGTTTTGAGCAAGCCCACGGCGGCACGGTCTTCCTGGACGAAATCGGTGAAATTTCCCCTTCAGCTCAGATCAAATTGCTGCGGGTGCTGCAAACCCATCAGTTCGAAAGGGTGGGTGGAGAGCAAACCCTTTCGGTGGATGTCCGCATTCTGGCCGCCACCAATAAGGATCTGATCCAGGAAATCAAGAGCGGCCATTTTCGGGAAGATCTTTATTATCGGTTGAATGTAATCCCCATCCATTTGCCCGCCCTGAAAACCAGGCGCAATGATATCCCCTTGCTGGCGCGGCATTTTTTGCAGAAATTCTCGGCCGAACAAAAACTGGAAGTGCGTGGCTTCAGTTCCGACGCCATGCGTTGTTTGCTGGAGCATCATTGGCCCGGCAATGTACGTGAACTGGAAAACAGCATCGAACACGCCGTAGTCATCGCCAAAGGCGAAAAAATTGAAATATCACATCTTCCCACCGGCCTTTCCAGGCAAGCAGCCCTGCTGGCAGGACCAGCCCACAGCACTATTCTTGAAAATGAAAAACGCTTGTTAATGGAAATATTGCAGGCCTGCACTTGGAATAAGAAGCAGGCGGCTCAGCAACTGGGCATCAGTCGCAGCACCTTGTATATAAAATTAAAAAAATATCAGATTGCAATGCCCACCCCTCGCGTCGTTATTAATTGATATTCAATTTCAGACTGTTTTAAAGCCATGGTATTTCAAATTTATTGTTGTTAATATCCACTTTCGGTTGCTTTTTTATCACCAAATGCCTACATTTATTAGCGAGCGAAGAATTGATGAAGCGGGAAATGAAAAAATCTTTTCTGTATGAATGAAAAGGTCCTTGGATGTTTCAGGGAGATTCACAATGGATATTTTGACTGCATGCCCGGTTCCGGAAGAGCAACAAACCGAATCCTCGCTTAGTCCGGAAACAAAAATTCAGCATCTTGAAAAAATGAATCAGCTTTACCAAAATTGCCTGGACGCGCTGCCAGGTATCGTGTTGTTGCTGAATCCGGAAAGGGAAATCATTTTAGCCAACAAGGCCGGCCAAGAGGCCGGTGCCGTGCCGGGGGAAAAATGCTATGCGGTCATGCAAGCCAGAGCCTCCAAATGCCCCTGGTGTCTTACTACCGAGAGCATGGCAGCCGTTGAAACCCAGCATTTTGAATACGAGCTGGATCAAACCATCCGGGATTTTTATTGGCTCCCCATTAGTTCCGATTTAATCCTGCACCAGATTGTTGAACGCAAAATCGGCAGCCGGGGCGGGGCCGAAATCGAAAAACCTGAAAAGCCGGAAGGGCTGCGGCCCCTAATCAGCAATATATCTCACGACTTCAATAATATTCTCGCCGCCATCATGGGCTATGTGGAAAAGGCCCAGCATTGTCTTGATCAACCAAAGGCCCTGCGGCAAAACCTGAATCACATCATGGAGCATACGGAGCGCGGGAAGGCCTTGATAAAGCACATGTTGAGTATGTGCGGGTATATCGACCAGGAATTGGGCCCCATCGTGTTATACACGGTCGTCGAGGAAGTTCTTTTGGATTTGGAGGCCCACTTGCCGGCCCATATTGCCTTGAATAAAGATGTTTCTACAGAGCCGATCCAAGTGGTGGCAACAGCCAATCAAATCCGGATCATGCTGAAAAATATCATCGACAATGCCGTCAAAGCCATTGGGAACAACAATGGAACCTTGGACATTCGCCTGCGACCGCTGGAGTTGACTGTGAATGAAACCTGGCCCCATCCGAATCTACAACCGGGGAATTATTTGGAACTGATCATCAAAGATAGCGGCCACGGCATAGATATCGACACCATGGAACATATTTTCGAACCGTATTTCACTCAGATGGACCCAGGTGGGGGATATGGCTTGGGTTTGTTCATCGTCCGCGGGATCGTGAAAAAATATGGCGGTGCCATTAAGGTCATGAGCAGGGAAGGGAGCGGTACAGAGTTTACCATCTGGCTGCCGGTGGCAACCCAGGGCCGGCCCATCAAAAAGAAGAAGGTACAGCCCGCTCCAACAGGATCCGAGTCGATTTTATATATCGATGACGACCGGGACTTGGCCTCCCTTGGAAAATATCATTTGGAGCGGCTGGGATATAAGGTTGAGGCCCAGACCAATGCGGTTGAAGCGCTGCACGCCTTTCGTAAAAGCCCTGAAAAATTCCATCTGGTCATCACGGATATGAACATGCCGCACATGAGCGGCGAGATGCTATCCAGGGGCATCATGCAGATCCGGCCGGAGATACCGATCATCATGTGCACCGGCTTCAGCGAAAAGATTGATGAAGAGCGGGCCAGATCCATCGGCCTGAAGGAATTCATATTGAAGCCGGTTAAATTCGACGATCTTGCCAAAATCATTCGAAACATCTTGGATGAGCGCCGTAAATAACACCACTTAAGTTCATTTTATCGATTTTAAAAAAAATCTTAAGTATTCGAAAACCCGCCATTGACAATATGTCACTTTGTGGTGTACTTGATTCGACAATCAAGCTTGTTCCATTTTAAGACATGTACGCTATCTGAAATGATAAGCTGTCCAACTGAGCGATGAGTCTATTTCAAATCACGAGTCTGCTGCGAATCCGTCGACGCTTTATTGTATTCGGCACCTTTTTTCTGATCAGTCTTATTCTTTATTTCGGACACCGCTCTTTTAAACTGATGGAGCAGGCGGCCTTTCAAGATTTTAATCAGCGCCAATTGATTCTTGCCAAGGAAGCGACCTCCGGTATTCAGATGTTTTTTGAAAATCTGGCCGGAGCTTTGAAGACCCTTGGAAAAGTACCGGAAATTCATAATTTTGAGGAAACCGTCACCCGGCAGCTTTTGCACCATGAGATTCAGGAACTGAAAAGATACGGTGTCAATGATATTGGTATTCTGGATGCCGACGGTGTCCTGCGTTACAGTGCAGAGGCCAGGGAAATCGAGGACAAAGATTTTTCCTGGCGGGAATATTTTCAAAGAAGTAAGCAGATGCCGGCCAACAGCAGCAGCTTTGTCATCGAGTTTATCGAATTCAAAGGCGTGGAGGTCGGTCAAAAAGGTGTCTTGATAGCAATTCCCATGTTCCAGGCCGGAACCTCGACGCCGGAAGCAGTTGAATTCGTCGGTGTCATCCTCTGCACCTTCAAACTGGATTCACTTTCGGAAAGGCTGATCGCCCATTTAAAACCTTCTGACAACGGACATGCGTTTCTCATTGATCATGACGCCAACATTCTTTGGATGCCTGATCCAAAGCTGTTCGGCGCCAATCTGTTGCAACACACCGAGACTTTTCCATACCTGAACGAGACAGTTCAGCGCATGCTGGCCGGCTATTCGGGCACAACGGAAATCGAATACTACCGGTTTGATGAATCCGCCTCTGCCTATACCCAGGAAAAAGAGCAAAAATTACTGGCCTTTGCTCCCATCGAACTCGGCGAAATGCAATGGTCCCTAGGCATATGGGCCTCTAAAATAGAGGCCAAAAAGCAGATTCATGCCGCCTACATCAACCACATGCTGTTGGTGGGTGTCATCATCTTTACTCTTTTCGTCGCTTCTGCCTATGTCATTTCCATCTCCTCCGGCTACAATAAGACTTTGAAGGAAGAAGTCGAACTGAAAACCTTGGAATTCAGGAATTCCCATGAGCGTCTGCTCACGATTCTGGACGGTCTGGATGCCATCGTCTATGTAGCGGATATCGATACATACGAAATCATATTTGCCAATAAGTACTTGCGTGATCATTTCGGCCATGTCCTCGGGACACCTTGCTGGCAGGCCCTGCAAACCGGCCAAAGCGGACCATGCAAATTTTGTTCGGATGCAAAACTTTTCAATCCCGATGGTTCGCCGGCCGGTGTGCGCGTTTGGGAATTCCAGAATACCATCAATAGCAGGTGGTATATCGTTCATGATCGTGCCATATCCTGGGTGGATGGTCGCACTGTCCGTCTGGAAATCGCCACGGATATCACGGATCGCAAGAATGTCGAAGAAGAACTGCGCCAGGCCCATCGGGAAATGGGCGCATTCTGTCAGATCATCAAACAACTCGGCGGCCGGCAAAACCTGGATGGAGTGGCGGCATATCTGTTGAGCGAAGTCCGTTCCATTTTAAATACAGAACATCTCCAACTCTTCCTTTTCAGCAGTGATCACAATTCTGTTTTTTCCCTTTCGGAAAAAAGCATGGTGCATATAGAAAATTCAGAACTAGTTCAAACAGTCCAGAATTTGTTGGAGGGCTTGAACGAGCTCAGCATCAGCCCTGCCAAACCTTTTGCGGCGCCCTTAATACCGGATACGTTTCCAGCCAAAGGCCGGCAGGCCATCATCCCCGTTTTCCATCAAAAGCAATTATATGGCGCCTTAGTGGCCGGATGCTCCAAGGATTGCCTGTGCTCTGAAAAAGGGCTTGAAATGACGGCGTTGATATTAGAACAAGCCGCCGGTGCGCTCCTGCGAGCAGTCCATCACGAAGAGGAAGTACAGGAGTTGCACGGCCGCATTGAACGGACGGCCGAATTCCGCGGCATCATCGGCAAAGATCCTAAAATGCAGGTAATCTATAAACTGATTGAAGACATCGCCCCTACCGATGCCTCGGTATTGATCCAAGGGGAAAGCGGCACCGGCAAGGAATTGGTGGCAAGGGCCATTCACAATCAGAGCCCGCGTAAAAACAATCCTTTTGTGGTCATCAACTGCTCGGCCTATCCGGAAACCCTGTTGGAAAGCGAACTTTTCGGACATGAAAAAGGCGCCTTCACCGGCGCCGTCCGCCAGAAAATCGGCCGTTTTGAGCAGGCCCATGACGGCACGGTATTCCTGGATGAGATCGGCGAGATTTCCCCTTCGGCCCAGATCAAATTATTGCGGGTGCTGCAAACCCATAAATTCGAAAGACTGGGCGGCGAGCAAACCCTGTCGGTGGATGTCCGCATTCTGGCTGCCACCAATAAGGAGCTGCTCCAGGAAGTTAAAAACGGCAACTTCCGGGAAGATCTTTTTTATCGATTGAATGTGATTCCGGTTCACCTGCCGTCCCTTAAAACAAGGCGCAATGATATTCCGCTTATGGCGCGACATTTTCAGCAAAAATTTTCCGCCGAGCAAGGCGTGGACTCACGTGGTTTCAGTTCCGAGGCCATGCGCCGCCTGCTGGAGCATCATTGGCCCGGCAACGTGCGCGAACTTGAAAACAGCATCGAACATGCCGTGGTCATCGCCAAAGGCGGGCGGATTGAAGTCGCCCATCTTCCCACCGGTCTTTCCGAAGCGGCTTCGGTAACTGCCGTACCGAGCCACGGCAGCATGCTGGAAAACGAAAAACGCCTGCTCACGGAAATTTTGCAGGAATGCGCCTGGAATAAGAAGCAAGCCGCCCTGCACTTGGGCATCAGCAGAAGTACGCTGTATGCTAAGTTAAAAAAATACGGCATCAAGCCGCCCGCGGTCCGCAGCGCGATCAATTAACCATACTACTATTTTCCGTCTTCCTTCCGTTGTGGGAGCGGCTTCCAGGCGCGATACAGCCAACCAATGATCAAGGCCTCAACCTGTTTAGTGATTTATGTTTGTTTCGTATTTCGATATCCGAATTTTGTATTTTTAACTTGCCTGGTTGTAAAAGAGGGGGGTGGCGGCTTCTTAATCCGCGCGAGAAAGAAGCCGCCCGATCAAATGGAGGTACAAATAACAATAAGGAGTACAACAATGGCGTAGCTTAGGCTGTTTAATAGTAAATCGTTTTTTCATTGTCAAGTAAAATATACCACATTGTCGTAATTTTTTTTTAGGTCACCTTAAAAAAAGTGATTATCCACTTTATGTTATAGATGGGGTGAGTAATTTGTCCGATTTTTATCAGCCGTCGTTTCAATATGACTACATGCGAGCCGGTTCATGTCCGCAATTTATACACATTCCATCAGCATGATTTTTCAATATGATTTTTTCGATTGGCACGGCTGTGTGTTTTTTTACTACACTTCCTTTGTTGGGATTCTTACAGAATAGTGTATTGCGGTCATCCGGTCACAATTGTCACTGCCATGATTGCCGGAAAATGTATTTTACTATGGCATAAACGTTGCTCTCTTTTTGAAGGCTGATAATAGGCGATAGCGGGCGGCTGTTGTGGTTAGGGCGATTGAGCTTTTACAAATCACTAAGAAAAATCAAAGGACCAAAGAATGCAAAGACGAAAGAAGTTTGATCTCCCATCCGGTCAATACCCTGGAATTGTAAAAAGAGTATTTCTGCTTGCGGCAATCTCCCTGCTTGCGACCCTGTCCGGTATCGGCCCCATTTCCCATCCGGCGTTGGCAGAGCCTCTGGCCAGCGTGAACAATGTTGAATTGCATGAGGCCGATCTGCAGGACGCCCTGAATGAAATCATGCCGGCGGCCGTATTCCATGGGGGTTTTTCCTCGGAAAAGCGCGAGAAATACCGACCCCAGGCGTTTGAGAAAATGATCGACAGGGAACTCCTTTTTCAAGAGGCCCTGAAAGGCGGACTCAAAGCCGATGAGGATTTTTTCAACTCCCATCGGGAAAAAGCAATCAAGCGCTTGGGCGGTGAGGAACAATATACCGAAGCGTTAAAAAAGGCGAATTTAACTGAAAAACAATACCGCCGGGCCTTGGAGAAAAAAAATTTGATTGAGCAAATTACTGCAAATGAAATCCTTGCCAAAGCAAAGGTGCCGGATCAGCAAATCAAGTCCCATTACGAAGAAAACAAATCCAAATTTTTCCGTCCCAAAGCAGTGCAGCTCCGCCAGATTTTAATCAGTGTGGCCCCCAACGCCACTGCCGAAGAGCGGGCTGAAAAAAAGCGCAGAGCCCAGGAAGTGTATGATAAAATCAAGGCCGGCGGCGATATGGCCAAACTGGCCTGGGATTATTCAGACGATGCCTATCGCGTGAAGGGTGGTGACTACGGCCTAATTCATGAAGGCCGTCTTGATCCGGAACTGGAAAATCAAATCCTGCCATTGGAAGTGAATCAATTGAGCGGGATTCTTGCCACCCGTTTTGGTTTTCACATTGCCAGGATCGAAGCCGTGGTGCCGCCGACCCAGCTTACCCTTGAAGATGTGCAGGAGATGATCCGGAAAGATTTGAGCAACCGCAATGAGGCCCAGCTCCGTGAGAAACTGATCCAGCGCTTGCGCGCCGAAGCAAAAATTGAGCGTTTTTAACCGGCGGGCAGGGTTTTACAAGCGTTGTTGTAAGTCTTGGATGAGAAAAAGAAGCGCTTTTTGTGCTTCTGCGGGGAGTTCCCCGAATTCCACCGTTTGAATGGCGGATAGTGCTTTGGAAAAATTTTGGTAATCTTGGTCAAAGCTCAAAAAACGCGCCCGGATGGCTTGCCGCATCTGATCCAAAGCCTGGGCAACATCTTGAAAATCGTCGGCATCACGGAGGCGGATGCTGGCAGAAAAATCCCCTTGGTTCATCAGGGCCAAACTTTTCATGATCCGAAACAAAGGGCCTCTTGTCTTTCGTACCATCAGGCCACTGACAAGTATCAGGGTAAGAAGAAACAAGAGAAACGCAATACCGGCGGCCCGGAGAAAAAGGGGCATGAGGATCTCCCCGGGAGATTGCGGTGCGCCGTGCACTCGAAAAATCATCTCCGTCAATGCTTGATTCGCCAGGATGTTGAATAAAGTCAAAACCGCGATGCTTCCGAACAGGGAGGCCAGCAGGTAGGCTATGACAAATTTCAACTGGAACCTGGAATCCACCACATATTTCCGCCGCCGCCATTTCATACCTTCCTCCATATTCGATCCAGGATAATTATTTTACATGGCATTGCAAACACAAACTGCTACCCCGATTGCCGACCACCAGCATGGCTTTTTGTTTCGAATAAACATTATGACAAGTGCCGCAACCGATTTTTCCATTATACAGCCTGATTTCCGGCGATAGGGTCGTCTGAGGTTGAAAGCTCCCCGGTTTACGGTTCTGCGCTTGCTGGTAGAGGACCCCCACGGGATGATTCAGATTGGTCGCGCGATGCAACCAATTACCGGAACCTAAAGCTGCTGAGGCCCGATCAACATGACGATCATGGCATTCAATGCATTGCAGGGTATATTCATCCAAGGACTGGGAGCGATTTGTCTCCTGAAAGGAACCCTGATGAACATTGTCGAACAGGATATGGCCCTTGGCGTCGATGCGATGGCAGACCGAACAAAATGCCGCGCCTTTCCCCGGCCTGCGCAATAAATAGGCCCCCATGAAGGCATTGCGGATGGAAAAAGGATGGGTGAAATGGCAGGTGGAGCAAGTCAGCTTCCCCTCGGCCAATGGCAGATCAGCGGGAATGGATATCTCGGGAACAATGTCAAAAGGGTGAGACAGTGCCGCCCGCCGATCTCGATGACATTCTTCGCATTTATCGCTGGTCATGGGCTTCAGACGGGGCGCGTCATTCCGGACATCAACATGGCAGAGAACACATTCAGTATCGGCAAAACGATGGGTCAAGTTGGATCGGCCCCAGGCGGTCAGAACAAGGCAACCAAGACCAAATGCAGCCAGCCACCATTTTTTTGTATTCATTTGATCCTTTTCATCTCTTCCAGGATGCGGGCATCCAGTTGTTGCAGGTTCTGGTGCAAAGCCTTTATTTTAAGAGCGTCTTTCTGGTCCGACCCAATGCCGCGGATTTCTTTTTCCATTTCCGTCAAATCAGCCATGATCCGCTCCTTTCTTGCCCGGCAATAATCAGCAATCGCATTCATCGTCCCGGCCAAATCATGAATGATGTCTTTTTTTCGGAAGCGGATGGGACCACTTTCAAGATCAGTTGCTAATTCGGCGGCGTATTGCTTGGTCTTGAACAGCGGACCGGCAATGCGATGGGAGTATACAATACAGATTGCGGCTGCCCCCACGGCGGTTAAAAAAAAGAAAAGCAAGGCAATAAAGAGGGACTGAACCAAAATGGAGTCTTTAATGTTCGCGGCCAGGCGATAGACCGCGCCGTAGTGCGGACCGAGTTCCGGGCTGTACCGATAGTATAAAACCAGTAAGGCCAAGAAATTGAAAAATAGGAAAAGTCCCAGCATGCAAAACAATAAATTTCTAAAAGTCTTTGAAGAAATCATCTGAAGGTTCATGGGTGAATTCCCATCCTGGTCGCAAGTTCGGTTATTGGGGATACTGCGCCTGGCGATGTTCCCGGCCATGGCAGGCGAGGTCGCACCGGCCGCGGAAACGGCCCAAATCCTGAAATGCAAGCGCGCCGTCCACATTCGGGCCGACCGCGCTCAAATCGAAATTGATCAAATGCGGATTGTTTTCGAAATTGCCTTGAAGACCGCTGATCCCGTGGGGGTCGTGGCAGATGGAGCAGGACGTGTTTTGTTCCACCACATGTTTGCTGTGAAGGGGAAAACTTTCATCCCTTAAAATACTGGCACGGCTATGGCATTTGTAGCAAAGCGCATAGGTGGCGGCGCTTTCAACGGCCGGATCCCTGGTCTCATATTGTCTTTCAAGCAGGTATTTAAAATTAGAGCCGTGCGGGCCTTGGGGGCCTTGGCCGGAACGATTATCCGAATTGTGACAGTCCGTACAAGTCATCAGGCTGTTGACTGTCCATGGCGATAAAAGGCTGGGCACATCGGCATTGACGCCGGTGGTTCCCACAGGATGATGGGATGGATTTCCGGCGGCAAATTCAAGCCGGGTGTTGATCTGCTCGATCTTGCGGGTTATCCGCAGCTCGGTAACCATACTGAGATCACCGTGGCATTTAAAACAAATCTCATTTACGCTCTGCGCCTTGGCGGTCGGCTGACCGCCGGCGGTGATGCCGGTTGCTCCCATATTCGCACCAGGCAAGCCGGAAATGATGGCGGCTTTTTTTCCGGCTTGATGAGGGTCATGACAATCCGTACATTCCACATGGGCCCGTAGGGAAGCACCGGCAGTGAAATTTTCCGCTGCATCATGGATCCCCACATAATCCTGAACCGGGTGGCGGGAAAATTTTTGAAGTTCTGATTCAATGTCGCCGGCGGCGGTTCCGCCGTCATGGCAGACCAGGCAATTATCCTCTTCAAAACGGTAAGCCAATAGGCGTTCATGGCTGGAAGCATTATGGGGTCTGTGACAATTTTCGCAACCGTTTTCCGCCACAGTCCGATATGCGGTATTCTGATCCATTTTCCGCTTGGACCGGTTCAGCATTACATTGGATACGGCATGGGCGCTTTGCGGCCAGCCTTCCATTACATGGCAAGCGGTGCAAAGGCGGGAAAATCGGTTGGACATGACCAGAAATTTTCCATGGGAGTCGTCATGGGGATCATGGCAGGAAGTACATTGAAGCTGCTGATTGTCATCCAACTCAATTTCCGGCGGAAGGAGGGAGGGCAAGAGCAGTTCCCTGTTTTCAGCGGCAAGGCGGGCATCATAGACCATGGAAATGGGATGATCGTCCGATAGATCCGTGCCCAGGGCCGCCGGCTTGTCTTCCGGCATAAAACGGATGCCGCCCTTAAAGCTGATTTCCGCGGATTCTGTTATAAGCGCCCCCAGGGCGATGGTGCCGTCATGGCAGCTCAGGCACAATCTGGAGGAGCCGGTGGGCTGGCCGACTTTTGAACGCAGGGTGGAGCTTTGATAAGGCGTATACGTCGTGGTGGCGTTTACGCGGTTCCATTTAAACTGATACAATTTTGGATTGGGAGGGGTGTGGCAAAAAATACAGATTTCATCCCTGGATGCGGCCCGAATGGATCCTGGACCGCTTGTGGAAAGATTGTGTTTGGTGAAACGAATACCACTGCCGGCTATGGCCAAAGACTGATAAATAACCGTCATAAGAATAAACACAAACAATTGAATTGCGAATTTGTAATGTCTCATTTCCATTACCGTTCTTTCAAATATTGGAAGATCTGAATCCGTTTGTTGTACGCATCCGCAATGTAAATTCGATCTTCCCGATCAATGTGGATGCCGGCCGGCAACCAGAATTCCCCCAAATCCGAGCCGTGTTCGCCGAAAGCCATCAGCAGTTTGCCTTCCTGACTGAAAATCTGGACATTATCAAACAGTGCATCCACCACATACACATTGCCGTCACTGTCCGCGGCCACGCCGCGCGGTCTTGAAAAATATCCGGGCCCGTCTCCGGGGCTGCCGAACTGACCAAGGATGTTTCCGTTGGAATCGAATTTCAACACCCGAAAATTCAAGGCATCCGTCAAGAGCACGGCACCGTCTCGCTCAACGGAAATAAGCGTCGGACCATGCAGCAGTTCGGATAAATTCCCTTGGCCATATTTGCCTTTAAAAGAGTGGCTCTTCAGATCGAAACGCAAAACATCGCCCGCCAATGTATCCACCACCAGTAATTCGGACGCGCCGGCATTCACGACAATGCCGGTGGGTCTTTCCAATATTCCCAGCCCGATGAAGCCGATGAATTCCCTGCCAAAGTTGTGATATGCGAAAACAGCGCCAATTTTGGAATCCGTGACAAAAACCTGCCTGCTTTGAAAATCCACGGCAATGTCAATGGGGGAAGAGAAGGGTTTTTCACCCCTGGCAACGTAATAATAAGTATTCGCGCCCGCATCGAACACGATGACGGTTTTCAAGAACGTGTCGACGACATAAAGGCGTCCGTCCGCATCCACTTCCACTCCATAGGGTGAGACCAGTGCCTGGTCTTCAAAACCGGTGATATAGTCCACCATGTGACCAAGCATTCCCTTGCGGATCTGATAGTCTTCGGCTTTGGAAACGGTCTTCAGCAAACGAATCCGCGGTGTTTCCGTCGATTTCGGCCATAGCAATTCCGGTAAATCCGGTTGGATTTGGGCTTGCCGGCAACCAGCCTGAGTCAGAAGCAACAACAGGAAGATCAGCCAGCCAGCATAAGCAGAATGCCTCGCAGGGCCGGTCTTGAATTGTTCACCAAAGCGCTCTCTTGATTTCAGCATAGATTGTATATATTTGCCTCTGGTTATCATGCAATTTATCTTGCTCGTTATAGAATCGATACCGAATGGTACCGCCCCAGACCCGATATGACAACTCTAAAATGGATTCCATGCCTTGGCTGGTTGTGATTTCGGTTTGCCCTGATAAATCCTGTTGAAAGACCTCGAGGCTATATCGGCACCATCTCACCGGCAGCCAATTCAGACTCCCTGTCAGCCCGTAAAAATGTTCCGTACGATAGTTGTCCTTGAATTTTCGCCGGCCTTCATGGCCGTTGAATTGTAAATACAAGTTGTTTGTCGGCCAGATGGTGATTTTCTCGCTAGTCAACCAGGTGGTTGAGGAGATACCCGAGCTGCGAGCCATATCCGTATAGCTGAAGGCGGTTTCGGTCCAGCGCCAATTCAGCTTCACATCCACCGAATTAGTGGTATCGTTGGTTGGAACCTGGGGCGCAACCCCTGATAAAATGCGCTGCTGTTGGTGTGAAAAACGATAGCCCAGCATCAGCATCTCCCACAATTCAAAATGGATACTGTAATCTTGTCCGGACAAAGCATCATCAAATTGTGGGTTTTGCAAATAGCGATACGTTATCCACACCTTCTCACCGTCTTTGATAGAGCTGAAACCGGTTCTTTGGACACGGACAAAACCGTTTATTTCACTGAGCCGATAGTCCAGGCCATTAATATAAATTACGCCGCCGGATTCATCTGCTATTACAATCGAGGCTGTGTCTACATTGCGTTGGTCAAGATAGGTGAGGGCGGTGTTTTGCAGCACCAATGCTTGTCTTCGTATGATACTACTTTGTAAAAAAGACCGATGATTGAGCTCATAATCATGACCCATGGATAATTTCAGCATGCCCCAAGGAATGGCGCGCTGATAATCAAAATTCAGCTTGCCGCCCGAAGTCTGCTCATTTCCTTCTGCATAATCATCCATTGAAGTAAACAATTGGCCTGAGGAGGTTAAATTTTCATAAAGCAAATGCCTCAATCCCGCACTCAAGGACCAGTTTTCATTCCGGGTGTCACGCCATTGGTTGCTCCGGTAATCGGCATGATAGTCGGAGCTGAAATTTTTGGCATGGGTCCAATACAGGTCTTCATTCACATTCAAATTGGAAGTATCGAGCCGTTTACTGTCCGTGGATTGAAATGAAGCATACGAGTGAAGTTGAACCTGTCGATCAGTGGCAAAATTAATGTCGTTACGAAAATCATGATTGGCGCTTTTCACCCGGCTTTCGATTCCTTCGGTGATTCTGGTCTCATCCTGGTGTTTTGTACTCAAATGGGTATATGTATTGGCAGTATTGAGACGAATATCCCCACGGATCAAATCACTTGTCCGGATGGAATGATAAAATCCGGATTGGGTGTCGTCAAAATGCATGTATAGAATGTTCGTGGGCATGACCGGGTATTTCAAGCTGAATTCGCCGCCATAGGATTCCGAGTCCGTATCGGTTCTTGCCGCAAGGGCGCTCTTCAATGCTGAGAGTCTTCGATCCGAAAACAGTCTTACGGTATAAGGCTTGTATTGCAAGAAGGTGATATCCCCATGGTAGCCGTTCAGGAACAGGCTGTTGCTCGATGATTTGCTTCCAGGTTCGTGCTCTTCTGTTCCCTGGTTCCATTCGGGTTGATAATTCAGGGTGTAGGCTGCCAAAGCCGGATTGTAAAGCCAACCTGTTGTTTCGATTTCGGCACGCTCCCGGGAAGTGCGCTGGCAATCCTTGCTGTTTGCACCTTCAAGCCGGCGGTGCTCTTCCTGGAATTCCCAGGACAGTCCCATGCCGATTTTCGGCCTGGTAAACACCAAATAGCGGCCAAAACCTTCTTTTTCAGTCTGCATGGATTCGATCTGGGGATCTGTCGGGGGCTGATCGGAAACGATTGACCCAGGCTGTGCGCAAGTGGGTATTGGGGTCAATATCATCCCTGGAAAAAGGCAGTTTATCCCAATAACAGCCAAAACGGCCAAGAGAAAGCCCGCCTGCTTCCTCGAAATCATCTGTATTCCGGCCCTCAAACGATTTCCTCTTTTCCAAGACCGCATGGTGAAAGCGATTCTGCTTGTGCAATGCGATTCGGCCTATTTCCGGTCTTTGCTCTGGATCGGCAGCTCGATCCGCGTCAGTGATTCTATCCGTTCTTCTTTATAGTCTTTAATCAGCATGGCCTTGTTCTTACCAACATGGGGGCTGTGACATACAAGGCATTTGTCAGGGTCCTGCCCAGGGGATGCACTTTCTGTGCATTTTTTTTCAGCATGGCATGCTTTGCAGAGCTGGGAGCGCTTTTGCAATAGCTGGTATGGCCTGGTGCTTTGGTGGGCGTGATGGCATTGAATGCATTGCCCCTGGGCCGCAGGCGTATGCAGCCAAAGTCCTTCATTTTGTGGCCAGGCTGCAGATTTATTCACATGGCAGGCAATACAGATTTCCTTTGCCGGCATCAACAGCGCCCCCGGCATTTGCATGCCTTTGCGGAAAATCCGTTTTTGATCAGCAGCTCCAGGCGCATTAAAGCGCACGGAAGTGTCATGGCATTTCCCGCAATCCCCTTCTTCAAAAAATTTATGGGAATGGTAGACGATTTTTTTGATCTTGTCTTTTGCTTTTTCCAAGGACAAGGGTTTGGTGGATGAAGTCTCCTCCTTTTCCAAAGGGGGAACACCGGTAAAAAAAAAGGTCAGTATTTGATGCCGTGTCTGCGGACTGCAACCATGCAGGAGCATGTTGATTAACAAGGAGGCCACAAGCGTGGAGCGGGCCAAAAAACAATGCGCAGGTGGTCTATTGGTCTTGCGGCGACTTTTCACCATTTTCCGTTTTTTCCGCAGCAACGGTTCCGATCCAATCACCGAATCCATACACATTCACTTTTCGGTCACCGAATAGATTGCCGACATAGACCAAATATTTTAATTGAAAGTTTGGATCTGCATACTCGGTGAAATATTCCACATTTTCATAATCAATAGAAATGGCGCAGGGCAGATAAAGGTCTCCGGGGCCGACGTCGCCTTGGCCGCCAAAAAAAAGCAGGAGTTTTTCACTTGGTTCGTCAAAAATCTGCACATTTTCAAAAGCCGCATCCACCACATATATATGTCCGTCCCTGGATACAGCCAGTCCTTTTGGTCTTGCAAAAGAGCCCGGCGTATCGCCGAGTTTGCCGAATGCTTTTATAAAATTCCCATTTCCATCAAATTCCTGAACGCGAAAATTAAACGCATCATTAACGAAGATATGACCTTGATGGTCCACGAATAAATGGGTGGGCTTCCAGAGTTGGCCGTCTTTTTGGCCGGGTTCGCCAAAGGTTTTCAGCAATTCGCCACTGGTTTTGTCCAGAACCATCACCTGGTTTTTTTCCATATCACAGACATAGATCTGATTTTGATGGACGGCAACATCCACTGGTTTTCCGAAAATCCCATCGCTGCCGAAGGCATTCAAATAATCGTTGTCCGGATCAAAGGCAACCACCTGTTTCCGGCCGAAGTCGGCAATGTATTTGGCACCGTCCGCACCGACCCAGATCCCGGCCGGTTTATCCAAGGCACCCTGGCCGCTGGCTTTCAGATAGTCGAAATTTTTGGCTTTCAGGTCGATGAAAATCAGTTGGTTGGCGGCTTTATCCAGAATAAAGATTTTGCCTTTGGTTGTGCCAATATCATAGGGCTTGCCGATGGTTTTTTGGGAAATTTCCTTGCCCAACAGAAATTCGTCAAAAGCACTGCGTTGCACACCCAGGTCTTTTTCTTGGGTTATGGAGGTTAGAAATTGCAACCTGGGGCGCTGGGGAAAGGGTGGATAAAATATGATTTCTTCGGACGGCCGGATTTTTTTTTCCGTGGTTCCGGCGCATCCGAATGTGCAGGCCAGCAACAGGACCAGTACTCCGGTCCATGGAATGTGTTTTCTCATTATCTGCAACCTTAATCTTAAAATATGGGCAAGACCGGTGGGAACCGGATCAGTATCTTATACTCGGAAAAATTTAAATTTTCCAGTCCGGTTCTTCATGCATAAAATAATTTGCAACCCTTTACCGGTTATGGCACCCAAGACACAATTGCGATTGCAGATTGGACTTGCGCAGCATGCGCGGCTCGCCAGGAACATCCTTGTTGTGCGGATCATGGCAGGTGGCGCATTCCACTTTATATGTATTCCCATTGTCATAGGTATAAAACGGCAATGGGTATTTTTCCGGGTTTTGCTGTTGGTGAATGAGTGTATGACAATAGGTGCATTGTGAACTCATCCCAAAGGGCACAATGGTTTGATGGGTCCAACTGATGCTGATGGGATGGTCATTGGAAAGATCCGTGCCGAGATTGGCAGTACCCCCGATAAACTGGCTGCCGCTGTGATTGCCGAAGGAATCCACAGCCACGGTGCCGTCATGACAGGAGAGGCATAGCTTGGAAATCCCCAAGGGCTGAACCGGGGTCTCGTGCATGGTGGGACTCTGGTAAAGCGTATAAACAGCTTGGGTGTTGGCATGATTCCAGAGGGGGGCTTTACTTACACTCATATCCGCGTGGTGCGGCGTATGGCAAGGCAGGCAAATCTCGCCTTGGGACCATGATTGGGCGGAAAAATCATGTGCGCTGCCGGTGATATCCGCCAAAGCAAATGTGGCGGAAAACAGAATGGATAAACCGATCATCCCTATTAGCTTTGCGATGTTTTTCATAAATTTTCAAGCTCTCTAAAATTTTACCGAATTGCATGGAGTCAAAAGGAGGAGTCCCCCTTTTGACTCCGGATAAATTTCCATCGATAATCAAATTATTTAAGGTGACAAGTCAAACACAAGGCCGAGCCTGCATTGCTTTTCAGCAGCAAATAGCTTTGGTTATACGCATTGTGAACATCATGGCAGGATGCGCATTCAAATTTATTGTTGCTTGTGCCGAAAAGCATGTCCGTGGCTATGGTTCCGCTGGCGGTAACACCGGAGGAAGCCGTTGTTGGATTTGCCAACTCTCCATCAGCAGTAGCCAAAGCAGCCGTGTAGTCGAAAGAAATCGGATGGGTTTGTCTCAGATCGGTTCCGATGAGGCCGTTGCCGCCGATTCGGCCGGCCGGGATTCCAGAGCCGGGGCCGCCAGCCATGGCATCCACGGCCACCGTGCCGTCATGGCAGGACAGACAAAGCTTGGATACGCCGCTGGGGTTGCCGGGCGTTGCATTCATGGTTCCACCGCCCGGATAGGTTTGGTAAGTGGCGGTGGTTTCAGTGTGGTTCCACAAAGGGCCGTCCGCCACGCTCATGGCATGGTGAGGGGTATGACAGGGTTTACAAATCTGGCCGGAGGACCAGGTAGCAGAGCTGAAATCATGATCTGACCCGGTAATTCCGGCAAAAACAATTGATGCTGAGCCGATAACCAGCGTTGCCGTCAGCAACATAATCCATTTGGGTTGTTTCATACTATACTCCTTTCTTCGTCAAATTGGGGATCGAGTGTTTTCTTCATTTAGAAAATTCGCCAGTGGTATTGCCCTGATTAAGACTTTTTTCTCACCTCCTAACTATTGAAGCCTAAATTCTCGCCCCTGATCCCAAATGGAACAGCCGGGCGCTCTTTCGTTTTCAAGGCGACCCGGCTGTCTCGGAGAGATCCGTGGCTTTCCGTCCCCTGATCGCTCAGGGTTTGGCTTTATCTACCGCAAAAAATAGCAACTAATATGCCATGGATTTTATTACTGCTGGAGGCGCTTCCGTTTTTCGCGGACGCTGTGTTTAATTAAGACGCGAAGTCGTGATTTTACTGAATAGTTTAATATGAACAGCGTTTTTAGCTGAAACCAACCATACGCACCAGGCAGGCACTCGACAGGCGAACCGGTCCATAGCGATTGTTTCAATTAAGGACATATCCGTGTTGTTTGTTGCTTTTTTTAATTCAATCAATTTATTACGTGTGTTCATTTTCCGCACATAATCCACGCGAACGGCTACAAGGCCTTGATCGTCATTCAGGATTGAATCGCGGCTGGAAGCCGCTCCCACGATGGAGGATAGCCGAAACGATGATCAAGGCCGGCTACAGCTTGATTTTGGTTCGGGATTGGTTATTTTTTGTTTTATTTTGCAGATAGCCGGGCGGATTTTTTATGATAATATTTAAAGCGGTACAGGGCATCATCCCCGTGGCAATCCTTGCAGAGCATGTCTTCCAGGCGGGCACGCAAGAAACTGTTGGTGGCATCGCCTTCCACATTGCGACCCGGACCTTTTTGCAAAACAGAAGGGCTCCATTGGTGGACCGTATGACAGGAAGGGCAAGAGATATTTTCCACAGTGACCTTTTCACCTGTGGCATGATCAAATAAAGGAAAATATCCTGGGAATCCGCTGCGTTCACGGCCGACGTTGACGATTTTTTCTCTTGGATGGGTGGATATCTGCGGGATTTTGTTGGCGGCCGATCCATTGGTGGCATGGCAGGAATAACACATCCGGTCCATGATGTGTTCACCCTCGCCAAAGTCCAAGGCCCAGAGGCGCTGCCGGTTGCCGGCATTGTGGGCCAGATGACAAATGCCGCAGGTGCCCACTTCCATGGCTGTCCGACCCATGCTGTTGCGGAATTGGGGATCTATCATACCCAGGTCATGATCGGTCTTTTCCACCAGGGCCTGGTCCTTGTGGCAGGCCTCGCACAGGTGCGAGGTGGGGGCGTTGGGTATGCGCAGGAAACTGTTCAAGGCGCTGCCTTCACCTGCGGCCGATACATCCGGGCTTTCCTTGCCCGGATCCCAATGATGGGGATCATGGCAGGTATAACAGCTCATGGCACCGCTTGCAGCGAGCTTTCCCTGGGCGTCGAATAGGGGCAGGACCGTGGTCAAACCTTTTTCAGCCGGTTTGATGCCCAAGGGGTGAGAAAAGGAACCGGGCAGTTTTTGGGCTGCCATGCCGTCTTTGCGATGGCACCCGCTGCAAAGATAGCCGTCGCTGTCGGCGCTCATGGGCCGGGCCCATAAAAAGCTGCGCTGGGCACTGTGGGTCAAATGACAACTACCGCACAACCCGGATTCCCCAACGGTTTGGTTTAAAATATTTTTGGCTTCTGGTGCGGCTTTGGCCAAATTGTGCTTGGTATAGGCAATGTCGAATTTGTTGCGATGGCATTCAGCGCAAATCGCCGGCGAATTTTCACGTAAAAAGGGCGTGGTTCCGACTTTCTTGGGGGCCACGGGAACCAGTTCCTTTTCATCGCCTTTGCGGCGATCATGGGGATTATGACAGGTGGCGCAAGTCATGACCCCATTGGGGTCCTTGATGCCGTGTTGATTGTACAACGGCAGTTTCAATTCTCCTTTGACCGCTCTCACTTTGCGCAGAATCGTTCCATTGACCGTTTTTTCAAAGGGATTGATATCCACAGGATGGGTATAGCCGCCGATGAGAAAATCCTTTTCCGCCATGCGGCCCTTGGCATGGCAGCTCATGCAGAGCTGGGTGGTGTAATCCGCTTGTCCCACCGGCTCACGGGCGGCCCGATGGGGCAGATGACAAGCGGAACAAACACCGTCTTGAACAGCGGTTCGTTCCTGCAGATTTTTTTCTTCAGGCCGGGATCGGCGTAAATCGTGTTTGGTTTCCTTCACTGTATTTTTATCCGTATGGCACGTCAGGCAAAGGCCGGAACCTTCGTCTTTGCGAATGATCAGCAATTGCTTTTCCGTGTTGTTTCGATGCACTTTGTGGCAGGTTTGGCAGATCACCACCCCGCGATCCCCTAATTTGGCACCGCTGCTTACAATTGCCCCTGGGACTTTGATATTATCAGGGGTCATGTTGACCATATGACCGGGGCGCCTACGGCCGTCCGGCCCAAAGGCATCTTTATCCCCGTGGCAGCGGAGGCAAAGCTGGGATCTGCCGGTGCTGTCCGCCAGAAAGTCGGGCTGTTTGGAGCCGTGGGCCACATGACAGTTTTGGCAGGTCAGTTGGGTGCCCTGGGCATTGACCGAGGCGTTTTTAACCACCAAATCCCGCGGCATATTGGGCATCATAGCGTCAATGGGGTGATTGCCTTGTTTATTGCCGCCGTCTTCCCGGGGATGACACATGCGACACATGGCCGAATTGCGGTTGGAAGCACGCATGAAAATGGTTTCCTGGGGATCATCGCCACTGGGAACGCCATGGGCCGTGTGGCAGGTTCCGCAGTTTAAATTGCCGTTTTCATCCAGGGGAAAGATCTTGGGAATCACCATGCCGGCCGGTGGCGGCCGGTTGACTGTATGTCCACGGCCGCTGCTGAGCTGCTCCCGTGAATCCATTACGCTGCCGTCATGACAGGAGAGGCACATCTCCTCATTGGCCGCGTTTTTTTCCGATTGATAGGGCACCAAATCCGAGCCGCGGCCTTGGATGAAAAAGGTATCCACCCAGCGGTAGTGGCAAATGGCGCAGCCTTTGGCGGAGTTGGGATTCTTGGGGGCGATCACCTCTCCGGCAAAAATCAACTCGGGCAACCACAACAGTCCAAGCCAGAAAATCAGGACGCGCTTTACCATAAAGGCCTTATTCCGGTTCCTCTGAAAGCCGGAATACACTAACGGTGTCGGCAAACATTTCGGCAACATACAATCGATTGTGATCATCGACATAAATACCGGTGGGGGTTTGAAAGCGCAGGACCAGCTTTTTTTTCGGATCGCCGATGGCTCCAATCAATTCACCGGACTTTTGAAAAACCTGAATTACGCCCATAAAGCTGTCACTGACATACACCCGCCCCTTGGTATCGATAGTCACTCCTTTGGGACGATAAAATTCGCCTTTTTCCACACCCCAGCCGCCGATTTCCGTAACATAACGGCCTTCGGGATTCAGAACTTGAAGCCGGGTATTGATCACATCCACAATATAAAGATAACGCTCCGCATCCAGAGCCATGAGAAAGGGGTATTTGAATTCCCGCTTGCCCGAACCCGGCGAGCCGAAGGGTCCAAGCCATTTATCGGCAGCAAGATCAAATCGCCTGATGGTATGATGATCATTATCCGCAATATACAAAACTCGGGCCTTTTCATCAACGGCCACATCCACTGGGTCTGCGAATTTACCTTTTTCTGAAGGCACTGTGAGAACTTTTAAACATTCTCCTGAGGAATTGAAAATCGAGACGCGGTGATTACCGGAATCAGCCACATACACATTCCCGTTGCTATCCAAGCTCAGCCCCAAAGGACGAAAGAGCTCGCCCTTTTCCGCGCCTTTTCTACCCAGCGAGCCGGCTTCATTGCCATTGGAGTCAAAGATGCGGATTTGATGATTCAGGCCGTCCACGACATAGATCCGACCGTTTTTTGAAACCGACACATCGCTTGGTTTTTTAAGAGTTCCATGGATTTGAAAGAGCGGTGCCGCGCCTATCAAGCGGATGCCGGCTTCCACTGGGCTGGGTTGAAGCGCGGCATGAATCCATAAAAAGACCGCCAGCACAAGCCGGGCCTTGGCAAATACGGAAACAAATGCTGTCGACCCGGCATGTTTTATTGCCGCTTCCATTCGACTATGACCGGAATTATTTCTTACCGAAATCGATCTCATTGGGCATGTAGAAGGACTTGTATTTTTCCACCAGTCCTACTACTTCCGTGGAAATCAGGTGTCGGACCCGATTGGGTGTAAACCCCAGGTCTGCAAAATTCATATAACCGTCTTTGACATGGCATTCGGAACAATTAACCGGTTTTTGGGAGATATTCCCATGCAGTTTGATTTTGGCTTCGGCGATCTGATCCGGCGTAAAATGTTGCTTCAACCGGATGAATTCCTGAGCTGCTTCAGCGCTCACCGGTTGGAAGATTTCCCGCAGGCCGTTTTTGTGAATCTTGAGAGGGAAGATTTTTGCCGAATATTTTCCATATTCTCCTTCCACCTGGGTAGTGATGGTGCCGGTCTCGCGGTCCACCCAACTGAAACTCACTTTTGCGTTTTCCGGCATTTTTTCATGGGCGTGACAAACTGCGCAGGCAATAAAGCCGCTATGGAAATTCAGCATGGAGCGTATTTTTTTTTCTTTACTGTGGGGGTAGGAACCGTGGCAGTTGGAACAGAGCGGTGGATAGTGCTCACCCTGGGTGACATATTCATCGGGGGTGTGAAAATATCCCTTGGCGGCTGCAGGCTTGGTTTCCAGCATTTTCCGGAAAAAAGCCACGTCATCGATGATCGGTTTGACAATGGTCACCCGTTGTTTGAATTCCACCTTGGGAAAATAAACCATTTGAAGCAGCCAGAGGCCGAACAGGAAAAAAGGCAATAAATAAATCACTTTCAGCATATTTTGGGGAAGCACCTTGATGAAATGGATGATTCTGTGCAGGCGTCCATGGTTTTTATTATTTTTTTGACTATCTTGCTCCAGCATTCGGTTTGCTCCTTTGCGAACGGTCATCCACTGTTAATTCATATGGGAAACATCCGCCATTGTAATTCCATGTCCGGTTTCCGCATTTTTTACCGGCCCATCCACGATATATATTTTTTGCAATTCCGGGTTTTCCATTATTTTCTTATAATGCAGGGGAAACTCTTCCTGCATTTCTTCTTCCGAAATTATGCCGGTGAGCCACATTTTATCTAAGGGGAATTTATGGGGCCGCAAATGGACTTCATACATATGCCAGACCATGATGGCCAAGCAGGCCAACACTGCTTCCATATTATGTACCAGGGATGCAATGTCGAGAATGAATTTGTCCCAGGAGGATTCGGACCAGAGCAGGACCCCGGAGATACTCATCAAGGCCGTACCGGCAATCAAGGCACCATATTCTAATTTTTGTTTATAGCAAAACCGGTCGAATTCCGGCGGATTTTCCCGGGCGCCCAGATAATACATAAAGTTCTGGAACATTTCCGTAAGATCCTTGGGTCGGGGCAGCATATCCTTCAGCCATCTTCGGCCGGACCTAGTGAACACGAGATAACCCATATGATAAAGGCTCGCAAGAATCATGATGAAACCGGCCAGGCGATGGATAATGCTGCGATATTGAAACACGGTTTGCCGGTGTTCGCCCAGGAGTGTCACCAGTTCATCGGGAAGCTTCACCATAAAGCCGGTCACTGCCAATACGATAAAAGAGATGACAAAGATCAGATGTTGATTCTTCTCGGAGCGATTCAAACGAATGAACATTCTTTGTTCTGTGGATGAGGCGTGGTTCATATTTTATCTTCCTTTTCCGGATGGGAAGAATGATGGCTGTGCTTCATCCTTTTCCGGGTTCTGCGATAATCTAAAAATTGGTGTAGGCACATAAAACCGATGGTACTGCCGATCAGAACCTTATATATCAACGTGAGATAGCGCAGTACTTCATAATGAAAGATTTCTTTGTCCGAAATTTCCTTTTTCGCTCTTATTTGAACCAGGGATTTTGACTTATCAGTATCGTCTCCTATTTTTATCGTGGTCTCGGCAGCAGCCAATTCCGCTTTAGCGCCATAGGCATGCACACGTCCCATGGCGAATTCAGGGGTTGCGCCGGGATGACAAACTTGAATGCCGCCCTGGTGGGAACAAGTGCTGACCCGGTTGTTCATATGCAAGGGCGAGCGCGGATCGGTCTGTGCATACATTTCATGGGTGGAATGACCCACAGGCACATGGCAGGTCAGACAATCCGGGGCATTCTCCACTTTGTATTTCACCTGCTTCCAATGATAGGTGTCTTTATAGGTTTCGATGCTTTCCAGACCGTGGCGATTCATTTTTTCACGATCCTCGTGGCAGCCGGTGCAAAGCTGTACAATATCTTTCTGGGCTCTTTTTTTGCGCATGCGGTGGGTGAAATGGGTATAGAAACTTTCGGCCCATTCCTTGCGCACATGGCAGACAGTGCAACGGGCCAGGGTTTCATTGGACAAAGCTTCATTGTCGCACCACATGCCGTCCAACGTGGCATACAGCGGATTGTCATGACAGGATTTGCAATCCGGAAGATCTTCCGGATATGGGTTATCCTTGTTTCTGCGCCCATGCACGCTCGTTTCCATTTTTAGAACCACATTGGCATGGGAAAATTCCTGATTGGTGGAAGGCTCCTTGATATGGCACTTGGTGGTGCAATCCACTTTTTTGATATCCGTATGGGGGATCTGATCCAGACCGCTCACATGGCAGCTTTTGCAACTCAATTTGCCGTGAACGGATTTGGCAAAGATTCGCTCATTCACATAAAAAATTCGCTTCTTGCCGTTTTCATCATAACGCCCCATCTGGGGATAGCGATGGCAGTAAAGACAATTCTCCGAGTCCGGCAGGGCCTCGGAAGAAGCATGCAGCCCCTGAACAGCAAAGAGCATGCAAACTGCTGCAAAAAAAATGGCAATTGTTTGAACGGTCAGAGATCTCACGAGATGTTCCTTATAATTTGTTGCTATGATGGTCATTTTCCTCCTGCCGGTGCCGTGCCGTCCTCGGCCTGGCCTGGATGAAGCATCCGCGGCATATAGAATTTGGTATAGTTTTTGATCATGCCGATGACTTCCGTGCTGATAAAGGAATTGGTGCGTTTTTCTGAATAGCCCAATTCCTTGAACGGCAGCACCGGCGCCTGCTGCTGGTGGCAGTCTTCACAAATGTAGGGCTGCTTGCTGACAATGTTGTGAATGATTTTTCTGGCTTTGGTTTTCTGCAATTCGGACAATTTCGGTTCCTGTTTTTTGAATTCGGCTGCAAACTGCATGCGCTCCGGATTATCCATGCGCTGGATTTTCCCATTTTCCGATTCAAAGGGGATGATTTTGGCCTGATATCTTCCAGGCAATACGCCTTCTTTCACGGGACTTGCGGTGATTTCACCGGTGCCGCGGTCATACCATTTGAAAACACCGGTGCGTTTATCCCCTTCCAGTCGGATATGGCAGGTCTGGCAGGCGATAAAGGCCGCGTGCATATTGGCAAAAGCCCGCAATTCCTTGGACTTATCATGGGGGATGTCACCGTGGCAGGTGATGCAATAGGAACGTTTGTCAGGTACGGCATTGAAATCAATGTGATGGAAATGGCCTTCAATTCTGGTATCTTCCAGAACGCGATAGCCCAGATAGTGCTTTACGCGCTCATCGCCTTCCATAATGGCGTTTTGAAAAGTGGGATCAGCGGAAAGCTTCTCTTTTTCTTTCTTCATCTCGCTGATTTGTTCGCTTTTTTTGCGATTCTGATATTCTTCCAGTATATGCTGGAAAGTCACTTTCCAAATCAGAGCCATAAAACCCAGGGTCAATACCATGAAACCGATGATATATATTTTGGAGAGGAATGCTTTCATTCGCAAGCCGCCTTCTTTCTTTATCCGGTTACAGAATTCGGGGTAGTTCCGAAGCTGATACGACTTCTTCCTTCGTCTTCATGTTGGTGGAATCCTGCCCCCCTCCATGGGGCGGAAGAATCTCATGTTCAAAGCCTTCGCGTTTCATCACTTCCACATAATACTCATAGTGTTCCTCGATCATCAGCTCCTCGGACAAATAGCCGGTCAGAAAAGCCGTTCCCATGGGAAATACCGATGTTGAAAAATGCACATTGTACCAATGCCAGATGAATAAAAACAAAGCTGCCAGAAGCGCCTCATCGCTGTGGGCGATCAGAGCGAAATTGATGATTTCACCCGGCAGCCATCGGGTGGCGATTTCTTTGCCCCACATTACGGCGCCGGAAGCACCGATAATCACGATACCCCAAAAAGGGGCCCAATAATCGAACTTCTCTTTCCAGGTGAACTGTGCGCCTTTGGGCCGCTCAGCGCTGATAAAAAAAAGGTATTTCAATAAGTCGATGATGTCTCTCAGATCCTTGAGATTGGGTATCAGCGGCTGGTTCACCAGCAAGCGGATCAGTTTGACTATGCTTAACCCCTCCCTCTGCTTGAGCGGCAGGATCTGTCCCTTCCAAATGGTGCGGATCAGATAGAGGAGGTGATAAATAAATAATATAATCAGGATGACTCCGGCCATGCGATGAATAATAGGGGCCATATGAATGCCGCCGAACATGGTGTACAGATATTGGGCCCAGAAGGTGTAGTGAAATTTGAGGGGCATGCCGGTCAGCACCAGCACCACCACGCATGTGGCCAGAATCACATGCTGAATACGCTGGTTCACACTGAATCGAAAAAAATACTTCTTTCCGTTTTTGATTCGGATGATGGTTGTTTTATTCATGTTTCTTCTTTCTTTGAATCAAGCCGGCATTTGGAAACAGGCGGCGCAGACAGTCCAGAAAAATAATCCCCATCAACGGCAGCAAAGTTCCGCCGGTCAAGGCGATGAAAAAGACTGTGAAATAATAGCGCACCGGGCTTTGATTCAGATTGAACTCGGCATGCACCTGATACTCCGCCATCTTGGGCGTTGCCCGGGGATGACACTCCGCTGTGGCGCAAATTCGGCCTCTATTCTGCAAGGAAACCGCGGAAAGGGGATTTTTATAACTCAGCATTTGATGCACTGACTCGCCCGGATTGACATGACAATCCAGGCAATCGGGAATCCGTTCATCCAGGAACGTGGCAGCCTTGCCGTGAAAACTTTCTCCGTAGGAATAAACCGCTTTGGTGGAAAGATTGTGGCGTTTCATCAATTTGGTATCGTCATGACAGCGCGCGCATGATTCGGCGATATTTTTGGGATTGCGGCTTCTGCGCAACCGCGTGGTGACATGATTGTAAAACTGGTAAATAAAGTCATCCTTCTTATGGCATACCCGACAGCGACCCAAAGCTGTTTCCGAAATACCCGGCAGCATCATTTTGTTGAACGACATGGGACGATATAGGGGATTGTCATGGCATTTTTTGCAATCCGGAAAATCTTCCGGAAACGGTTTCGGATTTCCATCGGCATCCACCGGGCTGTGAACGCTTTTTTGCAAGAATTCCGCAACATCTTTGTGGGAGAACTTCTGTTCACTGGATGGTTCCACAATATGGCATTGAGTCAGGCAATCTACTTTTTTAGCCGGATCATGAGGTATTTTTTGAATATCCGTATGACAACCCTCGCATTTCACCTTGGCGTGCATACTGGTATTGAATACAGCTTCATTGATATAAAGCAGCCGTAGTTTCCCGTTTTCATCCACACGGCTCAGACCTGGGTATTTGTGGCACAACAGGCAATTACCAATATCCGCCCCAAAGGAATTCTGAAATGTGAGCAAAAGGAAAAAACTGCAAAAACTCCATATTGTCACAATGGATCGACAGGTGACTTTGAGCACGTCGGTCTTCCTCACTTCCTGTTGAAAAGATTGATACAACGTAACATTCGGTTAAGCCGGCATAAAAACGCCGCAATTATCCACACGAAAGCGAGGTAAAAGACAGCAATTTATATGCCATACATGGTTTTTTTTTTGGATCGATTATATAGTGTTTTGCATTTCACGTTATTCTGTCTTATGGCTCCAAGGCGGCAGCCTTATAATATCAGCCGACGGGTAAAAATCCTCCCAATTATGTCCTAAAAAAAGACATATGTGTGTTTGCAAATAATATTTATTTATTTATTATAGGTAGTTATTTTATGTACTGTTATCATGCACGGCAGCCGGTGTTTAACACTTGTATTGGGACCAAATTGAGCCGTGGTTAGAAGTATTGGTAAACGGAAGAAAAGCAATCCTGATCAAAGCCGGCTGCATGTGGGTATTTATTGGTTTGTTGCGATATGCTTTGAACTATTATAAATTCAAAATTAAGTGGTGATAATATTCAGTGTACCCGGCATGTATTTTGCTGTTATTTTAAAAACAATTTTTAAATATATAACATTTTCCGCAATTGTTGTACCGACGACCTATGCCGAATCCAATACTCTGTAAAATAAAAAAAAGAAGCGTACTTGCATATATTGTCAGCATGTTGTTATTCTGTATCATTAAGCTGTTTTTTTTAGGCATTTCTGAATCCTTGGCTGAAGATAAAGACGGCTGTTTGATCTGTCATCGTTATCCGGGACTTGTTCAAATAGACAGCTCAACTCGGTTTCAACCCCTCCATATTGACGAAGAGAAATTCATGCAATCCCCACACGGTCAGGGAGGTTGTCGTCAATGCCATCAAGCGGTTGTAAAAGTTCCCCATACCGGCGCATCACAAGTGGATTGCTTCAAGGAATGCCATCAGGAAGACAAGGAAGACATTCAGGCAGAAACTAACGCCATGAAATATATTCATAAATTTGAACAATCCTACATCGAACAGATTAACGATGCATCTGTATGCGGGGTTTGTCATAAACTCTATCCCCATAGCCGCAACAATCTGGTCCGGGCTTTTATCAATATGCACACCGGTTTTTTGCACTGCGAGGTCTGTCATTTAAAAAGGGATAAATTCAATCAATTGATCTATGATTGGTCGGAAAAAGAAAATACCGTGTTCCATGGCCGGCCTTTTGGAACCTTCTTCAATCCCAAATCCCATCAGGGAGATGTTGCTACAAATTCCATTTCCCGCATTGACGTATTTTCCATGGAAAAAGGTCGTAAGCAACCGGTGCGTAATCCCCAGGATCTGGAAAAGGCCAAAATATTTCTATCGGTTGAAAAACAGCTCAGCAAAAGTGATAGGAAGCAGAAGTTGGATGAATTTCATAAGAATACGGGTCGGAAAGAAATCAGCATGGCTTGTAATGAATGTCATTCCGGAAAAAGTATTCTAGATTATCATCAATTGGGTTTTAATAAAGAAAAAGCCGGGTATCTTAAAAATATCAATATCAAGGGTTTGGTGACGAAATACGAGGTTTTCTATTTCCCGCATCTATTCGGCAATTGATCCCAATCAGGCAGGATCACATCTCGTGACACTCAATGCATATTCTTTCCGGCAAGCGATGGCGATAATGTGAATCCGCCCCCTTGGCGCTCGGGCGTTCTTCGGGAATAACTCCTTTTTGGTGGGGATTATGGCAGGTGACGCACGTCATCTTGCCTTCGATGGTTAGCGGAAGAATGATTTTGAATTTTTTGCGCATCCGTTTTAAGCGGGCCAGTCCTTTGGGGCTCGGCTTGGTCATATGATTGAAGTTCCCGGAATGATTGCCGGTGATAAAATGACAGCGGCGGCAGAGGATTTCGAGATCAGCGAGCAATTTCAAATCCTTGAATTTCGCGTGCTGAACATCCGGTTTTTCTTCATGGCAATAAAGACATTTCGATTCAACAATCACTCCAGAGGCATCAATTTGTTGGTGGGGATCAAACCTGGCATATGCCTGCTGATCATGGCATTGATAACAAAAAGCCGTAGGCCGCGGATAGGGTGCTCCGCGCAAGAAGACCTCCTTGAATTCATTGACGCGGCATTGCCTGGCGACATCATGGCAAGTGATGCAATCGATCTTGCCTTTCCACAAAGGAAATTCAGTAGGAATCTTGATGCTGTTTATTTGGGGTGGAAGTATGTCCGTCGGATGGTGATAGGTATCCTGCATGTTGCCATGACAGCGGCATAAACTTTTAAAATCGCCATTATATTGTAACAGTGGATCTCCCCCCACTGTCGGCTGTTTCACATGACATTCCAGGCAATAACGCCCTGTATAATGAATATTGATGTCGGCTGCAACAGCCCTGTTTTCAACATTTACTGATATTTGTTTTTTTTCCTCTGCGGCTGATCTTTCGCCTGCCAGCAACAGGAAAACAACAATAGACGTTAATAACGCTCTGCCCATGTCCTGATATGGCCTTGATCAGCTTTTCGGCCATCCTCCGCCATCATCATCAGACCAAGCGCCATTTTTATCGATACTCCTCAGCCAATATTGCAGTTCCTCAGGATCCACAGGCTTTTTGATACAAGCATAAATATGGTAGCATAAGGCTTCCTTTAATTCCGGATGAAAACGGTTTTCGGACAGGCACAAGAAATAAACGCCCGGATTCTTGAGGGTCAATTGGCGGATTGTACGGTTGTCAATGGGTACAGTATCGATATCCATAATCACGACTTGGCAAGTGCTTTTTTGGATATGTTCTTCAAGGGTCGGCAAACTGTGCAACTGTGCTCCGGAATAATTCCATTTTTGAAGTAACCCACAAATTTCACGGCACTTCAATTCATTTGCATCCAGTACTGCAACTTCTTTTTCCATCAGACTAACCCTTTAATAGCCATTCACCGGGTGCTGAAAAGCATTTACCGATAAAATAAAAAAAATAAAATTTCCGCTGTCCGAATGATAAGGCATTCGGTTTGCATCACTTGCTGTCGGTGTGTTGAACTGCAAACATTGCGCCAATAATGAGAAGGAATCGGCAGGCATATAATTCCAATTGGCAGTGGTTGATTATCTATCGGAAACTGAGAAAGGTGGTCAACGACGGAAGGTCAGCTTGCTGAAGGATGTATTGAATGCGGACACTGCTTCCGGAATTTTTGATTGAAAGCTTGGATTACAATAAGTTGGCAGTGTTCAGATATGGAACGGCTATCTGCCGGTCCGGTCAGTCCGAAAGGAACTCGGCATTGTTAAGCAACGGTCATCCAATTGCGGATGTGGTTTTCGCTGAAAATCAATTCGGGTTTTTTGAGGATGACTTTGGTGTCCGGCGGCACGCTTTCGGTGAGCCATATGTTACCGCCGATAATGGAGCGGGAACCGATAACGGTTTCCCCGCCTAAAATCGTTGTATTGGCATAAATGATGACTTCGTCTTCAATGGTTGGATGCCGTTTACGGTGGCGATATTTTTCAGCCGCATTGCGCGGCAGGGAAAGGGCGCCGAGGGTCACCCCCTGATAAAGGCGGACCTGGTTGCCGATCTCGGCGGTTTCACCGATTACCACACCGGTGCCGTGGTCGATGAAAAAACTTTCACCGATCTTAGCGCCGGGATGAATATCAATGCCGGTAAAACGATGGGCATATTCGCTCATCATGCGCGGCAGCAGCGGCACGCCGAGTTGCAGCAGAAGATGAGCGACTCGATAAATCGTTATGGCGAACAAACCCGGATAGCTGAATATGATTTCGTCATAACTTTTGGCCGCCGGGTCACCCGATAAAGCCGCACGGATGTCCGCTCCCAATATCCTTCTGATTTCGGGCAGGCCTTGCAGGAATTTCAGAGCCGTATGGCGACTTGTTTCAACACAGTGAAAGCAGGGCCGGCCGTACCGCAGGCAGTCATGGCGGCTTGCCAGCAGGATTTGCTGGGACAACTGCTCAAAAAGTTCGGTTGTTTCCTGGCCCATGTAATATTCCAGATTGGCGCGATTCAGGGTATAGTGCGCGAAATAACCGGGAAAGAGTATGCGCCTTACCTGATGAAGCATGGTAACCAAGACTTCCTGGGAAGGAATCGGAGCCGGGCCGAGATGGCTGAAAGAATCATCCTTTTGATAGGAATGGATCAGTGCTTTTACAAGCATGGGGATGGATTCAAAAGCGCTGTCCGCTTTATTGCCGGTGCATTCATCTGGGGGAAAAATTTGATTCGGCATTTGGGTCATTCTTTCTGAAGAGTATGTCTTGTATTTGCTGTAAATTTTTCTCTTGTATCACTTTGTGGTATTTTGGTCAATCGCTAGTTTTTTAATTGTTTTCTGCTGTCCGAATATAGCAGTTGACTTGATCTATTACATTGTGGTAGCCCAATAAAGTTACAAGTATGCGACGCTCAAAGGTTTGCGAGCCTTGATTATCGTTTCGGTCATCCTCCGTCGCGGGAGCGGCTTCCATCCTTCGTCGCGGAAGCGGCTTCCATCCTCTGTCGTGGGAGCGGCTTCCAGCCGCGATAAGGTCGAAACAGTGACCAAGGACGCTCAGTGATTGGGAGTTTTCACCACAGAATTGTCTTATGACGAAGAAACCGGTTTGAGATGAAAAAAATTCGCAAGAACTGCTGGGAATATCGGAAATGCGGCCGGGAGCAGAATGGAGCCAATGCATCTGCATTTGGAACTTGCCCGGCTGCTGTCGACACTTCATATAGCGGCATCAACGGTGGAAAAAACGGCGGCAGATTCTGTTGGGCCGTGGCCGGGACTTATTGCGGCGGAACAATACAGGGATCTTATGCTGAAAAGCGGGCATCCTGCATGGATTGTGCTTTTTTCAGACTTGTGCAGAATGATGAAGGCTCTGCCAAAATGACCCAAAAATTCCTGCGTTTCATCTCCAATGAAAAACGCAGCCCCTATTTTGCCAACATGACCATGCTGCATATCAAAGCCGGGACCCGCTTTATCACCCAGGGAGTAATCGATGAAAATGCATATATCATCGAAAAAGGTTCCTGCCTAGTGCTGGTGGAAAAAGACGGTGAATTGCATCCTACAGACCATTACGGCGAAGGGGATATTGTGGGCGGTCTCGCAATCTTGACCGGAGAACCGCGCCGCGCCCATATTGAAGCGGAAACGGACATGGATGTATGGGTTTTGAATCGGGAACAATTTGAGGATATATCCCAAAACGATCCGGAAGTACTGACCTTCCTTACGGAGGTGGTGGCTGATCGTTTCGACTCCAGGCGGCCCACGGCCTATCGGACTATCGGAAAATATGTGGCCACCGACGCCATCGGCCGGGGAGGATACAGCATTGTCTACCAGGGTGTCCATAAAACCTTGAACATGCCCGTTGCCATCAAGATGATGCGACATAATCTGGCCATGGACAAAGAATTTATCAACAGCTTCCGTCTCGAGGCCCAGACCATTGCCGCCATGAATCACGAGAACATCTTGAAAGTCTATGATTTTGAAGAGCGCTACCGCACGCTTTTCATCATCATGGAGTTGCTTGAAGGTGAAAGCCTGATGGAACTGCTGCCGCGCTTAAGAAGCCTGTCTGTCCCACTTGCCGTCAATTTCCTCCTGCAAGTGTGCAGTGGTTTGGAATACGCCCATGGGAAGGGCATTATTCACCGGGATATCAATACTGACAATATTTTTATCGTAAAAGGCGATCGGGTGAAAATCCTTGACTTCGGCCTGGCCTGCCCCATCGGTACGGAAGATCTGGCCTTTTCCGGCACGGTGGCCTATATGGCACCGGAACAAATCAATTGCTATCCGGTGGACCCGCGTACGGATATCTATGCCTTGGGAATCGTGGCCTATGAGATGGTAACGGGGAAAAGACCTTTTCCGGAAGAAGACATCCGCCGCCTGATGGATTTCCATCTGACCCTGGACATTCCTGATCCGGTGGAATTGGAGCCTGACCTGCCGCTGGAATTACGAAATTTCATAACTACCTGTGGACGCGTGGACATGAATAAGCGCTATCAGAACATCGCCCAGGCCAAAGAAGCACTGCAGCCCCTGGCCAAAAAATTCGGCATAATTCATAAGGAGATGGAAAAAAGAATGGTCATGAAAAACATTTGTCTGATCTATGCCGAGGATCAACAGATGTCGCTTAGCCGTAGAATGGAAGACTTTTTTACTGAAATGAAACGCTTGGGTGTTATCACCAAAGTGGCTGATTTTAAAAATACGGAAGTATTCAATGGAATTTGATTTAGCAATAAGACCGGCCGTTGCTTATGGATACAGCGGCATGGGACCGGGGCGCAAGCAAAATGAAGATCGTTTCCTGATCACGGCACCAACGGATGCCACTTTACTCCTGGCGGTTGCAGACGGCATGGGCATTGAAAACGGGGGGGCGCATGTGGCCGAGCTGTTGATCAAACAACTCACACGATTTAGGGGATCGGATCAGATTCTCAAACATCTTTCAGACCTGATTGTGGAAACGGATCAATTTATCTGCAATTCCGTTCCGGCAGGAACAGGCGCAACTTGTACGGCTGTTTTTCTGAGCAATGGATATGCCTACTATGTGCATGTGGGAGACAGCCGCTTATATCTTTTTCGCAACCGCCGGCTGAGCCAAATCACTTGTGATCAAAACATGGCCCAATTCCTGGTGGAAGAAGGCAAGATTTCAGCGGCGGAGGCCCGCACCCATGAGTCCCGGCGACTGCTGGATCAGTGCGTTGGTTGCGGTGACTGCGAACCGGCGTATGGTAGTTTGGAAGTATTTCCAGGTGACCTTGTTTTCCTCTGCACAGACGGGGTCTATAATTCCATCGCCATTGAAGCCATGATCGAGGTTTTGAATGATCCTGCGGATCTCAATACCCGGACCCAGGCGCTACTGGACTCGGCCTTAAAAGCCGGCTCCCGTGATGATCGGACAGCGATCTTAGCGGAGATCACCAATGAAAGGAAAGTCAGCAAGATGAAGAAGCAGAACGATACCATAACTGAAATCTATACCGGTTCGGATTTTGCAAAAGAAGTCAAGCAAATCGCCGGGACAGATTTCAATGCTTGTTACCATTGTCTCAGTTGTGGCGGTGGTTGCCCTTTTTCAGAAGCCATGGATTATCTGCCCAATCAGATCATTCGCCTGGTTCAGATGGGACAGAAAAAAGAGGTATTAGAGTCATCCTCCATCTGGATTTGCGTGGGCTGCAACAACTGCTCGGTGCAATGCCCCAATAGTGTGGACATTTCCGCTGTCACCCATGCCCTTTGTCAGATGGCGGTGCAAGAAAAAGTCACCATTGCCGAACCGGATATCCTCAAATTTCATCAAGAGGTCTTGAATACTGTCCATCGCTATGGACGCACCCACAAACTCGAAATCATGCTGCGCTACAAATTTTATAAAAAAGACTGGTTTAGCGACATGGGCGTGGGCATGAAAATGCTGGCAAAACGGAAACTGGAACTGCTCCCTTCCCGGGTGACGCAGATGCAGGATGTCAAATTCGCATTTAATCAAAAATAGGCAGGTTGACGATGAATACTACACCGTTGATGGATGTTTCCTATTTCCCTGGCTGTTCCCTGGCCACCACCGCCAAGGAAAATGATCACTCACTGAAAGAATTATGCCGTCGCATCGGCGTCAATCTTATCGAAGTAGAGGACTGGAACTGTTGCGGCAGTTCCTCGGCTTATGCCATGGATCATGATCTGGCCCTTGGGCTGGCGGCCCGCAATCTGTTTCTGACAGCTTCTGACCGTCCACTGCTCGTGGCCTGCCCCAACTGCATCATCCGGCTGCGGCTGGCCCATCGGGAATTGAGCCGTAACGAGCTCATGCGCTATCGTTTTGAAAAAAAATGGAATAGGCCGTTCAACCGCGATCTGCAAATTTTGCATTTCTTTGAGTTGATGGAAAACCGCATCCCAGACTATTTGGGCGTGGAAGTGTCCGAGAAATTGAAGCAACTCAAATTCTTGCCTTATTATGGTTGCATGCTGAACCGCCCCAATACCCTGCGCCATGAAAAGAATTACAAAGGGTTGATGGAAAAAATCCTAACCGGTTTGGGTGCCACGGCCCTGGAATGGTCTTTTGGATCCCAATGCTGCGGCACATTCTTGTCCGTGGCCCGCCCGGAACTGGTCACTTCCATTGTGAATCGCATGATGGGCGAGGCGGCCGACACCGGCGCGGACTGCATCATCACCGCCTGCGCCATGTGCCACATGAATTTGGAAGTTCGGTGCACCTTGAAGCAACCAGTACCGGTACTGCATTTTTCAGAGATTCTATCCCTGGCCTTTGATGTGCCGAATCATGACGGCTGGTTCTCGCGACATCTTGTGGATCCCCGGCCTGTATTAAAATTAAGGGCTATTATTTAGTGATCAGATGTAAAACAGCATTCGGATTGAAAAAAAATGGGTGGCGTGTCGGTGTTTGTGTCTAAATATGATACATATTTTAACTATATAAATTAATAAGATAATATTTAAATAAATGATGATTGTGTTCGCTAACTAAACATATGGTTGGTTTAAAGGGGCTCTAAAGGTTTTCAGTGTACCTTGTTTTGAGTTATAGTTGCCGCTGGATTTTGGCTCTGTTTTGATTCGGTAGGGCAAAGTTCGCGCGGGGAATGGACGACATATAAAAAACTGAAAAAAAAGCTACGGAATGACTGATTCCGTAGCTTTTGGATTGTTATAGTTAATGTTTTAAATATTAATTATATTTTATTTGTTATGGCAAACCAAACATAACTGTGGGTCAGCCGGCCACTTCAGCAACATGTAGCCGTTGTTGTTTTGCCCACCATGGGGATTGTGACAGGAAGTGCATTCAAGTCTTGAATTTCGCAATAGATCCTGACCAATTGTACCGCCGAGGGTTGAAGGGCTGGTCGAAGGGTCCCTTAGACGCGCACCACTGATATTCGAAAGAGTACTGTCATAGACCATGGACACTGGGTGATCATTCATGAGGTTTGTTCCGATGCGTCCCCATAAGCTGATGTAGTGGTTTCCACTTGTTGCATCACCAAACCTCTCAAGCGCAATGGTGCCGTCATGGCAGCCCAGGCACAATCTTGACGGCCCGGTCGGCTGTCCAGGTGTTGATTTCATTGAATGTCTTGAATAAGGCGTAAAATTTGCGGTCGTATCATCCCGGTTCCACAATTGCGAACCGCTTACTGTATTTTTGCTATGATGGGGGGTATGACAAACAACGCATAATTCGCCGGTATTGTTCCAGCCATCATACATAATTGCGAATCCATGCATGGTATTCTCAATCTGGCCGCCCATCGCCTCCGGCGATGATATTATTAGCGCTAAAAAAGCTATTATTGCGGTTTCCAAGATCTTCACATTCATTCAACCTCCAGTTATGTTTTACTATAAGGAAGTTCTTGATCCCTTAGATAGAACAAAAAATCCTTTTGATTCATTTTTTCTCCAACAGCCTTTTATCGAGACTGTATAACTCCACAATTTGTAAAAAACCAAAAAGCAATTAGCATGCCATAGCCGAACATGTTGAAGCGGTTCCTTTCAAGACCATTTCCGAAGGTAGGCCGTTGTTCAGTCAGTGTTGATGCACGAGAGGGCACCGGACTACGGTACTTTGGAAACAAAAACGAAAAATAGCGGTTTTATTTTTAAAAAAATAAAGGTTAATCGCAGGCGGATCTTGGTTGAGCTTTTATCAAGCTGTTGAGCGGGATGAAAAAGACTATCTGCACTATTTGGTGGCGGTTTGTTGGTGCAGATAATAGCCGTTGTGCTTGGCTCTATAAATACAAATTTCGACATCCCGAACGGAAAGCTGTCGGACGACATGGTCCTCGCCGCTCCGACCAGCGTCTGGTTCGCCACCAACATTAATGAGTCGCTTGTAATTCCTCACGAACGACTCGACGCAGAATCTCTTCAAGAGGCTGTTTCTGGCCTTCCATGTAGATGCGGAGAGCGTTGTTCATCATTGACTGGTAATTGCCACCACCTTGTTCCTCAACTTTAGAACGAAACCAATCTACAATATCTTGGTCAAGCCTGATAGTAATGCGGACCTTGTTACCAGAAGAAGGAAGAACGGCACCACGTTTACCTTTACTGAAATCATATTTCGCCTTCATATTGTCTCACCTCATAGCGCACGGCTTTACGTGCTGAAATTATACGGATATTTTCACCACGCCATGTGTAAACTACCACCAAAATGCGGCTGAAGGTGTCCATTCCAATGGTAATATACCGTTGCTCATCGCCGCTGGAATCCTCAAGCGTTACGGCGTTAGGATCTTCGAAGACCGCAAATGTATCGGCGAATGAGATACCGTGCTTGGATTGGTTATTTTTGGCCTTCGCTTTGTCCCATTCAAACATGATGAATTATAGTATGCACGATTGTATGTACATGTCAAGGTTTTCTCTGGCGAACATAGATTATTATCAAGCCTACTCGAATAGCCGATAAAAATCAATTTTCTGCCGATATCTTATATAAACGTAGAAAAATTCTAATTTGAAAGGATAGAAACGAATACTCTAAAAGTGCAGAAAACTTGCCATGTTGTGGTCTAGTGCAAACCCTTAAAAATGATTCACATAGCTCCAGACATTCTGCACTTTATCAATCTGGCATCCGCTTTCAATTTGTTAATCCCGTCCGGTTTTCAATCTTGAAAACGCTATTTTTCAGTTGGGAGGGCGGGAGAGAGACCCGCTCTTATCCGATTCGTTTTTTTTCTCAATCTCACCCAATCGTGACATAGCGTCGGCGTAAGTGCGACCTGATCGATAACACTCTGGGATTTGATTCAGAATCATCCTAATTCGCTCCATCTGCCGAGGATGAAACACCCCATTCTCGATCCCCGGAATGCAAATGTAGGAACACGTCGAGATAATCAGTTTTTGGGTTCAATCCGGTAATTCTGGGACGCTTGCCATACCGCGGGTGCTCCACAAAATTGTTGTATTCGTCCTTTCGCGTCATTTTTGGCTCTTTTGTTGAACGATGCAAATCCCCGGTAGTAAAAAAGCAGAGCGACGAAGGAGCGGCGCTTCTGCTGTCCGATTGCATTTGCCTTGTTAGCCCTTGTAATATCGCTTAAATTCATCTGAAGGTTCACGGTCTGAGTAGATGTAAACAGAGTTACCGATAGGATCAATAACCGAAAACCCTCTATCTCCCCAAGGGTGATCCTCCAATGGCATTGCTATTTTTAGACCAGATTCAGTCAATCTAGAATATTCCGCATCAACATCATCAACTTTGAAATTGAGCATCACGCCTGTACCACCAAAAGTCGGCATGCTTTCTTTTGGCTGCATGAATTGAATAGTGGGGCCATCTTTGCCTATGCTCAGGTTGACATACCAGCCACAATCGAAAATTGCTTTTGCTGAAAAATATCGGGTATAAAATTCACGGCATGCGTCTACATCATCAGTACAAAAGCATGTCGATAGTTCATTTGTTTTCATATTGTCTCCTTATTTGAAAGGCTGGAAACGATCACCTCAAGAATGCAGAAAACTTGTCATGTTGTGTCCCATTGCAACCCATTAAAAACAATGCACATAGCCCCTGCAGTTTGTACATTAACAGTCCGGCGGTTGCGCTGTCAACTCCACAAATCGACCATATTTGCTACCAAGGCAAACCGTTACCTGGTAACAGTTTGAATCTATTGGTTAATAATAACGACCCGGCCAGCCCTGGGATGGACGGTCGGATTTTTCATTTGACATGACAAGAAAATAAGCTGTATAGCCAATTCCCCTACTTAAAGCCGGACACCCCCCACGTCCGGTACCATGTAACCCGGTCAGTAATGGCCGGGTTTTCATTTTAACAAGGCTCCCTAGAACGGCTTAGCAAGATGAAATCCCTTCAGTCGGACCATGACCAGCTATCCATTGTTGACCCGGCTGCCTGCCCTGGTGGCCGGGTTTTCTGTTCCCGGCTCAGCGAATCAATCAACTGACCATTTCCGGTTTACGACAGAAATTTTTGTATCTTATTGATTTTATGGTGCCTGGGACCGGAATCGAACCGGTACAGCCACTAAGGACCGAGGGATTTTAAGCCCATTTTTTGAAAAAACTGAAAAGCACTTTTTTTCAACAATTTGATTTAAAAAATAATTTTGACAGCGTTTGGGGTTTTGTTTGGAGAAATTTTGAAAAATTTGACCTTGACGGGCACAATTTAGGCACAGTGAAATAGGGGCGGGGCGTTCAAATTGCCCTTGAAATAATATCAGAATATCAGCAAATTTGTTCTCTTGATCGGATGGTACTAAACCCGAACTGGAACAATTTCTGGCCAAGCGGGCCTCTTTCAACTCCAATACCCGTAAGGCGCTTCTGAATTACCACCGAAATAAGAGACACATCATTCCGGTGCGCCGGGGTTTGTATGCGACGGTCCCTCCCGGAACCGATCCGGATTCATTCCCCATCGATCCCTATCTCGTTGCTGGCAAAATATCACCGGATGCCGTGCTGGGGTACCACACCGCCCTGGATTTCCATGGGAAGGCCTACTCATTCTACAGAAGGCTCCATTACTTCTCTGTTTTCAAAGCCCTTCCGCTGATATTCCGCGCCTATGAATTCATCCGGGCCCCCGTACCGAACATCTTGCGGATCAAGGGAAAAGAGCTGTTCGGGGTTATCCGCCACAATCGTTCCGGTGTGGAAATCCGCGTGACCGGTCTCGAACGAACCCTGGTGGACATGCTGGACCGACCGGACCTGGGGGGGAGCTGGGAGGAAATCTGGCGCTCCCTGGAATCCATCGAATTTTTTGATTTGGACAAGGTCGTTGAATACACGCTATTGCTGGAAAACGCCACCACCGCCGCCAAAGTGGGATTCTTCCTGGAACAGCACCGGGAACCCCTGATGGTGGAAGCGGTGCATCTTGAGGCCCTGAGGGCGCTTCGTCCAAAACAGCCCCATTACATCACCCGGGGCAAACGTGTCCAATCGCGATGGGTCAAAGATTGGAATCTGATGATGCCGGCGGAAATCCTCGATAAGTCATGGGAGGAAGTATTGTGAGATTCTCGCCTTCAGGGATTGGCGGACAGTGTCACCCAGCGATGTGGATTTTGATATAGTAGAATTGGAACGTCAGCTTGTCCCGACCCTCCGAGATCGAATCTCCAAGGACCAGGAAACCACTGAAAACGATGGCCAATATCTTGTCGAAACCTGCCGGGAATCATTGTCCGCCGTTTTACCACTTGCCGAAAATGAATTGGCCTTTCTCGACCGGTTGCTCGATCTGGGCGAAATCAACGCGTCTCTGCTCACCGATGATACTGATCTCCAGCAACTCATCGAGCGCCAGCCGCTGCTCCAATGGAAGGCGCTGAATGTTCGAAAACACAGAGGATTGGGATGAGTATAGCATTAGGCATTCCAAGTCTCCATAGGAGATGTATTTTTTATTGGTCATCAAAGTCATGATGGAAAAGGATCCAATATTCAGGTCAGATATTCACCTTTGTTCCGGAATAGGTGAAGGCTTTGGCAATCATCTTGATATGGTCGCCCTTGTCAATGCCGATCTCCTTCCCGCACCGGCACCTGATTTTATGCTCCCAAACCACCGACTGGTACAGTTTGACGATGCGCTCCTTGTGGCAGCGGAGCACCTCGCCCTGGCCCAGTTTTTCATATTTCCACAGCTTCTTTTTACAGGCGGCACATTTGATGGTCAGCATTCATTGAAACCTTTTCTGTTCAGCATTGAGAAAACAGATCAGGAGCAATTTGGATCAATGCATCATAAATGAGCTTTTCAAATTCAAAAGGATTGGCTAAAAAAAATGTTTCAGGAATGAATTTCGACATTACGCCAACAAAATGTTCGTAATTTTTAAATTCATCTTGACGATAGTTTGCCCCAAACAAACAACAAATGGGTTTTCATTTCGTCTTTTTACCGCGCTGCCTATTGATTGAGGCGTAACGTAATGATTTTCTGGAATAAGCTCTTTGCTTTTCATGTTGAACTTTTTCGGAGAAATCATCCAGATAATCTGCTTCGGCAGCCAACTCCTTATCATCATATTCTTCAGCCAACTCCCGCATCACTGGAGCCATAGATTGCAATGCTTGTGAGGACGCAACATAATCTCCCTGGTCCAGATATTCGATGGCTTGGCGTTTAATTCGCGCAGCTTCCAATAACTTAATGACTTTTTTGACTTCAAAGTTTGGTTTTTCTTTATCTGCTTCCTCTTTACGAGCGTATTCTATCGAAGCCATTTCTGCGACCGATTGTTTTTTATCATTTCCAATGAAATTCCATTCTAAATCTATCGTGAAAACAGGATGAATCCCTTTGTCCTTTGCGGAAAGTTTGGTTCTGACAATGATGTCCAACGACTCTTCATCAACCAAATTTGGAAGGATATATTTGCTTTCGAAATCTTTATCGAAATCATTAATTATGTCTGCAATTTTGACACTGTCTTCAGGTTTGATATCCATCAGAACACTTGTAAAACGTTCCCGAACCAAACCTTCCATTTCTGTTTCAAAGATTCTCTGAAAATCATTTGCGGATTCAACAAACCAATTGTTACCGCCAGCCGCCTGTGACATCGGGACCAAAAGTTCTTCATTGAAATCGTTGCCAACACCAATGGTTGTGGTTGAAATTCCCCGCTCATACAGACCTTTTGCCTGGGAAACGATGACATCCGTGTTGGTTTCACCTTCATTGGCGAGTCCATCGGTAATCAAAAGAACCCGGTTGATCATTTTGGAATCCATATGAGCGGCAACTTGTCTGCCACCTTCAACCCAGGCTGAATGCAATGCGGTGGTTCCTCTTGCATCAATCCGACTAATCGCCGATTTTATTTTGGCTCGGTTCTTTGGATGAACAGATGGGACGATAATGTCAATCTCGTTGTCAAAAACGGTCAAACTAAATCGGTCTGTTTCCAGCATTTGATCAAGGCAATAGACTGCAGCTTCCGTTGCTTTCTGAATTTTGCTACCGCTCATTGAACCAGAACGATCTAAAACAAGACCCAGATTCAATTTTGGACGTTGCGTTTCAAGCTCTGATTTAGGCGCAGTGATGCGAACCAGAAAATCCATTTTCGAGGATTTTCCGGCGATAACCTTTTTCTTTAATGGAATAATTTCAATTTTTGGTTTCAAGTTATTTGCCATATTTTCACCCCCATTTTTATGTATGCCCAAACAATTAAAGGGAATTTAAAAAATCATCTATTGCCCTTTTTATTTTCGATTTAATGTTTTTAGGGGATTGACCATTTCGGATATGGATTTCAATTCCATCCGCCAATTTATATCGGTCCCAGGACAGACTCTGTTTTTTCAGCGGTTTTTTATTCTTATCTGACGGTTCGCGAATTGATGCCGACAGTGGTGAAAAGTCCACTTGATCAATTTGATTTTCATTATTTTGTGGCACCGAAATGGCATTCAGAAATGAAAGAGCAGGATTGTCGGTTTGTTTTTGCAATTCAGTCAACTGGTCAACCGCAATACAATGAAGGCTATCATCAGATTTTCCATTGATTAGCTCCGCAATTTTTTTTACCGGTAAATACGAAGCCTGCAAACGCTTTAATGAGATGAGTTGCAATAAATGGCGATAACCATAAATGGCGGACAAACCATCTTTACCAATCGGAGGGTCAACCAACCCCTGGTTTATATAATAGCGTAGATTTCTTTCGGTCAGCTGTTTGGATACGCGCACAGATGGTTGCATAGGGGCAATTGCCTCTACGAAAAAATTCGCAACTTCAAGAAGCTCGTCCATTTTGAAATCATTCCGATTCTGATATTTTTTCAAATCATCCATTTTCATATTTCAAATATAGCATCCGACAGTATAACTGTCAACAGTTTTACTGTAAAATTTTTTTGTGGCCACGTCGTAATTCGATAATGATATTGGAGGCACCTTTAATGGCCAGCATCTTCTATTCGGCCATTGGTTGTCTTTGGCAACCCGGCCCGGCGATGGTGCTTCTTCCGCCGGAAATCGGACGCACGAAGATCTGGGTGCCGATGCGCTCCTGCAGGGCCGGCACATGGGAAATCACCCCGATCAGCTTACCATCCTGCTGCAATCCGGACAGGGTCGCAAGGGCCGTCTCCAGCGCATCTTCATCCAGGGTGCCGAACCCTTCATCCAGAAACAGGGAATCGACCCGCACTTTGCGGCTGGCCATTTTCGAAAGGCCCAGGGCCAGCGACAGGCTGACGATAAAACTTTCACCACCGGACAGGTTCTTGGTGGAGCGGATTTCACCGGCTTGGTAGTTGTCGATTACGTTGAGTTCCAGGGGCTGGCCGTCGTCGCGGATCAGCAAATACCGGTCGGTCATTTTCGCCAGCTGACGGTTGGCCTGGGACACCATCAATTCAAAGGTCAGCCCTTGAGCGAAATTGCGGTATTTTTTGCCGTCCGCCGAGCCGATCAGCAGGTGAAGCTTGTCCCATCGCAGGCATTCTTTTTTCTGGGCTTCCATGAGGGCCTGTTGGGTCTGAATTTTTGCCTTGGCGGTCGTGTTGTCCGCAAGCTGCTGCTTTTTTGCGCCGATCTCTTCACCGATTTGTTTCGTTGCGGTTTCAAGCGCTGCAAATGCTTTTTTCAGGTCTTCCAGGGAGGATGCCGAGAGGTTCTTTTCCTTTTCCTGAGCCAGACGGGTTTCCCGGTCTTTTTTCCGGGTGGCCAGCTCATCCTGTCTTTTCTCCAGTTTCTTGGCCCTTTCAGCCAGGACATTTCGCGCTTCCAGCGGCAGCCTGTCTTCCAGAAAGGTTTGTTCGTCCTTGAATCCGGCTTTGTCCAAACCTGCGGCAAAGGCTTTTTCGAGGGTCTCCAGTTCGGGCAGCCGCCTGGAAAGCGATTCTTGCAGCGTTTGGATGCGGGTTTGTGTATCCGTCACTTGTTGTTTGGTCTCATCACGGGTTTCTCTGGCGGATTTTTCCATCTTTTCCGTTTCCGCAAGCTGCTTTTCCAGACGAGACGCCTCTTTATCGGGATCTTTGATACCATACAGCTCCGTGCGCTCCTTCCGCAGCTGTTCACAATCCTTTTTCAAGGCCTCAACGCCTGCTTGTTTCTCCGTCAAGGACTTGCCGATGGTTTCCAGGATACCATCCAGCTGTTTGATTTCCGAGGCCAGCGCATTGTTCTGCTTCTCCATCTCGGCTTTTTCCCGTTGGTACTTCTGCCATTGATCCAAACGCGCTTTCAAAGCGGCCAGAATAGTCGACACATCCCCTTCCGGCAATTCGGTGACACCAACCGGCTTCAACCGGGAAAGTGTCATTTCACGTTGCTGCGCGTAATGACCGGTTATCCGGTCCAGTTCCTCCCGCAGTCGTTTCAGATCTTTTTCCGTATCCTCTTTCTTGAATTTGGCCTGATTCAATTGCTTTTCGGCCGCCACCAAGCCGACGGCCGCCTGCTTTTCCTTGGTCTCAAGCGTTTTGATGCGGGTTTCAAGCTTCTCGGCCTTGTCGATAATCAGCGACAATTCATTGATCCGCTTTTCCGTGGCGTCCAATTCCGGCACATTGCCTTCGGCGAACGGATGGTTTACCGAACCACATAAAGGGCATGGCTTGCCGTCCTCCAGGTTTTTCCGCTCCGCTTCGAGGTCGGATATTTTTTTCAGATAGACCATTTCCCGCAGCAGGGCCTTCTGCTCATCCCGATACTCCCGCAGCGAGCGTGCTCCCAGGTGGGTCTTTAAAGCCGCCGTTTCTGTTTCCAGATTGTCCTTGGCGGTCTTGTAGTGTTTCTGTTGCTCGATGGAGTGCTTTTCCTCATCCGCATACAAGGTAACGCTTGCCTCCGCCACTTTTTGCGCTGTTCCAATGGATGCTTTCCTCTCGGCGATCTCTTTGAAAATGGCGTTCAGATTGTTGACATGCTCCGTGATTCCAGCAAGCTCGCCAATCAAGCCTTCATCCTTGGCGTTGGCGGAGCAATATTCCTGGATCCGATCAAGGGCTTTCAAGGAGGTTGCCTGATTATCCGCAGCCTTTTGGCGTTTGATTTTGTTGCCTTTGAGTTGGGCCTCGATCTTTGCGCATTCAGTTTCCCCGGCAGTCAAAGTCTTCTGTTTTTCGACAATCTTTAAATCCAACGCCCGGACAGCCATGATCCGCGGGGCTTCCGCTTGTTGTTCCGCTTTCGCCTTGGCGACTGAAGATTCCGCTTTTTGGAGCAGGTCCTCTTTCTGCGTCAACACCAGCGCGGCCTTCGGCATTTGTTCCGCGCTTTTTTTCAAAGCTTCCTGATCGTTCTTTTGTTGCTGTCGCATGGCCAAGACCGCCGCAAACGCACCCTCCATTTCGGCGACTTTATCGGCGCGCGCCAATCTTTCCCGCTCGGTTTGAAATCCCGCAACCTCCCGGGCGAGGCTGTCGGCTTCCTTCCCGATACCGGCAAGTTCATGGCCCAATGCATCGATACCGGTCAGCCATTGAAGCGCGATCTGTGTCTCCTGAATTTTTCCGGAAAGGCCCTTTTCCGCTTGCTGCTTTTCCGCGAGCTCTTCGGATATTTTTTTCTCCTGATCCGCACTCAGAAAGGTAATCCCGGCTGTCTCGGCCTGGAGAGCATTCAGCTTTTCCCGCTCGGCACGCTGGCGCTCGTGAACCCGCATGGAGATATCCGTGTAAATATCCGTGCCGGTGATCTGCTCCAGAATGGGTGCCCGGGCATCCGGGGAGGCCTCTAGAAACGCCGCGAACCCACCCTGCGCCAACAGAATGGAACGGGTGAAACGATCGAAGTCCATCCCGGTCTTCTCTTCGATCACCGCGGCCACATCCTTTTTCCTGTTTTCAAGAATCTGGCCGTATTTGGCATTGGAAATCTCATGCCGCGAATCCGTCAAATTGCCATCCGCCTTTTTGCGTGCCCGGTGCTGACTCCAGTGGCAACGAAACGTACCCGCCTGAGAGGCGAAGGTCACCTCCGCATAACATTCCCCTGTTTGCCGGGACATGATTTCATTGCCGCTTTTGGTGATTTTCCCAAGCCGGGGCGTAGCGCCATACAAGGCCAGGCAAATGGCGTCCAGAATGGTTGATTTGCCGGCACCGGTTGGTCCGGTGATGGCAAAAATGCCGTCGGACAAGTATTCGGGGGATGAAAAATCGATGACCCATTCGCCATAGAGTGAATTCAAATTTTTAAAGCGGAGTTCCAGGATCTTCATACAACGCCCTTCTATTCTGCGTTTTGGTCTTCTTCATGGAGCGACGCGAGAATTTCATGATATGCCTGAACCAGTTCGTCCCGCTCCTCCGGCAACACCGCATGCGTGTCCAGGCAGCGCGCAAAGACATCCTGCACATCCATGTCATCCAGCGTCGCATCATCCATTATTTCACCCAGCACCCGATCGATGACCCGCTTGTTTTTGATACGGCGGACTTCCATGGCGGAGCCTGCCAGAGACGTCTCGATGAGTTCCCGCATATCACCAACAATCTCCTGCCCGGTATATTCGATTTCAAGCCAGGCATTGCTGTCCTGACGTTTGAGTTCATCGATGCGGTCCTGGATCACCGCCAGCGAACCGGAGATTCTTACGAGCGGTTGAAAGCACGGCACCTGGATTTCCTGAATCGCCGGGACCCGGCTGTTGAATTCCACCAGGACCACTTTTTTCGCATGCCCGGCTTCATTGTACCCCATGGGAATCGGGGAACCCGAATAGCGCATGTTCTCCCGCTGACCGACGCATTGGGCCACATGCAGATGCCCAAGGGCCAGGTAATCGATGCAAGTGGGAAAAGCATCGGCACCCACCCGCGTCAGGGCCCCGACATACAGTTCTCGCACACCGTCATCATCAACCGTTTTTCCGCCGGCAGTGAACAGATGCCCCATGGCGATGATGGGCACTTCACCGATTTCTTCCCGGCACTGCTCCGCGATGCGGCAGACCGCGGCATAGTGCGCTTGGAGACCCGCCACCAGTTTTGCGCTTTTATCCTCCAGGGTTTCTCCGGCATCGACGGTCCGGATATCCCTGTCGCGCAGATAGGGGACCGCGCAGACAATCGCCTGGGGATGGTCGTGGGTGTCTTTCAGCACCAGGACTTCATCCGCATGCTGGGCTGTCATGGCCCCGATCACATGGACATCCAATGCCCGCAGAATCTCTTTGGGCGCGTTCAGAAAAGATGGCGAGTCATGATTGCCGGCAATAACGATAATATGACGGCAACTGGATCGCGCCACCCGGCACAGAAAACGATAATACAATTCCTGGGACCGGTTGCTCGGCGTGCTGGTATCAAAAATATCCCCGGCAACCAGCAAGGCATCTATCTGCTGCTCTGTGATCAGTTTCGCCAGCCAGTCAAAAAAGGCGGCGAATTCATCATAGCGTTTGCGGCCATAGAGCGAACGGCCGATGTGCCAATCGGAAGTATGGAGTATCCTCATTGCATTCCTTTCCGGAAAGGACTCTCATAATCGAGCCCAAACATCCTTTCCCGCCGGTCGGCATTCAGTTCCTCGATGCTGCCACCTTTCGGCACCGGGAAATCCAGTATACCCGCGGGCTGGAGGATATGTTTCCAGAACCGGTGTTCCCGGCCCTGGCCTTCAAAGGAAAAAAACATTCCGGAAGCCACCGAATGGGAGGCCGGATTGCCGAACACCAAGAGCAGGGGCGGCCGTCGGTCTGTTTTCCGGGGAATGAGCTGTTCGGATCGGTATTCCAGGAGATTGCCGGTTATTTTATATACCCGCTGATTGGCCGGGTCTGATTTAAGAAAGGCTTCCCACTTCTGGTCGAATCCTTTTCGTTGCATGGCTGAATCGAACAGCATGGAAAGATTGATGGTGCACTGGATGGTGCAGGATTCCTCTTGCTGCTGTTCCGTGCATTTTTTCAGCTCTGCCATATCCGCCACCCGTTGTTGAAAGGTATCAAATTGATAAAAAAATTATGCCGAGATCCCGTCCTTCCGGGCTCGATCCGGAATCCAGGTGCAAGGCTTCTGTTTTTCCTTGATATCACAATGCCGTGTCAGATACGGTCACAGATGATTTTATGAAGCATGCTTTTTTTCTATCCGCCGATTACACCGATTTACGCAGATTATTTAAAAGAAAACAAAAGGTTTCTTTCTCTGCCGCAGGCAGAATAAAGCTATTGTCGTTTTTCATCTGTGTCCATCTGTGTAATCTGTGGATAACCCGCTTTTACCTGCCGGAGGCAAAAGATACTATTCTCTTGTTTTTTCATCTGTGTCCATCTGCGCAATCTGTGGATAAACCGTTTTTCCCTGCCTGGGGCGGAAGAATACAGCCATTATTGTTTTTTTCTTTGCTTATCTGCGTCATCTATGGAGAAATTTCTTTTCTCCTTCGCGTTAGCCACGTCTTTCATCTTCTGTGGCTAAGTATTTGACAAATTAGGCTCAAAAAGGTACTATAAACGAAAAAACAGCGTAAATTCAAGGCTGTATGAAAAATAATGAGGCTGAACCATGAATCGCGAAGATATCCTTCAAACCCTTCAACAATTCAAGGCCAACAAAAAGGCCCAATATCATATCATCAAAATCGGCATTTTTGGTTCGGTGGCAAAGAATAATATGACCGCCAACAGTGACATCGACATCGTGGTGGAACTGACGAATCAGGATCTTTTCAATCTCATCGGCATTAAGCAAGACCTGGAAGCGGCCTTCCATCGGTCCGTAGATATTGTCAGTTACCGGAAAACAATGAACCACTTTCTGAAGCGCAGGATCGATAAAGAGGCGTTTTATGTATGACAAGGAACTGGCTATCGAAATATTGCGACAGATTTACCAGTCAACGCAAAAAATTATAGCACGGTTTAAACCAATCAATACGCCGGAGGATTTTACCGGTTCAGAAACAGGCATGGAAAAATTGGACGCCATTTGTATGCAGATGATTGCTATCGGCGAAAATCTAAAAAATCTCGATAAAGTGACGGAGCATAGCCTGTTAGCTAACTACCCCCAAATCGAATGGAACAAAGTCAAGGCCATGCGGGATATAATCAGCCATCATTATTTTGATCTGAACGCGGAAGCAATATTTGAGGTCTGTAAAAACCGAATCCAACCGCTTGCCTTGGTGATAAAAAAAATCGAAGATGACCTGATATAGAAGTGGTTTGCCATCTCCAGATTAAACCGATTAACGCAGATTATAACAACCTGAAACAAAAAAAGTAGGTTCTCCCTGCCGGAGGTAAAAGGACACCGCCTTTTTCTTTTTTTAATCTGTGCCCATCTGCGTAATCTGTGGATAAACCGTTTTAGCTCGGTAGTCTCTTTATTCTTTTCCGCAAGGAGCACGCTCAAGCGAAGCCGCGTGCCGATTTCTTCGAAAATGGGCTCCGGCAGGTTTTGTTCCTGAGCTTCCCGGAGAATATTGCGCACGCCGCTGCCCCATTGTTCAATGAGTTTCAATTCTCGGAAAATCCTGGCGATGACCGGATTGCGGATCTTGAGCATGGCACCTTTGGTTGGAACCATTTCAGTGTCAGCAGTTCTTGCTTGTCCAGTTCGCGGCGCCCCTGGAATAATTACCGGGCAGCGAGCAAATCCAGATCGTCAACGGACATTTCCGGCAACGGCATTTCATTAAAAGCAATCCCTTCCACCGACCGGCTCAACTCCGCGATGAGCTCCCGGTCCGCCTGGCGGTTGGTGGAACCGAGTCGGACATAGACCCCGTTTTCCGGTCCTTCTGCTTTGAGCTAATGGGGATGCTTGGTGTTGTAGCTTTTACCGTCAGCGGCAGTTATTCGAAAATTTCGAATAACTGAGTCCTCTTCCAGCTCACTGTCGGCAAATACCTTTTTTAGGTGATAGCTGAATGTACCAATCAGATCGACCGTACGAGTGGCGTATTCGTCTGCCCCTGGCTTCTTGATAAAATCTTTTCCCTGCCTAAGGCAAAAAACGTCCCTATGATCTTCCATCTGTGTCCATCCGTGTAATCTGTGGATAAACCGATCTAGCTCGGTACTCTCTTTATTCATTTCCGTCCTTAAAGGCTTTTCCCTTCATCAAATCTGAGAAGATCAGAGCGATCCATCATCTATTCTCCTGATTCGAATAGCGAATAATGGGTAATTTTTGTATTGAAATCAATCTTTTTTCGCTTTAAAAAGGTTACGGATCAATTCGCATTCATCAATAAAGGGAACGAATAATTGGTAGCGCGTCCGCGTGATTCCCACATACGTCAGCTTTTGAATCTGTTCCTTGGACCAGCGCTCCGTTTCGATGTTAAATAAATTCATCCCATCTCTGAAAAAAGGGTCTTTAGTGATATATTTACCGATCACTAGTCAAAAACCTGCCACCACTCCCTTCTGTCTTCAATATTTTTCAACAGACGGCAATTTGAAAAAAATCAAATTGGATTTCAGATACTCCCTTATGCCCTCTTTGCCCTCTATTCCAGCCAGTTTAACGCTATTTGTATATTCCGATATGGAGTAAACAATGTTGAAAAAATCATACCCGGTTGAATTGAGAAAAACCATATCTCCAATCTTTGGCTGTTTATTTTTAGATATTTTTTTTCGCTTCAGTTCTTGAACATATTTCAAGAACTTGATTCCCCAATATCGATGTGTGTTGAACCAATCGAGCGCGGTATCTAAATCTGTAGCTGTCTCTTTTATGCTTTTTTCAGCTTCATAGAGAGCATCCGCATCAGAGGCCGCAAGAGGTGCCAAAACCAAAATCTTTGCTTTGGAGATGGCATCTTCCCGCAGTTTATCATAATCGATTCCAAGCTGTACATGACCACTTGAACGAATATCGATCCCGCAATCTTTTGCCAACCACAACAACAGCCCTTTGAGTTTGGAGATTTCATCGATTGGCTCGTCGATAAGCTCTTCTTCTGCTTTATTGACAAATTGGAAATCTTTCCCGTATAAATAGGGTAGTACCCCGGACAACAGTCTCTCTCGTTCTTTTTCCGGAACCAAGGTTTCGCCGGGTGGAATAGCGCCATCTCTTTTCTCAATTTTTCGTAGCTGACGAAACAAGGCCATCACAGCCACCAATTGAACAACAGGAATATAATATTTGCCCTTTCGCTTTTGTGCGAGCGCAAACTGGCTCCGCATACGGTTTACGATATTTCTAACCTTGGCATGGCAAATTTTTATTAATTCGGGATCGCCCAACCCGCCAATGTTGTCGTTTGTGTCGTCATCATCATCAGCAGCGCCGATCATATCCTCCTCATCCCGTCCTTTCGTGTAACCACCCGGCCCCTTCACAGGCCTCAACCCAAAACCAAGATTGTAAATCAATGCGTCCATTACCAGGCCCAAATCGCCCGAATTGACCATTCGACGATTATTGTTTTTAAACTTTCTTTCCGGTATATCCGCTTCCAAATCAATGATTCGATGGCCCTCCGGCCCTCCCTCTTTTTCCTTTGGCCTTGACTCCCTTAGGGCTTTTGGATCAACATCTTGCCGTTCATCAAAAATTACATTCCCGACAATATTGATCAGATTTGACAAATCCGGATCATCTGATTCAAGGGTCGACATTGCAGCTCTGAATTTCGCCTGTCTCGAACTTTCACTGCGCCGTGACAATTCAATTGTATGATGTACCCACGTAAAAATATACCGACCGCCGGAAAGGGTTATTTTTATTGAGCGAATATATCTCACATCCATACCGCTCACGGGGATCGCTATTCCATCCCTGACTGCCATGGCTTTTTCCACAACCGCAGTCAACTCGGCATTTTCACCGTAAACTTCAGCCTGAATAAAATCATCTATGGCAAAATCCACTTCTGGCAAAACGATTTTATCCTCCCCGACGGTCGCAATTATCAATTTACTGGTTTCAAAATCGCTATCTGACGTGTGAGTAGTACGCTGTTCGATTTCGAGCCACTCGTCGGCTGATATGATTTTACAATTCTTGAGTTTGACGACCCCCAAGTTACCAGCTGTCAGTTCTGCTATTTTGCCGGTATGAAGGACAACTGCCTCTGCATTCCTTGCGTCAGGACCTGCAATCCAGGCTGGATCGCTTGGGTTGGCGCTACCGGTGACAAGCCAATGTTCGCCAGACTTCGATTCAATATAAATGATTTTCGCATGCAGATAGGTAGTCTTGGGTCCGAAATCGGCTGCATTTACGAAATTAATACCCGACAGCTGATCTGAATGGTTGCTTATTACGACCGTATTCGGATCGATCCCCACAAAAAATTCAGAAGGGGAAAAACGCTTTGAAAGCGCCTTTATAACCGCCAACCGATTATCAAAAAAAGGGCCGACAATACTTATCCGTTCAATATCACCCGATACCCGCGAAAAGACCTGGTCGTACAATGACACCCCTTCTGCCTGCGTGCCAAAAAACTGGACCTCCCCGTCTTGCGCTTCCACACGATCTCGCAACCAGGGCGCCAGATAGGGAAGACGATAGACACTCTCAAGCAATTCCTCGGGAATATAATCCCGCTGCTGGTCTATCCAATCCTTTATAAATTGCCAGACCTGAATCGCGTAGGCTACCGATGCTTTATCTTTAAGTGATCCGAACTGAATCTTTGATGTAATTTCCAGGTTTTGCCGGAATCCACTGATGGTGACATTATGGCTCCCCACTAGGATACATCCCTTTTTCTCGCCCACAAGAAAAATAATCTTGGGGTGGAAAGCGCGCGCCGCTTTGATGGGAAGCAGCGTATACTCAAAGCCGGCAAGTCTGGGCCGCATGGATGGCGTATTTAAGGATTCATGAAGCTGCCGGGCATCCATCAACAGCACATTGTTCCGACACCCGCCAGACTGAAGCGCACGCAGAACCACCTCTTCATAAAAAGGCAAGAACGCATTAAACGTCAAAATAATGGACGCATCATACTTGCCGTTTTTAAGAATGTCCTGCAGCGCGATATCTGAATAATCAGAGCTCACTAAAATCCTCTAACAATTTTCGGCCCAGATCTGTTAACCGGAAACACCGGTTGCCATTGACCGGCGCAACTGCATCAATGTCCCACAAAATTCGAACCCCCTGAACAAAACGCGGGTTGGTGTATATCGGCTCCGGCGTATTTTTCCACTCCAGGCCATAATCAGTGGGGCGCACCTGGAAGGTATCGCGTGAATCGTACCGCAGTTTTCTCATGGCAACACGAAAGTGATTTTCAAATCCCCAATGCCCGATTAAAAATGCGATCACTTCCGCCGATTTCATGTTAGGCCACTCTTTATCGGAATAGTGTGCAAAACTCTCCAGATTGACGGGATAATACCATTTATAGTCTTCGGGAAATGTGATATTTTCATAAGGATCGGGGGATGCGCCATTCCTCAGGATTAGGTTCGTTAAAATTCCTAAGGACAGTGGAATTACCGCCTCTGGAAGATTTTCAGTTGTTTTAACCCGGCTTCTTTGGATGATCTCGGTGGCCATGGCCATTTCATGAAGGGGATCTGAAAACGCATTGAGCGACGGAAGCATTTGCCGCGCATCTGAAAGTACGACAGAAAACTGTTCAGATAAGTTTTCACCAACAGCCGCTTTCAAACTATCAGATTGAACAAACCATTCAGCAAACGATTCCACGGATGGAAATCGATTTTGTCTCAGCTGCTGCGCCTCCAAGGCCCTGAGGCCAACCCAGAACACCCCCTGAAGTGCAATGGACAGCAACTCGTTTTTTTGGAAGACTCGCCATGCGGCTTGAATCTTTTTCAATGCCGGGTCGAGCCGCCAGGGCTTACCATCCGGAAGATATCCTGTATATACACACGAACGGAAGATATGATGATCAAAGCTTATATTTTGCGCTTCGATATTTTTTATTAAATCCAAATACAGGCAAAGTGTCTGTCTGCGCTTCAACCCTGCGGAGGCATCCAAAAAATTTTCCTGCGCAAAAAACAAATCAACCAAGCAGGCCTGCTCGTTGGGATTATGTTTTAACTGGCATGGGCAAAACCCGTATAATGCATCCAGAAGATCCAGTGTAACCGTATCCGCCTCAAGGGTTCTAAAAAACAAAGCGCGATCAACGCCCTCATCAAATGCCTCGGCCAGCATGCCGCCCTTTTTGCGATCATATTGGAATCCGCTTTTGCTGTTTCCCCCCAGAATCCCAAACTCTAAAAGAGGCCCCGCATAATATTGCCCCAGGCCGCCAAGCTTATTTTTAAAATACCTTTCCTTGAAACCATCTTCCAGGATTGTGTATCGGGATAATGCTATGGATTCTCCCTTTTCAAGAATATCCATCAGTGGCGTTAAAGTATCCCGTCCGACCATGCCGATTCCATGATGCTCTTCCGGTTCATTTTTTTGCTTCGAATGCCTTGCAGCAATGAGCGTGAACAAGCAGTCTGCCCGTCTGAACCGCTCGATGATAAATTCCCATGTCGATTCTGTATACTGCTGACGGCAAGCCCATAAAAACCAGGGGTAAAATGAATAATATCGTGCGCGTTCTGTAACGTTTGTGATACCGGGCAGCAACTGGCCATAAATATTGATACAAGGCCCCTGTATGCCTAAATGATCCCGCCCGGTTTTAGACGAGGTTGGTTTTAGCCACGCTGTTTTAATATCCATCTTTTATCTTATTTTTTTACGCATCAGATAGTTCATCGACCATATACCCTCTATCACACGGAAATGATCAATTGTTTTTTGGTGCATGAACACTATAAGATTACAAATCCAATCCCGCGCCATGTTTCTTTAACCACGTCTTGCGCTCCCCGAAATCGGGCATCACCTTATCCACCTCGTTCCAAAAAGCATCCGTGTGGTCTCTCTGATGCAAATGGCACAGCTCATGGATCACCATGTAATCGATGATCTTGGGGGGCGCCATCATGCATTTCCAATGAAAAGAGAGAACGCCTTTATCAGAACAGCTTGCCCAACGATATCCCAAAGCCTTAACGACGGACCCTGAAGGACAGACCCCGACCTTAGGGGAAAAATAAGCAACGCGCTCGCTGATACGCTTTTCACCTTTTTCACAATAAAAGGATTCGAAGGCATGCTTGGCCGCTTCTTCGCCGCCATTCTCAATCAATGTTCGCCTTAGGCAGAACCGTCCATCTTTCAGTATCAAATCGGCATTTTGGTCTGCAACCAACGCCAAACGATAGGAACGTCCCAAGTAAAGAAAGCTTTCGCCGTTGACCCACTCGCGCACCACGGCCGTGGCGTTCAAGTCACGCCACTCGGCCAGGTTGCGATAGATCCACATGCGCTTGCTCTCCACCACCACATCCACCTGCTCAGGGGTGAGCCCTCTGGGCGGGCGCACTGTTACGACACCGTTACGCTCTATGACTATATCCGTGGTCTTGCGGTCTGTTCCGGGCAACAATTGATAGTCTATATCTTTTACGCGTCGTGCGTTCATTCTTTGGTGCCTTTGAGTAATTCATCGTGGCGGTTTTTCGCCAGCTTCATGATTTCCACCGCCACCCGCTCACGGTTCTGTCTTAACTCTTCAATGCCGGTCAACATAAGGGCTGTCTTGATGTCGCTGCGGGTTTTCTTTTGTTTGTCGGCATTGGTCCAATAATCGATACTGCCGATGCTCTCCTGCAAGGTCTCGACAATCGTTTCCATCAGCACCTTCATCTTGGCCTTGGCATCGGCGGGCACTTTTCCATCCGTAAAGGCCTCATTGGCAATATGGGCATAAAAGGTGGTGGCCTCTTTGCTCATACCCGCTTCGCCGGTCGTGCGCCCGGCAATGGCCTCAGCGCGCAGTTTTTCCAGCTCTTTAGATAGTAGATCCCATTGTCCCCTATATTGCTTGATCAGATTCTCCACCTTTTCAGACAAACTCTTGTAAAACGCCGGGTCTTCATCATGGTGCACCGTACAGTGTTTGCGAATGGCGTGCTCCATTTCACTGGCCTTGGCTTCGAAATTTCCGCCGGCATGCTGGTTGAGTTTCTCCATGAAGTCATCGGCCAGCAGTTCCACCGGCGGCACCTTGGGGTTGATGCCCAGGCTAATCAAATGGGCGTTGATCAGCGCCTTGACCTTTTGCCCTGCGTCGCCCAAATCCAGACTGGTATCCTTATACCGTTCCTTGGCCACCCCTAAAATATAACCGAACCGCTTGGCCGGCACCCGGTAGGGATGCGCTGCTGAATGGGGCAGAATGATGTCCATGCTCATCAAAAACTTTTTCAAATAAACCTCGAAATCGGCCCGGAGCTTTTCATCCTTCAGCAAGGTCACCGCCGCATGCACCACCGCCGCATCGGCCGCCACATCGGGCAACGTGCCCTGCACAAACGCATCCACATGATTCACCCGGTTTACGGCGAACAGTTGCAGCAAGCGCTGAAAACGTTCTTCCAGCACCGGCACTTCGGAAGTGATACTTTTCAGGCCATCGGCCAGTTCCTGCTGTTCCTCGGAGGCCGCATACAGGGTCAAGGCCTCGGTAAGGTGATTGGCCAGGCCGATATAGTCCACCACGTAGCCCCGTTTTTTGCCCTTGCTGACACGATTGGTCCGGGCAATGGCCTGCAACAGGACGTGTTCCCGGATCTTTTTGTCGATATACATCACCTGCTCGACAGGCGCGTCAAATCCGGTCATCAGCATGTCGCAGACAATCAGAAAGGCAATCCCCGTCTCGGTTTTATCAGGATCGTCCAGATTAAAGGGCTTGCAGAAATTTTCCACCGCGTTCAGCGCCCTGGCCTCCTTGCGTGCCTCGGTAACGTAGGCCGCCTCGTTGGTGCCGTCGCCCGATATCACCACCACCGCCTTTAAAAAGGCCAGCCGCCTGATCAGATCCAGATCCGGCTGGTCCACTGTCTTCTCCTTGGTCAGTCGCGCCTGCAAGGCTTCCCGGATGGCTGCCTGATAGCGCACAGCCGCCAGTTTGGAATGGCACACCACCTGGGCCTTGAAACCGTTGGGCAGGATATGACTGATGTAGTGCTCCACCAAATCCGTGGCAATGGCCTTGATGCGCGCCTCTGCTTCCAAAATGTCGCCGGTGGCGCCGTATTTTTTCTTGATGGCCAGCAGCTCTTCCTCGCTGCGTTCCTTGAACAGGTCCTCGAAAGCGCTCTCAAAGCCGTGCTTGTCATTCAAGGCTGCGTTGGCGGTTTTGCCCTCATAGAGAATCTGTAAGGTGGCCCCGTCATTGACCGCATCCATCAACCGATAGGTGTCGATATACTGGCCAAAGCGCTTATAGGTCTTTTTCTCCCCATGGCGCTCGGTAATCAGTGGCGTGCCGGTAAAGGCGATGCGTACGGCATTGGGAAAGGCCTCGAAAATATTGTCCCCCAGGTCAGAACCCTGGGTGCGGTGGGCCTCGTCGATCATCAGCAGAATGCGCTCGGAGTCATTGACTACGCCAAAAGACCGGCCCGGCGGCATGGCCTGGTAGGTGCCCAGCGCCTCGGCCACCTTCAAGCTCAAGGCCGCTTCCCGCTGCTGGAATTTATGAACCATCACCATGTTGATATCGGAGCTGTCCGGCGAAAGCTGACGGCGCAAGGCGCCGGTGTTTTCGATCATATTGACCCGGCCGCCGATCAGGGTGGCGGTTCTGCTCAACTGCTCCTCCAGATCGATACGGTCGTTGACCAGCACAATTTTATAATCACTCAAATCCAGCGAGGCTCGCATCATGCGCGCCGCAAACACCATGGTCAGGGACTTGCCCGACCCCTGGGTGTGCCAGACCACCCCGCTTTTATGGGTCTGGGTTTTGCCGTGACGCAAGCGGTCGCAAATCTTGCCCGCCGCCCGGAACTGCTGATAGCGGCACACCACCTTGATGCGTGCCCCACTGTCCGTGTCCATAAAGACCGAACAGGTCCGCAGGATGTGCAGCAGGTTCGATTTGTTCAGCATACCGCTGATGAGCCGCTGCTGCGGGTTCATGCGTTCGGCCGTTTTGTCGACCGGTTCATCCTTTTGGGGCCACTGGGTCTTCCAGGGGAAAAAGTGCTCCATGCCCGAGGTAATGGTCCCGAAATCCGCTTCCAGTCCGCAGGTGCGGATCAGAAAAAGAGCCGTGTGAAACAGGCGCGGCTCGCCCTCCCGCAGCCCTTGCTGCTGGGTGGCCGCCCGCCGGTTCATATAGCGCTGCAACTGCTCGAAGGCTTCATGCATGGGGTTGGCGCAGGTGGGACCGCCCTTTTTGCATTCCACTACGGCCAGGGGAATCCCGTTCAAAAAAAGCACAATGTCCGGGATAATGAACTGCTTCACGCACCCCGGTGTATCGACGCGGAACTGATTGATGGCGTGAAAGTGGTTGTTTTCCGGTTTGTCAAAATCGATCAAGCGGACCACCGGGTCCTGCTCGCCGGTGATTTCATTGCAATCCACCTGGGCCTTGAACAGCAGTTTCTGAACGGCCTCGTTGGCCTCCAGCAGGGTGCGGTTGGGCTGACGCAGGATCTGATCGTGCAGGTCGTGGAGCTGCTTTTCCGTCAGCCATGACGCGCCGGACGCCATGGTATTAATGGCCGAGACCGACTTGGCAAACACCTCGGGCAACAGCCACTGGCGAAAACTTTGGCGCAGACTGTACGCCGGATCAGCCGGCACCCCGCCGGTCCCCTGGTCGATCACTTCCCAGCCCAGGGCAGCCAGTTGATCCAAAAACGGTTTCTCCACCTCCAGGTATTCCGTCATAGCCCTATCCGAATAAAATAGTTTCCAGCTTTTCGGCTGCCTGCCGCCGCTTGACCGGTTGCATGCGCGCCAGGTTGTGCAACTTCCACTGGATGGCCGGCAGCCGGGCCACCTCCGGTAAAACAAAATCCCGCCAGTTCTGATCCCCGCGTTTCAGGGCCAGCAAAAAGCGTTTGTCTCCATCGGTCATGGTTGAGTGGATCACCCGGACCAATTCCGGCAGCGTCTCCCGCAAATGTTCAAGCGCCACCGGCACATCCACCATGCCCTCCAGCTCCGCATGATATTGCGGCGTGATGTCCTGGGCATGGGGTGCCAGTAATTCGGCCATGGGCCGGTTATGGCCCATTAAATAAACCAAGAAAGCATTCTTCAACCGCTCGTTTATGCCCTCTTGCCGCAACAAGCATATCCCTAGGAACTGTTATTTGATGGACGGCATCAAAAGCGCCACCCTTGACGATAAGCCGCTTGCCACGGCCCAGATCGACCCCTTCGGTGTCCAACGTCTGGCGCCAGGCATGCCCATGACGGTCGCTGAACCACAGAAAAAGCCGCTTGGCCTTGACCTGGGTGCAGGCCCGCAACAGGTCGCGCAGCAAACCGGGCCGCAGATTGACCGCCACCTCGAAAAACTTGTCGGCCATGGTGAAATCAGCCCCATGGCGCACCCCGGCCAACAGCTCCAGCATGGCCAGCTCGGGCATGCTGAACGGTATAGGCCAATCCCAAGCCCCAAACGGCCGGTAATGCACGGCTGCCTCGGGCAGCGGATCAAACAGCTTCGGGGTGTGAATCACGAATTGAAACGGCGCCTGAAATGCCTGCACCCATGACGGCACCTTACCCCCGCCATAAAGATCGATCCGTTGTGTATCGCCCAGAGGCAGATAATGGGCCATGCCCTGCAACTCCAGAGCGCTGCGGCCGCCCACACGCACCGGGCAGCCCATCTGGTTCAGGGAATAGACCACATGCTCCCATTTCAGCGCAGGCCCCGGCCGGCGATAGATGCCATGGGCCACGGCGCTTAACTTGCCCGCCCGAATGGCATAGTCCACCCGGGGCCGGTTGAAGCCGCGCGCCCGCAGCCAGGCGCGATTCACCAACTGCCCTTCGGGCAATGTTTGTTCCAGGGATGGTTCGGGTTTGGTTGTCATGGTTTATCAAACATTTCCAATGCATAGTTTATATATGCATTGGAAGTGTTTGGCAAACCGAAAGTTTAAAATTTTGTTATTTTGCATAAATTATCGCTGCAAATATAAGGGGTTATAAACCTCACACCCACATTGGGGCGATGGAACGAGAATGTTCCTTAAAAAAAATGGCAACCCGCTTTTGCGTTGCATTAATGGTATCTCTTGTTTCCAGGCAATATTATGAGCCATGGACGGTTTCCGCTGAGTCGATTTTGACCTGGAATTTGCCGGTTAGAAGGTCGTGCATGAGGCCGGATTTTTGAGTTATTAGCTTTTCTCTATATACTTTTTCATTTATTAATTTCAATTGAACTGTTTTGATAGCTTTTCCAATGTATATTTGTTCTTTTTCTGGTGGACGATAAGTCCTTATTTCTTTGATATCGCCAACATTAACATGTGGCGATGTTGTCGCCCCCAAGCCTCTTACAACCCTTCTATAAAATTGTGGCAAGTTCATGCTCCATAATAAAAAATCTGGGTCTATGCCTTGACCTGGTCTTAACAGCATTACTCTTTGTCCTAAACAGACTTTGTCTTTCCCAACAGGAGATGCAATCCCCAATCGCTCACCTTCACGAGAATAGATAATATCTCCATCCTGTGGAATTAGTCGCTGAACTCTTTTCAAGTAATCGCTATAATTGACCCTATAAACATGCTCCAAAAGAAGCTGTCCTGGTTCCATATCTGCTGTACGAATACATGGAATACCACTATCCTGATATGAAGGAGTCGAATGAGGGCAATCCACCACTTGCGAGCACAAATCGCTTACAGGAACACAATCCCACGCCTTCGGAATCCACCCGATGAGTGTTTCCTGATACAGCTCCGGGGCTTGTTCTCTGGGTGGGCGGAGTTTGCCGTCAGCGGTGAGGCCACGGGTAAACAGGTCGTACATTAACCCGGCCTTGATTTGCTGGTATTTGTGGATTAGGGCTTCGGTTTTTTCGATGGATTGGTCGAGGGTGGAAAGTATGGTCCCAATTCTTCGTTGTTTTTCTATAGAAGGAATACTGAAAGGAATGGCTTCAATATCAGAGTTCTTTAGGTTGTTGATTGCACTGCCTGCTAAAAAGATATCAATATAATGTTGATACGTTTGGTTACCAAATAGATACCGAATGAATTCTCTAATTGTATTTTTTTTAGGTTTAAAAACCGAACAAAAAGCTCCAATGGTGAATTTTTTATCCATTTCCTCATTATATTGTGCGGATTTCCCTACTAACATTTTACTACCATTGGACATGCAGACAACTATATCTCCCTTTTGCAAGAATTGGTGTTCTTTCACTAATCGATTCGGAACAATTTGAATATCGTCATAAGTTAATTGCCCATTTTGGATATTATTAGCACGTAGAAGGATAACTGAAGTCTCTGTAGGCTCCTCAAGTAAATGTTCTGGCTGATAAGATACTCCCCTAAACCCATCAACCAAATCACCGATTGTTATATTTGTCACTCCTTCGCTCATAGCTCAGTGCCTTTTATCCATTTTATTTTTCAGGCTTCATACCCCAACTCCACCCAAAAACTCTTCAACTGCCTTGACGCCGCATCCCGCTCTGCCTCAATGGTCTTAGCTGTTACCGCATATTTACTCCACAGATTCTCAATAGCCTTGACACAAGCCCGCTGGTCGGCCCGCAGATAGGCTTCATAAGTGTTCATCAATACACGGCGCAGCCGTTCTACAATCACGGTGCGGGCTTCGTCCCTGGAGATTTTTTCACGCGCACTCTCCACCAATTCATCGCGCTTGTTTTCAATGCCTTTAATAATGGCCTTCAGAGCCTTGACTTCGTCCTCCAGCACCTTGTGTCGGGAAAGACTTTGCTCGATGCGATAGGCGCGTTCCCAGGCCAGTCCGCCTTGTTCCATGGCGAGAGTTAGCGGCTCGATATATTCAGACGGATGGTTCACCTGTTCAGCCAGTTCGAGAATGCGATGGCCGTTCTCGAAGCTGGGCTCTTTTTGGGCGAAACCGTCCGAGCAGTAATATGCTTTCTTGGCATCCTCAGGCAACAGGCCGGCCGCCTTGATTTCCGTGAAGAGGTTGGTTGCCAGGGCTTTCAGATTTTTCAGGTGGGCTTTCCACTCCACATTGGCGTTTTTGAGGTCTTCCTTTTGGCTTTTCACCTCGCTGCCGGCCATGACGCCGGTGTCTTCGGTATCTTCAAAATCGTCATCATCGGCGGCGGCAAACAGGGCCTGTAACTCGGCCAGACGGGCCTGGGCCTGTTCCAGTTCCTCGAGCACTTCCGGAAACTGGCTTTGCAGAATGTCCTCGTCCGGAATCAGCTCCGGCCCCCAGCCGCTGGCGGCGATGGATTTGAAATCCGCCTTGAGCCGGTTTACGTAGTTGGCAAAAGCGCCGCGCACCTGAAACAGGGTCAGCAGCTCCTGGGCGGCCATCATTCCGGCAATGCTTTTTAACAGGCTGCGGCGCATGAGGTAGACATTGCCCGAGTTTTCGTGCTGGTTGGCCGGATCGGGCGCCAAGGCTTCCACCATGGGCAGGCTGTCGTACCACCATTTGTCCAGTTGCTGCATAAAAGTCCGGTGCCGCTCGATCACGCCCGGATGACCGGCCACCACTTCGGCAATTTGGCGTTTGTCGGCAATGGCATCGCTCAAGTCCAGATAGGTGGCATCCCGGGGCACGAAGCAGGCCTCGCGCAGACCGGCATAATTGCGCCAGAAGTGCTCCAGGGCATCCACTTCCACAACGGGCACCCCGCCGTGCAGATGGGCGCGCACATCATGGGGTTCGGGCGGCGGTGCGTTGTCCACATAACGGCGGATATTGCAGTTGTATTCCTCGGCCGCGATTTCCGCCCGGGGCACCTTGCGGGCATAGGCGGGAATGTCTTCTTCCCGGCGATAGGCATTCACGATCTTGTCGATATCTTCGGGCCGCAAATGATTCTGGGCTTTGCCTTCACGATATTCCCGGTCCGCGTTGATGAAGAGCACATGGTCACGCTTGGCTGCGCCTTCTTTATTCATGACCAGCAGGCAGGCGGGGATGCCGGTGCCGTAAAACAGATTGCTGGGCAGTCCGATGACGGCTTCCAGATAACCCTTTTCAATAAAGTGTTTGCGAGCCTCGCGCTCTTCTCCGCCCCGGAATAGCACGCCGTGGGGCATGACCGTGGCCATGCGGCCGTCGTGCTTGAGCACGGCCAGCATGTGCTGCACAAACATGAGGTCGGCTTTTTTGCCTTTTTCCGGCATCATCACCGGAAAACGGCCGGGGAATTTGAGATCCTTTTTGATGTAATTCTGGCTGAAGGGCGGATTGGCCAGCACCCGGTCGAAGCGCTTGAGTTCGTTGTTTTCATCCAGATGCTGGGGTTCCCGGATGGTGTCCTGCTGACGGATATCGGCATGGGAAATGCCGTGCAGCAGCATGTTCATTTTACAGATGGACCAGGTGGTGCCGATCTTTTCCTGGCCGCTGAGGGATATCTCATTTGGCCGGCCGCCGCATTCGCGCAGGTAGTCCCGGGTCTGGATCAGCATGCCGCCCGACCCGGCCGTGGGATCATATATGCTCATCCCCTCTTGCGGATCGCAGATTTCCACGCAGATGCGCACCACCTCGGCCGGTGTGTAGAATTCTCCCGCCTTTTTACCGGCTGAATCGGCAAAATACTTGATCAGCCACTCGTAGGCCGCGCCTAGCAGATCGGGGAACTCAAAGTCTTCATCCTTAAGGGGGATTTTCTCGAAGTTCTGGACAAAGTCGGCCAAGGTGTCGTCGTCCAAGGTGCGCTGGCCGATCTTACGGTTGAAGTTGATCCCCTTGAGCACATCCTGCAGCGCATCCACATTGGCGTCCTCGATGGCCTCCAAGGCCTTGTTCAAGGTGGTGCCGACGTTGACCTTCACATGCTTCAGGGCCGGATGGCGGACAACCTCGGTCTTGCCGTCCTTGGTCACCTCCTCTTCCCACGCTTCATTCCAACGCGCCCGTTGGGGCACAAAAAAATACTTGCCGGAATAATAGTCCGGCTCTTTCAAGGCGGTCTCAATGTCCTTCGGCGCCATTCCTTTGGCCGCAAGTTCCTTTTTCAATTCCGCCCGGCGTTGATCGAACAGGTCGCTGGCGCGTTTCAAGAACAGCATACCGAAAATGTACTCTTTATACTCGCTGGCATCCATGCTGCCGCGCAGGTCGTCGCAAGCGGTGAGCAGGAGGTTTTCCAGTTTATTCAATGTTAGTTTTGGTTTGTTCATTTCAACCCTATAGCGTTATTGTATATATTACATAGAACCGCCACTCTGATTTTTGAATAGACTCGGATCATATTGTACCGTCCTTCCGTCACGAGGTTCCGTGCATTCTGCCAGGCCTGAATATCTTCGAGGTGAAGACCAGGAGTTCGGGGATCATCTGTCCTTCCTTTTGGCTATGGCATGGTATCCGCCGGGTTCGGGCGGGATTGGATTCATTCTATTCATCCCCACAACAACCGCTCCGACTGCCCCAACAAATAACAAAGAATATACGCCGGAATCTTCAAAAAGGTCGTATCCACACCCTTCAATCGGGCAACCGCAAAATCCGCATCCCGCTGGGTCACCAGATACCCCTGCTTCGGGTTTTCAGATGCGCAGTAGATACCAAGCCCGCTCTTTGCATCCAATTGCGGATTGGCGCTGTATTTGACTTCGAACGGCAACACATAGGCCGGGCTGCGCACGATGATGTCCACCTCCTTCTGGGTTATCGCATCCCGCCAGTAGACGATCTCCGGCGTGTCCCGGTAATAGTAGGCAAACAGGTGGCGCAGCACGGTGGTCTCCACGATGGTGCCCATCTCCTTGGGGTTGGTGAAAATCTCTTCCCCTTTGAGGAGCACGGCATTGCGCAGGGCTGCATCCACCAGATAGTATTTGTTGCGGGCCTTGAGCATTCGTTTGCCGCTCAGCCCGGAAGGCGGCAGGCGATAGATGAGATTGGCCTGTTCCAGCAGGGTCAGGTGGTTGGCCACCGTGGTGGTGGTGGTGCCCAAATCCCGGGCGCAGGCCTGGTGGGCCAGGATACCGCCGGAATGCAGGCACAGATAGATGAAAAGCTTTTCGAGATCGTTGATATTTCTGACCCCGAAGAGAGCCGTCATGTCCCGCTTCAGCACCCGTTCCACCACATCTTCCCGCAGCAGCCGCTGGCACAGGTCGATGTTTTCCTGGTTGGCGGTTTCCGGGAAACCTCCCACCAGAAGATAGCGTTGAAAAAGCGGCTGCAGGGGCCGCATTCGGGCTGCCAGGGCGGACAGGTCGCCGGACGAAAAGGAGAAGATGGTGCTGACCCGCAGATCCGGGGCAATGCCCTCGGGCGGCTGGTTGCGCATGCTGACAAATTCAAAAAATGAAAGGGTGGGAATGGGAACGGTGATCCAGCGACCCACGCCGCTTTCCGTCAGGCGGTCCTGATGGACCACGGAGGCGGAGCCGGTGGCCAGGATGCGATACTGGGGCTTGTGATCGATGAGCAGTTTGATCTCGGTTTCCCATTGCGGGGCGTACTGGACTTCATCGAGCAACAGGGTGGCCGGCTGGCCGTCGGGATAGGCGCTCTCGTGAAAGAGCGACAGGATCTCCCTGAGTGATAGTAATTTTAACAGGGGATGATCCAGGCTCAGGTAGAGGACGCTTTTGGGGTTGTCTCCTTTTTGGACCAATGCCTGGGCCATCTGCTGAAGCACGGTGGTTTTGCCCACCCACCGCGGCCCGGACAGGAGCACGGCCCGGCGCAAGCTGGTATCCTCCAGATAGCGCCTGCAGGCGTCAAAGGCCAGGCGCCGAAACGGGGGCACTTCCAGGCGACGCTCACTCCACCAGGGATTGAACCCGGTGAGCACGCTGATGATCTCGCTGCGATCCAAGAAATCTTTCAAAAAAGACCCCAAAAGTTATTTATTATAAATTAATGCATACCATACTATATATTTTTACACAATATAACCGAATTTTTTAAAATACCTGATTGTTATTCAACCTTGAACCCTGAACATTCAAACCTTGAATTCTTTTTGAATCAATCGAATTCGAGGGAAATACCGTGTGTGAAGGCCAGGAGTTCGGGGATCATTTGTCATTCCTTTTGGCTAAAGCATGATATCCGCCGGTTTTCTTGCTCCCGCGAAATTCAAACAGACCGCTTTCTCTGCCGACTTTGATCCATCGCTCCAGTGTTTTCCTTGGGATATTCAGGGCTGCGGCAAGCTCTGGCAACCTATTCCCAGGGTTCTGCAGTATATACGCATACAATTGATTTATTCCCTCAGTTATTCCCTCAGTTAATCCCTCATTTATTCCCTCATTCCCTGATGTGCGCTTTTCAGAAGGGGGCGCCGGGACAGGCCGATGGATCAACTGAACCCTGAAAAAGTGGCCCATTTCATCAATAATAAAAGAAACATTGGGAACTTGCTTTAAAGTTTTCCGGATTCGAACAAAGCCGGTGCCGTACCGTTCGATGTCCCCCATGAGATAAAAGGATTCGGCCAAGAGCTTGTTGCGGATGGAAGAGATATAATCATCTCGTTCCAGATCTTTCAGGGTGAGGTCGCCGTATAGTCTCCCCGGATTGGTAAAAATGATTTTGTCGTCAAATATCTTGATCACGATGTCTGTGGTGTGTTTGTAATCCCTGTGAACCACGGCGTTCAGCAACAATTCACGGATCACATCCAGTGGATACTGCCACTGTTCCTTGCGTTCAAGGCTGCCGTCGAAATGAAACGACAGATTGATATGCTTTTTAATGAACAGCATTACTTCATCCAACGCTTTCAACAGCGGTTCCTTGATGAGTAAATCATCCAGGATCGTATCTTCCGATTTAAACCGGCCGATGTGGATGGAATAGCCGTGATTACCGAACAGCAGCATGGCAGCCAGGGTGGGCTGGCCGGATTGGATCAGCTTCAATTTGGTCATGTTCGTCAACAAATCATCGTTTAGATTGACCCGGCCCATTGCGTTGACTTTTTGAACGAATTTTTCCAGGAGCTTTTCATCAAGGGCCTGAAGGCTTTCCTTTACCGGGTAAGCATCATAGGAGATATTCAGACTCTGGAGCTGCAAGTTGACGATCTCGTCCAGGGACAACTGATGATTGCTGTTTTTGACCCGTTTGTAATAGCGCCCTTTGTAGGACACTGGCTTGACAGGGTATTCGCTGATCTTGAAAATCAAGACTGTTTTTCCATCCACCTCTACGGCTTCTATGTCGGGCATAATTTGAGGATAGGTGGATAGTTTGATCTCATTCAAATATCGCTGTTCGATTTCCGGCTGAAAATCAACCCCGGTCACGGTCCCTTTGTCATCAATGCCCAGGAGAATTCTCCCCCCTTCGGTATTGGCGAAAGCGGCAAGAGTGATGATGCATTCCTTGCCAAAGGATGTTTTAAACTCAACATGCCGAGATTCTTTTAACTTTTTTAAATCCATGTATTGCCCCATCGTTATGAGCCTTTTGATGGATGAATTCTATGATCGCGATAAATCATGGACCTTTGTCTCGAAAATCGATTCTCTCCTCTTTCGCTATCATATTTGTTTTTGTATTCATAAGGATTTCTTTTCCGCCAGCCGAGCGGCAAGACCATCGAGGTATTCCGTCTTTTCAATCCGTCGCACCCAATCACTGGGAATCGCCTCAACCCCCAGATACGCCCCGCTGATCCCCCCGGCGATGCAGGCAATGGAGTCCGAGTCGCCGTTGGTGTTGGCGGCGCGGATGATGGTGTCGGCGTAGTTGTGGGGGTGTTTCAGGAAGCAGTAGAGGGCCAGAGCCACGGCTTCTTCGGCGATCCAGCCTTCGCCGAGGTGGAGCAGGGCGGCTTCCGGGTCTGTCCAGGGCAGGCATTCCTGGACCTTGTGGATGGCTTTGTCGAATTCAAGGGAGATGCCGTGGGTGAAGGCCAGGAGTTCGGGGATCATCCGGTCCGGGGGCGTACCGTCCAGGGCCAGCTTCACCAGGTAGGCCGCGCCGATGCAGGCGGCGTCGGCGGTGCGGTGGGCATGAGTGCAGACGCCGGTGGCGTGGGCCACGGCCCGGAGTTTTTCCGGGTGGTGCTGAAAAAGATAGCCGATGGGAGCCGCGCGCATGGCCGATCCGCAGCCCTTGGAGTTGAGACCGCTTTCGGTCCAGTGGGCGCCACGTTCCAGGTTGTGGACGCCGGCCAGACAGGTGTTGCCTGGGGCACGGTTGTTTTCCGGGGAATGGCGCCACTTTACGAATTCATCCCGGACGGCTTCCATGAGTCCTTCTATGTCCTTGTCGCCGGCGCGGACCAATGCCTCGGCAATGGCAATGCTCATCTGGGTGTCGTCGGTATAGAGGGCCGGGTTGGCCAGGTCGGTGATGCCTTTTGGGCCGTAGCGGCGTTTTATTTCCGGGAGCTTGAGGAATTCCGAGGGCCAGCCCAGGGCGTCGCCGATGGCCAGGCCGAACAGCATGCCCCTGGCTTTTGAGAGGTCTGTCTGGATGTGTTTTACTGCAACTGCCACCACGAAAACCAGCCTATGAAATTGATGAAAATGAATGCCCGACTTTAACAATGTTAAGAAGATTGTTATCTAAACCTGAAAGCGGGCGGGTTGTCAATACCGATAAGTATTTATTAATTCATCGTTTTTAGCCATATTAACCATAACTGTTCAATTGTATTGCATTTCCAACAAAATACCCTCATAATGCATTGAATTATTTATTCTATACTGTTTTTATCGGATATCAAAACATCCGATTGGGTTTATCTGTATCACAATAGTGTTTCAGATGCGGATACAGGACGGAAGTCAGCCTCAAAAAATCTTTTGGGCCAATCTCTCTGCCTCCGGCGGGAAAAGAGGTTTATCCACAGATTACTCAGATTCACACAGATTTAAAATCAAAAGGCCGGTATTAGTTGCCTCCGGCAGTGAAAGAATGTCTTTCAGTTTTTTCATTTATCTGCGGAAATCTGCGTAATCGGTGGATAGAAAAAAGATGTGATTTATTACCTCCGGCGGGAAAAAAGTTTATCCGCAGATTACGCAGATTGACACAGATAAAAGCAAAAAAGCAGTATGGTTTTGCCTCCGGCAGGAAAAAAACACTTTCGTTTTTTCAGTGATCTGAGTAGATCTGCGTAATCGGTGGAAAGAATGTCTTTCATTTTTTCAGTTATCTGCGTAAATCGTCGTAATCGGTGGATAGAAAGAAAAGGATCTCTTAGATGAGCATTGATGGAAATCATGATCAGGACCTGGAGACCTACGCCATCATTGGGGCTGCCATGACGGTCCATCGTGAACTGGGTCCCGGCTTTTTGGAGACGGTGTATCAGGAAGCATTGGAAATCGAGTTTCAAACCCAGAATATTCCGTATGTGAGAGAAAAAGAGTTGCCGGTCTTTTATCGCGGCAAACAGTTGCGAACATTCTTCAAGGCTGATTTCATCTGTTATGGATCGGTCATCGTGGAATTGAAGGCCTTGCAGAAACTGACCGGGATTGAGGTGGCCCAGGTGATCAATTACCTGAAGGCAACTGGTTCAAAACGTGGTCTTTTGATTAACTTCGGGGCATCACAGTTGGATTATAAGCGACTGATCCTTGATTCCGGCCGGAAATCCACAGATGACAAAGATTAACCCAGATGAAAAATTGAATAGGAAGCGTCTGTTGCCTCCGGCAGGGAAAAGACTCTTAATGTTTTGATTCTTTATCATCTGCGTAATCGGCGGATTGAATAATAATTATCCACAGATTTCACAGATTCACACAGATTAAAAACAAAAGACCGATATTTTTGCCTCCGGCAGGGAGAGGATTCTCTTGGTGTTTTTTCTCTTTATAATCTGCGGCCATCGGCGTAATCGGCGGATTGAATAATAACTATCCACAGATTTCACAGATTCACACAGATTAAAAACATAGGGACAGTATCCTTCTGCCTCCGGCAGGAGAAAGATACTCGTGTGGCGTTTGGTTCAGTAATTTTATGGTGCCTGGGACCGGAATCGAACCGGTACAGCCACTAAGGACCGAGGGATTTTAAGTCCCTTGCGTCTACCTATTCCGCCACCCAGGCAAGCGTGATGATCATTGGTGAGCGTTTTTGTCAAAACAGAGGTATCTTTTGTAGCGGGTATTTGGAGGATTGTCAAGAATTCACAGCGGCTTTGCAGGGGAAACGCACTGGGTTTTTGGGGTTAATGGCACAATAGGGGCATGGGATATTTTTTATATGCAATTGCCCTGTTGTCAAAGCAGGTGGCTTTTGATAAGGATGCGGCCATGTTGAAACCAAACGAGTATCCGCATCTGATTCTGGCGTCCCAATCCCCCCGCCGGCGCTACCTGTTGCAGCAGGCCGGGTTGCATTTTCAAGTGATCCCGAGCAACATCGATGAGAGCAGCATTCCCATCACCCGTCCGGAAGAGTATGTCCGGATCCTGGCGGAAGCCAAGGCCGGGGATATCGCCGGCCGCTATCCAACCAGTTGGGTCATCGGCGCCGACACCATTGTGTTGATCAACGGCTCCATTCTGGGCAAGCCGCGATCCATTGCCGAAGCCCGGGAGATGTTGAGGAAACTCAGCGGGCAGGTTCACCAGGTCCTCACCGGTTATGCCATTTTCTGTAGGGCTGAAAATCACTGTCATGTGGAAGTGGTCAAAACCCATGTTCAATTCAAAACCCTGTCGGAAAAGGAAATCGAATGGTATATTCATACCCAGGAACCGTTTGACAAGGCCGGGGCCTATGCTGTTCAGGGCCTGGGCACTTTTCTAGTCAAGAGCATCAACGGTTCCTACACCAATGTGGTGGGGCTGCCGGTGTGCGAAGTCATCGAGCATTTGATTTTGCATGGGGTTATTACCAGGGAAGAACGGAGGGAGCCGGCCCTGGCCGCGGGTGAAGGTTCATGAAAGCGCGGCTGGACAACCTTTGCCGCCGGATTCAGGCTGCCGCCGTGGCCTGCGGCCGCCGGCCGGAAGCGGTGCGCCTGGTGGCCGTGAGCAAGACCTGGCCGGCTGAAGATGTGCGGGAAGCCATTGGCGCCGGTATCCGGATTATCGGCGAAAGCTATATCCAGGAGGCCCGGGAAAAAATCGCCGTCCTGGCTGATCAGCCGGTTTCCTGGCATTTCATCGGCCACTTGCAGTCCAAGAAAGCCAAATACGCGGTGAAACTGTTCGACCTGATCCATACGGTGGATTCGGTCAAACTGGGAGCGGAACTGCAAAAGGAAGCTCAAAAAATCGGCAAAATCCAGGGCATCCTGCTGCAGGTCAATACCGGCATGGAGGCTTCCAAATCCGGCGTGGCGCCGGAGGCGGTCATGGACCTGGCCCGGGAATTGAGCCGCTTCGGCAACCTGCGCATCCTGGGCCTGATGACCATTCCGCCCCTCTATAATGAACCGGAAAAGGTGGCACCCTATTTCCGGGAATTGCGTTTGATCCGGGACCGTATTCAAGCTGAAAATATTTCCAATGTGCGCATGGAAGAGCTTTCCATGGGCATGACCGGCGATTTTGAGGTGGCTATCCAGGAGGGCGCAACCTTGGTGCGTATCGGTTCGGCCTTGTTCGGAGAACGCGGATGAAGCTGCTTCTGCACACCTGCTGCGGACCATGCACCATTTTCCCCTTGCGGATAATGCGGGAGCAGGGTCTGGAAGTGACGGGCTTTTTTTTTCGCTACAACATCCACCCTTATACCGAATGTCTGAAACGGGAGACGACCCTCACAGACTATGCCCGGCAAATGGAGCTGCCCCTGATCTGCCAGGAAGACTATGAGCTGGAAGACTTTCTGCGGAAGCTGCTTTCCGGTGAAAAGGATCGCTGCCGGATTTGCTATAGGGAGCGCCTGGGGGCCGCCGCACGCCTGGCCAAGCAAGAAAGCTTTGACTGTTTTTCCAGCACCCTGCTGTACAGCAAGTTCCAGCGCCATGACCTGATCAAATCCGTGGGCGAGGAAATTGCCCGTGAAAGCGGGGTGACTTTTTATTATCAGGATTTCAGGCAAGGCTGGCAGGAAGGTGTGCGGCTTTCCAAGGAGGCCGGCATGTATCGCCAGTCGTATTGCGGCTGTATATTCAGTGAAAAGGAACGGTATTACCAACCCACCTTGCGGTCCCGGCAATGAGCTTTTTTCATGTTTGGTAATATACTCTATTTCATCATCGTGCTCCTGATCTACGCCACCTATCAAGCACCGGAGGCCATGGAGGTTTCTGCAGATCAAGCGCTTTTGGGATTGCTTGCCTTGATCGCGTTCTTTCTCATTTTTACCGGCTGGCAATTTTTCCGTCTGGAAAGGAGCATGATCGCCAAAGGCCCCCAGGAAATGGAGCCGCGTCTGGAGACGCTGATCTCGCGCCAGTCCATCCTGGCGGTAATGCTTTTTGGTGTGGATATATATGGTCTGGGATTGCCTGTTTTCACCGGCCGTCTGGCATTTTTCAAATCCGTCCCCACCTTGGAAGCAGCCCTCTTTCTTTTCCTGTTCTGCAGTCATCTGGTCATCATCTGGTTCTTTGCCCACCGTTCATACTGTTTGATCCATGCCGAGGCCGTCTCCCGCCGGGAATACATCCGCTCCAATCTGGCCCTTTCCATTCCCATCCTGGTCCCCTGGTTTCTGCTCTCGGCTTTCACGGATATTCTGCATTTATTGCCTTTTCAGGCCCTGCAAAAATTTTTAGCCACCCCCCTGGGAGATGCAATCTATTTCCTTGTTTTTCTGTTAATCGTTGCCTTTTTCAGTCCGCTTTTGGTGCAGAGATTCTGGGGTTGCCGGCCTTTGGAGCCTGGTCCGGCCCGGGAGCGCATCGAAGCCTTTTGTCGCAAAGCCAAGGTGGGTTATGCCGATATTCTGAGCTGGCCGATCTTCGGCGGTCGCATGCTCACGGCCGGCGTCATGGGGCTGATAGCCAGATTCCGGTATATTCTAGTCACTCCAGCCTTGTTGCGTTTTCTTACCCATGAGGAAATCGATGCGGTCATGGCCCATGAAATCGGCCACATCAAGAAAAAACATCTGGTATTTCTGTTGCTGTTTTTCATCAGTCTGATGCCCACCATTCTTTTTAGTTACAGCCTGCTTCTCCAGATGGTTTCAAGCCTGATCATTTACTTTCCGCCTTTGTATCGCCTGTTGGGAAGCGCCGGTTTGCGCTGGTTCATGCTCAACCCGAGCATCAACGCGCTTTTTTTGCTGATGGTGTTTTACCTCTTCTTTCGCTATGTTTTCGGCTATTTTATCCGCAATTTCGAGCGCCAGGCCGATATCCATGTGTTTGAAACGGCCGTCGGTCCATGGCCCCTGATCTCCTCCCTGGAAAAAATTGCGCGAATCAGCGGCCAATCACCGGACAAGCCCAACTGGCATCATTTCAGCATCCGGGAACGGGTGGATTACGTGAAAAATTGCACCACGGAGCCGGACTTTATCAGACGTCACCACCGCAAAGTCCAAAAAAGCATCGGAATTTATACCTGCGGTTTTCTGCTGCTGATGGGCGCTTATCAGCAGCTCAATTACAGCTCTGCCGGACAAAAGCTCATTAGCCAACTTTCCAAGACCCTACTAACCCGGCAACTTGAGGAAGAGCCGCACAATCCTGTCTTGTACAGAGAACTGGGCGACTATCACTACATTTTCATGAAAGATTATAGGGAAGCGGTAAGGGCCTATGAAAAGGCTTTGGCCCTGGGACCCAACGATGCAGAGACCCTGAACAATCTTGCCTGGCTTTTCGCCACCTGTGAAGAATCGTCCTTGCGCAATCCGGAGCAGGCTCTGGTCCTGGCCCGCAAGGCGGCGCAATTGAAAGCCAGCCCCCATATTCTAGATACTCTGGCAGAGAGCTATTATATCAACGGCTACTACTCCCAAGCCGTCGAGGCAGAGCAAAGAGCCATCCAGCTCATTGAAAAGCAGGAACGTGCTCATTATGAAGAGCAGTTAGCAAAATTTAAAGCAATTAGGAATTAGGAATTACGAATTAGGAATTGTGGAACGCGCCTTGGGCGCGGTCAATTAAATTGACAGCATTCCGAAACTTTAGCTCACTTTAGTCGCTTCCAACTTTATTTTATACATACCTTGCGCACTTGCAGCAGATCCGTGTGTCCGCCAAAGATTTTAATGATGCCGTCCTGCTTGAGGGTCGTCATGCCTTCCTTCATGGCTTGATCGCGGATCTCCTCCATGGGCGCGCTGCGCTGGATCAGCCTTTTGATCTCATCGGTGCCCATGAGGAGCTCATGGATGCCCATCCGGCCCCGGTAACCGGTGTTGCTGCAGATATCGCAACCGGCGGCTTTATACAGGGTCAGCTTTTCGTCATATTTGATCCCGGCTTTTTCAAAGTCATCAACGCCGTATTCCCGCACCAGTTCGTTGAATTCCGATTCCAGGGGATGGTAGGACTTCTTGCAGTTCTTGCAAAGGGTGCGCACCAGACGCTGGGCCAGGATGGCCAGGATGGCGTCGGCAAAATTGAAAGGGTCCATGCCCATATCCAGCAAACGGGTGACGCTTTCCGGCGCGCTGTTGGTATGCAGGGTGGAAAAAACCAGATGGCCGGTGAGGGAGGCCTCGATGCCGATGTGGGTGGTTTCCTTGTCGCGCATTTCACCCACCATGATGACGTCCGGATCGGCCCGCAAAAAGGCGCGCATGGCGGCGGCAAAATCAAAGCCGATTTTGGGTTTGACCTGGACCTGGCGCAGGCCTTTCTGGGTGATTTCCACCGGGTCCTCGGCGGTCCAAATCTTGGTTTCCACGCGGTTGATGTAGCCCAGGGCCGAATGCAAGGTAGTGGTTTTTCCGGAACCGGTGGGGCCGCACACAAACACAATACCGTAAGGCTTGGTGATGGCGCTCAGAAAATTCTCATAATTCAGTTTGGCAAAGCCCATTTTGTCCAAGGGCAGGGGCTCGCCGGCTGCCAGAATACGCATGACCACGTCTTCCACACCGCCCTGGGTGGGGATGGTGGCCACGCGCAGTTCGATGTCCAGCCCGCCGTATTTTTTAAACTTGATCTTGCCGTCTTGGGGCAGGCGGCGTTCGGCGATATCCAGGTCGGACATGATCTTGATGCGGGAAACCACCGCGGCTTTGTATTGAAAGGGAATGGTCTGGTACAAGGTACAGGCGCCGTCCACCCGGATGCGCACCTGGGTGTTGTTTTTACCAGGATAGGGCTCCACATGAATATCCGAAGCCCCCCGGGAATTGGCGTCGATGATGATCTTGTTGACCAGTTGGACCACGGCGCTGCTTTCCTCATCCATGGCCGAGACATCTTCTTCAATGCCGGATTCATCATCCTGCAACTGGGAGATGATCTCGTCAATGGAGGCTAGTTCTTTCTCATCCTGGGTGAACAACTTGATGAATTCCAGGATGTCGTCCGGAAAGGCCAGGGTGAATTTTATTTTCCTGCCCGGAAACAGGGATTTTATTTCCCCGCTTTTCTGCAGGTCATGGGGATCGTCGATGGCAATGACCACCTGGTTGTCTTCGGTCTTGAGGGGCACCCAGACATTGTTTTTCATGAAGGGCACTTTCAGGCCGGTCAACAGATCCCCTGGAATGGGGTGGTTTTTGTTGAACAGAGTAAAGGGCACATTGTAATAACGACTAAGGGAATCCAGAATGTCCTTTTTCTGGATTTTGTATTCCGCCACCATCACTTCTTCCGGGGTCATGCGTTTTTCCCGGGCCGTGAGGACGATCTTCTTCAGTTCCTTCTGGGTCAGGATGTGGTTTTCCAGCAGGTAATCGTATTTGTTCTTTCTGCCGCTCCGGGCCGAGGCCATCCTTTTTTGATTGAACAAACCGATCCCCATGGTTTCGGAGAGTTCCTTGAGATTTTTTTCATCCAGGGCCGTAAAAGGCGTGTTGTCTTTGCGGTTGATCAACTGAATGGCGCCCAGCAGCATTTTCTTGAAGATGATGGGCACCACCAGCACCTGCCGGGTGCGCAGACCGGTGCGTTCATCCCAACTGCGATCAAAATGGAGCGTGGGGTCAATGCTCTTCAGCTCTTCGTCATCATATACATCTTTGATATTGAGCAGTTTCTGCCGGTAAGACGAATAGCCGACAATGCTGGAAGGGGCCAGGGGCACACGAATTTCGGAAATCTCATCCCCGGACTTGAAGCGCGAAACCAGCTCCCGCTTGATGCCGTCGACGTAATAAATCGTTAGTCGTTCCGAGTCGAACAATTCGATAATCTCGCTCTGGAGGTCGACAATGATCTCATCCAGATTGGATGCGGCAAAGATTTTTTTATTCAAGGCCTGGGCTTTTTGGCGGTATTCGACCTCGGATTTCAGATCTTGCACATCAGACGGATTCTTGGTGAGTGGGTCGGTGATCATGGTTTCATCCTTGATTATTGTCCGGACGGCGGTAATACCGATAAATCTTGCGCAGACCCCCTGCCAGGAGGATCGTTCCCATCAGATAAAAACAAAAGCGAACAACAAAAAGACCTGAGGAGAAATATTCGATTTCAGCCAGGCGAGGCATGACCTGGGGGATGCGCCAATATACTCCCAAACCGGCCAGGGTCAGGGCGATACCCCAGATTAATTGGAAATTTTCTTTTTTATCGGGCATGAAAGAGTTTTCCATCAAAAGACAAGTGATTTAAGCTTTTCAGAACGCTTACCATCCACTTTAATTTATAACGTTAATTAGTGGGGCATGTCAATTGAATAGGTCCGGCTTTTTGAGCAAGTGTTCTAAAATTCCGGTCTTGATGATCGTTCCAGCCTTATCGCGGCTGGAAGCCGCTCCCACAACGGGAGACAGCCGAAAGGGTGATCAAGACCAAAACTTCAGGCCGGATCTCAGGAATCCTGCAATTCCGCGGCCTCCACCCCCAATTGCCGGTCCAGCGCCAGGCGTTCATAATCATATTTTTCCGTGAGTCGGGCAAGGTCGTCATAATGACGATCAATGTCGGTCTGGCAGCGATGAATATTTTGGGACAAAGCCACGATGCGTTTGCCGTCCCCGGCCTGGGAAGCAGCCTGCATCTCAGCATGGTATTCGGCCAATTCCGTTTCCAGGGCGGTGATGGCTTCTTCTGTCTTGCGGATGTCTTGTTCCAGGGGTTTCAACACCCGGGAACGCAGGGCCGTGATTTCCGACCTTCGCCGCCGCAACTCTTTCTTGCTGAGTTTGCCCGCTTCGGTTTCCGGAACAGTCTCCGTCGTTACCATTGAGCCGGTTTTTTCTTCAACACCGGCCTCGCCCCAGCCGTCCTTGTCCAGAAATTCCTGATAACCGCCATCAAAGACAACCGCCTGGTCATCCTGAAACACGATCAGGCGCTTGGCCAGGGCATGCAGAAACATTTCATTGTGGGTGACCATCACCACGGCGCCGTCGAAATTATCGATGGCCGCCAGCAGGGCGTCGCAGGATTCCATGTCCAGGTGGTTGGTGGGCTCATCCAGCAGCAACAGATTCACCGGCGTCACCAGCAGCTTGCCCAGCATGACCCGGCTTTTTTCACCACCGGAAAGCACGGCGATTTTCTTGAGGGCCTCGTCCCCGGAGAACATCATGGCGCCGCAAATGTTGCGGGCGGTGAGGCGGTCGATATCCGCATGGGTGTAAAGGATTTCTTCTTCCACGGTCTTGGTTTCATCCAGACGATCCGAGCGGGTCTGGTCGAAAAAGCCGGCCTCCACCCCTGGATTGTAAATCACAGCACCGCTGTTGGGCTGAAAATCACCGGCCAGGAGTTTCAACAGGGTGGTCTTGCCTTTGCCGTTGCGGCCGATGACCCCCACCCGGTCCTGGCTTTGGATCACGGCATTCAAGCCGCTGAACAAGGGTTGTTGCGGCTCATAGCCGAATCCTATGTCGCGCAAGGTCAGCACGGTCTTACCCTTGTAAGGTTTGCTGCGGAAGGAAAAATCAAGGGTGCGGACTTTTTCCAGCTTGTCCTGCTTTTCCAGCTTGGAAAGGGTCTTGATGCGCGACTGGACCATGTTGGCCAGACGGGCTTTGGCCCGGAAGCGGCTGATGAACAGCTCGATCTCCTTCCGGCGCCGCTCGTCATTCACCCTGGTTTTTTCATATACCTCCTCTTCCTGGGCCATCTGGGCGTAATATTTGCCGGTATCACCCGGAATCTTGCGGACTTTCAGGCGGTGGATTCCAGCCGTATGGGTCACCACCTGGTCCATGAAGCCGCGGTCATGGGTGATAAGCATCAACTCATGGGGCCAGCTCACTAGAAAACGCTCAATCCAGCGGATGGCCGTGATGTCTAGATAATTGGTGGGCTCGTCCAGCAGCAGGAGATCCGGCTCCGAAACCAGCACCTTGGCCAGATTCAAGCGCACTTGATATCCGCCGGAAAATTCATAGGGCGGCCGCTGCATATCCGTCAGGGAGAAACCCAGCCCGGCCAGGATTTTTTCCGCTTTCCAGGTATTGCCCTTTTCAGAGGCCGGCAGGTCGAGCATACATTCCGCCAGCACCGTATCGGACTTGAAATCCAGGGTTTGTTTCACATGACCGATGCGATACTGCCTGGGGATTTGAATGCTGCCTTTGTCCGGCTCCTCTTCACCCATCAACAGGCGTAAAAAGGTGGTCTTGCCGTGGCCGTTGCGGCCCACCAGGCCGATGCGCTCCCGGGAATTGATGGTGAAGCTGATGTCATCCAGTAGAATCCGGCTGCCGAAGCTTTTGGTTAAATTTTCAATGCGGACCATGAATACTTCTTCCTTTTCAGCGAATTCAAGCCTTGAACAGCTTTCCGGTAAAGGCCCTGAATCCTTCACGCTCACGGGCATATGCTTCCGTGAGGGGCGTGCTGTTGCGGAAGTCGATCAGATCGTGAATGTCCCGCAGTATGTCCTGTTTCACCGCGCAAATGTCGGCGGCGATCTGTTTGGCTCTGGGAAGCAGCATTTCCGGGGCCATCACCTCGTTCACCAGCCCCCACTCCAGGGCGCGCAGGGCGGAAATGGGCCGGCAGGTGAAGGACATCTGGCGGGCCCGGCGCTGACCTACGGCTTGCTGCAACAACTGGGTCATGCCCCAACCCGGATGGATCCCCACCTTGGCATGGGTGTCGGTGAAAAAGGCCGCTTCCGAAGCAATTAAAAAATCACAGTTCAAGGCGATTTCAAATCCGCCGGTGATGGCATGGCCGTTGACGGCGCCGATCAAGGGTTTGGTGCAGGCCCGGAAAATATCCGGCAAGTCCCGGCCGTCGTTTCTGGGATTGAACAGGTTTTCGGTCATGGCCGCTTCCAGATCGATTCCGGAACAAAAGGATTTACCGGCGCCGGTGATAACGGCGGCCCGGATTCCGTCGTCGGCGGTAACGGTTTCCATATGGTCATATAACAGACACAGCAATTTTTGGTTGATGGCATTATGCCGCTGGGGCCGGTTGAGGGTGATCAGGGCCACTTGATTTTCCACCTCAAAAAGAACTTCTGGTTCCATGGGTTGCTCCTTTGTTTGATTTTGGATCTGTCCTTAGTTTTGAACAAAATATCATACCTGATACGGCTTGAAAAACAACTTTAAATTAGGGGGTAGGGGAACTGTATGGTGCTTTTTCGGGGTCGGTATCGGGGTCGGAATCGGTATCGAAAAAAAAACGACCCCGATACCGATAGCGACCCCGACCCCGAAAAGCAGATGCGATTGCCCTGATTCGGAAGTATAGCCGTCTTGACATCCCGGACAGGTCCTGCCATACTGAACCATCATTTCGTATCCTTGGAAACAAAACCAACCAACCTGATAAACCGTGCAATATCGTTTCCGGAAATCGGTTGACCAGTAGTTTCCGCGCAAGGAGGTCCGATGAACGAGCAACACATGGACGGTCTGGCAGTCAAGGCTTTTCGCATCGGCGACAAAATCAAGGAACTTCGGCAGAAACATCGTTATACCCTGCAGGATATGACAGCCAAAACCGGTCTGCCCCAGGAAATGCTCAGGCAGATCGAAAACCACGAAATCATTCCTCCCGTGGCTACTCTGTTGACGCTGGCCACAGCCCTGCAAGTGGGTATGGTCTATTTTTTCCAGGACACTGCGGGCAGCGAAAAGATCGCCGTCACCCGCAAGCATGAACGGGTAAGGATCGAACGACGGCCCCATCATCAGCAAGGGGAAGTCAATTATATCTATGAAACCCTGGAAGCCAAAAAAACCAACAAACACATGGAGCCTTTTATCGTCGAGTTTCCCAAACTGGACACCGCCGACATGATTTTCGTCAGTCACAAGGGTGAGGAATTTTTGCATGTGCTGGAAGGAACCCTGGAATTCCGTAGCGTGGACCAGGTGCATGTCCTCAACCCCGGGGACAGCATCTATTTTGAATCCGACATTGCCCACAGCTTCCGCTGCGTGGGGGAAGAGTCGGCCCGGGCTGTTGTGGTCGTATTCCACAGTTGAAAAAGCAATTAGGAATTAGGAATTACGAATTATGAATTGAGGAATTCTATCAATGAATAAATAGTAAGGCGATATACTGTCACAAAGCAAGTTTTTCCAAATAAAAATTGGTAGAATACCACAATTCCTAATTCCTAATTCGTAATTCATAATTGTTTTTTGGCAAGGGGGGTATGCTGTCATCCAACACGATTTCAAAAAAAATTGACGGTCTTGCTCATGGTTTCGGCCGAATCGCGACCGGAAGCCGCTCCCACTATGAAAGGATGGACGAAAAAATGAGCAAGTCCAAATTGACAGAATACCACAATTCCAAATTCGTAATTCATAATTCATAATTGCTTTATTTTATGTTGGAGATTCGTTTTCACGGCCGCGGCGGCCAGGGCACAGTGGTGGCTTCCATTCTGCTGGCCAATGCCTTTTTCAAAGCCGGTTATTATGTGCAGAGTTTTCCCCTGTTCGGCGTGGAGCGCCGGGGGGCGCCGGTGGAGGCCTATCTGCGCCTGGACAAACAGGAAATCCTCATTCGGACAAATGTTTATCATCCGGATCATGTGGTGGTCATGGATCGTTCCATCCTGCAGGCGGTGGATGTGTCCAAAGGGATGAAGAAGGGCGGTTATATCCTCATCAATGCCCCGGCAGTCCCAAAAGGGGACCATTGGAACAGCGCCTTTCGGCCGGCCTGGGTGGATGCCACCCGCATCGCCCGGGATAACGGTCTGGGAACCAGGACCCATCCCATTTTAAACACGGCCATGATGGGGGCCTTTGCCAGGGTTTTGGGCATGCCGCCCATGGAAGCTGTCGTCAAAGCCATCCAGGAGGAGGTTCCGGATCAGGTGGAAAAAAATGTTCAGGCGGCCAAGGATGCTTATCTGGCGGTGGAGGGATTTGAGATTTGAGATTTGAAATTTGAGATTTGAGATTTGAGATTTGAGATTTGAAATTGAGATGTGGGATCTCGGATAGTGAGCCATGAAAGCCAAGAATAATTCAATCCGGTTGCCCGAGCGGTTGTTGATCTCAAGATCCTATACTACTTCGGAAAGCAACAAAACCGGCTCGTGGCGTTATTTGATGCCGCGCTATTATGAAAAAACCGCGCCTTGCAGCGTGGCCTGCCCTGCGGCGGAAGACATCGGCCGGATTCAAATGTTGAACACCCAAGGCTTTTTCAAGGAAGCCTGGGATACCATCCTGGTGGAAAACCCCTTTCCGGCGGTGTGCGGCCGGATCTGCTTTCATCCTTGTGAAAAGGTCTGCAATCGCGGGCGCTTTGACGAAGCGGTTTCCATCCGTGCCCTGGAACGCTTTGTGGCGGATACGGCCCAGCGCTACAAGCTGACTTCCGGCATTGAACCCATGGCGTTCACAGGAAAAAGAATCGCAGTGGTGGGGGCAGGACCGGCCGGCCTGGCCGCGGCTCATTTTCTGCATTTGCTGGGTTATGACTGTCATGTGTTTGAAGCCCTGCCGGAACCCGGTGGAATCCTGCGCTGGGGCCTGCCCCGCTATCGGCTGCCCCTTGCCGCCCTTCAACCTGAAATCGAGCGCATCAGGAACAGCGGCGTTTCCATTTATTGCGGTCAGGCTGTGGGCCGCGACTTTTTGCACTCCGCCGGAGAAACCTATGGGGCGGTTTTCATGGCCTGCGGGGCGCAGCGCATGCCCCTTTTGAGAATTCCGGGGGAGGACCTGCCCGGCATTTCCGAAGGTCTTGCCTTCCTTTGTTCCGTTGCCCAGGGCGGTGGGCCGGGATTCCAGGGCACGGCGGCGGTCATCGGCGGCGGGAACACGGCCGTGGATGTGGCCCGCTGCCTGCGAAGACTGGGGGCGCGAGCCATGATCATCTACCGCCGCCGGCGGGAGGACATGCCGGCTTTTGCCGAGGAAATCGAGCTGGCCCTCCTGGAGGGGGTTGAATTGCTCGAGCTGTATGCGCCCATCCGTATTGAAAAAGAAGGGAATGGTCTGCGTCTGACCCTGCAGCAGATGAAGATCGGTGCAATGGGCGCTGACGGTCGCATGCGGGTAGTGCCGGATGAAAACCGCATCCGGGAGTTGACCGTGGATCAGGTTTTCAAAGCCATTGGATTTGAAGCGGCCGAACCCTGGCATGTTCCGGAAGCAGGGGCGGTTTCCCATCTGAAACTGCGCCAGGCGGTGCTCACCCAAGGGGCGAATTCCGTTCCGGTGGTTTATTGCGGTGATCCGGTGACGGAGATTCAGAGCGTGGTGCATGCCGTGGCTTCGGCCAAGGAAGGGGCCATGGCCTTGCATGTGCTCCTTACCGGCGGTACGGCTGCCGTGGCCGAGACCCTGGCCGCGGCGGCTGTGGGGCCGGGGGGCAGTCTTTCCATGGAAGCCTTTCTAAAAGGCGAGCGCCTCAACCGCAGTTCCCATGTGGTGGCCTATGAAGAGATCAATATTGATCATTTCCAATACGCGCCACGCATGATTCAGCCGCGCCTGCTGCAAGCGGAGCGGGTGGCCTCCTTTGCGGAAATCGACCTGAAAATATCCGCCGGCATGGCCATCCGGGAGGCGGAACGCTGCTTCAATTGCGGGCTCTGCAACCAGTGCGACAACTGCCGGCTTTTCTGCCCGGATCTGGCGGTCCGACAAGAGGATTCCAAGCGCGGCCGCCGCATTGACTATGACTATTGCAAAGGCTGCGGCATTTGTGTGGTGGAATGCCCGCGCAACGCCATGGTGCTGGAGGAGGAGCAAGATTCATGAAGCAGGTGCTGGAAGGCAGTCATGCCGTGGCCGAGGCTGTGCGACTGGCCAAGGTGCAAGTTATCTCCGCCTATCCCATCACGCCCCAGACCCATATCGTGGAGCGCCTTTCCGACTATTGTGCCGACGGCACCATCAAGGCCCGTTTCCTGAGAGTCGAAAGCGAGCATTCGGCCCTGGCGGTGATGATCGGCGCGGCCAGCACGGGTATGCGCACCTTTACGGCCACCTCATCCCAGGGACTGGCCCTCATGCATGAGTTGCTGCATTGGTCTTCCGGCGCCAGGCTGCCCATTGTCATGGCCGAAGTCAACCGCGCCCTGGCCCCGGGTTGGAATATCTGGGCCGACCAGACCGACAGCCTTTCCCAACGGGACACGGGTTGGATCCAACTGTATTGTGAAACCGGTCAGGAGGTGCTGGACACCACCCTGCTGGCCTTTCGATTGGCGGAAGCCGTCAACCTGCCGGTGATGGTGGTCCTGGATGCCTTTTTTCTCTCCCATACCTACGAGCCGGTGGACATTCCCTCCCAGGCCCAGGTGGATGAGTTCTTGCCGCCCATCATCCCCCGCATTCAACTGGATCCTGCCAATCCCTGCGCCCTGAATCAATTGTCGCCTCCCAATATTTATATGGAAATGCGCTACCAGATCCATCTGGTCATGCAGGCTGCCCTCAGCGAGCTGGAAAAGTTCGAAGGGGATTTTGAACGGATCTTCGGCCGCAGGTACGGGGCGGTGGAGCCTTTTTTATGCCAAGACGCCGAAATCATTCTGGTGACCTCCGGCACCATCACCAGCACCAGCCGGCAATTTGTTTTGGATCAAAGGGCCCAAGGGGAAAAAATCGGGGTGCTCAAGGTCAAACTCTTCAGGCCCTTTCCGGTCGAGGCGGTGCGCGGTTATTTGAAAAATGCCCGTAAGGTGGGGGTGATCGACCGCAATTTTTCCTTTGGCGCCGGCGGGATCTTTGCCCAGGAAGTGCGGGCGGCCTTGTACGGTCTTGCGCGGCGGCCGCCGGTATTCGGTTTCATCGCCGGTTTGGGCGGCCGGGATGTTACGCTGGAATCCCTCGGGGAAATCCTTACCCGGCTTAAAACCCTAAAACGTCCGGATCCGGAGAGCATCTGGATCGGACTTCAAGAGGTGCAGCTTGCAGGCCCCAAATCATGATCACGAACACATGGTTTCCGGCCATGTGGGTTGCGCCGGGTGCGGCGCAGCCATTGCCATGCGTTTTTTTCTGCAGGCCCTGGGGAACCAGGCCATCATGGTCATGCCGGCCTGCTGCTGGTCCATCATCGCCGGCTCTTACCCCATGTCCTCCCTGCGCATCCCCCTGATCCATACGGCTTTTGAAACCGGCGGGGCCGTGGCCAGCGGTGTGCGCGCGGCCCTAGACATGAAAGGCGACACCCAGACCACGGTGGTGACCTGGGCCGGCGACGGCGGCACTTTCGACATCGGCTTCCAGGCCCTGAGCGGCGCTGTGGAGCGCAATGAGGATTTCATCTATGTGTGCTATGACAACGAAGCCTACATGAACACCGGGGTCCAGCGCAGTTCCTCCACCCCTTACGGGGCCTGGACCACCACCACTCCCGGCCGGGAATGGAAGCGGATGCGTAAAAAGAACATTGTGGAGGCCCTGGTGGCCCACCGCATCCCCTATGCGGCCACGGCCAGCATCGCCTACCCCCAGGATCTGATGGCCAAGGTGGCCAAGGCCAAGGCCATCAAAGGTTCCCGTTTCCTGCATATTTTCGCAAGCTGCCCCACCGGCTGGCGCATCCCCTCGGAACTGTCCGTGAAAATCGCCCGCATGGCGGTTCAGACCAATATTTTTCCCTTGTATGAAGTGGAAAACGGGGTCAAATACACCATTAATCTGAGTCCCAAGGGTTATCTCGTGCGGGAGTATTTCAAGCTGCAGGGCCGCTTCAAGCACCTTTCCGACCAGGATCTCAGCGAGATTCAGAATATGGTGAACGAGGATTGGAATTTGCTCCTGCGCAAGGCCGGCTTGCCCCAGGTTCAGGGGGAACACATGTAGGGCTTCTCGGGGTCGGGGTCGGAATCGGTATCGGGGTCGGAAAAAAAAAGAAAAAAAACTCGATACCGATCCCGATACCGATACCGATACCGATACCGATTCTGACCCCGAGAGGTTGGATGGAAGAGCAAAAGCAGTAGTATCCGGGATACTGGATAAAAGCCGGGGGAGCGACAGCTACCCCGCATCTCCAGCGGGAAGATCATAGCCGGGCTTGCCCACGGGTTTCCCGCCCCACCAGAGGTCGCAGAGGTCGGCCAGGTAGTTCATTTCTTCTTCGATTTTCAGGCGGATGGCTTCACATTCGGCGTTTGTGGCCCGGGAAGGAACCAGGCGGGGGGTGCCGTGGAGGATCACCATTTCGGTAAAAGGCATGGGCAGAAAATAGCGGTCCCAACTTTTGAAGACGATTTTGCGACGGGCGCCGCATACCACCGGGATGACCGGTTTGCCCACGGCCCGGGCCAGGTGGATGGTGCCCATTTTCAGAATGCGGGCCGGACCCTGGGACCCGTCCACCATCATGCCGGCGCTGGTGCCGGATTTGCGGAGCCGGCGGATGAGGGTCAGCATGGCGCTTTTAGCCCCGCGGTTGGTGCTGCCGCGCACGGCGTCAAAACCAAGATGGCGGGCCACGGCCGTGGCAAATTCGCCGTCCTTGCTTTGGCTGATCATCATGATGATCTTCTGGGGCCCGAAGTAATGGAAGAAGTAAAACATGCGCTGGTGCCAGGTGGCATAGATGCAGCCGCCTTGATCCCGAATCAGGGCTTTTTCTTCCGGACTGGAATGGATGATGGTGGTGCGGCAGCTCTGATTCCAGAGGCGGATCAGGCGCGCCACCAGGGGCATGCCGAATTTGAGGAGTAAACGTTCTTTGGTATTGAAAGTATAGTCCTGGGTTTGAGACATGGGCTTATTTTCCGATTCCTTTTTCTTCATCCATGCGGCTGACCCCTTCCATGAGCAAACACATGAAATGGCCGATTTCCGGATGGGTTTTTTCCTCTGGCGGGATTTCCGGGTGAAAATAAAAACGGCCGTCATTGGCTTTCAGGATTTCAAAAAAGGCGCCTTTGTCTTCCTTGTTGCCGTAGGAAGCCCGGATGATGTTGCCGTCCCTAAAGGAAATGCGGGCCGTGCCGTTGTTCAGCTTTAACGAGAGCACACCGGTTTTCTGGTTGATGTTGATGGTTTGGAGCAGTTCCGGCGGCGGTGTTTCCGAAAGGCTCCCACTCAAGCCCGCGCCGGATTCCTCCAAGATTGTACTGGTGGTGCGGGCCAGCCGCTTGGTGAGCAGTTTGGCGAGGTACAGTTGCAGCGGTGGATATTTATGCAGGACCTTGCTGAAATCACGGCTGTGGAAATACAATACCTTGGTGGGGGTTGTAACGTGAATGGTGGCATTCACCGGCTCGCCGCTCAAGAGGCTCATCTCGCCGAAAACCTCGCCTTTTTCCAGCAGGGTGATGCGCCTGCCGTCCTTGTCCCGCACTTCCACCTGGCCGGCCAGGATGATGTAAAGATTCCGGCCGGGCTCGCCGATTTTGACAATATCCTGGCCGCATTCATATTGGGCGAGGCGGATAAAGCCCAAAAGATCGCGGATCTGATGGGGGTCGAGACTGCTGAACATGGAAAAGCCGCTTAAAATCCCCACAATGTTGCCAATGGTTTTTTCCTGTTCCGGCAGATCTTCCCGGGGCCGGGCGTGATGAACGGCAAGACCCACAGAGCCGCTGCAACCGCTGCAATCAAACATATTCAGATCAATAATGCCGCCTGCTTGGGATTCCAGGCGGCGAATGTCGCTTGCCAGAATGATGCAGGCGGGCTTTGAAGCCGGCGGGGCCAGGGCCAGGCCGGTGAGCTGGAATATGTCACCTGTCCGGTAAAAAGGGCAGGTTGTTTCCCGAACAATCGTGAAAAAGCATTGCGAATCGGACATGCCCCTCCTTTTAAAAAGGCTAAGCTTGATTCCGTCCATGACTGCCTGTCAAGGCCGGGGTTTGCAGCAAATTATAGCAATCATAGAGTCGTCTCTATCTGATTTTTAAACCCCGGACAAGTGAAAAAAGATCTTGACCATCGTCTTGGCCCGTCAACGAAACCCGAAATCCGAATATCGAAATACGAAACAAATTCGAATTACCAAAATTCAAATAAAACAGCTTTGGAATATTATTCGATCATAAAATGACAGCATTTTGTTTTGGTAATTAGCATTTTGAATTTGTTTCGAATTTCGGATTTCGATATTCGAGTTTAATTGCTGTTTCTAGTTCCGTCATACCCACTTCCAGAACAACAGCCCGGCCGATGTCCTCCAACAGCACAAAATGAATGGATTCACCGCTGCGTTTTTTGTCTTTTTGCAGGGCCGGCAACACCTGGTCGAGATCCATGGTCAGCCGGACAGGCAGGCCGCAGGCGGCGATCAGGTTAATGATGCGGTCACAAGCCGCCTGGGACAGCAGCCCTTTTTGCACCGAGAGGGTTGCTGCCACGGTCATGCCGAAAGCCACGGCTTCGCCATGGGACAGGCCCATGGTTTTTTCCACTGCATGGCCCAGGGTATGGCCGAAATTCAGGATGCGGCGCCGGCCCTTTTCGGTTTCATCCTGGTTGACCACTTGAGACTTGATGATCACCGAGTCATGGACCAGGCGCATGATGGTTTCCCGCTCAAGGTTCAGGACCTGTTCACGGCGGGCCTCCAGAAAATCAAAAAGATCGGGATCGGCAATGACGGCGTGTTTGATGATCTCGGCCAGGCCGCCACGGATTTCGCTTTGCGGCAAGGTGTGGAGCAGATCCGGATCACAAATGACAAAGTCGGGCTGGTTGAAAACCCCGATCATGTTCTTGTAACCATACAGGTTGACGCCATTTTTCCCGCCAACGCTGGCATCCACCTGGGCCAGGAGGGTGGTGGCGGCAAAACCAAAGGACAGGCCGCGCATGAAGGTGGAAGCGGCAAAACCGGTGATGTCGCAGACAATGCCGCCGCCGATGCCCAGCAGAAAGGTGGAACGGTCGGCATTCAGTCGGATCAGGTTTTCATAAATACCGCGGACGGTCTCAAGGGTCTTGCTGCCTTCCCCAAGGCCGATGGTGATGAGGTCGGCCTTGGGAAAGCGCTCGCCATGGTGGCGCAGCACATTCCCGTCGGTGATGATGATGCATTTGCCGGTCTTGGGCAGATGGTGCGCCAGCTTTTCCAGTTTTTCGCCCACCAGCAGGCGGGATATGTTGTTGCGGCCCTGAATCGTAACGGTTTTCACTGAACGCCTCCGGCCGGGGGTTCCCCGTTTTCCGAAAGGAAGCGTGCCATGGCTTCCACTTTGCGGCACAGGTATTGGAATTGGGAGGGATAAAGGGACTGGGCCCCGTCGCTCATGGCATCCTCGGGTTTGTGATGCACTTCCACGATCAGACCGTGGGCACCGGCGGCCACGGCTGCCAGGCTCAGGGGCAGGACCTGGTCGCGGATGCCGGCGGCATGGCTGGGGTCCACCAGGATGGGCAGATGACTTTCCCGGCGCACCACCGGGATGGCCGAGATGTCCAGGGTGTTGCGGCTATGGTTGACAAAGGTGCGCACACCCCGCTCGCACAAGATGACCTGGGTGTTGCCTTCTTCCAGGATGTATTCCGCGGCCATGAGCCATTCATCGATGGTGGCGGCCATGCCGCGCTTTAACATGACCGGCTTGGCAGACCGTCCGGCCCGGCGCAGCAGGGAGAAGTTCTGCATGTTGCGGGTGCCGATCTGAATAATATCCGCATAGGCTTCCACCAGGCTGAAGGATTCGTCATCCATGACTTCCGTGATCACGGGCAGGCCGAAATTTTCGCGCACCTTGGCCAGGATTTTCAGCCCGGCTTCGCCCAGACCCTGGAAGGAATAGGGCGATGTGCGCGGCTTGAAAGCCCCGCCCCGGAAGATGACGGCACCGGCCTTTTTCACCTGTTCGGCAATGGTCATGACCTGGGTTTCGCTTTCAACTGCACAGGGTCCGGCCATCATGGTGAGGGTGCCTTGGCCGATGCGGATATCCCCCACCTGGATGATGGTGTTGAAGGGCTGGACTTCCCGGCTGACGAGTTTATACGGCCGGGTCACGGGGATGACTTCCTTGACCCCGGGCAGGGCGCTGAAATGGGAGGCGTCCACCGAGCCCTTGTTATGCAGAATGCCGATGGAAACCCTTTCTCCGCCTTCAATGGGACGGGCAATGTAGCCGCGTTTTTCGATGGCCGCCACCACCGCGTCGATGGTCGCCTGGGTTGCGTTTTTGTTCATGACGATCAACATGTTCTCCTCCTTAATAAATGAAAAAAGGCCGCTTCAATTATTCCCGCGGCCTTGATAAAACAAAAACCGCGGGTTTTTCCTGCCCGCGGTTTTTAAATTTCCTAACTAATGATAATTCAAGAGGTGGTTCAACCGTCGGGCATGAGCCGCAAGGTGCGCCACCACCAGTATCTTGCCGTGATTTTTATGTTGAATTGCCGCATTGCCGTCTTCCCAATTGCTGTTTCGATTACACTAATTGGCCCACATATTACATGGCCGGCCGGCAAGGGTCAAGAAAAACAATTAATAAATTCCATCGCTACTGCTGCCGCACGATTTTGGGAAACAGGATGGTGATGGTCGTGCCCACCTGAGGGCGGCTTTGGACTTTGATTCCACCACAATAATTGCCCACAATTCCCTGGACGGCGGACAAACCCAGGCCGCGACCGAACAGTTTGGTGGTGAAAAACGGATCGAAAATCTGGTTTAGCGTGTTCGCATCCATACCGCAGCCGTTATCGGCAACTTCCAAAAAAGCATAGCGGCCTGCGGGCAAGTCATTATTCGGACGGACAGTGGTCAGAAAGGCGTGATCCGCATCCATTTCGCCGGTGCTTATAGTGATGGCGCCGCTTTTATTTCCAAGGGATTCCACGGCATTGATCACCAGATTCATGACCACTTGTTTAATCTGGCCGGCATCGGCGTTGATGAAACCGACTCCAGGGGGCAGATTGTATTGTATGACGCTTCCTTGGGGCAGATATAACTCCAACACCGGCCCGATTTCCCGAATGATCGATTTCAGATCCACGGCAACGGGCATTGTGGGGAAATGGCCGGTGCAGGCAAGAATTTGGGTGGTGATTTCTTTTGCCTTATTGCAGGCTGTCCGGATTTCTTCAACATTGTGCCGGAAGGGCGGATCCGGTTCGGCGATTTCCAGGATCATCTCGGCATTCCCCAGGATGACCAACAGAATGTTGTTGAAATGATGGGCGATGGCTCCGGCCATGGTACCCAGGCTTTTCATTTTTTGGATGTATTGAATGCGACTTTCCAGTTCGCGCTGTTGCTTTTCAAGCAAATGTCGATGCAGACTAACCTCCACGGTGGCGAGCAGTTCTCTGGGCCTGAAGGGTTTCATGAGATAGGCCTGGGGCCTGGTTTGCTTTGCCCGTTGAATAAGGGCATCATCCATATAGGCGGTGAGATAAATCAGCGGCATATCCCCATGTTCGCGGATGCAGCCGGCTGCCTGGATTCCGTCCATGGTCCCTTTGAGCCAGATATCCATCAACACCAGACCGGGGTTGCTTTCCCGCACCAGGCGCACGGCTTCTTCGCCGGTATCGGTTACGGCCGTCGGATATCCCGCTCCTCCCAGGGTTTCGGCAATGCGGCCGGCAATCATATCATCGTCTTCGACGATCAGAACAAGGGGTTTTTGCATTTGTTTCGTTTCCCATTGGAACTGATATCGGTTGTGATGGAAACGTTTTGCAATTCGTATTTCGGAGTATTGTGTTAGGGAAAATCTATGCTATTTGACGTGGAAAAGCAAGCTCGCAAGTTGGGAAGACCAGGAGAATCGCATGCAAACTTGGCGCGGAATATGCCGCCATTAATTACCGACACTTCATCCAGCGAATACGATTGCCCACCAAAACAAAGCGATTCGTTGGTGATGGAGTTTTGTCTCTGCCATCCAATCTCTCGGGGTCGCTATCGGTATCGCTATCGGTATCGGTATCGAAAAAAATGAAAAAACTCGATACCGATTCCGATACCGATAGCGACCCCGAGCTGGAAGCATGGAAAAACCCGATCGCAATTATCATATCAATTATTTTCGGCCTTGGTCCTTGTTTTCAGGAGCCGGCACCGGAAACCCCGGCCTCGGCAAAGGTGGCCATGTCGCGGAAAATCCGCACGGCACCTTCCATGATGCCCATGGCCAGGGCCGCGCCGGTGCCTTCACCCAGGCGCAGGCCGAGATCCAGAATGGGCCTGAGCCCCAAATGGCTCAGCATGATGCGGTGACCGGGCTCCTCGGAACAGTGGCCGGCAAACATATAATCAACCGCCGTGGGACAAAGGGCCTGGGCAATGAGAGCGCCGGCCGTGGAAATGAAACCGTCCACCACCACCGGCTTGCCGTAACCGGCGGCTGCCAGAATCGCGCCGGCAATGCCGCCGATTTCAAAGCCGCCGATTTTGGCCAGCACATCCAATGGATCCGATTTGTCGGGGCGGTTGATTTCAAGGCCGCGCCGGATGGCGTCTTTTTTGCGCAAAAGGCCTTGGTCATTCACGCCGGTGCCCCGGCCCACCATTTGATCCGGGCCGGCACCGGTGAGGACCATGCCGATGGCGGCCGAGGGGGTTGTATTGGCAATGCCCATATCACCGGTACCGAGAATCTCAATGCCCTTGTCAAAGAGGGCCGCGGCTTGCTGAAAACCGGCCAGCACGGATTTTTCCGCTTCCGGCCGCGACATGGCCGGTCCTTTGGTAAAATTGCGGGTGCCGGCCGCGATTTTTACAACAGCCAGTCTTTCACCGCCTTGCAGGTCAACGGGATTAAGATGGGGCACAATCCCCATATCCACCACGAAAACTTCCGCCTTGACTTGGGCCGCCAATACATTGATGCCGGCCCCGCCCCGCAAAAAGGAGCGGATCATTTCACCGGTGACCTCCTGGGGAAAGGCGCTGACACCCTCGGCCGCCACGCCGTGATCACCGGCCATGACCAGAAAGGCCTTGCGGTCCATGCCGGGGGTGAGGGTCTGGCCGATGGCGCACAAGCGCTCGGAAATGTCGTGCAGGTGTCCCAAGGCCCTGGGGGGCATTAGTAGTTGGGCGGTACGGCTGCGGGCTTTTTGCAGCCAGTCGTTGGAAATAGGGCCGATGGCCGTGATGATTTGGTTTAGGCTGGATGGGGTGGATTTCATAAAACCTCCGGAAAAACAATTATGAATTATGAATTACGAATTATGAATTGTGGAATTCTTTCAATTTTTATTAAATATAGACGACATGCGGGTTTATCCATGGTGGTCGATCTGGGTCAGAAGTTGGGTTAAACGGGCCTGGCCGGCGGCAGGGTCAATGTTTTGGGTTGCCACCCATTGCTGCAGGCAGTCAAGGGCCCGGCCCCTGTCAATGAGGTCGCGGGCTTTTTCCAGGCCGGATTTCAGATCCGGGGCCCCACCGGCAATGTAAAAAATCGGGGCGGCGTTGAGGCAGATGGTTTCAAACAGCGGGCCGCGATCTTGCCCGCTGAAAATCCGCAACAAGCGCAGGGCTTCGCTTTGGGCGTCGGTCCCGGCGGCGATGGCGTCCATGGAGGCGTTGAGATTCAGGCCGAGATCAGAAGGGTGGATGGTATCAGTGCGGATATGGCCGTCGGCAGTCAGTTCAGCTACCAGGCTATTACCCAGGGGCGACAGTTCATCCATTCCGCCGCTGCCGTTTATCCCGGAACCATGAAAGACCATGGCTTTTGCAAAACCAATGGCCTGCATGGTCCGGGCAACGGGAACAACCATATCGGCGGCATAAACACCCCTAACACCCAGCAATGGCCGGGCGGGATTGGCCAGGGAAGCGGCAATGTTCAGGATGCTGCCAAAGCCCATCTGGGATAGGATGCGAAAAAGTGCCTGGGGGTGAATGGTCGGGCTCATGCCGTTGAAAAGGCCGATATTGGCTTTTTCAATGCTGGCGGTCACTGTTCCCACCGGGCATTCCACATCCACGCCCAAGGCTTCACACAGATCCACAGTGCCGCAACGGGAAGTAATGGCCCTGGCCCCATGGCGGGCCATGGGTACACCGCCGGCGGCGGCAACCACAGCGGCGGCGGTGCTGATGTTAAAGGACTTGAAGGCATCCATGCCCGTGCCGCAATTGTCCACCAGGGGAGTTGGGGTTTGGGGCGCGGCCGCGGCCGTGTCCACTTCATAAATGGCTTGCCAGACGCCGGCGATTTCCTCCGGAACCGGACCTTTGGCCGTTATGGCCGCAAGAAAAGCACCCTGCTGGATTTCAGTGACCTCGTTGTTCAGGATCTGCAGCAGGGCCAGACGGGATTCCTCCTTGGACAAGGATTCTCCGGCCATCAGGCGGTTGATGAGATGGCCGAAGGCTTTCATGGCTGTGTTCATGGGGTAACCTCCACAATGGTTTTAAAAGCGTTTTCCTGCTTCAGAAGATGGAAGCAATCTTGAATTTGGGATAGGGGACCGCGCCGGGTGATCAAGGCGGCCCAGTCCACATGATGGTTTTGCGAGATGAATTCCAGGGCCTTTTGGTTGTGGCCCTTGGAACAGCCGTAAGCGCCGCAAAGGCTCAGCTCGCGGTAATGGAGCTCATTCAGATTCAGGGGCCGGGTGTTTAGGGCCGGCGCCAGGCCGCTGAAAACAGACACACGTCCGCCGCCGGCTGCCAGCCGCAGCAGATGATCGTCCAGGGCCGCATCCCGGCTGGCCAAAATCAGGACATCCACCCCCCGGCCTTGGGTGCTTTCAAAAATAGTGGCCGGAAAGGAATCTTCCGTGGTATCCAGCACGATTTCCAGGCCAAAGGCCCGGGCGCGCCTCCGTCTTTCAGCCCTGGGGTCGCAGATAATGATGTTTTCGGCATTGCGGCCGCGGGCCAGCAAAGCGTGCAGCAGGCCCAAGGGGCCGGCCCCCAGGATGCAAACCGTATCCTGGGGGGTGATGCCAAGTTTGTCCTGGGCGTTGATACAGCAGGCCAAGGGCTCGGCCAGGCAGGCCACGGCGAAATCCAAGCCGTCCGGAATAGGCTGGACGCTTCCGCGCAAGGCGCCTTCCAGGGGCACGGCTACAAATTCCGCGAATCCCCCGTTGCGGGTGAAGCCGAAGATTTCGATATGCCCGCAGCGATGGTCGGCGCCGGCCAGGCAGGCGCGGCAGCAGCCGCAGAATAGGCCGGGGGCGATCTGCACAGCCGTGCCGGGTGGAAAATTTTTGTGCCGGGATTCCTGGATGACGCCCACGATTTCATGCCCCAAAATGCGCGGGTATGTGAGGCTGCGATGCCCGTGTCGCACCATGCCGGCGTCGGCCGAGCAGATGCCGCAAGCCCTGACCGCCACCAATACGCCGCCTTCCGGGCATTCCGGCTGGGGCAGATCTTGCATCAGCATTTGTCCCGGCTTAGTCAATACGGCGGCTTGCATTTTTGCACCTTAAAATAAAAAAATCCCCAAGCGCATATACGCTTGGGGATTTACCATTTCCCTTTATCTTTCCACAGCCCCAGGCAGGTCTTCTGACTTTCGGATTATTCTACAGCTCGCGTCTTCCCGCTGCGCTTCAACACAGCAGTGACATCTTGCGAGGTTCGTCCCCGATCACAGCGGCGGGACCGTACCGGATTGGCGCCGGTTTCCCTTTTCACTCCCAAATGGAGCACCTGAAGCCCTTCACCACTTTTTCAGGCTTTCATATTAAAGCAGGGTTTTTCTGTCAAGGGGAATCTGATTTAAAGGGCCGATAAAGGGGATCACCGATAAGAATAATCTTCCAGGACAAGAAAGGACTGCTCAAGGCAAAGGCTTCCGCCAGGGTCAGGCGGCCGTCCAGGAGGAGCTTGAAAAAGACATCCGGCGGGGGAAAAGCCTAGACATAGGGTTCCCCAACCGGTCCGATGGCCCGGTGAATGGAACGGTCATAAAAAGCATAGCCGGAAAGCTCTTTGTTGCCGGGGTCCGGCCATCTGGCATCGAAATAGGCTTTCTTGCCCTGGAGGCCTTTCTTTTCGGCCGCCAAACTGTCGTCGATCATGCGCCGCACAATTCCAGGGGTGGGACCGTCCAAACGGGAAACCATGAGGGCGCCGGCGGGCATGCCCGCCGGTTTCTTGCCGATATAGGCCAGACACAAGGGATTGGGTACCCAACTGGCCAAAGGATAGTCCTTTTCACGGACCAGGGCGATTTCGGAGTCCACGGCAGCGCTGTTCTCCTGGCTTGAAATATCGGCAATCCGGGTTTCAATTTGATCCAGTTCCTTTTTTAGGGCTTGATTTTCGCCCATGTCCGCGGGTTTGCTTTTTTCTACTCGCAACCGCAGGAGCCGCGCTTTCCCACGCAGTTCCACCAATTTGGCCTGTTCCTTCAAACCCAATCCCGAATCGGAGATGGTCAGGGGGACGCCGTACATGCTGAGGATGCCTTGGAAGTGGATTTTCATGGGGTCTTGGTCCGCAAGGAATTTGCGGATGGGCAGAGCGATTGATTGGACATACTCCTCCCGGCTGCAATGTTCTTTATCAGCGGCCTCAATGACAAAGAGGTTTTGAGCCGGAATCCCCCGTTTCTGCATGTAGTAGTTTGCAAGCGCAAGACTGTCGGCGGCGGAACGGTTGGCCACGACGACGATTTTATTCGCATCCAAGGCGCGGCACTCGGATATGGGCAAGAATACCGGAGCGCTCAGGAACAGGAGCAAATAGAACAAATGGGGCGGACGATGGGCAAACAAATGATCAAGACCTATGGCATTATCATTCCAGATTGCTGTGACGGTAACAGAAGATCCGCACTTTTTCAAGGGTCACGAGGCCCTCTGTAATCATGTTGTCCAGATCCGGGAGGAAGTCCTTTATTTTTTGCGGAGTATCCACGATTTCGATGACCAGGGGCAGGTCCTCGGATAAACGCAATATCTTGGCAGTATGGATGCGGCTGTTGGCGCCGAACCCGAGGGTGCCGCGGAGCACGGTGGCGCCGGCAAGCCCCCGGCGCCGCGCCTCTTCCACAATGGCTTCATACAGCGGCCGGCCGTGATGTTTGTCGCTTTCACCGATAAAAATACGCAGCAATTCCGCTTCGGATGGTAGTTTCATGACACCTTCCTTTATAAGGAACGACCGAGCATGAGCCCTGCAAACAGCAGACCCAGGCCGATGAAGTTATGGGCGGCGATATTGGCCAGGGCGGTCAGCACCTGGGAATCCCGCAACTGCTGACCGGTTTCAAAGGCAAAAGTGGAAAAGGTGGTGAAGGCGCCCATGAAGCCGGTAAGTATGATGAACCGGGTCTCACCGGATATGAAAAGGCGTTCTTCTGCCAAGGACCAGACCAGGCCGAAACAAAAACAACCGATGCAGTTGACGCTGAGGGTGCCCCAGGGAAAGCATTCACCGCAAACTCGCTGCACCAATCCGCTCAACCCAAAGCGGGATAAAGTTCCCAGCGCCCCTGCCAGGGCCAGCCATGCCAATTTTTGCCACACGTTGTCTATTCCTGTTGATGTTAATCGCTTTTTGGTATAGAAAATGAAGAAACCATCTAAAAAAAGCCGTTTCGATATTCATAAAGCCGACTTGTTTGAAGATCAAGGTAAAATTGCCTGATTAAAATTATTGGGGTTGAAGGCACCGACAAACAAAGGGGATATGAAATTCATTCAGACCATCGCTTATGTGCTGCTTTGTCTGGCTTTTGCAAGTACGGGCCTATGTGTTGACGAAGCAGTTCTCATTACCGTGGACAACGCCAACCCGCCTTTTATGTTTCAGGAAAAAGGTGAGGCCCAAGGGCTGTATCCCAGCTTAATTCAAGCGGTGTTCCAGCGTTTAGGCTCACAGGCAGCTATCAATGCCTACCCCTGGAAAAGGGCCTTGGCCATGGGCGAAACCGCAAAAGCCGGTATCGGCGGCATTTATAAAAATTCGGAGCGCTTGAAAATATTTGATTATTCGGATCCGATATACGTTGAAAAGTTGCTGCTGTATATCCGAAAAGGTAAAAACATCGAGTTCCAAGCACTCACTGATCTAAAGGGTAAAAATATCGGGATCATCCGCGGCTGGAGTTATGGCAATGAATTCGATCAAGCCCGGCGGGCAGGTTTGTTTACAGTGGAAGAAGTCGGCAATGATGATGCCAATTTCAAGAAGCTGCTGTTGGACAGAGTCGCTGGCGTAATCGCCATTGATCTTGCCGCGGCCCGATTGATTCAACAGAACAACTATCAGACCAAAATCGAAGCATTGAGCCGGCCTGTGGCCGTCAATGAAACCTATCTGGTCTTTGCTAAAATATCTCAAAAAACCGATCTGCTGGTCCGGTTCAACACAGCCTTGGCGGAAATGAAACGCGACGGATCTTATGAGCGGATTGTCACAAGTTTCATGAAAACCGAAAAGTGAAACTTGCGACAACGCCTAATTGGAGAATGGCAGCGTTTTTTCAAGGAGATTGTTGATGGAGTCCGCGATGATAATGGCGCTCTTCTGGGTATAGCCGCCGGACAGCAACATCAAGATCGGAATCTTTCTTTTAAGGGCTTCTTGAAAAACGATTTGGTCCCTGCGGATGATGCCTGCCTGGCTGACCCCCATGGCGCCTAGTGGGTCCTCCTCAAAGATATCCGTACCGGCATTGTATATGATGAAATCGGCCTTGGACGATTCGATGGCCTTGGGCAGTTCCTGCTCGATGATCGATAGATAGTCGTCATCCCGGATGTACGCCGGCACCGGGTATTTGTATTGCACATAACTTTCTGCCGTCTTGTCATTGGGGTAGATTTGGGAGTTGTAGACGTCGAAAATATGCACGCGCTGGTCGGCATGCAGGATGGCAGCCACGCCGTTGCCTTGATGGGCGTCCAGGTCCACGATTAAAACTTGAAAGTCCGGGTGGGTTTCATGCAGGTTTTTTACAGCCAGCGGGATATCCGCAAAAAAGCAGAAGCCTTCGCCGGAATCGGCTTTGGCATGGTGGTAACCGCCCGAAAGATTGATGGCCCAGCCATGGCTCAAGGCCAGATCAATCCCCCGAATGCTGCCGCCCGTGGCGTAGCGCATGGGTTTCAGCAGGCATTTTTGGATGATGAAATTGGGGGCGTATCCCAGCAGGGGCATCTCCGCTATGCGGGCCGCCGTGGCTGAATCCGAAAGCGAGTGCAAATAAGCATGGGTATGGATCTGCAGGAGGTCGGCATCGGATACCGGTGCAGGCTGATGGAATTGAAACAAGGTCAGGCCCCGCTTTTCGTTCAGGAGTTTAAAGACGCGGCCGTATTTCTTGGAATCAAAGGGATGCAGCTTTTCCAAACCCAAAAAGGATATATTATAATCCTCGGAATAAATAATCGGCAGTTTCCTGGTGTCCATTTCCATTGAGAATGAATCCATTGCCATACCAATCAGGCTCAGACAAATTAAAATACCGACCAACAAATTTGTTTTCATTTCCATTATGATGATTGGTTGAAGAAAATAATTGTGCTATGGTTCGGCGCCACATGATTTGTAAAAATCGTATTTCATTGCATATGTCAACAGGAATATTGAGATGACCGGCATGGCTGCAAAATGAAGAGAATACCTAGTCAAATCAGGAATGATCCTGGGGAGTCACGTTACCAGAGGATTTATGCCATCGTTCGCCGGATTCCGGCGGGACGGGTGGCTTCCTATGGCCGGGTGGCGCAGATCTCAGGTGTGGCAACGGCCCGGATGGTGGGATATGCCATGGCGGCCTTGCCCTATGACACGGATGTCCCCTGGCATCGGGTGATCAACAGCCAGGGCCGGATCAGCCCCAGGGCCGGCGGCGGGGACGGGGACCTGATTCAGCGGGCCATGCTGGAGGCGGAAGGGGTGTGCTTTGATGAGGAAGGCAGGGTGGATATGACCCGCTATAACTGGGAAAGATCGGAGATGGTATCAGTGGCTGGGATTTCAGGCGGGGCTGAATGGCTGTGAAGGAAAAATCGAGTCCCCTCGTGGGTATTCTGGCAATGGCGGCCACGGCGTTTCTCTGGAGCATTGCCGGGTTGTTCATCAAGGTAATCGACTGGAACCCCATTGCCATTGCCGGCCTGCGCAGTTTCATCGCCTCCTTGGTCATCCTGATTTACTTGAAACGCCCGCTGATCCATTTTTCTTTTGCCCAGACCGCCGCGGCCGTGGCCAATGCCGGGACCATGCTTTTATTTGTTTCCGCCAATAAAACCACCACCGCGGCCAATGCCATCCTGTTGCAGTATATCGCGCCGGTATTAACTTTCTTCATTGGTGCCGCCATCCTGAAGGAACGGCCGCGTCTGGAGCATATGGCCGCGTTTCCTTTGGTAGTCGTCGGCATGATCGTCATGTTCATCGACGAACTCGGCGGCGGAAGGCTGTTCGGCAACCTGCTGGCCATTCTGTCGGCGGTCACTTTCAGTTTTTATTTTGTATTCATGCGCATGCAGAAAGACGGCTCGCCCCTGGAATCCATTTTGCTGTCCCACTGGTTCACGGCCGGGATATGCATTGTTTTATCGCTGTTTTTTCCCTTGCCCCATGTCACCTTCAAATCCGTCGCCGCCATCTTGGTGCTGGGGGTTGTTCAGATCGGACTGTCGGCGATTTTATTTTCCATTGCCATCAAGCGGGTTTCGGCGGTTTCCGCCAACCTCATTGCCGTCATTGAGCCGGTCTTTAATCCTGTATGGGTGTTTTTCGCCATTGGGGAAGCCCCGGGGGTCCATACCCTCATCGGCGGTGGAATCATTTTACTGGCGGTAACAACTGCTTCCCTGATCAGCGCCCGGCGGAAGGAGCGGTAAGAGCAGAACAGCATCGCGCTTCAAATGGTGCGGATGCATTCATCCGTCACCGTGACCATGATGCGGTATTGCCGACTCATATGGTAGCCGATTTCAGCGCCGGTCTGGTCATAATACTGGTAATACAAACCCATGCCCAGTTTTTCGTAATCCTCATAACGCATGGCGCGCAGTTCGCTGCGCTCCTTGAAGACCGTGCAAATGAGAAAGCAGACATTGGCGCCTTCCTGAATGCGCCGGGGGTTGTTGGTTTCAAGCCCTTCCGTAATGAAATCAATTACAAACCAGCTTTTGGGGGTCTCATTGACCACGCTGCTGAGCAGCGCGGAAATATAATTGCCGCAAAGGAAAAAATCCGAATCCACATGGCGACGGCGGATCAGAATGTCGGCAATGCCCGCCTCGAAAAGGGTTTTCAGCTTGCCGATGTTGGTGATTTGGATGCCTTCCCGTTTTACGGCGCGCTGGCTGCGCAGCAGCACGGCCTGTTTGAGCAGGCTGGAAAGATCGGAAGGGTTCTGGTTAATCCGTCTTTCGGTCACATATTTTGAGAAATCGATCAACCGGCCCATATGCCTCCTTGTCCTTAGAAGTCATTGAAAAGCCGCTTCTAACAACTAAGATCGGCCGATAATGGCAAAGGTTAAATTCACCATTACGAATGCATTATACTATATCTGATATAGAATAGAAAGCGCGCAGTGGGGAGCCGGCAGGGGAATCGCATGTAAACTTGGCGCGGAATGTGCAACCATTAATTGCCAATATTTCACCCAGCGAATACTATTGCTCGCCAAGATAAAGCGATTCGTGAGTGTTTGGGTTTTGTCGCTGCCATCCAACCTCTCGGGGTCG
>DYJD01000042.1 GCA_020723325.1 Desulfosudis oleivorans | reverse complement strand
ATACCGATCCCGATACCGACCCCGACCCCGAAAAAAACTACATGCGATTGCCCTGATGCGGAGTGCCGGACGCGGAACTCGGAATATTGAAATTGACACCAAGGCATCCTTTGGATAAAATAACCCCAATTATTGCCACTTCTTTTGAATCTCATCAGCGGCCATATCCAAAATGGAAAAAAGCGGACAAAAAAAGCCATGAAAAGACTTTTGGTGTGGATCTTGTGGGTGTACATTATTGCTGCGAGCACTTTTTGCGCTTGGGCGGAGGAAAAAATCCGCATCACCAACGGGGAATGGCCTCCGTATCTTTCCGAATCCTTGCCGCATTATGGCGTCGTCTCACGCATTGTGACCGAGGCCTTTGCTTTGGAAGGAATTCAGGTGGAATACGGCTTTTTTCCATGGAAACGCTCTTTTGTCTTGGCGGAAATCGGGGAATGGGACGGCTCGGCGGTTTGGCTGCACAGCCCGGAGCGTGAGGCTGCTTTTTTTTTGAGTGATCCGGTGATTGATTCAAATTATGTTTTTTTTCATTTGAAAAGTTATGCTTTTGACTGGAGCACAGTGGCGGATCTTCAAAAAATAAAGATCGGCGGCACACTGGAATATAATTACGGCGAGGCTTTTGAGATAGCGGAAAAAAAAGGCCTTATCCGTGTGGAAAGGATTCCCAAGGATGAGCAGAATTTAATGAAGCTGCTCAACCATCGGATTGAGATTTTCCCCCTGGATATTTATGTGGGTTATTCCATGCTCCGGAAAAATTTTCAGCCCAATGAAGTTCAACAATTCACCCACCATGATCGTCCCCTTCGGAGTGATCCTTTATATCTGTTGCTGACGAGAAAAAATCCCCATAATGCGCAGATGATGATCAAGTTCAATAGGGGCTTGAAAAAATTGCGCGAGGAAGGGAAAATCAAGCAGTATTTGCAGGAGGCAAGGGAGGACGGGTAGCCACGAAAACCACGAAAGTCACGAAAAACGAAATACAGGTTAAACAAACAGACAAAGAAGTGGCATTGCGTTTTGAGACGATCTCACTGGCGCGGCAAGATGATTATTTGGATTTGCTTGCAGTTTGCCCACAAAAAGCCTCGGATTACAGTTTTGTCAATCTCTGGGCTTGGGCGGATGAATACGGCCTGGAGTGGGCCTTTGAGGACGGGCTGGTTTGGATTCGCCAATCCAAACCGGAGATTTGCTTCTGGGCGCCGGTGGGAAGCTGGAAGGGAATTGATTGGAAGCAGTACCTTGGGAATTCCACCGGGGAGAGCAGGCTCTTTGTGCGAGTGCCGGAGATGCTGGTCCGGTATTGGCAACAGATAACGGGCAATGCAATAGCAGTGGAGGAGAGCAGGGGACATTGGGACTACCTTTATGAAGCTGCATCCCTAAGGGAACTTTCCGGCAACCGCTACCATAAAAAAAAGAATCTGGTGAAGCAGTTCACTGTCCAATACGCCCATGCATACCGGAGTCTGGATCGGGATACCATTAACGCAGCCCGGGCCATGCAAAATACTTGGTGTGATTGGCGGGATTGCGAATCCAACGAAATCCTGGCTGCGGAAAACCGCGCCATTGAAAGGGTCTTGACCGCCTGGGAAGAATTGAAGAATGTAATGGGCGGTGCGCTCCTGGTGGATGGTGAAATGGCGGCCTATACAGTAGGCGAGCGCATGACGGCGGATACGCTGCTGATCCATTTTGAAAAAGGAAAACCGGAAATCAAAGGAGTCTATCAAGCCATCAACCAAGCCTTTGTCGCTACACAAAAGGACGTCACCATAGTCAACCGTGAGCAGGACCTGGACGATGAAGGCCTGCGCAAGGCCAAACTATCCTATCATCCGGTGGATTTTGTACGAAAATACAGGATTTCCTGGCCACGGTGGGGATAATAATAGCTTTTCTTTTTACTTGAGTTTAGGAGGTGAAGCTTTGAAAAAGTTAATTGCCTCATTGGCAGGATTGATCCTTTTATACCTCTCACCCTTTCAGCTTCAAGCCCAGGAAACACTTCAGATCGTCATCGACCCATGGCCGCCATTCACGATCAATGAGGGGCAACAGATTACCGGCACAGATGTGGATATTATCAAGGCGGTATTTGACCAATTGAAAATCCCCATTAATTTGAAGGAATATCCATGGAAAAGATGCCTGCTGATGATGGAAAATCGGGAAGCAGATGCAATCCTGGGTGCAAGTATTACACCGGAACGAAAAGCCTTCCTTTTTTTTCCTGATGAATTTGTTTCCGAGGGGATTACCGTTTTCTTCATCAAAAAAGAGAAAGAGGTTGCCTTTACCGGTTTGCAGGATTTGAATGAGCTGCGAGCCGGGGCGCTATTGGGATACAGCTATTGTGAAGAAATAGACAATTCCCCGTTCATGAAAAAAGCAGACCGGGTACCCCGTTTGGATCAGAATTTCAACAAACTGCTGTTGGATCGGATTGATTTCCTGATCGAAGTGGATGCGGTCGGTTTTTATACTGCGAAAAAAATGGGTGTTTCAGATCAGATTCGGATCATTCCCAATGCATATTATTGCCGGGGTGGAAATTATTTAGCCTTTGCAAAAAAAGAAGGGCATGAACAACTTGCTCAAAAATTCTCACAAGCCTTGCGGGTTTTTAAAACTTCAAAAGAGTATCGTCAGATACTGCAGCAATATGGGATGGAGAGTCCATAGACATTTTCGATAATCCCTCTTCTTGTGAAAATCATCTGATTTTAAACAACTTGATGGGTATTATCTTTTGATAACGCTCAAAGTCCTTGTCATTGGTAAAAATTGGAACATCGATTCTATTAACCACTGCACAAATCAATAAATCAATAAGTGATCCTTGGATTCCTTTTTTTCGGCATTTATTGCTGAATTCTGCGGCAAGTTCATAATCAGCGTCTAAGATAGGTGTGTTTTTAAAAGATGATAGTTTTTCTTTTACTATTCGAAACCTATTTAATTCGCTATAGCCGGAAAGGATTTCTTGTCTAATAGGTCCGATTATTATGGCTCTCTGATCCTGAATAAGAGAGGTTAGCACTGCGACCGCGGATCGGTATTCTTTATTCTGGGAACGAAGTGCGTAAGACCATATAGGCGTGTCAACAAGGACCTTCAACGAGTTCTTCCTTTTTTATAGTCATAATCGGGGTCCGGATCCATTTTCCCAAAAATATTTATTATTTCCATCTGTTTACGCCTATCAACGAACTCCTTGAGAGCCAGGTTGACAGTGTCTTTTTTTGTTTTCAGCCCGCTGATCTCTAATGCTTCGAGTAATAGTTTATCATCGATTGCTAAATTGGTTGCCATGAACGCCTCCATTTTTACACATCGTATTACACATCGGATTGTATGTCAATGAGTGTAGACGGAGCTAAACAGGCAATCGCATGTAAACTTGGCCCCGAATGGGCGGCATTAATTTTTGACAAATGATTGCCCTGAGGCAGGAAGGTTGTCATTCGAGAGCTTTTTCGGCATCCCGCCAGCCCAGAACTTTTATCGTCCGGTGCTCATAAGAATCGCAGCCGCCGTAAATCAATGCAGGACGCACTGCCCGAGGTCCGGCCAGGGAGCACCATTTCTCCAGGCCGGCAAAAGAATCTGGCGAAAGAGTCCTGCCCGACTTGATTTCAATGGGTATCAGGCCTTCTGCCTGCTCGACGATCAGATCAACCTCATTTCCATTGCTGTCCCGCCAGAAGGAGAACAAGGGTTTTTCGCCTCGGTTGAATAGTGATTTCATCAGTTCCGAAACGATAAGCGTCTCGAAAATATTGCCTCGTAACGGATGGGTTTCCATCTGTTCCGATGTCCTGATCCCCAATAGCCAGGCAATTAGGCCGGTATCGAAAAAATACAGTTTGGGGGTTTTCACCAGCCGCTTATTGAAGTTGGCATGATGAGGGCGCAGCAGGAAAACCAGATAGCTGGCTTCCAGCACCGAAATCCAGGCCTTGGCAGTGTTGTGCGTAATACCGCATTCGGTTGCAAGGGAAGACAGATTAAGCAACTGCCCGGTCCGGCCGGCGCAAAGTCGCACAAAGCGTTGGAAGGTTTCCAATTCCTGGATTTTGAGCATGTAACGAACATCCCGCTCCACATAGGCCGCGACATAAGCGCTGAACCAGGCGGCCGGCGATAGTTGCCGATCATACAGGGCCGGATAGCACCCGGTCAGCAGCATGGCATCGGCTGTCGGCAGGAGCTTGCCGGATCGGATAAGTTCTGTCAACGACAACGGCAGCAGTTCCACAAAGGCGGTCCTTCCTGCCAGGGACTGAGCTATGCCCGACATGAGACCGAATTGCTGGGAACCGGTCAGGATATAAAGCCCCATGCGGCCATCGGCATCCACAAAGGTCTGAAGATAGGAGAGCAAATCCGGACAACGTTGCACTTCATCCAACACAGCTCCGTCCGGAAAGCGCCCCAGAAATGAACGTGGGTCCTCCTTGGCCGCCAAGCGCAAATCCGGCTCTTCCAGGGAGGAATAGGGACGACCCTTGAAAATCCTCCTGGCAAGCGTCGTTTTTCCTGACTGACGGGGTCCTGTCAAGGTGATCATGGGGAATCCGTGCAAGAGAGTCCGTATGGTGTTTTCCGTATCCCGGGCAATCATGTCGTAAGGTTATATCCATTTATGCTGATTGTCAAAATATTTTACAATCAGCATCATTTCAAAAATCTGCCCATTCCCAATTGGAATCCGGCCGCATCTCCGAACTCCATCGAAAAGTGGAAAATTGGTCCACTTTACGCTTTTTCGAGAATTCGCTGATTCCCAAGCCCCAGCTTGGGAACCCATTGCCCGGAAAGCCCCGCTTCCTAAATATTTTCTCTCGCAAAGACGCAAAGCTCGCAAAAGGGCTTTTATTTTCCGCTAAACAGCACCCATAACCAAGATCCTGGCCCGAAAACTGTATTGAAAGCTTTTCTTGGCGTTCTTGGCGCCTTGGCGAGAGACATCTTCCAGCACAGCGAACCTCCGAGGCCGGTGGGAAACAGATCAGACATGCCTTTCGGATTGATGGCTTTGCCTTATTGTGTTCGTGAGGTCAACTGGATTTTGCATGCCATCATCCTATACCATCCGCCAATGGCGGATAGTCTTAAAGATAAAAATCGTAAATTGTGGGCGATGAGTTAAATTTTTCGCCCTAGGATTTGGATGATCTTTCGATGATCGCTTTGGCCGGCATCAGGCCGGTGGCGGCGGCGGAAACGATATTGCCGGCCACACCGGGGCCGTCGCCGGCCACGAACATGCCTTTGATTTTGGTTTCCAAAGTATTGGAGGTTTCCAGTTGGGTGGCGAAGAATTTGATTTCCGGGGCGTACAGCAGGGTTTCATCGTTGGATACTCCCGGCACCACGCGGTTGAGCTTGTCCAGGCCGTCGCAAAGGTTGGTGAGAATCCGTTCCGGCAGGGCCATGGCAATGTCGCCGCAAACCACATCCTTCAGGCTTGGTTCGATATAGCCCTTCTTGATGCGGTTCCAGGTGCTGCGGCGGCCGCGTTTCAGATCGCCGAAGCGCTGTAGAATCGGTTTGCCGCCGCCGATAAGGGAGGCCAGGTTGCCGATGGCTTCGCCGTAGGCCTGGTTGTCCGTTACCGGCTCGGTGAGAACCACCTTGGAAAGAAATGCAAAATTGGTGTTTTCCGATTTGCGGTTGCGATAGGCGTGGCCGTTGACGCAGACAAAATCAGCATAATTTTCCAGGGTGACAAAACCTTTCTGGTTGGTGCAAAAAGTCCGGGTTTCATCGTCATATTTGCCGGTTTGGATGAAGAAGGTCGGATCATAGATGATTTCGCATAAATCCTGCATGATGTCATTGTGCACCTCCACCCGCACCCCCACTTCGATGCCCCGCTGGGTCAGGCCTATGCCGTACCGGCCGGCCAGATTGCCGATCCAGTTGGCGCCCACGCGACCCGGGGCCATGATGACATATCCGGCCGAATATTCGCGCTTGTTGGTAACGACTCCGTTCACCCGGCCATTCGTTAGGATGATATCGCGTACTTCTTCCGAGGTATGGATCACTACGCCTTTGGATTTGATATGGTCGGTCATGGCGGCGATATGGTCCGGCAACATATCGCTCCCCAAATGGGTCTGTTTGATGATCAGCAAGTCGATTCCGTAGATTTTGGCATTTTTGCGCACCTGGCCGGCCTTTTCCATGTCTGTGGGATAAGTGGCGCCTTGCATGCCGAAGCGTTTGAAGATCTGTTCGGTTTCATCAATCAGGGCCTTGGCCGCAGAGATGGGCATGAATTGGGTCAGGTCGGTTTTCCCGAGTTTATGGATGTAGTTCAGTTTTCCATCGGAAAACAACCCGGCGCCGCCGATGCCGGAGAGAATGTTGCACGGCCTGCATTTTATGCAGTTGGATTTGTCGCTGATGGGGCATTTGCGTTTCAGGGGGGGCTTGCCTTTTTCAATCAGAAGCACTCGGCAGTCCGAGTGCTCGGCCAGATAATAGGCTGCAAACAAACCGGCCGGACCACCACCCACAATGATCACATCAACCGCTTTTCGCTCTATTTCCGTCATGGATTTTCCTTTCAGGTCCTGGTCATCGCTCCGGCTGAATCGCTGCTGTAAGCCGCTCCCCCAGGGGCGAATAGCCGCAACGATGCTCAAGGCTTACCTTGATTCGGTTTTTGGTTAAAATGCCTTTGACATCCAATAGGGTATTCCCTATATAATCTTGAACTGTTTTTTAAATTAACCTAATTTTCATTCCAGAACTTGAATGACCCTGACCATCGCAGCACAGGAATTTGCACTATTCAGAGAGCTACTCCATGACCGTTGCGGCATTCTTTTGCCGGACAATAAAAAATATTTGTTGGAAACACGGTTGTCGGGATTGGTAAAAGACGCCCGGTGTATTTCTTTCGGCCAATTTTATCTGATGACCAAAACCGCCTCGGTTCATAGTGCTTTTTTCCAAAGCATCATCGATGCCATCACCACCAATGAAACCTTGTGGTTTCGCGATCGAAAACCCTTTGAAATATTCGCCGGGCAAGTGCTTCCATTATACCAGGATTCCATCAGGGCCGGCAAGCAGCAAACCCTCAAAATCTGGTCGGCGGCCTGTTCCACCGGCCAGGAACCCTATTCCATCGCCATGAGCATCCTGGAACACGATGGTCTTCCAGGGGGAAATCTTGCGGCCTACACCCAGATTCTGGCAACGGATATCTCCGCCCAGGCCCTTGCCCTTGCCCAAAACGGACGCTATGACAGCTTGTCCATGGGGCGCGGTTTGCCCAATCATTACATTGGAAAATATTTCACTCCTGAAAACAATCAATGGCTCATCAATAATTCAGTGAGGCGCTTGATCACTTTCAAGCAGTTCAATCTGAAAGATCCCATGGCCGGGTTATTCGGACCCTTTGACATTATCTTTTTACGCAATGTTGTCATTTATTTCTCGGATATTTTCAAAAAACAGCTTTATAACAACTTGCGGCGCGTAATGAAGCCGGGTGGTTTTTTGTTCCTGGGCGCCGGGGAAAGTGCCTCCGGGTATTCCGAGGCCTTTGAGATGCTTGATCGAGACGGTATTATTTATTTTCGTTTGAAAATTGAATAATATCATAAATTGATCTGTATAACACGTAAATATTGTGCTACACATAAAAACAAAATTGAAGAGATTGTTTGTCTTTAATGGAAAAAACGGTGGAGCCTTGGTCTTCGTTTCGAGCGGAGCGCGGCTGGAAGCCGCTCCCACGATGGAGGATGGCTGAAACTGATGATCAAGGCTGATCGGAGAATTTTTATATATCCATTGGATGATTGCGGAGGGAAAATGAAACAGTGGCGATGTACTGTTTGCGGCTATATCCATACCGGCCCGGAGCCGCCTGAGAAATGTCCGGTTTGCGGAGCGGATCGAAGCAAATTCGTGGAAGTTATTTCAGAAAAAACCGAGAATCCGGCGATGCAAACCGCGATCGAGGAACAAGCCCCTGCTCAAACGGCAGTAACCAAAGAAGCATTGGGCACCGCGAAGGGAAAAATGCTTGAGCTCGTGGAAACACAAATGCTCAAGCATCATATTCACCCGATTTCGGCCCATATCCCCAACGGCGTTTTGCCGGTGTCGGTCCTGTTTGTTTTCGGTGCAGTGGCGCTGAATTTTCAAAACTTGGCCATGGCCGCTTTTTACAATCTGGTGGTTGTATTGCTGGCCATGCCCCTGGTGCTCTATGCCGGTTATAATGAATGGCAGCGAAAATACGGCGGCCATCGCACAACTTTTTTCATCATTAAAATCGTCTGTGGTCTGGTTGTGCTGGCAACCGCCGCCGTCGCTGTGCTTTGGGGGATTCTGGATCCCATGGCGGCTCTTTCTGGTTCCAAGCACCGCTTTTTGTTTCTGTTGCTGCATTTGGTGATGCTTGCCGCTGCCGGAATCGCCGGGTTCATCGGCGGAAAACTGGTTTTTAAAGACTGATGGAAAATGAAGTTCACCGGTATTCATCATCTGGCCATGGCTACCAATGATATGGACGCCACCATCCGTTTTTGGCGGGATTTGCTGGGTATGCGCCTGGTGGTGGGGTACGGCCGGCCTGGTTACCGGCAATATTTTTTTGAAATTTCAGATCATGATATGATTGCCTTTTTTGAGTGGCCCCAAGTCCGTAAAATTGCGGAAAAGGACCACGGCGTACCCGTGGCCGGGCCGTTTGCCTTTGATCATGTTGCTTTTGAAATGGAACAAATGGAGGACTTGTTTCAGCTCAAGGACAAATTGGAAACCGCCGGTTTCTGGGTGTCCGAGGCAGTGGATCACGGCTTTATTCGGTCCATCTATTCTTTTGATCCAAACAATATACCCATTGAATTCAGTGTGCCGAGGAAGGATGTGAATGTAAGAAAGAATCCGGTGATGAAGGACAAAAAGCCTTCCCAGGCAGCGCTGGAAGGCAGCGAAGCCCATGAGGAGTATTGGCCGCCGGTCAGACAGGCAGCGCCCCGGAATGATCGACAGATATATCCGGGTGAAAACATGATTGGAAAAGAGTTGGAATAACCAAATCTTTTTTACAGGGGGAGAAAAAGAACATGGTCGAAAAAACCAGAAAAGACAAGTCCAGGGAAATGGGCGGCAGAAAAAAAGGTATTGAAAAAACCATGGTGGAACACATTCAGGATCTCCAGGAGAAAAAGATGCAGGCCCTGTGGACTTTGGCCGGCGGCATGGCGCAGGATTTCAATGAGATACTGGTCGCCATCATGGGATATGTGGAGATGGCCCAACTGGATCTGCCCAAAAACAGCGCTCCCCGCAAGAATTTGACAGAGGCCCTGAACGCCATCCACCGGGCCAAAGATCTTGTCACCGACCTTTTGGCCTACAGTCGCTTGAAGGAGCAGGCGCGCAAATCCCAGGATATCGTGGCCGTGATCCGCAAGGCCATCGAGAAATTCAAGGCCACCCTCCCGAAAACAATCAAAATCAAAGAACAGATACCGTCGGAAAGCTTGTTGGTCAATTCCAATGCCGCCCAAATCCGCCAGATCATCACCAATCTGTGCACGAATGCCAGCCAGGCCATGCTGGAAAAAGGCGGTGCAATCGAAGTCTCCCTGGAGTCTTTTGACCTGACCTCGGAAACATCCCCGCCGGACAAGTTGCTGGCCCCAGGGCATTATGTAAAATTGAAAGTGAGTGATACAGGCTGCGGCATGGACGAAGAAATCATGGATCATATTTTCGATCCCTATTTTACCACCTGTGAGTGCGTGCCCAGCGCCGGAATGGGACTCGCCATCGTCTCCGGAATCGTTCATGCCTATAAAGGCGCCATTCATGTGGAAAGCCAAAAGGAAAGAGGCACAACGGTTACGATTCTGTTGCCGCAAATAATATGAAAGAAATATTGTAAATGACCAGGTGTTAAGGCTGAAGGCTGAAGACTGAAGGAAAAAGCCAATTATCAAAATGCTCAATAAACCTTTTAGTCTTCCCATCATCTGAAGTTTTGGTGGGTATCATATGATTCATACCGAAAAGCCTTCAGTCTTCGGCCTTCAGTCTGTCCACCTAGCTTCTGTCCCATGTTTGATTTTGCTTCTATTTACAAGCTGTGCTTCCCTGCCTCCGCCCCAATATCCGGATGATATTTGCATGATCTTTCGTGAACATCCGGATTGGTACGCCAAGGCGGATGAGGCCGGGAACAAATGGGGTATTCCCATACCGGTGCTGATGGCCATCATGCACCAGGAGTCCCGTTTCGTTTCCGATGCCAAGCCGCCCCGGACCACCTGCTTGTGGATTTTTCCGGGCCCCCGTCCTTCCACGGCCTATGGCTATGCCCAGGCCTTGGATGAAACCTGGGAAAAATACAAGGATGAAACCGGCAATTGGGGCGCGGACCGGGACGAGTTCCAAGATGCCGTTGATTTTGTCGGCTGGTACTGCCGCCGGAATAGTATTCTGTGTAATATCACGCCGGATGATGCTTTTCACCAATATCTGGCCTACCATGAGGGCCAGGGCGGCTATAACGCCAAAACCTATGAACGCAAGCCCGCACTGAAAAAGATCGCCCTGAGCGTTAAAAGACGTGCCTTGGAATATTCAAGACAACTGTCCGCCTGCGAACAGGAATTCGCCCCGCGCGGAAGATGCTGTTTTTGGCCGTTTTAAGGCAACCGAAAAATCTTCAGCCTTCAGCCTTCGGACTATTCACCTGAGCAGTTTTCACGAAAATATAAATGGATAGAATACCACAATTCCTAATTCGTAATTCATAATTCCTAATTGTTTTTATACTCGCCATTGCCCTTGTTAAAGAAGATCACAGACAGCATGGCAATATAACTCACCGTGGCAAGCACGGCAAAGGCCAGGTAGTATTTTCCCAAGGGCGCCAGGATGATGACCACGATCCAGTGGAATATGATCACCCCCCGGCTGTGCAGTTTCAGAGGGAAGTCATGATAGCGGCAAATAATGGCAAGGCCACTCAGATTCCAGCCGTACAAGGAGGCGAAACTGTGCAGGCTGAGCAGGAAGCGGATGTTGTCCCGGGTATACATTTCCGGGAAGAACTCCATGATGATGTATAGGATGCCGGTTAAGGCGGTGTAGAGCAGAAAGCCGATGCCGGAGGATAGAAAATTCTTCTGTTGGGCCTTGATCCCCAGGTGGCCGTACAGGAGAAAGATCATCAGCACGGTTCCCAGCAGAATGGTGGTTACGAACAGTTGGGCTACTAATTTTTCAAACAGAATGAAAATGAAAAAGATGATGACGCCCAGGTTGATGCCCCAGAAGCCGAATTCCTTCAGGCTGCGGGATAAACCATTATCTTCGTTTTTCATCAGGCCGAAAATGACGGAAAAGGTGATCAAGGATACCGGGAAGGAAAAACCCAGAAAAAACGTGTTCAGGGTCAATTTTTTATAAGAAACCCAATGCAGGTATTCATTGTTCAGAATCACCAGACTGGAGATGAACAGGCCGATGGAGAGGCACAGCAGGGAGGCCTGGTTGAATTTTTCAGCAATAGGTATGGTCGGTTTGAAAAAATCCGTGGGGAACAAGGCAAAGCGGCGGATGCGCACGGATTCCACAATGAATGCCAGCAAGACGGATAACAGGATGGCCGGAATATACAAATGCAGAAAAGCGAGAACAGCATAGGTAACGGCCAGGCAGGCGAAAGTGATTACCTTCGGAGAAAAATTCTTTTTTTGCTCGGTGTGGAACAAGATGATGGTTCCGCCGGAGCAAAGGTTGAATAAAAAAATATGCAGGCGTTCGAATGTGTAGGGGAAGTCTTCCGGAGCAAAGTGCTCCAGGAAGCCGAAAAACAAAGCCAGGGACATGAGGCTGAGAAATATGGAACGGGCGAGTATGCTCATATGTGGATTTCCGAATAATGGATCATTGAATTCCCAAAACATGGGCAAGGGCGCCGGCAAGCTCTGGATGGCGGAAGCAATAACCGCTTTCCAAAAGCCGGGTGGGCGCCACCCGTGTGCTTGACAGGGGCACTTCCTTGCCCATTTCTCCAAACATCATTTTCACGGCAAAGGCCGGCACGGTAACAGCGGCCGGACGGGAAAGCACATCCGCCATGGTTCTGGTAAATTCCGCGTTGGTCACGGCCAAAGGGGCCGTGAGATTCACCGGGCCTTCCAGATCCGGGCAGATCACGAGATGGTGCAGGGCGCCGATAACATCATCAATACTGATCCAACTCATGTATTGCTCGCCCGAGGCAATCTTGCCGCCCAGGCCAATCCTGAAAACCGGCAGGAGTTTTTTTAAGGCCCCCCCGGCAGGGGTCAAGGCAATGCCGATCCGGGCGAACACCACCCGAATTCCTTTTTGGATCGCCGGCTGGGCGGCTTTTTCCCATTCCGAACATACCATGGAAATATAATCTTTGCCGGCTTGATCGCTTTCCTGTAACAGGCATTCGCCGCGATGACCGTAATAACCGATGGCCGAGGCGCAGATCAACACCTTGGGCGGCGGATCAAGGCCGGCAATGGTTTCAGCCAGCAGGGAGGTTCCTTGAATACGACTGGCCAGAATTTCGCGTTTTTTGGCCTGGGTCCAGCGCCCTTCGCCGATATTTTCACCGGCAAGATGAATGACCGCGTCGACGCCCTGGAGCTCTTTAGGCTCCAGCTTGCTTGCTGCCGGGTCCCAAAAAACCTCACTGTTGCCGGGGATCGGCGCACGGCGCACCAGGCGGGTAATTTGATGGCCGCCGGTTGTGAGAAAGGGAATTAAGGTTGATCCCACCAGGCCGCTGGCACCGGAAATAAGTATATGCAGACTTCCGGCTGAGGCTGCCGCTTGGTGGGCGGCAATATCCAGGCGGGTGGTTTCGTGTCGATAGGCGAACATACGTTCCAGCTTGCGCCTGACAAACCGGCCGGCAAACGGATCACTAAAGGGAGAAAGGTGCAATTTGTAAGCAATAGTGTCTTCCAACAAACAAACATTTTCACCGTCCGGTCGAAAACGGTGGGTGTGGATCCACTGCCGGAAAGGTCCTTTCACCTGCCGGTCGCGGAACATTTCATTTTCCCGGTAATCTGTGTGTTCGGCATGCCAGGGGACTTGGAGTGGCCCGGTTTTCAGAGTGAAAAAGACCCGTGCACCGGTCTGAATCCCACCGGTGCGTTGGATGATCCGCATGGATTCCCAGGGCGGGGTCAGGCGTTCCAGGGCTCCGGGCCGGGCATGCCATTGAAAAACCGTTGCCGGAGGAGCCTGGATGCGCGACGTCTTGGTAAAAACCTTTTCGGTCATGGCTTCAATTCAGCTAATTTAAGATTAAGTGAAGATCAGGCGCGGCGCTTCCAGAATCACCTTGGTACCTTGTGGAACCGACTGGGTCAACCAGACGTTACCGCCGATGACCGCACCCCGGCCGATGACCGTGTCGCCCCCCAGGATGGTGGCGTTGGAATAGATGATGACCTCGTCCTGGATGGTGGGATGCCGTTTTTTGCCCTTAAGCCCCTCCACCGCATCCTTGGGCAGGGAAAGGGCGCCCAGGGTCACACCTTGGTAGATGCGCACATCATTGCCGATTTCGCAGGTTTCGCCGATGACCACGCCGGTGCCGTGGTCGATGACGAAACTCCGGCCGATGGTTGCGCCCGGATGGATGTCGATGCCGGTCACGCTGTGGGCATGTTCGCTCATGATGCGGGGCAGCATGGGAACCTGCAGCTTGTATAATTCATGGGCGATGCGGTAAACCGTAATGGCATACAGTCCTGGATAGCTGAAGATGATTTCATCGTAGCTTTTCGCGGCCGGATCACCTTCATAGGCGGCCCGCACATCCAGGGCCAGAGCGATACGGATGGCCGGTATTTTTTCCAGAAAGCAGAGGGCGAGCTGGTGCCCGAGTTCGGTGCATTCCCGGCATTCCTGTTCATAGCGCAGGCAGTCATGGCGGACACTGTGACCGATCTGATCCGAGAGCATGTCGAACAGAATATAGACCGAGCGGCCCATGCTGTAGTTCAGGTTGATGGGCTCAAGTTTTTCGCTGCTGAAATAGCCGGGAAAGATAATGTCCCGCAACCGATCGATGATTTCGATCACGGAATTTTTCGAGGGAATGGATTCGCCGTTGATATGGGTATAACACTGGTTGTCGTTGCAGTTTTGAATAATGGACTCCGTAACCTCCGGCAGCTTCTCGCGGATATTGGTGAGGTTGTCGATCCTGGTATTGCAGTCGTCGCTTTTTTTCAATTTTTCGTCCATCTTGGTTCTCTTTCCCTGTCCATTAACAATTTATTTATCTTGAAATTATAGCATGAATTTCGTATGGTCAAGTATATCGGATCTGTTGCGATTGTTCTGCCGTCTCTACCTGGTTCCACGCTGACTGTGCGATCAACCTGACCGACAAATTCGGCCCTTTTTCCAGCGGGCGTCAACCGTATTCCACCTGTGACCTGCAGCGGCATGAGACGGCCTTGAACCGGAAGGTTCCGACTGATAAGATCATTAGCCTGATCCATATTATTCGTCAACAACCAACCAGCCGGGGGTGAAAAATGACCGTCGTTCTAGACCGAATTTTCAGCACCGACCGGCGGAAGTATCGCCGGTTTAAGGTCCCATCAGATGCCTTTGCCATCATCAAGCGTCCGCGCTTTAAAGTGGGGCAGATCGTGGATATCAGCATGGGTGGAATCGCGATTTGTTATCTGGATAAACCCCTGGAAGGGGGGCTTTTAAGAAGTTTTGATATGCTGTTGGCGGACAGCGGTTTTTATCTGCCCAAGATCAAAGCAGCTTTGGTGTGGGATGCGCCTTGTCGTCTGTTGGCACCGGATGATCCTTCAACCATCCGCCAGTGCGGCATTAAATTCGAAAATCTGACATCCATGCAACAGGCCAAATTAACGTATTTCATCCCCCAACATGCGGATGGATTTGCCTACGACCGGCGCTATTCGGCCATGTGATCGACAAGGGAAGCTCTTGTCGTTGGATATCGTCAATAAATATCTTACGGCCGGACAAAAGCGGTCAGCCTTTTATAGGTCTCTGTTCGAACAAAAGCGGAAATGGCTTGATCAATGCGTTGGATAGTCTTTTGGTCCACGCCTTTGCTGTACATGAGATAGCGGATGTTGCCGGGCGGGGCATCCGTTATCCCGACGATAGTTAGTTCCGCTTTGAATTCAGGATCATTCGCCAATATCCAAGTCGCCTCCTCGATGCCCATCAACGAGTAGTCGTGCCGATTGAATAAAATCATTTTGATAAGCTGTATTTGTTCGCCATTCACCACGCTTAACTGGGGCTTGAATTTTGTGATAGCTTCATCCACCCAGCTTCCATAGGAAAAACCTTCAATAACTCCCAAAACCAATTTGCTTTTAAATAATTGTTCAAGGCTTAAAGGTTGGTTTATTGCTCCTGCTTTTTCTTTGTTAAAAATGGCAACGATGGGCCCATCTATGTATATCGGCACACTGAAAATCGCGAATTTTTCCCGCTCGGGGTTCTTAAACCATCCAATGCCGCATGAATATTCTTCCTGCTGGATATTCATCAATATCCTTTTGGTAGGGATTTCTTTGAATAGATGGGGAACTCCGGCTTCTTTCATGATATTTTTAACAATCTCGATGAGAAATCCACCGGCCTTTCCATCCGCCTCGGTTATATAGAGCGGCGGTCTCGGGAAATAATAGATGGTCAAGGGTTGTTCAGCATAGGAATCGGAAATGTTGAATAATAAAATGGCAAAGCACATAGTGAACAATAAGCGAGCTTTTTTCATCGTCCACCTCTTGCGTGAGATTCATTCGGAGCCGGATGACTCCTGATTTGGTTTCTTTTTGACCGTAAACAATTTTCCCGCCGCCCTGCATTGTGGGAGAGGCTTCCAGCCGCGATACAGCGATCAAGGCCTCATCACTTTTTGGATGCCAAGTACAACTACGGCAAATCTATTCAGGAATGGAGAAGAATACGAATCCGGATAGGATATACGCTATAAATACACGAAAAGTAAAAGATGTGTCAATAATGGTTTGCATTTTTATAATTTGTATGCCAACTATATTTATACTAGCTAATAAAATTTAGAAAGCAGGAAAGGAGCAGGCAAGATGGAATTGATGGAGGCGATACAACAACGGAAAAGCATCCGGGGGTTTACGTCCAAGCCGGTGCCAAAGGATGTGATCAAGGAAATTTTAAGCAGCGCCTGCCGGGCACCCTCGGCCATGAACACCCAGCCCTGGGAATTCGTGGTGGTAAGCGGTGAAAAACTCAATAATCTCAGGGCCGAGATAGTTGAAAAGCTCAGGAGCGGCGCCGCCATGCAGCCCGATCACCTGGTGGTGGGCTGGCCCAATGAAAGTGTTTACAAACAACGCCAGATCGCCCTGGCTAAGCAGTTGTTCAAAGCCATGGACATTCCCCGGGAAGACAAGGAAAAAAGGGTTTGGTGGCTGGAACGCGGCTTCCGATTTTTTGATGCGCCCATGGCCGTTATCATCGTCAGCGACAAGGCCTTGACCGAAGCCGGTCCTTTGTTGGATATCGGCGCGGCCATGCAAAACATCTGCCTTGCGGCCCAGGAGTTCGGCCTGGGCACCTGCATTGAGGACCAGGGTATTTTATACCCGGAACTGGTGCGCAAGCACACCGGCATTCCGGAATCCAAGCGTTTGATCATTGCCATTGCCCTGGGTTATCCGGACCCGGATTTCCCGGCCAACCACATCCGCTCGGAACGTGAACCGGCGGAGAATTTGACCACCTGGGTGGAATAAGCAATGACTTTTCAGGATTGCATCTGCTTTCAATTGGGCTCCCTCAGCCGCAAGATCTCCCGCCATTACCGGGAGCGCATTGCAGAGTTCAATCTCACCCATTCCCAGTTTTTCATTTTAATGGCGGTGATTGAATTGGAAGGAGCCCAGCCCAGTCAATTGGCGGAAAAGACGGTTACGGACCGGGCCACCACTACCGGCCTCATCGACCGTCTGGAACGGGACGGCTGGGTGGAACGACGGCCGGACAGTAACGACCGCCGCACCCTGCGCATCTATCTTTCAGCCAAAGCCAAGGAGCACAAGGCCGCCTTTCTGGCCCTGTTTGATGAAATCAACGGCTCTTTCATCCGGCGTTTCACTCCCAAGGAATGGCGGCATTTGCAGATTTTGTTGGGAAAATTGGAATAAAGGGTTTCAATCATGTATGTAGGTGTTTTTGCGGATATCGAAGGCAGTTTCGGCATTTGGCGCATGCGCCAGTGCCGCATGGGGACCCGGGAATGGCAGTACGGTCGTGCCTGTCTGACCGCGGATGTGAATCAGGTGGTCGCTGGGGCCTTTGATGGCGGCGCCGCCAGGGTTTTGGTCAAGGATACCCATGAGGTCGGCTTCAACTGTCTGGTGAACAAATTGGACCCCAGGGCGGAATATCTGGGCGGGCATTATATCAAGCCTTCCCTGTTCGGCGACATCACCGGCCTTGATCTGGTCTTGTATGTGGCCATTCATGCCGGCTCCGGAACCCAGGATGCCTTTTTCCCGCATACCCATTACGGAATTTTTTCAGAACTCAGGATAAACGGCAAAGCGGTGGCAGAGATGGACATTTACGGCGGGTACCTGGGAGAACTGGGCATGCCCATCGGCTTCGTCTCCGGCGAAGACATTGCTGTGGCTCAGGCCCTGGCGACCTTGCCCTGGGCCAAGGCAGTAGTCGTTAATAAGAAAAAGGAAACCTATACTTCCGGTGAAAAAAGCCGTCAATACCTGACTGCGGGCCGGGAACAATTGCGCCGCACCGCGGCCGAGGCCGTGCGCTGCGCCTCTCAGATGCAGCCCCTGCACCTTAAAGGCCCGTTGTATTTTGAAGCGGTATTTCGCACCGAGGAACTGGCACGCAAATTCAACACCTGGAATTTCCCAAGGCAGGGCGCCACCGTTGCCTGGGAAGCCGCCGACATGATCGAAGGTTTTGACAAACTCAACCGCTTAACCTTTTTGCCCAAAAACCTCTATCCCATCCGCCGGCCCCTGGCCTTTGTCATGCGCAACTATTTTCGCATCAAAAATACCTACTTCGCGCCTCAACCCGATTCCGAGGGGGCTTCCTGATTATTCCCCAACTCATCCATATTGTTTTTTCCTTCTTTTGATGTATAATACAAACATCTTCCCTCTGAAAAGATCAACTGGAGCAGGCACATCCAATGACCTATGGCCGGGATGTGGTCCGGCAATATCCACCTGTCGGAAAAAAACGGAAAAAATTAAATGGATTCAAATGGCTGTATCCTTAATTCCTCTCACTTTGCCGAGTGGGGAAAATATCAAATCGAAATAATCGCGCTCCTCGTTGTTTTGCTGCTCCTGATGGTTTTTATTGCTGCGCTGTTTTTTATGAACCGCCGTTTAAAGAAAATGCAAGCTGCTGTAAACAAAAGCGAAGCGCGTTTCAGAATGATGGGTGAAGAGGAAATTGAAAAGGCCCGTACACGGCTTTATAAATTTGCCGATAACCATTCCTTAATTGAGCTGATGGAGGAGACAATTAATGAAGTGGAGAAACTCACCGGCAGTTCCATCGGCTTTTATCATTTTGTCGAAACCGACCAGAATTCGGTGACGCTCCAGAACTGGTCAACCAGAACCAAACAGAAATTTTGTAAAATTGAAGCTCAAGGCTTGCATTATGAAATATCCAAAGCCGGAGTCTGGGTGGATTGCGTGCACCAGCGCAAACCGGTCATCCACAATGATTATGCTTCCCTGACAAATAAAAAGGGGTTGCCGCCGGGCCATGCGACGTTGATACGCGAGCTGGTGGTGCCTTTAATCCGTAAAGATAAGGTCTTGGCGATCTTGGGTGTCGGGAATAAGCCGGGCACTTATACGGAAACCGACATCAAGATTGTTTCTCTGTTTGCGGATTTTGCCTGGGACTTGGCCGAACGCAAACAGGCCGAGGAAAAGCTGCGGGAGAGCGAATACAGACTTCAAAATATCATAGACGCGTCCGGCACGGTGATATTTTTAAAAGATCTGGAAGGCCGATATATTACCGTCAATCGGCGCTTCGAGGAGCTGTTCCATATGACCAGACAGGCTGTAATCGGAAAATCGGACTATGACCTTTTCCCTGCGGAACATGCAGAGCGGTTCCAGCAACATGATCGCTACGCTTTTGAGAGAGGAAGTTCCATCGAAGTGGAAGAAGTTGTTCCCCAAGAAGACGGCCCGCACATTTATATTTCGGTAAAATTCCCGATCTTATCCATCGAGGGCCGACCCTATGCGGTTTGCGGTATTGCCACGGATATCACGGCGCGCAAGCAAGCCGAGCAGGAGATGCAGCAATTAATTGAAGCGGTGCGGCAAGCGAGTGAGGGCGTGGTGGTGACGCGCACGGATGGAACGATTTCCTTTGCGAACCCGGCCTTTGAGCAGATCAGCGGTTATGCTTTGGACGAATTGGTCGGCCGCACCCCGCGTATCCTGAAAAGCGGTCTGCAGGACAATGTATTTTATAAGAATCTTTGGGAGACTTTGCTCTCCGGCCGGCGCTGGGCCGGACGCATTATCAATAAGCGCAAGGACGGTAATCTGTACAACGCTGAATGCTCCATTTCACCGGTGAAGGATGGGAAAGGCCGAATCGTCAATTTCGTGTGGATGACCCGTGACATCACTAAAGAATTGGAGCTTGAAAAACGCATGGCCCAGGCGCAAAAGATGGAGGCCCTGGGAAACCTGGCTGGAGGAATCGCCCATGATTTCAACAATATTTTATTTCCCATCCGGGGCATGTCGGAGATATTGTTGGAAGATCTGCCGGCGGGCAGCCCGGAACATGAAAAGGTAGTGGAAATCCATGAAGCCGGCAAACGGGCCGCCAATCTGGTGAATCAGATTCTGGCTTTCAGTCGAAAAAAGGAGCATGAAAAGACGCCCATCCGGATTCAGGATATTTTAAAAGAAGTGCTCACGCTGACCCGCGCCACCATTCCATCCAATATTGAAATCAATCAATTCATTCAAAAAGATTGCGGTCTGGTAATGGCGGATCCCACCAATGTGCACCAGATCGCCATGAATCTCATTACCAATGCCTACCATGCTGTGGAGAAAAACAGCGGAACCATATCCATTCAGTTGACGGAAAGCTTATTGGGCAGCCCTGAGTCAACGGAAGCCGGTCTGGAACCCGGAAAGTATGTCCTGTTGTCCGTGGCCGATACCGGTCATGGAATGACTCCGGAGATCCTGGGAAAAATATTCGAGCCCTATTTCACCACCAAGGAACAAGGCAAGGGCACCGGGCTCGGCTTGGCAGTGGTTTTCGGCATTATCAAAGATCACGGCGGGGGCATCCGGATGAATAGTGCGGTCGGCAAAGGCAGCACATTCCACGTTTATCTACCACTTTTGGAAAACACCGAGGCGTCGTTGCCGGCTGAAAAGGCGGAAGCCCTTCCAAGGGGCGTGGAAAGGATCCTGCTGGTGGATGACGAGCAAAAGGTGGTCAAGGTGGCAAAGCGCATGCTGGAAAGACTCGGGTATCAAGTGGTCGGACAAACCGGCAGTCTGGAGGCCCTTTCGGTTTTCATGGCTGATCCGGACGCGTTTGATCTGGTGATCACCGACATGGCCATGCCCAAAATGACCGGCGATGAACTGGCCGGGGAGTTGATGGCCATCAAGCCCGATCTGCCGGTCATTTTATGCTCCGGCTACAGCGAAAAATTGGAAAAACTGCACTTGGAAAATTTGGGCATCAAAGGATTTTTAATGAAGCCAATAGCCCGGGCGGATCTGGCTGTTTTGGTGCGAACGGTACTGGATTCAAGCATGAAGCAGATGGGTTGAGCCAACTGCATCAGGGAGATCTCCAGGGGACGGATATGGATAATAGAGAGATCATTCTTATCGTGGATGATACCCCGGCAAATCTTTGGGTTCTCGGTGAATTGCTTAAAAAGGAATATGAAGTGCGGGTAGCCACCAATGGACTCGAAGCCATGGAAATCGTGAAATCCATTTCCCCGGACCTGATTCTGTTGGACATAATCATGCCGGGCCTGGACGGCTATGAGGTCTGCCGCCGGCTGAAGCAAAACCCGGATTTCCGAATGATTCCCGTGATTTTCATCAGCGCCCTGGGAATGCCCGATCAGAAAATCCAGGCTTTTCAGGAAGGGGCGGTGGACTACATCACCAAGCCCTTCCAGGCCGAAGAGGTCATGGCCAGGGTGCGCACCCATATTGAATTGAGCAAACTCAAGGATCTGAAGCGCGAGATCGCCGAGCGCAAGCTGTTTGAAAAGCGCATGATCCAAATGCAGAGACTCGAGGCCATTGGAACCCTTGCCGGAGGCATTGCCCATGATTTCAATAATATTTTGAGTCCCATCATGGCCCTGGCCGAACTCCTGATGATGGATTTGCCCGCGGGTAGTCCGGAATATGATAGAGCTGCGGAAATTCATGAAGCCGGCAGACGGGCGGCCAATCTGGTCGGTCAGATTCTGTCTTTCAGTCGACCACAAGAGCATCATAAGATGCCGGTACGGATTCAGCTCATTTTGAAAGAAGTCGTCAAACTGAGCCGGGCCACGATTCCATCCAATATTGAAATCATCCATTCCATTCAAAACGATTGCGGGCCGGTCTTGGCAGATCCCACCAATATACATCAGGTTGCCATGAATCTCATCACCAATGCCTATCATGCCGTGGAAAAAGAGGGCGGAACCATATCCATTCAGTTGACTCAAACAGTGTTGAGCAGCGAGGAATTGGCCGGCTGCAACCTTACGCCCGGAAAGTACGCCTTGTTCTCGGTTTCCGACACCGGGCACGGAATCTCCCCTGAGAACTTGGAGAAAATTTTCGAGCCCTATTTCACCACCAAGGAACAGGGCAAGGGAACCGGTCTCGGATTATCGGTGGTTTTCGGCATTGTCAAGGACCACGGCGGGCTCGTTCAGGTGAGCAGCCAAGTGGGCAGGGGCAGTGCCTTCAAGATCTATTTGCCGCTGATAGAGGGCCCAGAGAAGGCCGCATCACCGGAAGAGGCGGTCACCAATATCCAGGGCAGCGAAAGGATCCTGTTGGTGGATGATGAGGAATCCATCGTCCGCATCGTAAAGTCCATGCTGGAAAGACTGGGCTATCAAGTCCTCGGACAAACCGGCAGCCTGGAGGCCCTGGCGGCTTTCAAGGCTGATCCAAAGGCTATCGATCTGGTCATCACGGACATGAACATGCCCAAAATGACCGGCGATCAGTTGGCTGCCGAGCTCATGGCCGTCAGACCCGGACTTCCGGTTATATTATGTTCGGGCTACAGTGAAAAATTCGAGAAACTACGTTCTGAAAACAAAGAGATCAAAGGGTTTATAATGAAACCCATCGTCAGGGCGGATCTGGCCGCCTTGGTACGAAAGGTATTGGATTCAAATGGAGAAAATTCTCATTATCGATGATGATCAGGGAATTTATACCACTTTGGGCGCCATGATCCGCCGCATGGGCTGCGAAGCGTTTTGGAGCAAGACCTTGAGCCAAGGCCTGGCGGCTGTCAAACAGGAAAACTATGACGTGGTCCTGTTGGATGTCCAAATGCCGGACGGCTGCGGTTTAGACCTTATTACCGACATCCGCAGGGTCCCCTCGGAGCCGGAAGTGATCATTATGACCGGGTTCGGCAATTCCAACGGTGCTGAGATCGCGGTTAAAAGCGGGGCCTGGGATTATATCCAGAAAAACGCTTCCCCCAAGGACATCACCCTTTCCTTGAAACAGGTGCTGGACTTTCGCAGAGAAAAATCCCAATGCCGCGTGACCCCGGTGGCCTTGAACGTCGGCAGCATCGTGGGCGAAAGCCCGGCATTGAAAGCTTGTTTCGACCAAGTGGCCCGGGCCGCGGCCGGGGATGCCAATGTGCTCATTTCCGGGGAAACCGGCACCGGCAAAGAGGTTTTTGCCCGGGCCATCCATGCCAACAGCGCCCGTGCCAAGGCCAGCCTGGTGGTGGTGGATTGCGCGGCCCTGCCCGGCACCCTGGTGGAAAGCCTGCTGTTCGGCCATGAAAAAGGGGCTTACACCGGCGCGGACACCACCCGGGAAGGGCTGGTGGCCCAGGCTGACGGCGGCACTCTGTTTTTGGATGAAGTGGGTGAAATGCCCCTTGACATCCAGAAGGTTTTCCTGCGGGTGCTGCAGGAGCACAAGTTTCGGCCGGTGGGTGCCCGCCAGGAACGGGCCAGCGATTTCCGGCTCATCGCCGCCACCAACCGTGATTTGGACCGGATGACCGCGGAAGGCCATTTCCGCGAGGACCTTCTGTATCGCATCCGTACCATCGACATCCGCTTGAGCCCGTTACGGGAGCGCACCGAGGATATCAACCCCCTGGTTTTTCATTACCTGGCCCGGATCTGTGAACGCAACCGGACTGGTTTCAAGGGGGTTTCTTCGGATTTTCTGGAAACCCTCAACCGCTATTCATGGCCCGGCAATGTCCGGGAACTGATCTGCGCCCTGGAAACGGCCTTGTCCAATGCCGGTCCGGACTTGACCCTGATCTCCCGCCATCTGCCTCAGAATATCCGGCTGCATGCCATTCAGCAGGGGCTGGGGCGGGCCATGCCCATGGCACTGGACCAGGCCGCGCCCGCATCCCCAGGTGAGGTTTTTCCAGCGGCCCTGACCACCTTCAAGGCTTTTCGAAGAGCCGCGCTGGAAAAGGCGGAAAAACAATATTTGTACGCCCTGGTCCAAGCCAGCGGCAACAATGTGGATAACGCTTTGCGCATTTCAGGGCTTTCCCGCTCCCGCTTTTATGAACTGTTGAAACAGCACAAAATGACTTTGTAATTCCCTTTCTCCGGTTTACCCGGATTATCTGTCCGGTTTTCCCGGATGGAATCCCCTAAAAGGTTTTCCGCCTTCCTGACCTGATTTGCTATCCGTTTGAAAATTTAAGATATCGAACTGATCGGACGGCTCAGAAAAAACTGGCATGTCTTGTGAAAGGCATGGTCAGCCAGAAGTTCGCTGGTTGGTTTTCAAGCATCAACCCCTGTAACCAAGGAAGCATTATGAGCCTGTTGATATTCGCCTCTGATGAAAAGCAGCAACAAAAACTACTCCAGGTGATCGCCCCCTATATTCGCAACAATCCCATGGAACTCCTGACCGATACACGCGCCCTCAACCGCAGGCTTCGGCAAAACCTCATCCGGGAAGACCTGCTGGTGTTGATGATCGCCGACAAGGCCGAACTGAAACGCATCACCCGCCTGGCGGATTTTCTGGACGGACTGCGCATTGTCCTGATCCTGCCGGATCATGGTCGGGAAACCGTAGCCCTCGGACATATCCTGTACCCCCGTTTTGTCAGTTATAGGGACAGCGATTTCCAGGATGTCCGGGAGGTCATCGGCAATATGCTGGAAAAAACAAGTAACAAAAACATTTCATTTTGTCAGGAGGCTGTATGAAAACAAAATGGGGAATCGGTGCAAAAATCGCTGGTGGATTCGGTTTTGTGATGGTTCTATTGACCCTGGTCATGGGCATTTACCATTATGAGATCACACGCACCACCACTTCCTTTCGAAATCTGATGAACGAGGAAATCGCCATCACCAACCATTCGGACAAGATCACGGCCCTGACCCTGCAATGCCGCCGCAATGAAAAGGATTTTCTCATGCGGCGGGAGGAAAAATATGTGGACAGCCTGAAAAAAAATATCGCGGACTTGAAGGAACACAGCCAGGCGGTGATCGCCTTGGGGTCCCAATATAATTATCCTTCGGCCGTAGAAAAAGCAACCGCCATTGGCCGATTCATCGAAGCGTATGACAGTGCCTTCCAAGGGGTGGTGGCGGCCTGGAAAGTCCGGGGCCTGGACCACACCAGCGGCCTGCAAGGAGAATTCCGGAACGCGGCCCACAAGCTGGAAACCATTTTGAAAGAGCACGATGTTGAAGACCTGTATATCGCCCTGTTGCAGATGCGGCGATATGAAAAGGATTTTATCCATACCCAGGAGAATGACTATAAATCCAAATTCCTGAAAGCCATGTCCGATTATGAAACCCTCCTGGACAAGAGCGCCTGTGCGGAAAATGAAAAAAATGCCCAGAAGAAAGCATTGAATGCCTACAAGGTGGCTTTTCAAGCCCTGCTCAAGGCCGGTAGCGGCGCGGATCAGGAAGAAAAGGCCATGCGGGCCGCGGCCAGGGAAATGGAAACCGCCATCGGTAATGTCCATGTGCCCAATGCCGGCAAACTTTTACTGACCATCCGCAGAAACGAGAAGGACTACCTGCTGCGCAACGACAAGGAATATGTCACCAAGACCCATGCGGCGGCGGCGGTCTTGCTGGAAGCCTTTCGAACCTCGGGGGTCCTTGCCGAACACGTCCGGGAAACGGAAAACGTCTTGAACAGTTACCAAAAGGCCTTTGACGATCTGGTGGGTGAGAATGCCGAAATCGACGGTTTGATGGAGAAAATGCGCAGCGCCGCGCATCAGGTGGAACCGTTGGTGGAAGCCCTGCATAAGGAATCCGAAGACAAGGGGGATGCCAAGATCATTGCCACAACGGAAAACGCTGTCCGCAACGGTGGCATTGCCTTGGTTCTGGGTGTTGGGGCCGTGGTGCTTGGAGGCCTACTCGCGTTTTTCATTACCCGCGGCATCACCCGGGCCTTGAAACAAATCATCGACAACTTGTATGAAGGGTCGGAGCAAGTGTCCGCCGCTTCCATGCAGGTATCGACTTCCAGCCAGTCTCTGGCCGAAGGGGCCAGTCAGCAGGCCGCCGCCATCGAGGAAAGTTCGTCTTCCCTGGAGGAAATGTCCTCCATGACCAAACAGAATGCCGCCAATGCGGATCAGGCCAATGTCCTGATGGCCGAAACCAGCAATGTGGTGAAGGCCGCCAACGATTCCATGGCCCGTCTGACCGATTCCATGAAGGCGATTTCCAAGGCCAGTGAGGAGACCTCCAAGATCATCAAGACCATCGATGAGATCGCCTTCCAGACCAATCTGCTGGCCCTGAACGCGGCAGTGGAGGCGGCCCGGGCCGGCGAAGCCGGAGCCGGCTTTGCGGTGGTGGCGGATGAAGTGCGCAATCTGGCCATGCGCGCCTCCGAGGCGGCTAAAAACACCGCCAACCTCATCGAGGGCACGGTGAAAAAAGTGAAAGACGGCTCGGAGCTGGTGGGTCGCACCAATGAGGCTTTTCAACAAGTGGCTGAAAGCAATATCAAGGTGGGCCAACTGATCAGCGAAATCGCGGCTTCCTCCGGCGAACAGGCCCAGGGTATCGAGCAGATCAACAAATCCGTCACCGAAATGGACAAGGTCACCCAGCAGAACGCCGCCAATGCCGAGGAATCCGCCTCGGCTTCGGAAGAAATGAATGCCCAGGCCGGCCAGATGAAAAACATGGTGGATGAACTGGTGGCCATGATGGGCAGAGCTGCCCAAAGTGGAACTCGGAGAGTGGAACATGCCGAACGCGGAATAATACCGGATAGAACTCGGCAAACTGGGAAAACTGAACTCAGAATACGTCCGGTCAAAAGCGCTCTGGTCCAAATCCCCAAGGAAATTCGTCGGCCGGAGGAAGTCATTCCCATGGAAGACGATTTTAAGGACTTCTAAAGAAAAGAGGCTCCCATGAAAAAAATAATCATCGTGGACGATGATGTGAAACAGTTGAATAGTTTGCGCATCAGCCTGACCGCCGCCGGCTACCAAGTGCTGGAAGCTTATGAAGCCCACGCAGTACTGGACATCCTCCGCTGCCAAGGCGAACAGATCGCGCTCATCATCACCGACTATAACATGCCGGGCATGGACGGTTTTACTTTGCTGGATAAAATCCGGGAACAGGGCCATCAGCAAGCCGTCATCCTCATGACGGCCTATGCCGACAAGAAAACCGTTGTGCGGGCTATCCATGTCGGTTTCAGTGGCTTTCTGGAAAAACCCTTCACCCCGGATGAAGTTCTGGCGGAAATCCACCGGGTGGGGAAGGAAGAAGCCCGCCGGAAAAATCACCGGGAACCCTGGAGCGCTTTTTCAAAATTGGGTCATCAGATCAACAATTTGCTTTTTATCATCCAGGGAATGGTGGAATTGAATCAGACCGTTTCCGAAAACCGGGACAAAGCTTCACAGTCCCTGCACTCCTCCCTGTCGGTGATCAGCAAGGCAGCTGAAAAAGTCATGGAGTTGAACAATGAACTTCTGAGTCGAGCGCGGAACCTGCCGAACGCGGAACTCGGAATAAAAAGGATGGAACACCACAATTCATAATTCTTAATTCCTAATTGTCGTTAAATGGGGGTGGAAATGAACGAAACCAAAATCATGAATCAAGCGATTAAGGCAGCGGCCAACCGCGAAGGCAAGTACCTGACCTTCAGCATGGCCAAGGAGGAGTACGGCATCAGCATCCTCAAAATTAAGGAGATCATCGGCATGATGCCCATCACATCTGTGCCGCGCACCCCGGCCTTTGTCAAGGGTGTCATCAATCTGCGGGGCAAAGTCATCCCGGTAGTGGATTTGAGGCTGCGCTTCGGCCTGCCGTCGACGGATTATACCGAACGCACCTGCATCATCGTGGTGGAAATCCAGGGTCCCACAGGCACCATCATCATCGGCATCGTGGTGGACTCGGTTTCGGAAGTGCTGAACATCAAGGGGAACGACATTGAGGACACCCCTACCTTCGGCACCCGTTTGAACACGGACTACATCCTGGGTATGGCCAAAATGCAGGGCGGCGTGAAGATCCTGCTCGATATTGACCGGGTGCTCACCACCGAAGAACTGGTGTTGATCGATAAGGCAGCATGAGAGAATAGTACATACTGATCCAATTGCAATTCATAAATTTGACGGAGGAAATCATGTTTAAAAAAATATCATTAAAGGCGAAAATCCTGATGGGAAGCAGCATCACCCTGGTCATACTGGCGATTATCGGTTTTATCAGCAATAATAGCATCAAGCATTTGAATCAAACCTCCGACTGGGTTCAACATACCTATAAAGTCATTGCCCAGGCCAACAATATTCTCGAAAGCGCGATCAACATGGAGACCGGCATGCGTGGGTATTTGTTAGCTGGAAAAGAGGAATTTCTTGATCCCTATAAAGACGGTCAAAAGAAATTTTCCGAGCTGGTTTCATCCCTCTCGAACACGGTGTCCGACAACCCCGCCCAGGTTCAGCTTCTGGCTGAAATCAAGGATGTGATCGGAAAGTGGAATGAAAAGGTAACCGAACCTGAGATCGCATTGCGCCGGCAAATCGGTGATGCAAAATCAATGAATGACATGGCCGCCCAGGTGCGGAAAAAAGAAGGAAAGGTTTATTTTGACAAGTTCCGGGGGCAAGTTGCCGTATTTGTAAACAGGGAAGAAAAGTTGTTAGAGGAGCGGAAAAGCTCTTTAAAACAAGGCAATGTTTCCAGCGGAGCCTCTTCTGAAGCCGCCAATTGGGTGGAACATACCTATAAGGTCATTCTATCGGCAAACAAGATTCTGGAATCCGCCATCAATATGGAGACTGGGGTGCGTGGGTATCTGCTGGCTGGTATGGATGAGTTCCTGGAACCCTACAATCAGGGCAAAAAGGAATTCTATGAGCACATCGACGCGCTCAGCAAAACCGTATCCGACAACCCGTCTCAAGTTCAACTGTTATCGGAGATCAAATCCACCATCACGGACTGGGATACCAAAGTTGTAGCAAAGGATATCGCCCTTCGCAAGGAAATCGGTGACTCGAAAACAATGGATGATATCGCTCGTATTGAAGGCGAAGCAAAAGGAAAGGAATTTTTTGACAAGTTCCGGGGCATGATTGCGACTTTCATCGGAAGAGAGCAAAAGCTTTTGGAGGAGCGTAATAAAGCTGCAATCGAGACAACCAATAGTGCCAGCCTCACCATCGTGGGCGGTATCATCTGCGCCATCCTTATTGCCATCGCTGTTTCTCTGCTCCTTTCAAGTGCCATAATCAAGCCGATTCGGCAGATATTCATGGGGCTCAAGACCTTCAGCGCCCATGAACTCGAAACGGTGCGCGAGCAGTTTGCCGAAGTGCTTGAAAGTCTCTCGACCGGCGCAGACATGGTATCGAGCGCAAGTCAGAACATCGCCAGCGGATCGAGTCAGCAAGCCGCCAGCCTGGAGGAAACATCCTCTTCACTTGAAGAAATGTCTACCATGACCAATGCAAACGCGGAAAGCGCCAGCCAGGCGGACAACCTCATGAAGACCGCCAATAAAGTGGTAGAACGGGCCAATTTGTCCATGAATGATCTTACCAAAGCCATGAATGAAATCACCAAGGCCAGCGAGGAAACCTCCAAGATCATTAAAACCATCGACGAAATCGCCTTCCAGACCAACCTGCTGGCATTGAACGCCGCCGTGGAAGCCGCACGCGCCGGTGAAGCCGGGGCAGGCTTTGCCGTAGTGGCCGACGAGGTCAGGAATCTGGCCATGCGGGCTTCGGAAGCGGCTAAAAACACGTCGACCTTGATCGACGGAACAGTCAAAAAAATAAAAGAAGGGTCTGACCTTGTTTTAAAAACAAATGAAGCCTTCAACGAGGTGTCCTCCACCTCCAGTAAAGTCGGCGGCCTTGTGGCTGAAATATCGGCAGCATCCAATGAACAATCTGCCGGGATCTCCCAGGTGAATAAAGCTGTGGCCGAGATGGATAAAATCGTGCAGTCCAACGCAGCCGCAACAGAAGAACTCTCTTCCCAGGCTGAAGAATTGAATCAAAATATGGGCGTGATGGTCCAAATTCTTCAAGGCGATAACGGGCGAAGAAAAACGGGAACCACCACTAAAAAACAAATGGTTAGCGGCGGAAAAGCATCTTCTAAAAAACAACTATCCTTATCGACCACCCCACGTAAGAGCAGAACTCATACAGATATTCATGATAACGTTTTACCCATGAACAATGAAGATGCTTTTCGGGATTTTTAAAATACTGTCACGACCATTGTAAAGTCATTTTAACCAAATTTGTATTATCTATTAATTAAAGGGGCAGGGGGACAGAATGAATTTCTCCTGCCCACATCATCTTGTATAGAACTGATTCCCAGCCTTTATATCATACCTGCTGATTTTCAGTGTCCCGGCTGTGAGACGGGATAAATAATATTGTGATTTTATCGAGTTGGTGTATAATACAATATTATTTCAAGACCAATCCGTATATTCTGAAATTCAAATCCTTGCGGCCCCAATTCCAGAACTCGCATCCCCATTTGGATTGAAGTGAACTCTCGGCTGGGCTGAAACCGTGATTGGGATCAGAACTCCACAGAAAGGAGGCCGTTGAATGAGTTGGAAGTCTTTGACCTTCGGCAAAAAGATCGCTATCGGCTTTGGCGTTGTTTTAACTCTCTTAGCCCTTATTGTTGTTTTGATTTATTCCGATGTGGGCGGCATTGTGATGAATGCCGAGCAGGTGATTGCCGCCAATAAACTGGATGCCGTCCTGGCCCAGAAAGAAGTGGATCATTTAAACTGGGCCGGCAAGGTCAGCGCCCTCTTCATTGATCATACCATCACCACCCTTGAGGTTGAAACAGATGATCATAAATGTGCCTTCGGCAAATGGCTGTATGGTGAGGGCCGGGGCCAGGCGGAAAAACTGGTGCCCTCCCTGGCGTCTTTGCTGAAAAAAATCGAGGAACCCCATCATAAGCTCCATGAATCGGCTGTTGAAATCGGTAAATCCTTTCAGCAGGCCGACTTGGAATTGGGAAATTTTTTGCGGGAAAAAAAGACCGATCATCTGGAAAAAATCGATCAGATTCTGAAATGGCATGGCGAAAAAGTGCAAGGCATGCGCACAGCGCAAAATTTTTACGCAAGCCACACGCTGCCGGCATTGCAGGAGACAAAGAAGTTATTGAACGAAATCAGGGCCGAAGCCCGGCGGCATGTGATGAGTGATGAGGCCGTGCTGGAAAGAGCGCAAAAAACCAAACGCAATGTCTGCCTGGTGGGAGCCGCAGCCATCTTTATCGGCATTCTGCTGGCGTTCATCATCAGCAGCGGGATTGTAAATGTCCTGAAAAGAATTTCTGATAAAATTAAAGAAGGTGTCGCCCAGGTGGCGGATGCTTCCGGACAGGTTTCCGCAGCCGGTCAGCAGTTGGCAGCCGGGACTTCGCAGCAGGCAGCCGCGCTGGAGGAAACCTCCTCTTCCCTGGAGGAGATGGCCTCCATGACCAAACAGAATGCGGAGAATGCCGGACGGGCGGATATCCTTATGAAGAAGACTGATGAGATCGTGGTCCAAGCCAACAAAGCCATGGATGAGCTGACAGCCAGCATGCAGTCCATTTCCAGATCCAGTGAAGAAACCTCCAAGATCGTCAAAACCATCGACGAGATCGCTTTTCAGACCAATCTGCTGGCCTTGAATGCGGCAGTTGAGGCGGCCCGGGCCGGTGAAGCCGGTGCCGGATTCGCCGTGGTTGCGGATGAGGTGAGAAATCTGTCCTTGCGCACATCCGAAGCAGCCAGGAACACTGCCGAGCTTATCGAGGGCACGGTGAAAAGGGTGAACAGCGGCGCCGAACTCGTGAATCACACTAATGTGGCCTTTATTCAGGTGGCGGAAAGCACCCGCAAGGTGGGGGTGCTGGTGGCGGAGATTTCCGCCGCCTGCCATGAACAGGCCCAAGGCATCGAGCAGGTGAACACCGCAGTGGCGGATATGGACAAAGTAGTGCAACAAAACGCCGCCGGTGCCGAACAGTCGGCTTCGGCCTCGGAAGAGATGAATGCCCAGGCCGTGCAGATGCAGGAAATGGTAAGTGAATTGATGGAACTGGTGGTCGGGAGGAAACCATGATCTGGCGCGATATCGAATCGATCCGGACGGAAGCGCCCGTGGTGCACAACATCACCAATTATGTGGTGATGAATACTACGGCCAATGCCATTTTGGCTTTGGGCGGTTCGCCGGTGATGGCCCATGCGGCAGAAGAAGTGGAGGAGATGACAGGCTTGGCCCGCGCCCTGGTCATTAATATGGGGACCTTGAGTGCGCCCTGGGTGACGGCCATGCTCAAGGCCGGCAAAGCCGCCCTTGGTCGCAAGATCCCGGTGGTATTGGATCCGGTGGGCAGCGGCGCCACGCGCTTTCGTACCGAAACCGCCCGAAGGTTGGTGCAGGAGATCCGGCCCACCGTTATTCGCGGTAATGCCTCCGAGATCCGCTCCCTGTTGCATTCAGGACCAGGCACCAAGGGAGTGGACAGCCGGCATGCGCCTGATGAGGTCTTGGATGAGGCCCGGGCCCTTTCCCGGTCCGCGGGATGCGTGGTTTCCGTGAGCGGTCCGGTGGATGTGATTGTTAGCGGTGATGCCGTGACCCGCATAGAAAACGGTCATCCCTTAATGACCAAAGTAACCGGCATGGGCTGCACGGCCAGTGCCGTCACGGGTGTTTTTGTCGCCGCGAATTCGTCACCTTTCCAGGCCGCGGCCCACGCCATGGCGGTCATGGGGATTGTCGGCGAAATGGCTGCCGAGCGTGCCCAGGGGCCGGGGAGTTTTCAACTGCATTTTCTGGATGTGCTTTACGGCCTTCAAGCAACCGACATTGCCGGCCGCCTCAAAATGCTCGTCCTGTAATGGTGAAATCCACTGTTATTGAATCATGATCAGCTCGGGCTTTCAGGAGCAATGGAGGGAACGGAATTGGATGCCGGCCTGGATTATCGCATCATTTTCAATAAGGCGGCCAATGGAATGGCCATCACGGAGTTCGACTCCGGCCGAATCGTGGATGTGAATGAAGCCTGGATACGTTCCACCGGAATCCAGCGCGTACAAGCCGTTGGACGGTCGGCCTTGGAATTGGGACTGTGGCCTGACGTAAGCGTGCGCGAGGCCTGTTTGGCGGAACTTAAGCAGCATGGCCGGATGGTGGATTTTGAGACCGACTTGATCATGAAATCCGTGGAAACAGCCCATTTGATATCCGGTGAGATTGTCGAACTGCCCGGCAAACGCTGCATCCTCTGGGAATTTCGTGATATTTCCGAACATAAGCGCATGCACGAGGAGCTGCGGGCCAGCGAGGCCCGGCTCAAGGAGGCCCAGCGTATGGCCCTGATCGGAAATTGGGAATTGAATTTGATCAACAATGAACTGATTTGGTCTGAGGAGATCTACCGTATTTTCGAAATCGATCCTGTTGGTTCAGATAAGATCTATGAAGCCTTTTTAAATGCCGTTCATCCGGATGATCGAGAAGCCGTCGATCAGGCCTACACCATTTCCCTTGAAAACCGCAGCCCCTATGAAATCATCCACCGCCTGCTTTTTCCCGACGGTCGCATAAAACATGTTCATGAACGTTGCGAAACCATATATGACGATGCGGGACGCCCATTACGTTCTTTTGGAACCGTTCAGGATATCACCGCCCGCCATCAGACGGAAGAAGCTCTGCAGAAAAGCAATGAAAGATTTTTTCACTTGGCTTCCAGTGTGCCGGCATATTTTGCTTATGTCAATGCCGATACCTTACGGAAACCCTGCAAAGCATCTTTGAACCATTTTTTACCACCAAGCCGATTGGCTACGGAACCGGCCTTGGTCTATCCACTGTTTATGGTATCATCAAGCAGAATGACGGCTTTATCCAAGTGCACAGTGAGCCGGGCCAGGGGACGACCTTTGAAATTTACCTGCCGAGATATGCAGGCAAACCGTTATTGGATGCTGCAATCAAACCTGTAGAAGCGGCCACCGGTGGACGGGAAACGATTTTACTGGTGGAAGACGAACCTTCAATCTTGGAAGTTGCCAAAATGATGCTGGAAAAATTGGGGTATCGGATGTTGATGGCAGCATCGCCGGTTGAAGCCATGCGTTTGGCCCAAGCACATGCCGGTGAGATTCATCTGCTGATGACCGACGTGGTGATGCCGGAAATGAACGGCCGGGATCTTGCCAGGCGGCTGCTGGCCCTCTATCCGGATATCAAACGCCTGTTTATGTCCGGATATTCGGCCGACATCATCGCCCATCACGGTGTTCTGGAAGAAGGTGTGTATTTCATCCAAAAGCCGTTCTCGATTCATGATCTGGCGGCTAAAATAAGGAAAGCCCTGGATGAATGAGGTGGGTATGACAAAGGGTTCATGGAAGGTGTCCATCCGGGCCATCATGTTGCTTTCGCTTCTCCTGATGACCCTTGCGGCCTTGATGGTTATCATCCACATGAGCCATGGCAAGTATTTAGACAACCTTCGCGAAGCCAAATCCGATACAGCGCGTCTTACCTACGGCCTGGCTGCGGAGTTCAGGGTGCTGGTCAATTCCGCCAGGGAACTGGGCGAGACCCTGGCCATGCTTCCCGACGGCCGCAATCCGGATGCCGGCAAAGTTGAACCTTTGCTGAAAAGCCTCATCGATCAAAACCCGGTTTATGCCAATATCGTCATGCTGGATCACATCGGCCAAGCCTGGGCCTCGGGAGTCCCCTTGCATGGCAAAGTCTTTTCCATGGCGGATCGAAGATATTTCAAGAGCGTCATGGCCACCGGCGTTTTTTCAGCCGGGGAATACACCATGGGAAAGACCACCAGCAAGCCTGTTCTCAGTTTCGGCTGTCCCATCCGGAATGTCGACGGCACCTTGATGGGCTGCATCGCCATCGGTTTCAATCTCGAATATTTCAAAACCACCTTTCAGAATGCCGAATTACCCCCAAATTCCATCTTCACCTTCATCGATCATAAGGGAATTATCCTGTATACTTCCTATTCCCCGGAAACCAATATCGGAAAACCTTACTTGCCCGATGAGTTCAAAGCCATGCAAACCAAGGCCGTGGACAGAACTTTTGTGGGAGAGGGCGTTGACGGCTTGCGGCGCATTATCTCCTTCACCGACTTGCGGCTTAATGACAGCGAGCCGCCTTATTTGTATATCAAAGTCTCCATACCCTTTGCTCCTGTGGCGGAGAACATCCGCAAGCAATTGGCGATTCATATATCAACGATTGTGGCTGCAATCTTCGTGCTAACAGCACTTATCTGGTATTTGGGGAGGCGTTTCATCCTGGCGCCCATTGCCGTAGTGAACGACGCGCTTGTTAAGGTGGCAGAGGGGGATCTTGCTGTTCGGCTGTCCGGCCGCGTCCATGTGCGCGAGCTTAAACAGATTGAGTCGACCTTTGACACCATGATTTCAGCCTTGTCCGAGAACATCGGGGAACGCCAAAAAGCGGAGGAATCGCTGCAAAGACACGGCGAGTTTCTCTGGACATTGCTGGAAACCATTCCCAGTCCGGTTTTTTATAAGGATACGGCCGGAAAATATACGGGCTGCAACAAGGCCTTTGAGGAATTCTTGGGGCTCAGGCGCAACGACATCATCGGAAAAACCGTGTTCGATATAGCCCCCCGGGAAACAGCCGAGATCTATCATCAAAAAGACCAGGAGTTACTATCAAATCCCGGCAAGCAGATCTATGAATGGCAGGTCAAGCGTAAGGATTCTGAAACGCGCCATGTAATATTCTACAAGGCCACACTGATGGGCGCCCGGAATCAGATTGCCGGTATTGTCGGATTGATTTCCGACATCACCGAGCGCAAACATGTAGAAGAAGAACGCGAGAAATTGAAAGACCAATTGCTGCATGCCCAAAAATTGGAGTCCATCGGCCGCCTGGCCGGGGGCGTGGCCCATGATTTCAACAATATGCTCATGGTGATCAGCGGTAATATCGAATTGGTCCTGGAACAGATCGATCCAGCCCAGCCCATGCATGACAACCTGATGGAAGCCCTGGATTCAGCCCGGCGGTCAGCGGATCTTACCCGCCAGCTCCTGGCCTTTGCCCGCAGGCAGGCCATCGCTCCCCAGTTGCTCAGTTTCAATGAGATGGTGACCGGCATGCTCAAAATGCTCCGGCGTTTGATCGGCGAAAACATCGATCTGGTCTGGAAGCCGGGCCCGAATCTCTGGCCGGTGCGCATGGACCCCACCCAGATCGACCAAATTTTGGCCAACCTGGCCGTCAATGCCCGGGATGCCATTGAGGGTGTGGGCAATCTCACCATCGAGACGGACAATATCATTATAGATGAGACTTATTGCATGAGCCACGAGGGATTCATCCCCGGCGAGTATGTGCTGCTGGCGGTCAGCGATAACGGCCGGGGCATGGACCAGGAAACCCTGGCCCATCTTTTCGAGCCGTTTTACACCACCAAGGAAATGGGCAAAGGCACGGGAATGGGACTGGCCACCATTTACGGCATAGTCAAACAAAACGACGGTTTTATCAATGTCTACAGCGAGCCTGGCAAGGGCACCTCTTTTAAAATTTACTTCCGGCGCGCAAAATTGCAAAGTCAGCCGGTCCAGGTCGAAAAGATCCGACAGGCCCCCCAGGGCGGCGCGGAAACCATCATGCTGGTGGAGGATGAAGAGGGAATTTTAAGACTGGGAAGGACCATCCTGGAAAGCTATGGGTACAGGGTCCTGGCAACCCAGGCTCCCGGTGAGGCCTTGACCATTTCACAACAGCACCAGGGGCCGATTCATTTATTGATTACCGATGTGATCATGCCCCAAATGAACGGCAAGGACCTGCAGACACGAATGCAAACCCGTCATCCCGGTCTCAAGACCTTGTTCATGTCCGGCTATACTGCCGATACCATTTCCAACCACGGCATCTTGGAAGAAGGCATTCATTTTCTGCAAAAACCCTTTTCCGCCCTTACCCTGGCGACCAAAGTACGTGAGGTTTTGAATGGTTCCGATTAGATTGAAAGGAAGCGGCTTTTTATCCTTTTTTTTCTTGGTTTGCGGTATTGCCGTGATTTTTCGGCTGGCTTCCCCGGCCCTGGTGGGCGCCATAGAGCTATCGCCTGATGAGCATGAATACCTGCATAAAAAGGAAACCATCGTCTTTGTCAGCCAGACCCGCTATCCGCCTTTTGAATTCATCAATGCCTTGGGTCAGCAGGAAGGGATAATGCACGATATCGTCCACTGGATTTCCATGGAGGCGGGTTTCAAACCCGTGTTTTTGGATATGACCTTTCAACAGGCCCAGGAAGAGGTTCTTGAGGGCCGGGCCGATATTCTCACTAGTTTGTTCTACAGCGATAAGCGCAATGAGAGATTCGAGTTCACCCAACCCTTTTTTGATGTTCCGGCCTCGATGTTCGTCCGGGCGGAACGAACGGACATCAAAGAGCTGAAGGATCTAAACGGCAAGATCATAGCCATCCAGCGGGGGGACTATGCCAAAGACTACTTGGAATCCCAAAAAATCATGTTTCAGACTCTGGACACCAACGACTTTGCCGAAGCCACGGATCGGGTAATCGTCGGCAAGGCCGACGCCGTCATCGGCGATGAACAAATCGTTTACTATCATCTTTTCAGCAACCGCTTGACGGACTATGTCAAGACCGTGGGTGAGCCGCTCTATATCGGTAAAAATTGCATGGCGTCGCGTAAGGGTAATGCCGTGCTCATCGGCATTCTGAACAAGGGCTTGCTGGAAGCCGGGAAATCGGGGGCGTTGGAGAAGATCGTCAAAAAATGGCTGGGAACGAAATACAGTCCCCGGAAATCCTTTCTGGAGATTTATCTGTGGCCCATCGGTCTGGCTGCCGGGATCATCCTGCTGCTGTCCGTGGGCGGGTGGATCTGGAACGCCAGGCTGCGCAGCCTGGTCCGGCAAAAAACAGAGATCATTCTGCGCCGGGAGGCATCCCTGCGGGCCAGTGAGGAAAACTTCCGCGCATTTTTCAACAACAATCCGGCCCTGATGGCGGTGAGCAACTCATCGGACCGGAAAATCACCGATGTCAATGAGGCTTTTCTCAAGACCCTGGGTTTTTCCCGGGAGGAGGTCATCGGTAAAACCAGCGCCCAACTGGATCTTTTTGTTCATCCTGAAAAGCACCTGGAGCTGTCCAAACAATTACAGGCCCAAGGCCGCATCCTGAACTGCGAGCTGCAAATCAAGTGCAAGGACGGGAGGATTCTCGATGGTCTTTTTTCCGGTGAACTCATCGAGAGTCGGGGGGGCAAGAATTTTTTGACCGTCATGATCGATCAAACCATCCGGAAACAGGTGGAAGAAGAGGTCCGGCGAAGCCGGGCGGAACTGGACGAAATTTTTTGCATGTCCCTGGACGGGATCTGCATCGCCGACATTCACACTGCCACCTTTCTCAAGGTCAATCCGGCCTTCACCAGAATCCTCGGTTATTCGGAAACGGAATTGCTGCAACGACCTTTTCTGGATTGTATTCATCCGGACGATGTGGCCCCCACCATGGCGGTGATCCAGGAAAAACTGCGAAGAGGCCAAAAGGTCATCAATTTCACCAATCGCTACCGTTGTGCGGATGGAACGTATCGCTGGTTGGAGTGGGTTTCCCATCCTTCCATTGAACGGGGTATCACCTTTGCCGTGGCCCATGACATCACCGAGCGTAAGATCGTCGAAAAAAAACAAGCGGAATTGCAGGAACAAAACCGGCGGCTGCAAAAGGCCGAAAGCCTGGGCCGCATGGCTGCAGCCATAGCGCATCATTTCAATAACATGCTCGGGGGGATAATGGGGAATATCGAGCTCGCCCTGAGCGAGCGCCCGGAGGAAGACGGCTACAGGAAGAAATTGTCCGAGGCTATGAAAGCAGCCCGTAAGGCAGCGGAACTGAGCGGGCTCATGCTGACTTACATCGGACAAACCTCCTCCAAATTCGAGCAGATCGACCTGACCGAGACCTGCCGAAACCATCTGCCCATGTTACAGGCCGGAATGCCCTCGGACCTCATCCTGGAAACCGATTTGCCGTCCCCGTCCCCTTTAATCCGCGGCAATACCGGTCAGATCAAGCAAGTTCTGACCCAACTGTTCAACAATGCCCGTGAGGCCATGGCCGATGGCCGGGGGCTGATTCGACTCTGCATCCGAACTGTTTCCGCAATCGACATTCCCACCATGAATCGTTTTCCCATTGGCTGGCAGCCCCAGGAAAAGCGTTATGCCTGTCTGGAAGTGATGGATAACGGCTGTGGAATAGCACCGAAAGATATCGAGAATCTCTTTGATCCCTTTTTTTCTAGAAAACTCATCGGCCGGGGACTTGGATTGGCGGTTATTCTCGGAATCGTGCGCATGCATCGCGGTGTGGTGGTCGTGACAAGCCTCCTCGGCCAGGGTAGTATTTTTCAGGCCTATCTGCCGGTATCGGAGGAAACCGCCGTTTGCGGGCGGGAGCCGGTCGATCTCTCCCGTGAGTTCAAAGGGGAGGGACTTGTCCTGCTGGTGGAAGACGAGGAGGTGCTGCGGGAAGTGGCTGCAAACATGCTCGCGCATCTTGGTTTTACCGTGATTCAAGCCAAGGACGGAGTCGAGGCTGTGGAGCTGTTTCAACAGCATCAAACAGAAATCCGACTGGCGCTTTGTGATTTGACCATGCCGCGCATGAACGGCTGGGAAACCTTGGCAGCCTTGCGCGGGCTATCTTCCGACATTCCAGTGATTTTGGCCAGCGGTTATGATGAAAGTTCCGCCATGCAGGGGGCAGGGCCCGAGCAGTCGTTTCAGGCCTTTCTCCATAAGCCCTTTGTCCTGGCGGAGCTGGCCGTAGCGGTACGGCAAGCCTTGGGGCAGATTGGAATTTTAGATGAATCGGCCAGGCAGCCCGAAAAATCCTGATGCGGGGTAAACGCCATGAGTGAACAAATCCCCACTGTCTTCCAACACTGTTCACCGACTTTTCATCTTGAGTCTTATTCCTACATCTGTTAAACAAAAAGCCTGATATAAACGCTTGGTATTGAATTCAAGAATTCAGGATTTTTACATGAATGGTCAAGTGGAGAGTTGCTGCCCCCCGATCACGTCCACACTTGTGAAAAATATATCGGAAGATACCGATCGGGACCAATATGTTGAGTTGAACAGATTCGACAAGCTGATCGCCAGCCTTGCCATCAGCATGTCCGCAACGATTATCAACTGCATCATCATCGGGGTGGTTTTGTGGAATGTTATTTCCCGCAGAATTGTGCTTATCTGGTGCTCCGCTAATATCGCCTATGCCCTGAGTCGCTACATTATCATCTACTACTACCGGATTCGTTTTAATAAGGCGCATCTCGCGGCCTGGAAAATCGGCACCCTCATTTCTTTTGCTTTAGCCGGCATTCTATTCGGATCATCCGGAATATTTCTTATGGATCCATCCCAATTTGAATATGTTATCTTTATGTATTTCATTGCGGGGGGGATGATCGTGGGCAGTGCCGGCTCCTATCACAACTACCTGCCGATCTATTTTGTCTATTCCACTCCCGTGTTCATGATCCCCACCGTGGGTTTGTACATGATGAACAAGAGTGTCGTTTCTCCCATGGTGGTTTTGGGGATTGTTTTTTATACCCTTGTTTCTGTCATGGCCATCCGGCTCAGCCGCGACCTGCGGGATTCCTTATATTTACGTTATGACAATGACCAGCTTGTGCGCAGTCTAGAAAAAGAAAAGGTGCAAACCGAGCGGCTCAATGCCGAACTTGTGGAAAAGAATTTGGAGCTGAATGAGCTATCCCTATCGGACCCGCTGACATCGGTAAAAAACCGGCGCTATCTATTTGAAATCATCATGCCGGAAATCGAGGCCTTTATCCGAAATTTCCGGCGGCAGATCAATGGCCGCAACAGCAGACAACTGGATGTTCGTAAGGGCTACGGGATCATTATGGTGGATATCGATCATTTCAAGCAAGTAAATGACCAATACGGTCATGATGCTGGGGATATGGTGCTGATTCAGTTTGCGAATAAACTCAAGGAATCTGTCAGAAGTGATGACGTTGTCAGTCGTTTCGGCGGCGAAGAGTTTGTGCTTATATTGAAAAACATCGATGAAACCAATGCCGCGGATATTGCCAAAAAGCTGCATGGATACATCCAGACCTCCACATTTGCGGTAACAGAGAACCGGACCCTGGGGCTGACCTGTTCCATTGGTTTTGTCCTCTATCCATTTTATGAATATGATGATCCGGACATCACCTTCGACAAGCTGATCACCATTGCCGACGGCGCCCTGTATCATGCCAAAGCACAAGGCAGAAATGCATCGGTGAAAGCGGTATATCGCGGGCAGCATACAGACCATATATTGCTATAATTCCAAATTGCGATTGCCCTGATTTCCACGTCCTACTGAAGGAGAGGAGCAATGAATAATTGGGAGATAGTCGAGGCCCAGGCCGATCAAAACGGCATTATTCCGGAAAAGGTATACGAGAGCAATGTGTGCCATTTCAATATTTGTCCTGACCGGCCGGCAGAGGCGATCAATCAAGAGGCGGCGGTGTGGCAGACCTATCTATCCGCAAAAAGAAAAAGCGAGAAACAACAGAGTATGAATGCGGCGGGATACTGGAAAAATGTTCCGGCCCAACAATGGGCGGAATTTTTGGAACCCTTCGGCATGCAGAAGGAAAAAATCTATCCGGCGCCTTCAAAAATCGTACCGGTGGAAGTATTGGTAGCCAAGAAGAAATGTTAAGGGTGTGGAAAAATCCGTTTTACCGTTTATTTCTTGCTCTTGCTCTTGCTCGTACTCATACTCGTAATCGTAGTCGTAATAGTACTCGTAATCTGCTGTTTATGTGCAATTCAAATTTGTGTTTCGATTACGATTACGAGTACCGCTACGCTGAGCACGAGCAAGAGCAAGAGCACGACATTGAGTAAAAGTGGTGAAAAAATATTCTGAATCCCTCGGATCAGTGCAAGGTTATGAAAAATTTACTACGAATATTTCCAGTGCTGATTGGACTTTTGTCCGCTAATTTAATGATGCTTGAACATGTACAGGCAGAAGAAAATCCCGGCCCGGCCGTTGCCATTAAGGTGCAGGTGGAACCGGAACAGGTGCTGTTCAGTGTGACCAATTCCGGCTCGGAAATCATATTGCGTGAAAACCTGATAGTAGAGCAATGGGATGAAAAAACGGCCGAGTGGCGGTTTGCCGCCGCCCCTCTTTGGCAATGCGCTTCCAAGGAATCTGTTTCTGCCAAACCATTGCCGGTCGGCGGTCAGATTGAGATCAATTGGAGGAGGAAATTGCACAAGGCCTGCTCAAAAGCCGGACCAGGTCGGTATCGCGTTTTAATAAGGGATAATCCGGAGACTCTGCAAGTCCTGCCGGTGGAATTTGAGTTGGCTGCAACGGTTGCGACAGAGCGCAACCTGGAATATAAAGAAACCAGATATCGGATCAGCAGTGATGGTTGCATACTCACTTGGGAGATTCGGGATAATGAGCTGGGGGTATCCTTGGCGCGTTCAACGTGTTCTCTGTCGCTAAAGGAGCAGGCTCCGCTGATTGCAAACCTGCTTGAGGTTGTGCTTCAATCCGGATCCTTGCCCAGATCCGATTGGAGCCTTTATTGGGGAAGACTTGGCCCGTCCAAGACCAGTTGCTTGGATTTGTCAAAACGGCTCATGCTGGCAGCCCATTTGTCTAGAAATTGGGATGCCAAGCGCGGCAGGTGTAAAAAAGGGGACGAAAATGCTTTTGTGCGCAGCACGGCTAATCAGGCCGGGATTTATCAGGAGCTTAAGACTGTTTTCAACGCCCAGGGCCTGGATATCCAGGTGTCGGATGTGGAAAAAGTGCTGGTTTTGAAAGCCAAGGACTTGCCGTGCTATCCGGAACTCAAGCTGTTGGGGGTGGGGCCAGAAGAGAAACTGCCTTTTGATTGCCAGACATGGTTCCGTGTAATTCCGCTGAATCCCAATTCAGACGGGTGAAAAGTATTGGCCGCCAATTCGATATTTCTCCCTTGGGCTCCATTGTGTTCTATTGTGGGAGCGGCTTCCAGCCGCGATTTTAGTGGAAAAAAGATCAATGTTTGGATGAAAAAAGTTCTGGCAATTACGACAAGATGCTGTCGTAATAGGCAGGGTAGATTGGTCTAAAAATTGGCTGATAAGGGATTTAAGAAGTTTTTTCTTGCTCTTGCTCTTGCTCGTAATCGTAATCGTAATCGACTTCCTATACCTTTTCGTTGAGCACGAGCCCGAAGATGCCAAGTTAAAATTTTCAATTTTCCCAAAACAGTGACCCCAAAAACCAAACGGAGGCAAGGACCATGAATACCCAAACATTTTGCCAGAGTTGCAGCATGCCCATTTTTGAAGACGCACTGAAAGGAACCAAGGCGGACGGCTCCCGGTCCGACGAGTTCTGCACCTATTGCTATCAGAAAGGAACTTTCACCCAGGATGTGACCATGACGGAGATGATCGAAATCTGCGTGCCCCACATGGTGAAATCCGGCATGCCGGAAAAGGAGGCGCGCACCCTGCTTAAAACAACACTTCCCAATCTGGCGCGCTGGAAATAATGAAACGGACGGCGCCACAGGGCAATACCTTATGAAAACAGACCGTCTCCTGGCCATCACCCTGTATCTGATCAACCGCAAGAAGGTGACGGCCAGGGAGCTTGCCGAGCATTTCGAAGTATCCTTGCGGACCGTCCAAAGGGACATGGAATCCCTGGCCCTGGCCGGGATTCCCATTTACACCGACCGGGGCAAGGAGGGCGGTTACCGGATTTTAGATACCTACACGGTGAATCGGCATTATTTCGCACCCCGGGAATTGACGGCCCTCACGTCCCTGGTGGGCCGTCTCAACACCCTCTTGAATCACGCCGGCCTCAAGCAAACAGAGGAAAAACTCCTCAGTCTTGCCCGTGATGCGCAACCCCAAAAAGGCCACGACACCCTGATCATGGATTTCACCCCCTGGGGACTGGATGAAGGCCGGAGGCGGCTTTTCCAAGAAATCCACCGCGCCGTGGAAAACAATCAGGTGATGGCGATCCAGTACGCCGCGCCCGACGGTGATATTACCCACCGCGCCATCGAGCCGCTGAGCGTGATCATCAAAGGTTCGTCCTGGTATGTTTACGGATTCTGCCGTCTCCGGCAGGCCATGCGTTTATTTAAAGTTAGCCGGATCATGCAAGCGATTCCCCAACCCGAATATTTTAATGCGGACGTCCATCCGCCGTATAATGATGAGCTGAAGCAGACCGGCGACCCACGGCCCAAGACCCTTTTCGTCCTGCGTTTCGCCCCGTCAGCCAGGGGCCGGATCACCGAATACTACGATGCCGACAGCCTGCATTTCATGCCCGACGGCACCATCATGGGCTTCTTTCCTTTTCCCGAGGACGAATGGGTCTACAGTTGGATCATGAGCTTCGGCCCCCTGGTGGAGGTCCTGGAGCCGCCCCATGCCAAAGCGCGCATCCGGGAATGGGTGACAGCCCTTTCCCGAACCTATGGAACATCGCTTCAAACCCTTCATGAAGGAATCTGAAAACGTTCCAGCGTCGCTCTGCTTTTCACTGCCGGTTAGGGCGAACGTTCTACCTCACGATTATTGACAAATTCCGCAATTGTTGTACAATTGTCTAAAATGCAAATCCTGGAGCCCGAAATGGACATTGTAATCGATACGAGCGCTTTGATCGCGGTAATCGTTGGGGAATCTGAACGATCTAAAATCATCACAATAACCACTGGGAACACTCTGATAGGGCCTGGTTCCATACCATGGGAAATCGGCAATGCGTTTTCGGCAATGTTTAAGCAAGATCGGATAACACTTGATGACGCGAGAAAGGGAGTAAAAATATTTCAAAGCATCCCCCTCAGGTATGTCGAAATAGATATTCCCAATGCATTACGACTATCAAAAGAGATAAAGATGTACGCCTATGATGCATATCTTTTGGACTGCGCTATACGATATAAGTCGCCCCTATTGACTTTGGATTCAAAATTAAAGACGGCTGCCCAAAGCATCAATATTGAAGCATTGGAGGTTTAAAATGCGAGTCTATACATATTCAGAAGCCAGGCAAAAGCTTGCCGCTGTACTTGAGCAAGCAGAGAACACCGGAAAGGTATTAATTCGAAGAAAAGATGGTCGAACTTTTGCATTAATTCCTGATCAAACCGCATCTTCTCCTTTAGATGTGCCTTTTATAAAAGCGAATATCACAACAAAAGAAATTGTAGATATCGTTAGAAAAGGAAGAGAAAGGTAGGTATAGATAGGGAGCGACCTCATGGTCACCCCCTCCCACACTGCCCGGCATACGGATCGTGTACCAGGAAGGAAACACAAAATATCCTTCGAAGAGGCATAAACGGTTTTCACCAACCCTAATGCAAGGATGATATTTGATCCGGAAATCCACATGAAGGCGATCAAACGTGGATGTCTTGAAATTTTCGTGATTTGGGCACTTGCGGGTTTTGGCTTGTACGTTGCCTTTACCCCGCGTTTCGAACCGCCGGGCCACTTGTACGGCGCCATTGGCGGCGGATTTCTGATTTCCTGCGCCTGGGGCCTTGTGCGAAACAGCGTGATCGCCCTGAAGCAGCGGCGTCAGATCATCCGGTGCCGCGACGGACAACCCCCTGAACACGGAAAAACCTACGCCGCTGACGGCCCGCTGGTATTGCTGAAAGATCCCCTCCTTGCGCCGTTCACCAAACGGGCCTGCGTCATTCATGGATACGAGTTTTTTCATCGGCACACTCGCACCCTCGGTGACGGAAAAACTCGTGAAACGTGTTTCGAGAAGGATGTATTTCTGAGCGGCTATGGCATGGCGCCCTGCGCGATCAAAACACCAGCGGGTGATATGCAGCTGATGGGTTTTCCGGTCCCTGAGGCGTTTCCCGAGGAGACCTTGAATGCCGGGACCCAGGTTTGTGTTATCGGCAAATACGATGCCTTGAAAAAAGGGCTCATTCAGGACTTCAACACCGGCGGGCTCGAAATGTTTCCCGGTGACACGGCTTCCGGCATCCGGAATCTGGCCAAACGGGCCACATCCGGCTTTTTCTTCGCGCTTTTCCTTTTCTGCCTTGGTACGGCCGGAGTGGGGTTTCTCCTCAAGGCCCGCGAGGGCTCCGAAGAAATAAGGAAAACGCTTGAAAAGCGTTTTATCCAGGCCCTGGATGCCAATGACCCGGTTATGGCGGAAAAGTGGCTCAAACGTGGGGTGTCGCCCAACCTGATCGATCCGAGCAACGTTGCGGCGGTCTTTCACGTGACCTCGCGTGGCATGTTCATGCTTCTCAGGCAATACGGGTTTGATCCGAATCAGCCCGACGCCAATGGATACCCTCCCTTGCTCAATGCCGTCCAGCAAGGCCGGAGGCAAATAGCCGAATGGCTTCTCGAGGCCGGCGCCAACGCAAACCAGATGCATGCCGGATGGAGGGTTACGCCGCTCGAGTCCGCCTACGACAACGCCGACTGGCTGATGGTCGAGATGCTGGCTAGGGCCGGCGGAAGGGGCATAGTCGTGCCGATCCAGCGCCAATATCTCACCCAAACCGACACCATGGACTTCATGCCCCTGATCCGGCGGTATTGGGCCGCGCTCGAAGCCGGGAATCCGGAAGAAGCCCGGCAGGTGACCGACGGCTGGCCCGCTGATTTTTTTAAGGGTGTGGCCCGCCGGTTTTATGCGAATGCAAGACCACGCGAACCCGCGTTTTTCGCGGCCCTGATCCAACAAGACGCGGCCGTGGTCTTTACCACCGGAGACAGCGCCCGGGATCTGTATGTCCATGTTTTGAAGAAAAAGGCCGGAACCTGGCGAATTGCCCGGGAAAGCTGGGATGACCGCGGGGTCTGGCGCAACACCCTTGCCGAGCTGGAGTGAATCCATGAAGCCTTATGCCCTGATCCTTGCGATTGTTCTGGCCGGCTGCTCTGGCCTCGTCCATGAAAACATATCCCCGGACCGTCCTTTTCGCATCATTCGGTCCGCGGTCGCGCCCTGGAAGCCGGACGACCGGATGCACGGGGCCAGGGAATGGATAGGCGCCATGGTTGTTTTCAGTGGCCGCGTGGCGCGGGGTCCGGGGGCCTTGAGCTGCGACAACGCGCGGCTTGAGGCCACGCGCCTACCGCCGGAAGTACTTTTTCAGGGCAATCTGCCGCCACCGGCTGAAAAAGCCATGCAGGTCTTGGGCATGGCCGGCACTGATGTGCCGGGTTTCCGGCTGATCTGCGATACCGGCGTGTTCGAGTTTCACCAAGTGGATGATTACACCCTGCTCCTGGGCCTTGACAACCGCATTTTCACCCTGTCCCAGGCTCCCGGCGCGCTCGCGCCCCGGATGGCCACCCAAAATCCCCCACTTGTGGCCACTTGAAAATCCCCCACCTG
>DYJD01000041.1 GCA_020723325.1 Desulfosudis oleivorans | reverse complement strand
GAAAATCTTCTCATAAAGCCCGGATCTTATAATCTTAGATCCGGGCTTTTTATTTGTCTTCAAATTATAAATCGGATACAATGGAATTAATTGCATTCCGGACTTTTAATTTTCGATTTTCTACCTTTTATTAGCAAAGAGAAGATGTAAACAACGGTACACGTGTATTTAGGAAATTTAAAAACAAAAATAATATTAACCATTTTTTCCTTATTAATCCTATCCATGATTCTGATCGATTTCGTATTGGTCATCACCGGGCAGCGGGAATACATTCGAGCAGAAGTGATAAGAGGAAAAGATTTGACTGGTATAATTGCTCGGCATCTCACCTATAAAAAGGAAGATGCGCGCGCTGTATTACCTGAATCGCATAGTAAAGTTATTTCCGAATTTTTACTCAACTGCGGATATATATATGCTGTAATCATGGACTCCGTCGGAACTTATACAATTATTGACAATGTTGAAGTGCATAAAAAGGCAAAGATTCATAGTCTCATTCAAAAGAGTTTGATCGAAAAGAAAGCGCAAAGCAGACTCCTTGGCGACACCTGGGGTGTTTTTTGGCGGCAGGAGCAGAACATCCTAATCACCATGCCGGTTATTGAAAATGAGAAAATAGCTGGAGTTATCGGCCTGATATTCCCTTTGAACAAGTATTATGAGCGCATAAGAACTACACAGCGCTTGGTTCTGTTCTACATTATCATCAATGCTCTTATTTTTTCTATTTTCGGACTATATCGCATGTATCAGATTACGCTTAGGCCGATAAATAGGCTTGTCAAAAAAGCAGAAGAATATAAGGAAGATCGTGATTTTGTTTTTATTTATGAGAAAGAAGAAAATGAGATTGGTCTGCTGTCCAAAGCATTAAACCGTATGCTGGTGCGTATCTCGGAAGATAAACAGGTGCTTAAAACATCACTTCTATCGCTTGAAAAATCAAATATTGAATTGAAAAAGGTTCAGCAGGAAATTATTCGCGCTGAAAAACTTGCATCTGTTGGGAGATTGGCAGCCGGCGTTGCCCATGAAATCGGTAATCCCATTGGAATTGTTCTCGGATATTTGGGATTGATGAAGCATAATTCTGTTTCTGCTCAAGAACGCGGAGATTTCATTACTAGATCCGAAAATGAAATAATACGGATCAAAACCATTATCAGACAGCTTCTAGATTTTTCAAGGCTTCCTTCCAATGGCTTCACAACTATTTCAGTTCATCAAGTCATTCAGGAAATTATTACTCTATTGCAAGTACAACCAGTAATGGCCGGCATAAAAATAGAGCTTTTCCTGGATGCGGAAAATGATACGGTATGGATGGATCCCAACCAATTAAGGCAAATTTTAATTAATTTATTGTTGAATGCGGCCGACGCCATCAATGAAAAAGGCAACATGGATATGGGCCTAATCCAGGTTGAAACCGAAGTGGCAGTAGATAATACGAATGGCACAATCCTTAAAGTAAGGGTTGTTGATAATGGAATCGGCATACCGGAACCTTATCTTCATACTATTTTCGATCCATTTTTTTCAACAAAAGAACCAGGAAAAGGCACAGGTCTTGGTCTATCCGTATGTTTTATGATCCTTGAGCAAATCGGAGGGAAAATCCAGGCAGAGAATAATGATAGTGGTGGAACGATTATCAGCATTTTCCTGCCAATGAGCAAATCTCTCAAATCAACCAATTGATTTATTTTAAAACCAAGCCATAGATATATATCCCTATGAATATATCCATAGAAAGAAAATACTTATTGATTGTTGAGGACGAGGAAAATATGCGTCATATGTTGACGCTTTTGCTTCAAAAGGCTGGCTATATAATCGAGACGGCTTGCGATGGTGTTGAGGGGATAGAAAAAATGAATCAACAAAACTTTAATTTCATCCTATGTGATCTGCGCATGCCCAGAATGGATGGGATGGAATTTTTAGAAAGAATCAGAGAACAGTTGAATGGAACCACCGTCATCATGATGTCGGCCTTTGGCACCATTGATAAAGCTGTTGAGGCAATGAAAAAAGGTGCTTATGATTTTATCAGCAAACCTTTCCAAGCAGAAGAGATTTTACTTTGTTTGAAAAAGGCTGAAGAAAGAGAAAATTTAAAAAGGGAGAATGTATGGTTAAAGTCCAGGCTTAGGGATATTGGAACTTTTCACAGTTTTGGCGAGATGGAAGCCAAGAGTAAAAAAATGCAAGCGGTCTTCATGCTCTGTGAAAAAGTGGCCCAATATGACACCACTGTACTGATTACTGGCGAAAGCGGGACCGGGAAAGAGCTTATTGCCCGTGGAATCCATTTTATCAGTACGCGAAAAATGGCGCCATGGCTTCCGGTAAATTGCGGGAGTATCCCGGAAAATCTCTTGGAAAGCGAATTGTTTGGATATCGGAAAGGCGCTTTCACAGGCGCTGAAAAAAATAAAAAAGGACTTTTTGAAGAAGCCGCGGGCGGTACAATTTTTCTGGATGAAATCGGGGATCTTCCTTTGGCATTGCAAGTTAAATTATTGCGTGTCTTACAAGAAAGTGAAATCAGACCCATCGGAGATTCAAAAGCAAAAAAAATCGATGTTCGAATTATCGCTGCCACTGCAAAGGATCTTCAGAAAGAGGTTGAAAAAGGGTCCTTTCGTGAAGATCTATTCTATCGTTTAAACGTGATGCCGATCCAATTACCGGCTCTCCGTGACCGAACAGAAGATATACCATTATTATGTCAACACTTTATCAATAACTTTAATAAGAAATTCAAGAAAAATATTGTCGGCATATCGCCGGCAGCTATGGCATTGCTGTTGAATCATAACTGGAGGGGTAATGTAAGAGAGCTGGAGAATCTCATCGAGAGGGCATTGGTTTTGGTTGAAGGGGATATTTTGTTGCCGGACAATTTTCCAGCAGACCTGAGCAATGGAACCAAATACATGCTAACAGATGATGGTTATGATGGATTTTCACTCAAAACCGGTCAAAAAATCTTTGAAAAAAAAATGATTGTTAAGGCATTGAAAAAGACCGGCGGAAATCGTACCCAGGCATCGAGATTACTTGAAATCAGCCATCCCTCTTTATTGAGTAAAATAAAGTATTATCATATTGATGAGTAATATGAAAAAACTATGTTGTGTGACATTGCTTGCAAACCTATACACGGGTGGTTATATTGGGCAGACTATGAAAGAAAAAAATGAGAAAATTCCAGACCCGAAAGAAATTGAAAAAGAGCTCGGCGAGTTCTTATCAAAAAAATTCGGTGATAGTGTCAAGATTGTTACGCCATTTGTTCCTCCACAGCAGGATGCGGCTATAAAAGGCGGGCGAGACCCCCAAAAAGATACCAAGTCAATCAACTTTGATCTGTTGCCTGAAGATCTTATTGCCTACCTTGATCAGTATATCGTTAAGCAAGAAAAAGCCAAAAGAATTCTGTCCACAAAAATATGCACACATTTTAATAGAATTCGGAAAAGCAAAGAAAATACAGAGTTTTCGGACGATATTGTCGGTCGGATAAAGAACAATGTGCTCATGATCGGGCCTACCGGAGTCGGTAAAACCTATATGGTTAAACTGATAGCAAAAAAAATCGGTGTCCCGTTTGTGAAAGGTGATGCCACAAAGTTCAGTGAGACCGGCTATGTTGGTGGGGATGTGGAGGATCTTGTTCGGGATCTGGTACGGGAGGCAGACGGCGATATTGATCTGGCCCAGCATGGTATTATATATATCGACGAAATCGATAAAATTGCTTCGGCGCCCAATATGATCGGAGCCGATGTTTCTCGAACAGGGGTTCAGCGTGCCTTATTGAAGCCCATGGAAGAAACCGAAGTTGAGTTGAAGGTTCCCCATGATCCCATTTCCATGATTCAAGAGATCGAGCGTTTTCGAAAATCAGGAAAACGCGAACATGCCACCGTCAATACAAAGAATATTCTCTTTATCATGAGCGGGGCATTTTCAGGACTTGGTCAAATCATCAGCAAACGCATGAATGCAAAAGCAATCGGCTTCGGCGCCCAGATTGCATCTTTCCAGGATAGATTTAATATTTTAAAGCATGTCAAATCCGAAGATTTAATTGATTACGGTTTTGAGTCCGAGTTTGTCGGTCGGTTGCCGGTAAAGGCTGTATTTGAAGAACTGACGCAAGCGGATTTGTATGACATTTTGAAAAATCCAAACAATCCGATAGTATTGGGGAAGAAGTTTGATTTTGCAGCCTATGGGATTGATATAAAATTTTGCACAGAAGCGCTCCGAATTCTTGCCGAGAGAGCATTTCGAGAGAATACCGGTGCCAGAGGATTGGTCAGTGCCGTGGAAGAAGCCCTGTTGCTGTTTGAAAGTAAATTGCCCTCCACAGAAATCCATCATTTCGCGGTTACAAGCGCGGTCATCAAAACTCCAAGGGAAGTTCTCGACGGGATGCTTTCACCAGTGGAAAATGATCAGTGGATGGAAGTCTTTCAAGCTGTTGGTCGCGAAGAAAAGGCGTATCTGGTTGAGTACATTTCCGCCAACCGGAAGGTTTTTGGCGAAAAATATAAGTTGACTTTAACGCCTTCCAGAATCGATATTGTTTCCGAATATTATTGCCGAAATATTTCCGATATCGGCAATGCGATCAGGAAGGTGAAATTTCTTTATGATGAGGCCAAAAAAATAGAGTTGCTTTTTTTCAACAAAAAGGATGTAAATCTTATATTGGAAGATGAGGCCATTGACTATATCATTGCAAATGTAGTCAATACATCAACTGATTTTGATATATTCTATCGCAAATTTGTGACGGATTTTGAATACGGTTTGAAACTCGTGCGGGAAAAGACCGGGCGGAACCGCTTTTTTATTACAAAAGAAGCTTTGGAAAATCCGGATCAATATATCGGTAATCTATTAAAAGAAAAATCAACTATAGCGGATTTAAGCCATTCATCGCTGCGGGACGGCGATTGATGCTTTTTTCAGCCGAATGTTAGAATACACGAGGAGAAAACATGTTGTTTCCTGATTATAGGCCGAGGCGGCTTCGCAGAACAGAAGCCTTACGGAGAATGATTCGAGAAACAATTCTGACAACAAATGATTTGATTTTGCCGCTTTTTACCGTAAGCGGCAAGAATATAAAGAACCCTATTGCCTCAATGCCCGGTCATTACCAGTTGTCGGTGGACAACCTGGTAAAACTTGCAGAAAAGGTGCAAGAAATCGGCATCCCTGCAATCATGCTGTTCGGAGTTCCGGAAAAAAAAGACCCCCTTGCCACCCGTGCGTATGCCAGGGACGGCATTGTGCAAAAAGCTGTCAAAGCCTTGAAAGACAGATTACCGGAGCTCGTTATTATAACAGATGTTTGTTTATGCCAGTATACTGATCACGGCCATTGCGGCTTTGTGGATGGGCACACCATCGACAATGACGCCAGCTTGGATTTATTGGCTAAAACCGCATTGTCCCATGCCCAGGCCGGGGCTGATATGGTCGCACCGTCGGATATGATGGATGGGCGTGTTGCTGAAATCCGTGAAGCCCTGGATGAAAATGATTTTAGTCATATTCCGATTATGTCCTATGCTGCCAAGTATTGTTCTGCATTTTACGGCCCTTTTCGTCAAGCAGCTCATTCTGCACCGCAATTTGGTGATCGAAGAACTTACCAGATGGACCCGGCCAATGCGCTTGAGGCAATCCGGGAAGTTACCATGGATGTGGAAGAAGGTGCCGATATCATCATGATTAAACCGGCTTTGCCCTACCTTGATGTTATTGCCCGGATACGCCAGGAAATCGATTTGCCGATGGCCGCCTATAATGTCAGTGGAGAATATGCCATGATAAAAGCAGCGGATAAGATGGGTTGGTTGGATGGGCAAAAAGCCATGATGGAGTCTTTGATCGCCATTAAAAGGGCTGGAGCGGATATGATCTTAACATATTTCGCTATTGAAGCTGCAGAAATCCTTCAGAGCTGAAAATTAAGCAGAATTTTTCTCAATTTGGAGATCTGACCAGTTTTTATTTGACTTTCATTTTTTTTTATATAACAAATAGCCTCAAATCAGCGACACGCGGCCTACTCATTGCGGATGACCAGGTGTAATTCGGATTTCCAGTTGCAGTTCCAGTAGTTTACTTCCTATTAAGTTTCTCCACACCAAAAGAAGGGTAATTATTAACCAGTCGTCATAACATGTGAAAAGATATCAACTATGACGAAGAGCAGACATGATCGCAGGAAATATCAGCGTTTTGCTGTAAAGGGCGGTGTCTTGGCGGTCCTGAAGCCCTTTCCCATTAAATTGGGCAGAATTCTAGATATCAGTAAAGGTGGCCTTGAAATCCGGTATTTTCAGGATGAGGAGTGGCCTGATACATTTTCCGCGATTTCCATTTTAATGGCATCCGAACAAATCTGTCTGAACGATATTCCCATTAAAACCATTGATGACCTTGAAGTCGATGGCCTGGTTGCCAACCCCATTGAGAACCGGCGTCGCATTATGCAGTTCGGCGATATGACGGCTGAACAGCAAGAATATTTAGAGAGATTCATCCAGAAGTATACTGCGCAATTATAACTGGCGATGATACGGTAATAGCGAAAAAAGGGGGGATAGTTTTAAAGCCTATCCCCCTTTTCATTCTTGGCGATTTGATTTCAACCTTTATTTGTCATTCATGGATTGAGATCAAATTCATCGGTAAGGGCGTTGAGCACCAGGGTAATTGGACGATCTTCCTCGCTTTTGCCAGTAAAGCGGATGGGGCCTGGTTTACGGTAGTGATCTTCTTCCGGACTAGCTGCCAGCCATTTCTCACGCATGGCTTTGACGACTTGAAAAGCAATTGAATCCGTATCCACAAGGCTTTTTTCAAGTACCAACGTTAATTTGGCCTTTCTCTCTTCCAGGCGCATAAGCGGCGCAATGGGTATTCCGATTGGCTCCCATTGGGAAAAGTCCTTTTCCAGATTTTTTATCGCCGCCATTTGTCCGGTGGCCCCGTTTGCTATCAAGGCGAAAACAGTCAGGCCCAGATTATAGGTGTAATTGCAGTCAAATTGGCTCGGATCGCTGCCTCTGCCATCATATCCGTAAAAATGAATTTGGGTTTTAAAATCCGGCACTGATTTTTTGTATACTTTTTCCACCGCAGCCGGTATTTTTTCATTCTCTTTCATCAACTGACCGTTGACCAGGGCCTGCTTAAGGGTTTTAACCGATATAATCGCTTGGTCGACATGCAGGAATTCTTCCTGATTATGATAATTTTTAAACAGGATCGGACCATAGGTGTCTGGATTCAGGCTGTTTGATTTCATGATTTTGGCGTAATAATCCCGATGAATACCGATTTTGTACAGGCCTTTATCCTTTAAAATATGCAGATAATCCTTGACCAGTCCCATGATAATTTTATCGGTTTCCACCTGGGAAAATGGGAAATTGCCATGACTGTCTCTTTCCATCAATAAACCTTCCTGAAAAAATTCAGGGATATCGTTAAAAAGATCGTCATCACGGGTATTCCATACCGGAATGCTGTTTTCCTCCCGGGAGCGCCGCGCCAATCGTCTTAAATAATCAAGTTTATCCTCCAGCAGGGGGAATGTTTTATGAAAGGTGGCATCGTGGGTTTCGTTGTATTCGGCGATAATCACATTTAGTTTGGTGATGAATATCTGAATTTCATTGATGAATTCCAGTACTCCTTCTGGAATGACCACAACGCCGTAGTTTTTGCCCACAGCCGCGCGCCTGACAATTCCGTCACAGATAACACGGGATAAATGGCGTAAGGTCATGCCGTATGCGGTATAATCAATGGTTCCGGCCTTTTCAGCTTCTTCGATCCGCTTGGGGTCCACGTAATCCGCCAAATCCTCGCCGATTAAAGTCATATTGGCATGGGTCTGCAGCGCCACTTCCAATGCCAAGTGACTGGCAACCCTGCCCATGACCTTGCAAATATGCCAGTATTTCACATCGGAGCTGCTGTCGGTGCATAAATTGCTGATTTCCTTTGCAAACGATCTTGCGGCGGTGTGAAATCCGAAAGAGATGGCACACAGCACTTGGCCGTCGGCATCCCGCACCTGAATATCGCCGTCAATGGTTTTGGGCACGCCGATTACTTGGACACCATCTGCGAGCATTTCTTGGGCAAGAAAGGCGGCATTGGTATTGGAGTCATCCCCGCCGACGATCACAATGGCATCCAATCCGAGATTTTTACAGTTCTGACGGGACAGGGCCATTTTAGCCTGGGTATCAATTTTCGTGCGACCGGTTTTTATCATTGTGAAGCCACCCAGGTTCCGGTAGCGATCAATCAATTCCTTGGTGAGTTTGATGGTTTCATTCTCAATGATGCCGTCCGGCCCCAACAGAAAGCCGTAAATTACATTTTGCGGGTTGGCTTTCGTGGCCGCGTCAAACAAGCCAGCGATGACATTATGCCCGCCGGGGGCTGGTCCTCCGGAGAATACAATACCTATTTTGCGGGGCTTGGTATAGCGCTCTTTGATATCAGCACCGGGCGAATCCGTTCCCAAAACCTTTTGAACCCGGTTGTGAATAAGGCTGGGCAATTGTTTTTCAGTTTCCTTATCGATTTCAAATCGATATCCATCCACATTTTCCAATATCGCATATTTATTAGTAAATACGCTGCAAATGGGCGGTTTATAATTCAGCCGTTCCTGTTGCTCCTGGTTGATATCACCGATGACGGCTTTCACATTCGGATGATTTAATATGGTTCTGATTGATTGATCCGGCACTACTGGCATGCTCACCTCCGTTTATTGGCCAGGCATTATTGAACAATAACCGTATTCCGGCCTGAATTTTTTGCCGTATACATGTTTTGGTCCAATCTTGTGAAAATGGTTTCAAGGTCTTGATCTTCGGCCGTCGCTTGTGTAACTCCGATACTGACGGTAATGCGTATGGTTTCCCCTTTATGGATGAATTCTATTTTTTCAACCTGCTGGCGAATTTTTTCTCCCACCGTGCGACCTTGATTTTGATTTGTTTCCGGAAGGATCACCACAAACTCCTCGCCCCCATAGCGCGCCAAAAAATCGCTTTTTCGCAACAGGATGTCGATGCGGGCAATAATTTCTTTTAAGCATTTATCGCCGACAGCATGGCCGTAATTATCATTGATTTTCTTAAAATGATCCACATCGAATAAAAGTAATGAAAATACGGTATGATATCTTTGAAAACGATAAAATTCCTCCACGATCCTGCGATCATATGCCCTGCGATTATAAGCGCCGGTCAAGGGGTCCCGTAGGATCTCCTGTTCCAGCTCTTTGGCGCGTTTTTCAGCGGCCTGGATCTGCGACTTCATCAATCCCATGCTTTGCTGCAGAAGCTCGACCTGTTGTTGCGCATTTGTCTTAAATCCATGATCCTGCGTGCTTTTTGTCGCGATGATGGTCTGGATTGTGTCTAGTTTTGAAACTACGGCTTGCTTAAGCTCGACAAGGGTCTTGCTGTAATCAAGACTGGTTCGCAAGGCCTTTACATGATTTTCAAGATCTTGCGTAAAATTCTGATGGGTATCATGGAGTCGACTGCTGTGCTCTATTGATAGCAGAATATGTTTTTCAACCTCAATTAAGCGCTGACCGATCTCTTTAATAAAACCAACGGCAAGTTCCCGTTCGGTATCGATATTTTCTATGAATCTTTGGATTTGATTGAGGATATCTTTTCGGATGGAAAGCAAATCCTCCACGGTCCCTGCTGTTGAGATGCTTTTTTCAATTTGGAGCAGGGTGTCCAGGTGCTGTTTTCCCAGATGCAATTTTAATTCATCTAAAATATATTGATAGGCGGCTTTTAGATGGTGTACAGCAGAGTCTTGAATCGGTCCTTTTTCTTGACCGGCAAACAATTTTGATAAAAAGGACGATTTGGTTTTAGAGCGATGTGTTGTGTCGATCCCTTCCTTTATGGCCGTATCCTTGAATTGATTGAATACAGTTGAGAGCTGGGAATAAGGCGCATCTTCTGCAAGGGAAGTTTTTAAGGTCTCCAGAGCTCTGGATTGGGAGCTATTTGCTTCGAGATTGAGCTGTTTGCTGATAAACAGCATTCCGCGTTTGTAAAATGTTTCGGCTTCGGACCGCTGCGTTTCCAACAAATCGATTTGTTTAAGCAATTGATCTTTGTGATGGCGTTGTTTTTCAAGCTGGGATTTCAGATCCTCGCCCTGGCCAACAGGTAGGGTTTCCGGGGTTTTCATCAGAAGATCAGGGGCTGTCTCATCAACCCATTTCAGCGCTTTTATCGCCCCATGGGATTCAAGGGCCTTGAACAGTGTATCTGAAGACAGTTCAGTGCCTTTGGCAGCCAGTTCTTTTAATACATCAATGGCAACCTTTGCGATATGTTTGAGATTTTCTTTTATGGGGTCATCTATCATAGGTTGGAATAATAGTCATGTGGTCCTGCACGTGTCAAGGAGATTTGCCGATATTTGGGATGATTTCGCCTGTATCCAGATGAATCATATCCAGGCCGGCTGCGATTTGGCAGATATTTAAAATACACAATATATAGTATGTTAATTAACGATATATGCCGTAACTTGTGTTTTGCTCTTTACAATAATCTGACTTCCTGTTATGAAAGCCCAATAAAATCTGTATACCATAATGAATTCAGTCTAAATAGGGGCGTCGCCTGTATGAAACTCAAAAAGCTTGAGATTGTTGGGTTTAAATCCTTCTTGGAGAAATCAAATATCGAATTTCCCCCTGGGATTTCAGCGGTGGTGGGTCCCAACGGGTGTGGGAAAAGTAATATTGTGGATGCTCTGCGATGGGTAATGGGTGAGCAGAGTGTCAAGCAACTGCGCGGCAAGGCCATGGAGGACATTATCTTCAGCGGCGCGGATGGAAAATCGCCCCTGAACATGGCGGAAGTCAGTCTTACGCTGGCCAATGATAATGGCAGCGGGCCGGAGGAGCTCAAGGATTTTTCCGAAATCATGATCACCCGACGGCAATACCGTTCCGGCGAGCGGGCCTATTTTCTGAATCGCCAACCCTGCCGTTTGAAGGATATTCACAATATTTTCTGGGGGAGCGGCATGGGCGCGCGCTCCTATGCCGTGATTCAGCAGGGGAACATCGGTGCGATTACCGATGCCGGGCCGGAAGAAAGGCGTTTTTTTATTGAAGAGGCGGCCGGAGTTACGCGCTATAAAAACAGGAAGAATGAGGCCCTGCGCAAGGTTGAAGCCACCAACCAGAATTTGTTACGGGTGAATGACATCATTGCGGAAGTAAAAAGACAAATGGGCGGCCTGCAACGTCAGGCCAAGAAAGCCGAACTTTTTAAAGGCTTGCAGGAGCAGGCTAAAATCCTCGAAATCAGTGCCGCCGGATATTATTTTGATGACTTTGAAAAACAGATCAATGCCGACGAACAGTTGTTAACAGAACTGAAAGATGCGGACATTGCCCACACTTCCCGTTTGACGCGCTTGGATGCGGCAATTGAAGAAATTAAACTGGCGCGGACGCGCAAAGATCATGAAATTGCCCAACAAAAATCCCAGAAATTCGAGGCGCAACGCAAGACGGATAAAATAGAAAGCGATCTTAAATATTTACGTAACGATTTGCAAGGCTTGGACCAAGAAATCATCGGGCTTGAATCTGCCAGGGTTGAGCTGGATCATAAAAACAAGCAGATCGCCGATGAAGTTGTGGCCGTGGAAGCTGAAATCGGACAGCTTGATCAGGAGATCGGCCAGGAAAAGGTTTTATTGGAAAAGGAGCAAAACACCACCAGGGATGTCAATGACCAGCTTCTTTTCCTGAATAAGCAGCAGGAGGAGAACAAAAGACGCCTGATGAATCTCATGACCGAGGAAGCGCGCTATAAAAATATCTCCCAGAACGCCTCAAACAACAAGGAGAGCCTGAAAAGACGGTTGCGGCGCATGGATGAAGAAGATGTCCTGGCCCGCCGGAAAGCTGCTGAATTTGAAAAAGCCGAGGCAGAAGCCCGGGCTTTGCTGCAGAACCTTCAGCAGGAAAAAGCAGGGCTGGTTCATAAAATAGCCGAACTTGAGAGTCGCTTAAGCCAGCAAAAGAAGGCCCTCGGCGAACAAGTCAAATTGGTACAAACCAAGGAATTTGAGCGCAATAAGGTCAAATCCCGTTTGACCACTTTGGTAAAAATGGAGGCAAACTTCGAGTGGTATAAAGACGGCGTCAAGGCCATCATGAAACTCAATGCCGGCGAGGACCAGGAAAATGCGAAGAGCGGGGAAACCCAAAACGGGATTCTCGGGTTGATGGCGGATGTGATTGAACCCCAGCCCGGATTTGAAACGGCGGTGGAAGCGGCTCTGGGCGAATCCATGCAATACATACTGATTGAGGAACAGCAAACCGGGCTCGACTCCATCCAGTATCTTCAATCCCAAAATGCCGGTCGGAGCGGTTTCATTCCGGTCGGCAAGTTGAAAAAAATAAATAAGGCTCCGGTATCGATCCCTGCCGCCGCCGAACGCTTGCTGGATCGAGTGCGCATCAAAAACGGCTTTGAAACAGTAGTGAACTCGATTTTAGCAGATGTGCTTGTTGCCGATGATATTCAAATCGCTCTGCAGATGTGGAACCAAAGTAACGGTGATGGGCCCTATACCTTGGTCACCAAAAGCGGGGATTTGATTTCCGGAAACGGCATGATGATCGGCGGAAGTCAGGACAAGTCCGCCGGCATTTTGGTCAAAAAACTGGAGATCCGCTCCTTGGAACACCAGCTGGAGGAAATGGATCAAGTCCTGGCCCAGAGCCGCAGTTTGCAGGCGGAACTTGAGGCTGCTGTGCGTCAATTGGAAGTGGATCTGCAAAAAACCATCGCCGGGAAAAACCATACCGTGCAAATGGAAACAGAGGCGGAGAAGAATCTTTACCGTGCCGGAGAAGACTTGAAACATGCCCGCCGGCATATGGAAGTCGTACGGCTGGAGCAGGAGCAGCTTCTGGGCGAGGAAAGTGAAATTGATGATGAAATTGCCCGCAATAATGCCGCTATGGTTCAGGTGGAAAATGAAATTGCGGCCGCCCAGCAGGCGGTTGAGGAAATAACAGCCAAAATCAACTCGGTATCAAAGGAATTGGAGTCCTACAAGCAGGTCGCCATGGATATCAAGCTGCGCTTGACAACCTTGCATGCCAGGCTTGACAACAGCCGTCACACATTGAAACGCCTGGGGGATTTTCAGGCCGACGGATTGAAACGGTTCCAGCAGTTGACCGAGGAAATCCAGCAAAAGACCAGGCGGCGCACTTCAACTCAGGAAAAGCTGATGGAATATGAGTTGAACTTGCCGACCATGTATGAAACGTTGAAGCGACTGGAAGAGGTCCTTGAATACAACGAGGCTGAATTTCATGCCATTGATGCCAAGCTGCAGGAAAATGATGAAGCTGTCAGCGCCCTTCAAAGTCAGCGGGAGCTGACCCTGGAAAAAATGCGCCGCCTTGAACTGGAGCAATCCCAAAGAAAGCTGAAACAGGAAAATATCAGTCGACGGATGGAAGAAAAATATCATCAAAACCTTACTGGTCTAAGGGCTTCCATATCGCCTTCTGAATCTGTTCAGGAAGGGGATATTGAAAAAATCGAGGCGGCCCTTGCGGATGTGCGTGAAAAAATAACTGCCGTTGGTGACGTAAATCTCAGTGCGATTCAAGAATATGAAGAGCTTACCAAGCGTTTTGAATTTTTAAACACCCAGCGCGACGATCTGGTCAAGGCCTTGGACGATCTTCAAAAAGTTATCCGAAAAATCAACCAGATCACCCAGGATCGTTTCATGCAGACCTTCCATCAGGTGAATGACAAATTAAATGAAGTCTTTCCGCGTCTGTTTGCCGGCGGGGCTGCCAGGCTCATTCTGACGGACCCAGACAATCCGTTGGAAACCGGCGTGGAGCTGATGATTCATCCGCCTGGGAAAAAATTGACACGCCTGAGTTTGTTGTCCGGCGGCGAGAAAGCGCTTTCCGCAATTGCCTTTATCTTTGCCATTTTTTTAATCAAACCGGCCTCCTTTTGCCTCATGGACGAGATCGACGCCCCCCTTGACGAAGCCAATGTTTATCGGTTTAATGAGCTGCTGAAAATCATCGGCGAGAAATCTCAAATCATCATGATTACGCACAACAAGAAATCCATGGAATTTGCGGATGTGCTGTTCGGCGTGACCATGGAAAAAAAGGGGATTTCGAAAATCGTATCCGTAAACTTCGAGCGCACCCAGCAACAGACTGCCCATTAAGGGATGCTGGATGAGGAGCAGTAAATTTTGGAAGAAATCTGGAAAACAATTGTAATGATGATGGCGCAGGCCCCCCAGGAAGCTTTTTGGGCAGCGGAAGGCCTGCTTTGTGTGTTTTTGGTTTTGCTTGCGCTCATCAGATGGGGGCGCAGGCGCAAAACCAGGCGGATGGAGGGGGTAGACCAAATTCAAGCCCCTGTGGATATGGAACCTGCGGCCGGGCCTGTGGATAAGGCCTGGGAAAGCCCTGAATCGTTATCTGGGAGCAGGAAGGAAGAAACCACCGGTTTCTCTCCGCCCGCGGTTGCCGCCATGGATGCTGCCGCACCGGCCGGGGCGGTACAAATACCGGCGCAAATGGCAACCAAGGGTTTCCTGGGACGCTTGAAAAGCGGCTTGTCCAAAACCAGAAATACCATTTCAGGCGGTCTGGACAGGATTTTTTCAGGGAGCCGCAAGCTGGATCAGGCTGCCTTGGAAGAGGTGGAGGAGCTGCTGATAACAGCCGATGTCGGTGTTCAGGCCACCATGGGCCTGATTCAAAAGGTCTCGCAAAGGTCCGGTGAAATCCAAGGTCTTGGGGATTTGAAAGCGGTTCTCAAAGATGAAATTCTAGCTTCCATCCAGGCTGTTTCACCATCGGTTGCGGATCAAAATAAAAATTTAAAACCCAGAATCATCATGATTGTCGGCGTGAACGGGGTCGGTAAGACGACCACCATCGGCAAGCTGGCCGCCCGCTTTGTTCAAGAGGGCAAACGCGTGCTCATCGTGGCTGCGGATACATTTCGGGCCGCTGCCATCGAGCAATTGACGATTTGGGCGGAAAGGGCCGGCACGGAAATCGTCAAGCACAAACAGAATGCGGATCCAGCGGCAGTGGCTTATGATGGGGTGGAGGCAGCGGTGGCCAGGGGCATGGATGTGGTCCTGATTGATACTGCCGGAAGGCTGCATACCAAAGTCAATCTCATGGAAGAATTGAAAAAAATCAAACGGACGATTGCCAAGAAGATTCCGGAAGCACCCCATGAAATCCTCCTCGTGCTGGATGCCACCACCGGCCAAAATGCCTTGACCCAGGCCAAAATGTTTCATGAGTCCTTGGATATTACCGGAATCGCTCTGACCAAACTGGACGGAACAGCCAAAGGCGGCATTGTCATCGCCATCTGCAGCGCCCTGAACCTACCCCTTAGCTACATCGGTGTGGGGGAGCAGACGGAAGATCTCCAGAATTTTGATCCGCAAAATTTTGTGAATGCGCTTTTTGAGGAAGTCTAGTGCATTGCGCTTCCTGATTCACAATGCGGTCAACGACGGATTTCGAACCGGCTGAAAGCGCCGGTATAGGTTTCCCATTCCACCGCCACCTGATCCACCCTGGATAACGGGGGGCCTGATTCACACCATTTCAGGACCGCATCCACATTTTGCTTTTCCCCTTCGAAAAGCGCTTCCACCGCTCCGTCGCTGCGATTGCGCACCCAGCCGGTAACCCCAAAGCGATCGGCGGCGTACTTGGTTTCCATTCGAAAAAAAACGCCCTGAACCCTTCCGCTGATAATTGCATGCGCACTGACTTTTTCTGCCATGATTCACCTCTTGTTGTGGATTGGCACTATCATAGCCCGGCATGGGCACGGATGTCAAAAGGGCGCTCTCAAAAACATATAGTCAACAATACAAAAAACATTTAGTTAATTACATGCTATATATTATTTATCTTCGATAAATAATATATAATTCATTGATAATAAATAAAATATTAAAAAAAATGAGATTGTAGAGTTGAAAATTAAATTATGTTGACAAGTTTTATAATACGAGATAATCGTGCAACAGATTCGACGCTTTCATTTTCCAGGCATTCAAGATATTCTTAATGTTTAGTGGATTTGAATGAAGATCAGCGAACTTTCCCACCGAACCGGCGTTTCCAAAGAAACCATCCACCACTATATCCACGTCGGCCTCCTGCGCAAACCCAGAAAGACAAAAGAGAATGTGGCCAATTACAGCGAAAGCTACGTTGAGCGGATTCGCATCATCAAAAGATTGCGGGATGATTATTTTTTACCCCTGCCGGTAATCAGAGATTTAATCAAAAAACAAAAAACCCAATCCCGCTCGGAAAAACACGCCTTTCAGTTTTTAAGCGAGTATTTCCGCCCGGTGGATCGCCTATTAAGCGGCGAAGTTGTAGGGGCCGACAATTTTCAAAAAGCCACCGGATTGGGTCAAAAATGGCTGGCCAAGATGGAGAGCTGGGGAATTATCACGGCCGACAAACGCGAGGGAAATCCGGTCTATTCCTATGATGATGTGGTCATCGGCAAATTGCTGGTGGATCTGGACCGGATCGGCTTGGGCCCCCAAAACGGTTTTGATCCCGAGGCCCTGCGACCGGCGGCGGATCTGTTCCGCAAGCTGGTAAAAAAAGATGTAAAGCGCTTCATGCTGCTGCTGGACCGTGAAGATATTTCCGAGGAATCCTTGCTGGAAAAAGGCGATCAGGCCAGGGAGATCATGTGTCTTTTTTTCTATCACATATATCGTAAATTCGTATTGGAGGAGTACGGCAACTACTTTACGTTGAAAGAAAGAAGGAGAAAAAAATGAAATCGATCAGAGCGATAGCGCCCCCCGTCACTTGCATTTGCCTGCTTTGCCTCTATATCATCAGCATGGATATAGGCGCGGCAAGGGCTTTTACACCTCTGCAAGCCGACTTTTCATCCTATGATCCGGAAAAGCAGGAAATTCCAAGCGGAGATACGATCAAGGTGGGGCTCCTGGAACCGTTTTCCGGCCAAAGCGCATCGGCCGGGGAAATTTCCAATTGGCTGCTCGGATGGGTTGTGCATGATATCAATTCACAAGGCGGGATCATGGTGGATGGCAAGATGAAGAAGATCCAAGTGATCAAAGCCGATACCGCCACCCAGCCGGTGGTGGCCAAGCGGGCTCTGCAGCGTCTGATTTTAAACGACAAGGTGGACTTTTTTGTGGGAACTGCCGGCAGTCATATCGCCATCATCGGTAACCAGATGGCTGAAAAATATCAAAAGATATTTTTAAACTACTCCGCCTATTCCGTACACTTGATGAATGCCCAAAATTTCAATCGCTATACTTTTCGCACTTGCTCCACCACGGACATCAATGCCCGGGGCCTGGCCTATTATTTTTCAAAAACGCCCATACGCAAATTTTATATTCTCTGCCAGGACTACAGCTATGGCCAGGATTTCGGTGCGTCGATGAAAAAGGCCTTAAAGGAATTCGTACCCACGGCAGAAGTGGTCGGGGAGGTTTATCATCCTTTATGGCTGAAGGATTTCGCTCCCTATTTGAGCAAAGTGCAGGCCTCCGGCGCGGAAATGATCATTTCATCAGACTGGCCGCCCGACAGTTGGAATCTGATGTTGGCCATTGATCAAATGGGAATGACCATTCCAGTGGCCGGTCAGTTTTTTGACGATCCTAGAATGGGTGAAAACCTGAAAAATAAAAAAGTCGGTTTGGGCAATACAGTGGTGAATTTTCATCTCTGTAATGTGGAAACCGAGCGAAACAGCCGTTTCAACAAGATTTTCCATGAGCGTTACAAGGATAATGCCAAAGTCCAGATCGACTGGCCCACCGGCGTCGTAGGCGGAGTGATCGGGCATTTTTATTGGTTTTTTGATGTTGTTCAGCGTGCCGGGACCCTGAACACGGAGAAGATCATCAACCTGTGGGAAGGCGATACCTATGAATCCTTTGCCGGCAAATTGACTATGCGCAAATGCGACCACCAGGCGGTTATGGACATGTTTGTTTCCACCCTGGTTTCTCCATCAAAATGGTCAAAAACCGGAAACGGTCTCGGTTATCAGGAACAAGCCGTGCGGATTCCAGCCGACATTGTGATGTCCCCTTGTCCGGAAGGGCTTAAATAGTTCGAAGTAGCTCGGCCGCTAGCTTTCTCAAAAAGCAGGAGACCATATGAATGCAATTGCAGTCATGTTGATAACCCAGGCGGTTCACGGTCTGGCCTATGGAATGCTGTTGTTCCTGGTGGCTTCCGGTTTTACCTTGATCTTCGGCATGATGGGTATTTTAAATATCGCCCATGCCTCTTTTTTCATGCTGGCCGCATATGTGGCCTTTCAGATCATGGCCTGGAGCGGCAATTTTTGGCTGGCGCTTTTATTGGCCCCACTGGCCATTGCCTTCCTGGGCATCTTGATGGAAAGGGTGATGCTGCGAAGGATCCGCAGGTTCAAGCTGGGAAAGGCGCTGGTCTTATTTGAATTGATGCTCACAGTGGGCATAATGGTTTGCATTGAAGAAGCGGTGAAGAATATATGGGGCACGGATCCGCAAATCATCAATGCACCGGATGCGCTGCGGGGACTGATACCCTGCTTTGGGATGACCTATCCGGCTTATCGACTTTTTATCATCGGGCTGGCCTGTTCCATCCTGATTCTGCTGAGCATCGTTCTATTCAAGACCCGCCTGGGCAATATCGTGCGGGCCGCGGTTCAGGATGCTGAAATGACCGTGGCCCTCGGCATAAATGTGCCGTTGGTTTTTACGTTTGTCTTTGGATTGGGAACATGGCTGGCCGGCGTTGCCGGAGTGGCTGCCGGGCCGCTGCTGACCGTTTTCCCGGGGCTCGCCAATCAAATGCTGCTGGATTCGTTTATCGTGGTTGCCCTGGGCGGATTCGGCAGCCTCATGGGCGCCTTTATCATTTCCATGTTTCTGGGAGAGTTGACAGCTTTCGGTGTGCAGTTTTTCCCGGGTTATTCAACCATTATTTTGTTCGGATTCATGGCCTTTGTATTGACTTTTCGGCCCTTGGGGCTTTTCGGGGAGCGGGAATGAAAAGACAGTTCGGAAAATGGTGCGCTTGGGCGATGATTCTGGGCGGGCTGTACATGGCACCCAGGGTCCTGGGGGTTTTTGAGCTGAATGTTTTGCTGGGAACCGCCATTTTTGCCCTGTTTTCCCTTAGCCTCAATCTTCTGCTCAGCTTCACCGGTTTGCTGAGTTTCGGGCATGCCATGTTCTTTGCAGCCGGAGCCTATGGTACCGTGCTGGTCTTGACGCGGCTCAGCGGGTTTCCACTTTTGCCCTTGATTGGAATCGGCGCCGCAGCGGCGATCGGGCTGGCCTTGCTGCTCAGCCCTTTACTGGTGCGGGTGAGCGGGCATGCCTTTGCCATGTTGACCATGGCCTTCAGCCAGATCATGTATGCCACGGTAATGAAACTATCCCATATCACCGGCGGCAACGACGGAATATCGGGCTTTGCAATTCCATCCGTTTCCATTCCCGTGGTGGGGGTGGTGGACATGGCGCTGGAACAGAATTTCTACTATTTTGCCATCAGCATCCTGGGCCTCAGCGCCTGGGTGATGTGGTTTTTCACAAGGACACCCTTTGGCAGCATCATGGTGGGCATTCGCGATAATCCGGAGCGGGTGACCTATTTGGGTTTCAGTGTGCCGTTATCCAAGGCCATCATCCTTTGCGTATCGGCCGGATTCGCCGGTGTGGCCGGGTCGATTTACGCGCTTTTTCAAAACATGGTTTCTGTGGACGGGGTGCTGGGCCCGCTTTCTTCCTTTTCGCCGCTCATCAACTGCTTCATCGGCGGCCTGGGAACTTTCATCGGGCCGATTTTTGGAACCGGAATCGGAACGATTTTATTGGAACTCATGTCAGCCCATCCGGAACAAGCCCAGTTGGTGTTTTCCCTGGTGCTGATTGCAATTGTTCTGTTTTTGCCGGGCGGCGTGATCATGCTCTACTGGAAAGCCAATACCCGTTGGATGGCGGTTCGACAAAACATTCAGAATAGGTTTTTCAAAAGGCGAATATATGAATGATCAGCATGAACCAGCCGACCATATCTTGACCACCAGGGGCTTGAATCATTATTTCGGCGAGCGCCAAGTGCTTACCGACATTCAGCTTGAAATCCAGCGCGGTACACGGCATGCCATCATCGGGCCCAACGGTGCCGGCAAAACGACTTTGTTCAACACCATCACCGGAAAATACAAGCCCAAGAGCGGGCGTATTTTTTTTAAGGGAAAGGATGTGACCGGGTTCAAACCCGATAAACTCGCCCGCATGGGGCTGGGCCGTTCTTTCCAGATCAACAGCACCTTTGCCGGCTTGTCGACCTTCCAGAATTTGCGCATGGCCATTCTCGCCCGGCGCAAGATTCGTTTCAACTTCTTTCGTTTTCTGGATAAAATAAAATCCGTCACAACTGAGACCGACGCCTTTCTAAGGCGCATCGGGCTTGCAGCGGAAAGAAATTTACCGGCCGGTTTATTGTCCTATGGAAAGCATCGCTGCCTGGAATTGAGTCTGGCCATGGCTGTTGATCCGGAGCTGGTACTGCTGGATGAGCCGGCGGCCGGCATGTCCCGGGAAGAGACCCATAAAATGGTGGAACTGATCCGGGAACTGACCCAAGGTAAAAGCGTGATCATCATCGAGCATGATATGGATGTGGTGTTCTCCCTGGCAGACCGGATCACGGTTCTTCATCACGGCGAAATTCTGGCCACCGGCTCGCCGTCTGAAATCAAGTCGAATCAGGAAGTAAAAGATGCCTATCTGGGAGAAGCGGAGGTCGGCAATGCTGCTTGAGGTCAAGGATCTTAACAGCTATTACGGTTTGAGTCATGTATTACAGGGGATGTCTCTCACTGTCTACAGCGGGGAGATTGTCGGTTTGCTGGGGCGCAACGGTATGGGGAAAAGCACGACCCTGAAAAGCATCATGGGATTGGTGCGTCCCAAGAGCGGATCGATCCGGTTTCAAAATCAGGAAATCGCCGGTCACGAATCATACCAGATCGCCAGGGCCGGCATTGCCTATGTTCCGGAAGAGCGCCGGATTTTTTCCAACCTGACAGTGCTGGAGAATTTGATGATGGGGGTCAAGCCCGGTGAAAATCAATATCAAGGTGGCTGGACCCTTGCGAAACTCTATCATCACTTCCCATTCATGAAAGACCGTTCGGCCCAGAAAGGGGCCCATCTTTCCGGCGGTGAACAGCAGATGCTTTCCATTGCAAGGGCCCTGATGGGCAATCCGGCGCTATTGTTGGTGGATGAACCCACCGAAGGCTTGGCGCCGCTGATGGTGCAAGAAGTGCGGGATGTGCTGTTGAAAATCAATAAGGAGGGCGTAGCCATCCTGATCGTGGAACACAATCTCAAGGTGGCCCTTTCCCTGGTGGAGCGGGTTTATCTGATGGGCAAAGGCCATATCGGCTTTTCGGGATCTGTACAAGAGCTGCAATCCATGCCCCATGTACAGGAACAATATTTAAGCATTTAAACATCTTTTCAAGCCATTTGGAAAATGGACTTGATTCCCGGATTTGTTTTGATATGATGCCCTCCATCGGCTCTCCATTACCGAATGAGCCTTATGAATGCATAAAGAAGGAGGCAAGCGAGATGATTCACACCCCAAGACCAGCGCGGTTCTCATCACGTGTAAGCACGGGGATGATGATTCTTTTTGGAGTTCTCATCATCGGAAGCTGCGCATCCAAATTACCTGTGCCGGAAGGACTTTTCCCCGGGTATGGCGGGCCACAAATTGCGGTCACGCCCAAGGCCATCCGTTTGGGTATTGCCGGCCTGGTAAAAACTCCGGTGGTGATTGCCGGTTCAGGGTTTCAGCCGGGTGATTCGGTGTTTGTGGATATGCTGAGCGCCGTGGGGAACCAAGATATCAAGATTCCCATTGATGCCGCTGAGGTGGACCCCAATGGCCAATTCACCATGGAAGTCAGCAAAGAAGTCAAAGCCCTTGAAATTTTAAAGCTCGATATCGATCCAAGCAATCTTACCCCCATTGTGGTCCGGGATCCGATTCCCGTCGGTTCTTATATTCTGAAGGCTGTCAGTGTTGATTCCGACCGCAAAGCCGAATGTCTTCTCATGGTGGAAGCACCCAGCCGGGGTGATAAATTGAAAGACAAGATCGGTGTTTGGATGGGTAAAATCAGGATCGCCCGCTAGCTTCATCTGAATTTTGTAAAATCCGGCTTGCGCTTTTCCATGAAGGCGTTTTTGCCTTCCAGGGATTCCTCTGCATCGTAGAACATACTCAGGCCGCCAACGCCCAGGTTGGTGATGCCCACCACGCCGTCGGTCTCGGCGTGGAAGGCGTGCTTCAACATCTTCAGGGCTGTGGGGCTCTTCTCCAGCAATTCGGCGCACCACTTGCCCACTTCCTCGTCCAACCTATCATGTAAAGGCTTGGGTCAATTCAAAGATGGTAGTAGTGGTGCAGGTGTTGTACTTCTCTGGTCTATTGATCGTGACGCGGGCTACGCCATTCTTTTTCTCAAACAGAATTTCGGTAAAAACCACTACAACCTCCTAATAAGCTGAGCTTTCAATCACGGTTTTATTATCTTAAATTTGCTACTGCCATTTCATCCTTCATTTTTCTCGATTGTTTCCCAATATCCGCCTTTGGCGGACCCTACTCTACGAAGGAGACCTAATCGCCTAAATATTGCAATCCGCTTCTCCACGGCGCGAGTCGTGACACCCAGCGTCTCGGCCAGTTCGGGAATCGTCATGCGCGGTCTGTCGGATAAAAGATCGAGAATCGGACTTTTTATTTTCCCCGAACTTTTCCCCGAACCTAGGCCATGATAGGGAAGAAGCCCCTTGGCCACAAAGGAAACCAGGATTGGATTGCGAATATTGGAGATTCCCGCCCGGATTTTTTCCACCGTAAGATTGTTAGGCAAGTGGCCGGGACTGATGATTTCAATACGGTTGTCAAAAATAAACAGTCGAATGGTCGCACTGACCAGGTAGTCCCGATGAATCAGGGCATTGACCAGGAGTTCCTCAAAAACCGCTTCCGGGATCTCCGGCTGTCCCGGCGCATTGACACCCCGGCCGGCCTGGACCTTGTGCAAGTTACGCATGACAAAGGCCATGGAATCATCAAATACCTTACGCAAAGGCCCTGAAAAATCCTCGGTGTCGATGTAATCGCTGACATGAATTTCATTGCCCGGATAGCGGATGGCCTTCACGACGAATTGGGGTTTGATCCATTCAGGACGTTCGGCAAAAAGGAGCACGCAGGCCAGATTCAGATGCCCGTCATCCGTGGTAAGATTCATGTTTTGCAACAGCCGGGCGACCTCGGCGGCTGAGTCGGGATAATCCAGTTTGTAAAAGTCCCGCAGAAAATCACGAAAACGCAGCTTGTCGAGTTGGTCGACGCCGGCCTTGGTGGGCAATTCATCGGCACGAAACTGATCGGAAAACTGAAAGAGCCTGCGCAGTTCCTCCTTGGAATTGATGCGTCGTTTATCCGCGCCGCATTTCAGCCAGATGACGCCGTTCTTGTCGAAATAAGGTTTATCCATTCCCTTGGGTATGGTCAGCACGATGACGACGCGCCCTTTTCGAACCTGAACGTTTTGCGTCTGCACGGCCAGGGGGCTGCGTACAAGCTGGCTGGCTGCGTTGCTGATCAGTTGATTGATGCGGATGACATCCTGGCGTAAAAGCCCGGGAATAGTTCCGTCATCCGCCACACCGATAAAAATCATCCCGCCATCTGAATTGGCGAATGCCGCCATTTCCGAAGCCAGTGAGTCCGCGTTGCGCACATCCAGCTTAAACTAACGTGTGCTGTCTTCACCAAGGCTGATGCCGGTAAGAAGATCCTCCTTTTTCATTTCCTTCATCCCCGATTCTAAAGTCATTTCATGCTTTGTCCGGTCCTTCTTTCATATTTAATGAGTTCTTTGAGATAGGCCCTGCGGGTGTCCAGGTCCGAGCGGCTGAGGTCCAGGCCGGTCAGGATGCTTTTTTTCCGGCCGGAGCGGTCGTAATTCAAGACCGTGAAAAGCCCTTTGTTGGTGACATGGGATTTTTGGGTGTCAAAGAAGTTGATGCCCTTGACGGTGATTTCCACCACCAGGGTGGTGTTGGCCGTGAAAATAACACGGGCGCGCATTTCCACGATATCTTCCAGTTGCAGGGGCTTCAGGAATAGCACATCCTCCATGGCAATGGTGACCATGCGGAAATTGCCGGTGAATTGCCGGGCCGTGGCCAAGGCCAATTCCTCCATCATCTCCACTGTGTCGCCGCCGAAGACATTGCCCAGAGCATTGGCGTTTCTGGGTAGAAATTTTTTGCGGATCAGGAGTTCGGTTTCCGAGGTCGAAAACCGGCCGTTTCTGGGAAAGGAATCCGTAAGGCGTTCCAGGGGAATGTCCGCCATGCCGTCCACGGCGGCAATCATTTTGCGACGGTTCTCCAGGAGCCGCTGCCGGGCTTCGGCCAAAGTCTTGCGCTCATGATCCTGGGGCGTGACATATTCCAGGCCGGGTATGTTCCGGTTGGGTTGACGATTCCGGTCAATGGCCACCATGGTGATCACGCCGCTGTGGCCCGGACGGATTTCCATTTCATCAGGCGCCTTGGAAAATCCATCCACCTTGACCACCATGGAAGAGCGTCCCACCTGGATGACATAGGCCTGATAGCGCACATAATCCATGTGGCAGATAAAATCCAGGAGTTCAATCCGGTCAAAGGCCAGGGTCACGATGGGGCTTTCCGCATGCCTGGCGGCGGCGGCGGCCGCTGCCAGATCCATCATGTGCAGCAATTTGCCGGCCGACATGCGCTGCCCCATCAGGCTTTCCTCACCCACGATTTCCGCGATGAAACAGTCGGAATCCGCCGGTGTTTTCATTTTTCTAATCATTATTAAATACCTGCTTTTGAATTACCTTTTTTAGTGTATATCGCTCATTTCCCTCTGGTTTGAAGTGAGACTGCTGATATATCTTCCAGCCGCAGTAGGACATCAAAGAACTCCTTGCCTTGAAGATATCCGACAACAGCGTAATAATCAGCAACGCCCAGAATTTTGCCTTTAAAACATTGTCCACCGCGCAAATATACTTCAATGTAAAGCTGTTGAGCCTGTGCCTGTTTCAGTGTATCCGTGATACTGATCTGGGGATTAAGTTCCATGGTGTCTCCTTATATCTTGTCGTTATCTACTGAGGGTTGTACTTTTTTTTCAAACCATCCACAACCAAACCAGCGCAGTCGGAACAATTTGCATAAAGGCGTTGTCCCATCCGTGTGGGGAAATCGCTTCCGCCAAAGTCGATGCCCCGGCAATCACAAATAGTTTCAATATGCCGAACTTTGCAAGTGAAATTTGCGGGGAGACCCAGGCGGCTATGGCAAGGGCGAGCAGGGACATGATGAAGACTGCCGCTGATCCTTCGAGACTCCTTGTCGCCGGCACTGATGACAAGGATCTTACGCGATAGTGATGCTTGCCGAACATAGTACCTGCCGGCTCACCGATGGCGTCACCAAGGCCGGTGACGAGATAACCCGCCAATGCAACCGGACCGAACAGGATGTTACTGACCAATCCGCCGAATAGGGTCGTGAAGTAGGGCACGAGAATAAAAAAAGTCCTGTGCGGCGCATCCTTTTCCCTGGCCATGGCCTCATACAGCAGATTGCCTGCACCCTTCCAAACGGCAAAAAATACCACCAAGGAACACATGCCTCCGAATAGGCACACCGCTTTGGTTCCAAGCAGCCATTGAAGCCCGGCCACAGTGCCGAAGATAAAAAAATGAAAGACCTTGCGAGTGTAACCTGTTCTGGTGCCGAGTTGTTTCAATCTACCGGAGAACCAGAGGGCTGCAAAGGACCATGCCAGGCCCAATGGGCCTCCGATGGCGATCATCTTCCACGATGGAAAGTTCTCAACAAAGAATTCCAACATGATTCTTGAATATGCCTGACTAAGGTTTTAATTGAGTTGAAAAATTTATTAATTTTCAATATGAAACATCTATCATCTCAAAATGTAGAATAAAAGGGTTTTTCCTGTTGAAGGCATGTTATGATTGAGCAGATTCCATTATTCGCTTGTCTTGATGAACCCGCGCGTGATTTTCTACAATCGGTCGCCGTTCAGCGTACATATCCCAAGAATTCGATTTTATTCAGTAAAGGAGATGAAAGCGACAGCCTGTATTTCATTCAAAAAGGAAAAATAAAAACCGTGATTATGGACGAAAATGGCAAGGAGATGATTCTGAATATTCACGGGCCCGGCGAATATATCGGAGAAGTTGCCATGCTCGACGGAAAGCCCCGCTCCGCCACAGTCATCACAAAGGAACCGACCCAGGTACTGATTATTTACCGCAAAGACATTATGCACGTGCTTTCACAGAATTCGAGCCTGCTCATGGAAATTAACAAGTTGATATTGGCACGCTTCCGTGCCATCACGGATAAGGTCGAAAGCCTGGCATTTCAGAATGTGTATAGCCGGGTTGTCAATTGCCTTTTGCAACTGAGCAAAGAAGAGAATGGTAAACGGGTTTTAACCGAAAAATTGACCCATCAGGAAATCGCGAATATGGTGAGTTCTTCTCGGGAAATGGTGAGCAAAATTCTGAAAGAGCTTGAACTCGGTGGCTATCTCACAATTGAAAAGAAAAAAATTACCATCCACAAACGCCTGCCCTTAACATTTTGAGACATAAACAATGAAATGCTCCAAATGCCTGCATGTGAACCCTGAAGGTTCAATATTCTGCAATCGGTGTGCTCATCCTTTTCAGGTTCAGGAGCAAACTTCTCTCATAGACTTCACCAAACCTCATTCCTACACCCCCAAATTCTTGGTTGATAAAATTCTCACATCCAGAAGAGCCATGGAGGGTGAACGAAAACGGGTAACAGTACTTTTTGCCGATGTTGCCGGTTTTACTCCTCTATCTGAAAAGCTTGATCCGGAACAGGTTTATCAAATCATGGATGGGTGTTTCAAGATTCTCATAGATGAAATCCACCGGTATGAAGGCACCATCAATCAGTTCACCGGTGACGGTGTGATGGCGCTCTTCGGTGCGCCATTGGCTTTGGAAAACCATGCCCAAAATGCCTGTCGGGCCGCCTTATCCATACAAAGCGCTATTCAGAACTACAGCAGGGAGTTGGCCGCAAAGTTTGATTTTGATTTTAAAATGCGCATCGGGCTCAATACCGGTCCGGTTATTGTTGGATCTATTGGTGATGATCTGCGGATGGATTATACGGCCGTCGGCGATACAACCAATCTTGCGGCCAGAATGGAGTCCATGGCCGAACCTGGAACGGTTCTGGTTTCTCCCGAGACCTACAAGCAAGTCAGCCGGCAGTTTGATCTTAAACCGTTGGGTGAGGCCAAGGTTAAAGGCAAGGAAGACGCTCTAGATGTATATGCGCTGATAAAAGAAAAGATCGATCGGCCACGGCTGGGTATAGAACGGCATATCTTTTCCGAGATGGTGGGGCGATGCAGTGAGCTGAATCAGTTGGAGCTTCAACTCAATAAGGCAATCGCCGGTAATGGCTCTGTCGTCAGTGTGATTGGCGAGGCGGGCATTGGGAAATCCCGGTTGATTGCCGAACTCAGAAACAGCAATGTCATGAAACGGGTGGTTCTGCTTGAGGGCCGTGCTATTTCCATCGGCAGGAACTTGAGTTTTCATCCGATCATCAATCTTCTAAAACATTGGGCGCGCATCAAGGAAGAGGACACAGCGCCATCAGCGCTGAGCAAACTCGAAACCGCCATTCGAAACATCTGTCATGAAGACGCCCATGAGGTGTTTCCTTTTGTGGCAACCCTGATGTGTATGAATCTGTCAGGCCGGCATGCGGAAAGAGTGAGAGGCATTGAGGGAGAAGCCCTTGAAAAACTGATCTTCAAGAATTTGCGGGATCTGTTAATCAGATATACTGAACTCACACCCGTAGTAATCGTGATGGAGGACCTTCACTGGGCGGACGACAGTTCCATTGCCATGCTTGAGTCCCTGTTCCGGCTGGCACAAACCCAGCGGATCGTTTTTATCAATGTGTTTCGGCCCAATCATCCGGCAACTGGCGATAGAATAATTAAATCACTCAAAGAAAATCCCTCTGTTTATTATGCGGAGATCCGGCTTCAGCCGCTGACCAAGGAAATGAGTGAAACGCTTATCCACAACATGCTCAATATCCAGGGACTTCCCCATGCAATAATGAATCAAGTCATCGTACGTTCTGGAGGCAATCCGTTTTTTATCGAGGAGGTGGTCCGGTCATTCATTGATGAAGGCTGTGTGGTCAGCAATAATGGCGAGTTCAAGGTCACGAATAAAATGGTGAACATGGGCATTCCATACACCATCAATGACGTGCTCATGGCCAGAATCGACCGGTTGGATGAAAAGACCCGGGATCTAGTCAAAGTCGCTTCCGTAATCGGCAGGAACTTTTTTTTCCGCATTCTAACGGAAGTGGCCAAAACCGTGGATGGGATAGAGGGCCGGCTGTCCTATTTGAAGCAGATTGAACTCATCCGGGAGCGACAGCGGATGGAGGAACTGGAGTACCTGTTCAAGCACGCCCTGACCCAGGAAGCCGCGTATGAGTCGATTCTGCACCAAAAGCGGAAAGACCTGCACCTGCTGGTCGCCCAATCCATCGAGAAGGTTTTTAATGAACGGCTCCATGAGTTTTATGGGATGCTGGCATTGCATTATATGAAAGCTGAAAATAATGAAAACGCAGAGCGATATCTGATCAAGGCCGGTGAAGAAGCGCTTCGGTCTTCGGCATCCAGTGAAGCGTTGAATTACTACCAGGAAGGATTAAAATTGTATCTCCGGGCAAATCGAGATACTGCTGATCCGGAAAAGCTGGCCATGTTCGAGAAAAATATAGCGATTGCTTTTTATAATAAATCTCATTTTGTCGAAGCCATAGAGCATTTTGATAAGGTTTTCAAACACTGGGGTATGCCTGTATCACCCAATAAACTGATCAGCCTCCTTACGTTCCTAAAAAATGCTGTTCTCATCATGACCGGTATAGATCGTTTTTTTCAAAAAATGAAACCATCGCCCAGCAAAAGGGCAACGGAGGCATCCGACCTATTGTACAAAAAAATTGGAGCATTAATATATGTTGATAGTTTGAAATTCTTTTTTGATACGTTCAGCAATTTTAACGATATCTATAAATTTGATATCGAAAAATCACAAGAAATGATCAATTTTTATACGGGTACAGCCGTTGTTGTTTCTTTAAGCGGTCTATCCTTTCGGTTGGCTTATCAGCTATTGGAAACCAGCAAATCCAAAATCGATGTAAATAACATTAAAATTCTCTTGTCGTATAAGACGGTATCTTTGATTACCGATATCCTTTCCGGGAATTGGAACAAGATTGGATATTTTGAAAAAGAGCTTGTAGATAACGGTATAAAAAAAGGCGAATTTTATAATACCCTGAATTATATATACTGGTTCCATCTGGTTAAAATGGAGACAGGGGATTTTTCAGGGACCGGCTTTTGTCTTGAAAGAATAAATGACATCGCAAATTTATATAATTATTATCTTGGGAATGCATATACCGCCTTTTTTAAAACAGAGTTATTGATAAGAAGGAGGACGCGATTATTCGAAGCTTATGAGGAGGCGGACCGCGCCTTAGCGCTATGTATCCAATATAATTTTCAGCCGCACCGACTTAATTGTCTCGGCTGGAAGGCCGAGGCGCTTATTCTATTGAACGACATTGATGGCGCAAAAAGATATATCCATCAAGGGCAACAGATCATCGACCAAGACAAGCTGACGCCTCCCCATGTCATATCCGTCTATATTACCGCTCAGTTCGGTTTGGATATTCAACTATTGAAGAGATCTCTGATTTCCGGGGATGAAACCGATTTTTCAAACCTCAAAAAAAATGCATATAAAAGCGGGAAGACAGCATTACGAAAATTGAAAAATTATGCGATATTGCGGATAAAAAATTTTCGCTTAATGGGAGAATATTATTGGCTCGTCAGCAATCAGCGCAAGGCCTTCAAATGGTGGGACCAAGCGATAAAAAAAGGAGAGAAACTATGCGCCAGACCGGATTTGTCACGAACCTATTTTGAAATCGGTAAAGCCTTGCTTGACCCCAAGTGTAATCGCACAGATTGGAACGGAATTTCAGGAAAGGAATACCTCAGCAAGGCCCGGCGCATGTTTCAAGAGATGGATTTACAATATGATCTCGATGAGTTGGATAAGATTTCTGTATAATTTTCGGCACGCAACCTGAGCGTGCAGGGGCATTTTCGTTGCGCCAATCCATATCTCCATTTTGTGAATAATTCACAAAATTCTGGGGGCTGGATTACATAATTTCCGGTAACCCATCACTGCAGTTTATAAGCAATTCACTTATCTATATTCTAAAAGCTGCGATAGAAAAACGGCTTGTCTAATGCCATCAGCAATCAATTTATAAAGTTTTTTATACATACATGACCTCATAGGCTGTTGCCGGGCGGTGTATTGTAACCGGCCTTGGAAGCCTTGGAGGAACGACAGCCACCCCGCTGAAACATAAGGAGTGCTGCATGAATAATAAAATACAAATAAAAACTCGAACAGCGAATACAAGACCGGCCGAGAATGATGAAATTAGATTGACGGATATGCCTGAACTGAAAAATTGCATGCAAAGCCAGCAAGCGGAATCCTGCTCCATCACCTGCGCACTGAATCTTTCATTGCTGTTCGATTCACCCAGGCAAAGAAAAGACTTCGACAGCAGATGGAAGGAATTTCTTCAATCGGATTCAAATCATCCAAGGATTTATAAAATGCGTGGAGACCTTTTGGAATACCATTCCGAGCAGTTGATCCCTGAAAAAGCAGACGGGCGGCCGTCTCTGCTGCTGGTTTTCGGTAATCCGGCTTCACACTCGGTGGCTGCGGGCATGTTTTTTTCCTTTGAGGGCCAGGGGCGGGAGCATCGCTTTTGGAAAAATATTCTCAAACCCGCCGGCGTGTTAGATCTGCCGGTGGCAGACGGCGTCAGCATCGAGGCGCTGAATGCGGAACGTCGCAAAAAAATGTTCTGTCTGGATTATGAGAGTCCCTTCCGGGTGGGGCTGTGTGTGTTGATCAGCCTGCCCAGTGCTCCGGGAGGCAGGTGGGGTGGGATCGCCGGGATACAGAAGCTTTTCGGGCCAAAGGCCTTTGCCCTCATTGAGGAGTGGGAGCAAAAACGAGTTGTAAAAACCGTCCATGAATTTGTAACTCCGGACGGAGCGGTGGTAACGTTTCAGAAAAACGCCTGGAATGCACTGCGATCACCGCATGACCCCACCTATCATAGCGAGCTGGCAAAAGCCGGAAAACTCGTCGGCAAGCTAAAGAACAATCCCGCTGTTTCATTGTACTGCGTCCCTCCGACCAGGCTGGCCGGCCCATGCCGCAATGTACTGCGGGATTTATTGGCTGGTCGGCAGTAACGAAAGTGATTTATTCTTTCAGTTTCAGGATGTGAAGTCTTTTTATGAATCCTGAACAAAATCCATTTTTCTCTTCTTTATCATGAATCCAGGTCGGATATGATCTGCAGGCTGCTTTCCAGATAATCGGCCAGGTAGTCGCCGGCCATGGAATAGGGCAGGAGTACTTCATTGGCGCCGTGCCTTTTCAGCTCCTCGATCTGGGAAGACTGGTCGGCGGTGGCAATGATGACGGCTTCGGGCGCGATGGAACGGCATTTTTTCACCAGATCCAGGTTGCTGGTGCCTTTCAGAAGCACATCCGGAATGGTGGAGATGATTACCTGGGCCTTATCCATGTGCAGATGGGCAAGGGTATCCAACTGGCTGATATCGCCGAACACGCCCTTGACCTGCATACTCTTCAGTTCCTTCAGTACTTCCAGATTGAAATCAATGACTATGATGCGCGGCAGGAAATGGGGGCATTTTTCCGTCACCGTCTGCAGAAAGGACATGGCGCCGCGGTGGCAACCGAGGATGAAGATGGAGTAGTCGGGTTCAGCCGCGTCTTTGTCCGCCTGTCCGGTCTTGGGGCCGGCTTTGTTGAGCAGGCCTTGAAAGACTTTGTATATCTGGTGGTTGTATTTGATGAAATAGGAGGAAGTGATGGATGTCAAGGCCATGGTGTAAATCAGCACCGCCAGCAGGTCCGAGGAAATATGGCCCAGGCCCACCCCGATGGAAGCCACCACCAGGGAGAATTCGCTCAACTGGGAGATGTTCAGACTGGTGATGAAACCCGTACGCAGGCTGCCGCCGGTGAACAGCAGGATGGGGATGACGCTGAGGAAGCGCGATAGAATCAGGAAACAGCTAAGGCCCAGGGTCTGCCAGATCAGGGCGGCGTTGGGCGCGATGATCTTCATGCCCAGGGACACGAAAAACAGAATCAGAAAGGAATCCCGCAGGGAAAGGGTCTTGGCCGCCACATGCATCCGGTAGGGGAAAAGGGAAATGGAGACCCCGGCGATCAGGGCGCCCATTTCCATGGAAAGATCCAGAAAACCGGCCAGGCCGGCCATGAAGGCGCACCAGCCCAGGGAAATGGAGATCACCAGTTCCGGGGATTTGGAAACGGATTTGAACACATATTTCAAAACATATTTGCTGATGAAAAATCCCACCAGCAGGAGGAGGGCGCTTTTGACCACGGCCAGCCCGATCAGGGCCATCTTCAGATTGTCCAGGTTGGGCTGAAAGGCCAGAATCAGGATGACCCACAGGTCCTGGATCACCAGGATGCCCACGGAAGTCCTGCCGGTGAGGGTTTCGATCTCGAACTTGTCGTTCAGGGATTTTACGGCAATGGCCGTGCTGCTGAGGGCGCACAACATGGCCAGGTAGACTTTGGCCATGCCGCCGCCGGGAAAGGCGGCACCGAAGGCGGAAAAAACCAGCAGACCCAAGGCCACGCAAACCGGAAATTGTCCGATTCCCGAGGCCAGGATTTGCCGGCCGGATTGCAGGATGACCTTCAGATCCAGCTCCATGCCGATGACAAAGAGCAACAAGATCAGGCCGATCTCTGAAATCACGGCCACATTGTCGGCGCTGGTGATCAGTTGATAGCCCAGTTCCGGCCCGATGATGATACCGGCAATGAGATAACCCACGATGATGGGTTGGCGCAGGGCATGGGTGAGGATGCCGATGATGGTGGCCACCGTAACCGCCACGCCGATGTCGTGAATGAGCCCATGCATAGCCGAATCAGGCGCAGTGATCGTCCGAACCGCAACTGCAACCGCAGCCGCATTCATCCTGGGGTTGCGTGGGGGTCGCGCTGATGCCCACCACTTGAATTTCAAAGGTCAGGGTTTCGCCGGCCAGGGGGTGATTCAAATCCACGGTCACCTTTTCCGCATCCACCGCAGTGATGCGCGCCGGCACTTCATGTCCGTCCGGGCTGGTAAGGGCCACGGTTTCACCCACTTCCGGGTCCATTTCCGGGGGAACGTCGGCGCGGTCGAAAATGTAAATATGGTCTTCGTTTCTGGGGCCGTAGGCCTGTTCCGGCCCGATGACAATGGTCTTTTTTTCATTCAAGGCCATGCCCAGCAGAGCGGCTTCAAAGCCCTGGATCAAATGTCCGGCACCCATTTCCACTTCCAGAGGGCGGCAGCCGTGGCTGGTGTCGAAAACTTCGCCGTTCTGCAAGGTGCCTTTATAATCCACGCTGACGAACAGACCGTTTTGAACTGTTTGCATTGGTTACTCCGTTTCTTTTTTTTGAGGGTTCAGTATTTTTTCTAGAATAATCTTGGTGATCATGTAAGTGGGCTTGATGCCCTCCTCGCCCATGCTGCCCGAGGCTAGGGTTTGGCCGCTCATCAGGGGGTTGTCCGAGGCGTAATAGGCATAGCGGGTTTTCACATCCCCATGAATGTGGCCGCGGATGACGGCCGAGGTGATGGCCCGTTGGTAATGGCCGCCTTCCATCTCCAAACCCACGGCCTGCCAACTGGAGGTTTGAAAGCGTTGGAGCAGGTCGTGATTCTGTAGGGAGGTGCCGAAGACGGTTAAAATCGGGCCGACATAGACGGCGACGCTGTCTTCAAAATCTTCCCGGCCCATGTCGTTGTCCACGATATAATTATGGGCCGTGCCTTCAAAAACATGGGCGGTGGCCAGCATGATGTCGCCCTTCTTGCCGGGCAGAATACCGGCCTTGCCCATGATGGAAATGGAACAGGTGGCGGGCTGCATGGGCGGATCACCGCTGTTGTCCGGATTGAGCAGTTCATCCATGGCCTCAAAGGCCTGCACGCCAAAGGCATAATCCATAACCAGAATCAAGGGCTTTTCCCGTTTGACATAAGCACGGTCGATTTTCAGATCCGGATGAAAGCCGACATCCGCCATGCGGGCTGTATCAATAAGCTGGCAATCGATATGGGTGCCGGAAGTGTCGGGCAGGTCGTGAAAGCCATGCAAGGCGGCAAAGGCCCGGATAGTCTGGTCCTTATCACGCACTTGTTTGATGAAAGTATAAAAATCCATGTCCGTCTTTTTTTTGGACGGCGGCGGCGCAGCGCCGTAAGCGTAAAGGGAATTAAGGATGCTGTGCAGGTTGGCGCTGATGATATGGAAGGGCCGATCCTGCAGATTCAGCTCCCGAATCTTCATTTTGATGTCCTGGGCCCATTTCCGGCTGTAGCTCTGGGTGCCGATCAGGTCCTTCAGGGAAGGGGTGAAGGAAATCAGGAGCTCGTTGTTCCGGTCCTGGGTTTCCTCTTCCACCCGTTTGCCCAGGTCGTGAATGATATGAAAGAGAATGTTCACATCCTTTTCAAGGTCGCTGTATTTTTCCAAGAATTCGTAAGTTTCCTTGGTCTCATGAAAGGTGCGGCCCAAGAGGATGCTCAGGTTCCAAACAGCCTTGTCCAGTTGATCGTCTTTCAAAGGAGTGGTCAGGGCCACAATCTTTTCCAGCTCTTTCCATTCCCGGGTGGCGATGCCTTCCCGGTCCTTCATCTGATTGAATATTTTGTTGGCTTCGATATCCAGAAAAGTCACATGGCTGAGGATGTCGTAGATTTCGCTCAAGCCCCGGGTGATGACAAAACAGATCTCCTTTTCATTGACCCGGTAAGAATCCCGTCTGCGCTTGGGGGGCATGATTTTTTCAAAGGAAGTGTCTTCCAACTCTTCCTGGGCGGTCATGATGATGCGGTTGCATTTTTCAATGCCCCGGGGCAGTCTTTCAATGACATATTCCAGCCCTTTCAACTCCACGATGCGCTGACTGTTCATGGAACCATAGATTTCAGGGCTGAGCATGCGCAGACCGTCGGCCAGGGTTTGTCCGGAGCGGCCCGAGGGTTTGTAATAGCCCCTTAAGGCCAAAGCATCCATGGTGGTTTTGATGGTGCGGATGGCGATCCTGGCGCGCTGGGATTTGGTCAATGGTTGCATGGTCTTCTCCGGTATTGGTTGAATTCCATCTTGAGCGAGATCAATCCTTCAGGCTTTTTAGATATTCCCGCAGCCTGGGGCCGATATCGGGCCGTTCCAGGGAGTAGGCGATGTTGGCCATCTGAAAGCCGGCCTTGTCGCCGCAATCAAAGCGCGTGCCTTTGAAGCGATAGCCGAAAATGGATTGTTTCTTGAGCAGAACCGCCATGGCGTCGGTGAGCTGGATTTCCCCGCCGGCCCCGATCTTTTTGCGGCCCAGGATGTTGAAGATTTCCGGCATGAGGATGTAGCGGCCGATAATGGCCATATTGGAAGGGGCTTCCTCCGGCTTGGGCTTTTCCACCAGGCCGCGGATGCGCACCAGTTCGTTGCCCACTTCCTGCATGTCCAGAATGCCGTATTTGTTGGTGTCCTGACTATCCACCTCGATAACGGCCACCACCGAGGCCTGCTGGTCGTCAAAGGCTTGCATCATCTGAGCCAGGACCGGGACTTCAGCCTGGATCAGATCGTCGGCCAGCAGCACGGCAAAGGGTTCGTCGCCCACCACGTTGCGGGCGCACCAGATGGCGTGGCCCAGTCCCAGGGGTTCGCTTTGGCGGGTGTAAATGATGGTTCCGGCTTCGGGCATGGTGGCGTCCAGGGCCTTGAGCAGATCGTCCTTGGCCCGTTCCCGCAAGGTCATTTCCAGCTCACAGGAGTGGTCAAAATGATCTTCCAGGGCTTCCTTGTTGCGGCCGGTGACGAAGATGATCTGCTCGATACCGGATTCAAAGGCCTCTTCCACCGCGTATTGAATCAAGGGCTTGTCCACGATGGGCAGCATTTCCTTGGGCATGGCCTTGGTGGCCGGTAAAAAGCGCGTGCCGAGACCGGCAACAGGAAAAACAGCTTTACGAACTCGCATGAATATTCTCCTTCATTAATTTTTGCTTGATCATCTTTAGATACGTTCGTACAAAGCCGCAAAAAATCTTTTTTCGGTCATTCACGTGCAGACGGGAATCCAGTTCTTTCGAGTAGTTCTGGACTCCAACCTGGGCGGGAGTGACGGCGGTTGGGACTTTTTTACGATTCCATCCTCTTTGCAGCCGGGCAAAAAAGCTGGCAGTGCATCCAAAAAGATCACCAGAATATAGGAGAAAGGGCCGGCCCTGTCAATGAAAAGTCCGGAATAATTAATGGTTGCATTGCATCTGGGAGCGATGTAATTTTGCTATGATTCATTTTTGAAAAATACAGACAGGAGCAAAATGAAACCAACGTATCAGAATGTGCTCGTAACCGGTGCCGCCGGTTTTATCGGTTTTCATCTGTGCAACCGCTTGCTGCAGGACGGTTGCCGGGTGGTGGGTATTGATAATTTGAACGATTATTATGACGTGGAGCTGAAAAAGGCCCGCCTGGGCTTGTTGACAAGCCGGCCGAATTTTGCCTTTTTCAAGACCGACATAGCGGACGGCGAGGCCTTGAACGCCTTGTTCCGGCAAACCGCCTTTGACGTGGTGGTCAATCTGGCAGCCCAGGCCGGCGTGCGCTATTCCCTGCAAAACCCCATGGCTTATGTGCAGGCCAACCTGGTGGGTTTCACCAATATCCTAGAAAGCTGCCGGCATAACCGAGTGGGGCATCTGGTCTTTGCCTCTTCCAGTTCGGTTTACGGCGCCAATACCAATATGCCTTTCTCCACCCATCACAATGTGGACCATCCGGTGTCTCTTTACGCTGCCAGTAAAAAATCCAATGAGCTGATGGCCCATGCCTACAGCCATTTGTTCAAGCTGCCCTGCACCGGCCTGCGGTTCTTCACGGTATATGGGCCTTGGGGCCGGCCGGACATGGCCCTGTTCCTGTTCACCAAGGCCATTTTGGAAGGCAAACCCATCCAGGTGTTTAACCACGGCAAGATGAAGCGGGATTTCACCTATATCGACGACATCATCGAAGGCGTGGTGCGGGTCATGGCCAAAAAGTCGCAACCCAATCCGGACTGGAGCGGAGATCATCCGGATCCGGGCACATCTTACGCGCCTTATAAAATCTACAATATCGGCAACAACCAGCCGGTGGAGCTCATCCGCTTCATTGACGCCCTGGAAACCGCCCTGGGCCGGTCAGCCCAAAAGGAATTCCTGGATATCCAGCCCGGTGATGTGCCGGCCACTTATGCCGACGTGACGGATCTTATACTGGATGTAGGCTTTAAGCCGGCCACGCCCATCGAGGAAGGTATACGACGATTTGTGGAATGGTATCAGGAATACTATAAGAAGTGACTAAAGCTTTTATGCGTATTTCTCCAGCCCGTCTTCCAGCTCGATTTCCAGTCTGGCCAGGTCGATGTCGGACAGGCCCAGCAGGGCCGCCTCGGTGGTGGCGGAAAGAATCATGGTCGAGCAGTCCCGCAGGCCGTTGCCCAGTTTATTGGCGGTGAGATTGGCCAGACGCACGATGATCAACAGGAAATTGTTTTGATCAAATTCCTCCAGGTGGTGATCCCGGGCCACTTCGCAATATTTTTCCGGCAGGTTCCAGTTTTTCATGAGGGAATGACCCTGTTCAGCGTGCAGGGTGGTGAGCACCTCGTTCAACAGGGCCTGGGTGGGTTTAAAATCGATGAGCTTCTTTGTTCTAATGGTTTCAATGATGGTGAGGATGAAGAGCTTACCCACATCATGGAGCAGACCGGCGAAAAAAGCCTCATTTTCCAGGTTTTCAAAACGGCATTCGCGGGCCAGCCAGCGCGCGCCCAGGGCCGTGGCCTGGGAGTGCCGCCAAAGGCGGGCCATGACTTCATTGATGTATTTGTCATTGGAGGTGAATTGCTGCTTCTGGGTTACCAGCAGCACAATGCGGGAAACCTCGGCGATTCCCAAGCGGATAATGGCGTCCTTGACTGTGGAAACTTTTTGCAGTCCCCGGAAAAAAGCGGAATTGGCCTGGCGCAGGACCTGGCCGGTCAGGGCCTGATCCTGCACGATGATTTTTTCAATAAGGACGATGTCCGGGTCATCCTTGCCGATTTCCAGATGGACCTTGAGGGCGGTTTCACTGAAAACCGGCAGGCGCGTATCGCCGGCGGCCAATTGTTCATTCACGATTTCGGTAAAGGATTTGCCTTCTTGCATGGCTTATACTCTTCCGGCCTCCTTATGCCCCCACCAGGCGGCGCAGGGTGGACAAGGGCCGTGGTTTCTGCAGCTTCGGCAGGCAGCGCAGCACTTCATCAATGGTGGTAATGCCGTCCGCGGCTTTGACAATGCCGTCCTCGAACAAGGTTACCAGGCCGGTGGACTCGACGCTGATTTTTCGGATTTCATGACTGGTTTTGCGTTCTAAAATGGCGTTGCGCACCAGCTCGTCGAGAATCAGCAGCTCGAAAACACCGGTCCGGCCCAAATAACCGGTATGTCTGCATTGGCCGCAACCCCGGCCTTTCTTGAAATTGGCGCCTAGCAGCTCGGTGGGGGCGTAACTCAGAAACTGAAAATCCTTGCTGGTGGGCTGGTACGGCATTTCGCAGGAAGGGCAGACCTTGCGCAGCAGACGCTGGGCCACCACGCAAACCACGGTGGAGGAAATCAAAAAAGCCTCGATATCCATATTCAGGAGGCGGATCAGGCCGCCGATGCTGTCCTCGGTATGAAAGGTGGTCAAAACCTTGTGGCCGGTCAAGGCCGCATGCACAGCCACTTCCGCAGAATAGTTGTCACGGATTTCCCCGATGACGATCACGTCCGGGTCTTGACGCACGATGTGGCGCAGGGTTTCCTCAAAAGTAAGATTGATTTTCGGGTTGATGGAGCATTGGGCGATGCCGTCGATGATGTATTCCACCGGTTCCTCGGCGGTGATGATGCTGATCTGGGGGCTGTTGATATGGTTGATGCAACTGTAGACCGTGGAAGTCTTGCCCGAGCCGGTGGGGCCGGTGATGATCAGGACCCCGCTGGGGCTGATCAGGGCCTCGTCCCGGAAACGGTCCAGCATGCGCGGCAGCATGCCGATCTGACTGAGCTCCAATAATTGGCCCTTGCGGTTCAGGAGGCGCATGACGATTTTTTCACCGTAGACCGTCACGTAAAACGACACGCGCAAATCCAGTTGGCCGCCGGTGTGATCAAAAAAAATGCGTCCGCCCTGATGCCTTCGTTTTTCGGCTATATCCGCCTGGCACATGATTTTGATCCGGCTGGTCATGGCCTGGGCCGCATCAACCGGAAAGTCCTTGTGATGGAGCAGCACCCCGTCCTGGCGGAAGCGCACCCGCAGGCGGTCCTGAAGGGGTTCGATATGGATATCGCTCACCCGGTTTTCCAGGGCGGCGATGATGATGCCGTTCACCAGACCGGCAATGGAGTCCTCATCCATGTCGATGCTTCTTCTGGCCTGGGCTCCCCGTTTGATCTTTTCAATGGCAGCGTTGATTTCGCTTTTCAGGGCAAAGGCCGGAATGATCTTGCGGCCGAAGACTTCCCTGGCCGCGCCGATATCGCGTTGATCCAAGGGATCGGCAAAAGCCACCAGCACATAGTCGTCTTCCTTGCGGATGGGGATGAAATTGTGTTTCTCATAAAACTTGACCGGGGCCGCGGCAAAAATCAGGCGGTCGATGTGGGTGAATTCCAGTTCCACATACCGGAAGCCCAATTGCAGGGACAAGATTTCCACCAGTTTGCGCTCGTCGATATAGTTCTGGCTCACCAGGATTTCACCGAGTTTTTTGGACTTGTCCCCGGCCTGGATTTCAAAGGCCGCCTGCAAATCATCCGCGCTGATGTAACCCAATTCCAACAGCAGACTGCCGATGCGCAGGGAAACACGATTGGTGCGGATGGCTTCGCGCACCCGGCCGTCGGTGATGTATTTCAGCTCCTTCAGGATTTCCAGCAACGGTTTGGGTGAAGGCAGTTTTTTCCGGATTCTTTCCGCGTATTCCACCTGTTCCAGGGCTATATATTCGGAACGGATCAGGATGGCGATGATTTCGCCGTATTTGGCTGTCAGGGGGTCCGGCTGCGGCTCCGGGGCCGGAGTGTCCAAGGCTTTATCGGCATTGTCGGGGATTGATTCCGTTATGTCGTTTGAACTCCCACCGGGTTCCATCACATCGTCCACGGTTATGCTCCTTCACGAGATCTTGCGTTCATTCCCCAGTTATTGCATAAAATTATATCGGAGGCGGGCATGGGTGTCAAATTGAATCCGGGAGAAGGGCAGGGCAATCGCATGTACAAAAATACTTTATCATCGGGGTCGGGGTCGTAGCGCCAGGCCAAGCCTGGATTGGTGGGAATTCCAAAGGAATATGCGTCGGCGCTACGCCGAGACGCTTTCTCTTGACTTTCCTTAAAAAACAATGAATTAATGGTGCCAAGTCTTGCCACCAAACAACATGGATTCGATAAAATTTACATTTATTTTGCAACAAGTTAAGCAAAAATTATGACCTCTATCAAAAATCCTCCCCATCCGATTTTGATTGTGGATGATCATCCGGTAATTCTGGCGACCTTTCAAAAGGTTTTGGGCAAGGAAGGTCTGAACAACGTGGTGACCTGCCAGGACAGTCATCAAGTGATGGCCCTCATGGCTGCGGAAGATTTTGAAATCGTTCTTTTGGATCTGAATATGCCCCAAGTGGACGGTGAGACGCTTCTATCGCAAATCCATGTGGAATACCCGGAAGTCCCGGTCATCATCATCACCGCTGATGAGGATGTGAAAACCGTGGTGCGCTGCATGAAGCAAGGTGCCCATGATTACCTGAACAAAGAGGTGGGGATCGAGCTTCTGGTTTCGACGGTACACCGGGCCCTGGAATATCGGAGTCTTAATCGGGAAAATATGGCCCGGCAGCGCAACCTGCGGCCGGAAGCCTTGCGGCATCCCGAGGCGTTCCGCCATATCATCACCCAAAACGCTGTCATGTTTGCCTTGTTCGAATACATCGAAACCATCAGCCATTCCAGGCTGCCGATGCTGGTGACTGGAGAAACCGGAGTTGGCAAGGAACTCATCGCCCGGGCCATTCATCAGGCTTCCGGGATGGAAGGTAAGTTTGTGGCGGTGAATGTTGCGGGGCTTGATGAGCACCTGTTCGCCGACACCCTTTTCGGGCACGTCCGGGGCGCTTTCACCGGTGCCGGCCATGCGCGGTCCGGGCTTTTGGAAAAAGCGATACGCGGCACGCTGTTCCTTGATGAGATCGGCGAGCTTTCTCCCAATTCCCAGCTCAAGCTGTTGCGTCTGCTCCAGGAAGGGGAATATTTTCCCCTGGGCGCGGATGCTCCCAAGAAATCACTCACCCGTATCGTGGCGGCCACCAACCGGGATCTGATGGACGCCGTCCAAACCAAAGGATTTCGCAAGGATCTGCTTTTCCGGTTGAAGAAGCATCACGTGTTTGTGCCGCCCTTGCGTGAACGCAAAGAAGATTTGCCCCTTTTGCTGGAGCACTTTCTCCACCTGGCCGCCCAAGAATCCGGTAAAAAACCGCCCTGGCCTCCCAAGGAACTGCTCACACTACTGGAGAACTATGCGTTTCCCGGCAATGTCCGCGAATTCCAGGGCATGGTGTATGACGTGGTGGCCCGGCACCGCCGGGGGGTGTTGTCCCTGGAGGTGTTCAAGGATCACATCAAGGCCGGCGAGTCACAATGGGAGCAAGATTCCCACGCAGGTATCCGGAATTACGAACCCATGCGTTTTGGCGACCGCCTCCCCACTATTAAAGAGGCTACGGCGTTTTTGGTCGAGGAGGCCCTGCGCCGTACCCGCCACAATCGTTCCCAGGCCGCTGAAATGCTTGGCGTCACCCCCCAGGCCCTCTGCAAACGACTGAAGAATCGGAATCTTTCCCGAAAGTGACTGTCCAGCCTTGATCATCGTTTCGGCCGACCTTTATTGTGGGAGCGGCTTCCAGCCGCGATACGGCCGAAACGGTGATCAAGGCCGAATGTCCTTTTTGAGGTGCGCCTTTCTTCCCGGTATCTCCAACCATATCGGCTGAAGGGGTTCAACTTTGATTGATTTTTCAACTTTGGTTAATTTTGAACTTAACTTCATGAAAATTAACTAAATCGGTTATGGTCAAAAACAAAACCATCAACTAAAGTTGAACCCATTTGAAAGATTGCCGAAGCGCTTTTCCTTCACGCCAATCCCCGTCCAGCAAGCCTTGGGCCCGGATTTATTCCGGATGGCATGCTTCTCGCTATATAAACCGATAAATTGATTTTTTTCTCAATAAAAGCATTTTTCGAGGGCAAAAGGGGCAGGGTATGAAAAAGACGGTTTTGGCCTGGGTGTTGGCATCTTTAAGCATTTTCTTGTTGGCTTCCGGGGCGCTGGGTTCCTCCATCATGGGTCCCAAAAAATATATGCGCACCACGGGAGCGCCCAATGTGTATAAGGATACCTTCCGGGCCACGGCCGGCCAAGGCCGTCTGGTCATCAAGAACGGCGCGGAAAGCGGCGCGGACCGGGTTACGAGCGCTCTCATCTACATCAACGGGAAACTCGTCTTTACCCCGGATGACTTCAAGCAGCAAGTGTATTTGCTGGAACTCCCCTCGGATCTCCCCCAGGAAAACCAACTGGTGGTGGAGCTGCGGAGCAAGCCCGGCACCTATCTCACCATTGAGGTCTACCAGGAGGCGCCCACCGTCACTCTTAACGTTGATCCGGCCGTGATTTTATTGGGACAAACCGCCCGGCTTTCCTGGAGTTCCCACCTGGCCGATACCTGTGCCATCTCGCCGGAAATCGGGGACGTGGACCTTGCGGGCACGAAAACAGTCTCCCCCCTGGAAACAGTCACCTACACGATTACCGCCACCGGGGCCGGGGGCACCAGCGCGGCCCAGGTACTCCTGACTGTGATCCCGCCGCCCACGGCGACTTTGAGCGCCGCGCCCAATCCCATTATCGAAGGCGAATCCACCACCCTTTCCTGGACCAGCCGCCATGCGGATCAGGTAGTGATCGAGCCGGGCCTGGGCCGGGTTGATTTGAACGGATCCATAGCAGTATCGCCTTTAGCGACTACCTTGTATACCCTCACGGCCACTGGCCCCGGCGGTGTGGTGACCAAAGAACTCACCGTCACGGTTTACCATAAGCCTACGGTCACCCTTTCCGTGGCCCCGCCAAAGATTCCCCTGGGCGCGACCGCTACACTTTCCTGGACTTCCCAGCATGCGGAGACCTGTTTGATCGAGCCGGGGATCGGAGCAGTGCCGGCCGGCGGCACCATAGAGATCACACCGAATGTCACCACCACCTATAGCATTACCGCCCAGGGACCTGGCGGCGCGGCCCAAGCCACAACCACGGTGACGGTTGTTCCCCCGCCCCAGGTGGAATTCAAGGTTGAGCCTTCAACGATTATTGCCGGGCAGCTAGCCAGGCTCTCCTGGACCAGTGTGTATGCGGATGAAGTTGAGATCGACCGGGGCATCGGCCCGGTGGATGTCAACGGTTCCATCACGGTATCACCCCAGGACACCACCACCTATACCATGACCGCCCGGGGATTCGGCGGCAGCACCACGGCGACTGTGACCCTTACGGTCCATCAAATACCCACCGTCGCCTTGGAAGCGAATCCGGAAACAATTAAAAAGAACGAAGCGTCCACCCTTTCCTGGACTTCCCAGCATGCGGAAGTCTGCTTGATCGAGCCGGGTATCGGCCCGGTGTCTGTGAACGGTTCCATAGTAGTCAATCCGGCCGAAACCACCACTTACACCATTACCGCCGCCGGTCCGGGCGGCACGGCCACGGCCCAAAAAACCGTGACGGTGAACTCCCAGTTGCCGACCATCACCTTCACCACGGACAGGACCGGGCTCTATGCCGGCGAATCCTGCACCCTCACCTGGAGTGTGACAAATGCCGATTCCTGCGCCATCGAGCCCGGCCTCGGAGCGGTGAACTTGAGCGGCTCCACAATGGTCACGCCCGGCGCAACCACCACTTATGTCCTGACCGCCACCGGCTTGGGCGGTGCGGCCACGGCTGAAGTCCAAATCACGGTCTGGAACGACCTGCCGGATTTGATACCCGTGCATTTCGATCTTTCAGACACTGACGTGAACAGCCAGTCCCTTGAAATTGTGGGATCGGTTCAGGTCACGGTCCAAAATCAGGGCCCAGCAGATGTGGTAAGAACGTATCAGCTCACCCTCTTTGAGGACAGCAATTTCAATGAGATTTATGATGCCGGCCTGGACAGCATCATCGGCAGCAAAATGGTGGACAGCGTACTAGATTCTGGAACGACAGTTGCGGTTACCGTGCCGGTGGCGGCCCATATGCAGTTCAAGGGTAACCGGATCTTCGCTTTTGTGGACAGTGGTTCAGTAATACCGGAGTCCAACGAAGACAACAATATCACCCATAACATGGCCGACTGCGAGTTCAAGCCGGAGGTGGGCAGCTTTATGCCGACCCTGGAATGGAAATGGGAAGGCAGTTCGATAGCCCCGTTTTACAACCAAGTCATGTGTGCTCCAGTTGTCGCGAATCTGAATGATGACAATCACGATGGGGCAGTGGATGAACAAGATATCCCCGACATTATTTTTACTACATTCAGAGGCGGCAGATACTATTATGATGGTATTTTACGGGCCATCAGCGGTGACGGCAGCGGCGAGCTGTTTGCAGTTACCACCTATAGAACTGCGCCCGGTTTCAATGCGGCGGTGGGCGATGTGGATAATGACGGTAAAGTGGAAATCTTCACCCTCGCCGACCATGGGCGAAACGTTTTGGCTTTCAACGGCGATGGATCACTAAAGTGGATAAGCCAAACTATCCAAGCCCCGTATCCCGAGTTTATCTGGTCCAGTATCGCCTTGGCCGATATCGACCAAGACGGCGCGCCGGATATTATTCTGGGCCGGATCGTGCTAAACAATGATGGTACGATTAAATGGATCGGTACTGCCGGAACAGGAATGGGGACGTCTTGTGTGGCCGATCTCGACCTGCAGGGCACGCCTGAAATCATTGCCGGCGGGACCGCATACCGTTCCAATGGAGAAATCTATTGGCAAAATACCCTGGTGGGGGATGGCTATACCGCTGTTGCCGATTTCGACGATGATCCATATCCCGAGATCGTATTGGTGGCAAACGGGTGTGTTTATCTTCTGGAGCACAACGGCACCATCAAATGGGGCCCCATCGATTTACCGCCAAACGGCATTAGAAACGATCATGGCGGGCCTCCCACCATCGCGGATTTTGACAATGACGGATTGCCGGAGATCGGTATCGCCGGCGGGTTCCAGTATGTCGTGTTTGAGTCCGACGGCCAGGTCAAATGGACGAGCACCACACAGGATTATTCCTCTAATTTTACCGGTTCGGCGGTGTTCGACTTTGAAGGCGACGGCAGCGCGGAAGTCGTCTATGCGGATGAAGTATACCTGCGCATCTATCGCGGGACGGATGGTGAGATCCTTTTTCAGTATTTAATCGGATCCGGCACTTTGCTTGAGCTTCCGGTTATTGCGGATGTGGACAATGACGGCAATGCCGAAATCGTTGTTGTGGCCAACGACTATTATGTAAAACCGTCTCCCACCGGCATTCTTGTCTTCGGCGACGCCAACGACACCTGGGTGAATGCCCGCAGAATCTGGAACCAGCATACTTATCATATCACCAATGTGGAAGAAAACGGTGCTATTCCCCGCATCGAGGCCAACAACTGGGAGGTATTCAACAGTTATCGGCAGAATGATATGCCCAACCCCTTTGCCTGTGTTGATCTTACCGCCTCCTATGTGCGTCTTGACAGCGCCGGACTGCCGGCTGCGGTCACCCTGACAGCGCGCATCGGCAACGGTGGGGCCCTGCACACCCCAAGCGGCATCGATGTTTCTTTTTACAATGGAGATCCTGCCAATGGTGGCGTTTTTCTGGGCAAGAGCCGGCTTCAGACCCGATTGTATCCAGGGCGGTATGAGGATGTTTCCTGCCAATGGGAAAATCCGGTTCAGGATCTGGTAACGATCCACGTGCGTGTTGATGATGACGGTACTGGAAAAGGGAAACTGAGCGAGATTGATGAAGAAAACAATAGCGCTTCCGCCATTTTCAATATCGGCAACCAGGCCCCTGTCGCGGATGCCGGCCCGGACCAGATCGTTATCGAGGGAGACACCGTTCAACTGGACGGCAGCAATTCTTTTGACCCGGAAAACGATTTTTTTACCTATCAATGGACCGTGGTGCAAAAGCCTGAGCAGAGCCAGGCCGTCCTTTTTGGTCCCACCGAAGCCGCGCCTTTTTTTGTGGCCGATCTTCCCGGCGAGTACATGGTACAGCTCATTGTCAATGACGGGCTGGCCGACAGCAACGTTGATATGGTCACCATCACGGCCAAGCCATTGGTGGCGGTGCCCGATCTAAAGGGATTTACAGCCGGCGCGGCAGAGGCGGCTTTAAATGCGGCCGGCCTGATCACCGGAACCATTACCCAAGCCTATAGCGATACGGTCCCCGCCGGCCGGGTCATCAGCCAGAATCCGGGCCCTGGCACCATGGTGATCAGCGGCAGTTCCGTGGATTACCAGGTTTCCCTGGGGATCAAAATGGTAGTAGTCCCGGATGTAAACGGGATGAACCGATTGGAAGCCGAAGCAACCCTTTATGCCGCAGAACTTTCCCTGGGTACGGTCAGCGAGGAATATATTGATATCCAGCCGGCCGGCAGGATCTTTGATCAAAACCCGGTTCCCGGCAGTCTTATACCTTACCATAGTCCGGTCAGTGTCACCGTCTCGCTGGGCGCCTTCACCGGTGTGGATACTGTTCCGCCCCATGTGGAGATCGGTGTCAGCCCGGCCCGGGTAAAGATCGGCGAGACCGCTACCATCACCGTCATCGCCTGGGACAATGCCGGGGTCACGCAAAAGAT
>DYJD01000113.1 GCA_020723325.1 Desulfosudis oleivorans | reverse complement strand
GGGTGAACTCGCCGTTGTACACATCCCCGGCTTTCATTTTGGGAAGGGTTACGGAGGAGGGTTTGGCCACCACGACCGCGGCCGGTACGTCGGTTTCAAAGGTGGTATTGAGGGTGATCTCGTATTTATCCTGGATGGTGATCTCGGTGACCTCCCATTCCACGGTAACGAGGTTGTAGTCCAGGAACACATCCTCGCTTGCGGTTACGCCGGGTTTGATCCAGAACCGCCCGATCTGCTCCTGGTGGTTGTTGGCCGTGATTCTGTATTTGTATCGGCCGGACGGAAGATCCGTGAACAGGATCTCGCCAAATGAGTCGGTTGAGCGAGTGGCGGTCTCTGTGGTGACCAGCTCGTTCTGAACCCAGATCTTGGCTCCGGCCAAGCCCTGGATGGGCTGGTTATTAGCCCCGATGGTTCCGGTATAGATGTCGGATACCTTGAACAGGATATTTCCAATGCCGGACTGGGTGACGGCAATGGAGATGTATATTTTGGTGGCCTTATAGTTGGAACTGGCCACGTTCAGGTAAAAGGTATAATTGCCTTCCGGGGTCTGGGATGTGACTGGAGATGCGGCAATGTCGATCTTGCGGCTTACCCCGGCTTCGATGGTGCCCTGGGCTGATGCAGAGTTGAGATAGATCCAGGCTGGGGCTTTGCTGCCATCCATGTTGTGGAGAGACAGGGTCACATTGTTCATATCCCCCAGGCCGTTGTTTTTCAGGGTGACGGATTCTGTCACGGTATCGTCCCAAGCCACACCGGTGACGATGCTGTTGGGGGTGAAGTTGAGTACGGGTTTGGCATCAGAAAAACCTGCGTTAATGGTCACCTTGCCATGCTCGGTTGTGCCGTCACCGCTCACCACCCTAAGGATCATTTTGGCGGTATCGGCTGCGGTGTTGTCCGCCCATACGGTAAAGGGCAGATTGACGGAGCTGCCGGAGCCGATGTTTTTGGGGCTGCCGACCGTAAGGGTTACCCCTGCCGGGAACACGCCCCCGGGCTGGTCTGCTGCATTGTATACCAGCCGGGCATTGGTAACGGTGGTGCCGG
>DYJD01000040.1 GCA_020723325.1 Desulfosudis oleivorans | reverse complement strand
ATCATGGCACGGATTTTTGAGCCTGTGAAGATGGGGTTATTTGAGCGCTTACACTAAAATTTCAGGGTGTCCTGTGACCCATAATTTCTGCAACTTTGGTGAAGCAAAATGATGAATGCTATGTATCCAGTTACGGCGTAATGTCTGACGAAGTTCAGTGTTCAATTAAATACTATCCTATGCTCTTACAGCTAACCCCAGTGGACGCGGAGGTTGTGAAACTAATTCTTAGCATCAACTTTAATTATCATTATGATTTCTTCACGTTCTTTACCATTAAAAAGGCTGCCAGCGCTGAGGTTTGGTATTTTTCTTTCATCAAATTTTGTTTTCAAATTGTCAATCCGATGGGGACCGTTGCAAGCTAAAAAACCCTTGGGAAGGTTTGTCTCTTTATCTAACTCTATTTCTGGAACATGATTGTTTGGTATCCAAGGAATTATAGAGCCCACAGGCAGATTGAAGCTGCCCAACCAAATATTTGCTGATTTATCGCTCTTAAATCTTGCCGAATTTAATTTGTTTACGGCATTTTCGGTCTGAGATACATTTGATTCAAGAATAGCCAATTGATCCTTTATATTCTTAATTTCCAATTCCAATTTGCTAATAGTCTCTTTCATTCCCAAAGGAGTATCGTCAGCAACTGAGAAATTTGGCAATAGTAGAGACGTAATTATAAGAAAAATGATCCTTGTTTTTGGATGCATAATGCCTCGTAGTAATTTATTCATAACGGCCACACTGTGAGGCCGCAAGGGGAACTTGTGCCGCACAAAATAGCCTCGCTGATTGATTAACCACAAAAAAGACAAATTCCGTCCGGCCCTTGCGGTCATTACCAGTGTGTGGTTATAACTTTTTACACTAATAATAGCATAATAGCGCCATACAGCATTAAAATATAGCCTGTCACATAGCAAAGTCTTCCAGTTGTGGGCATATTCCGCCATCCCCAAGTCGTCCATATTCCGCTCTTAAACGGATATAATTTGGAAATAAAAAAAAGCACAAATCCCAAACAAAGGATAAAAACATGGATACCAAAATGGGGAGGCAGCTTTCGAGATGGTAGAGCAGGAAAGATTATCGAGAAAAGAATCCCTATCAACACTATAATTACAGAATATGGAATAGATATACTTGTGACCGATCTTTTCCCATCCTTATTTTTGCTATACCACCAGATCGACATGATTTAATCCCTCAATCGAGTTATAACGCACCGCTGCGAAGCGCGCGGTTTTTTGCGCGTCACTCACAAGCGGATGGTTCGCAGATTTATTAAAGTCATAAGCAAAAGGTAAAAAATGTGCTGGCGTTTTCATTTTGATATAATCCGTTTGTTCGCTGCATCTCTATATCTCACATAAAAATATACCGTACAAAGATATATAAAAATAATAGATCCAAGCACAGCTATTCTTCCTTTAATTTCTGCAATCGCCCACCGGAAATGCAATTGATTTTCTGGTATATTCATTTTGTCTGGGTCAATAATTGTAAATACTGAATCGTTTGGTGTTCCTGTATGCATACTAAGCACAAACTTCATAGGCATTGATACCCACATACCTCCAAAAGCGAGTAAAAACACCAAAATGATTACAACTGTTGGGGCAATTGATTTTTTCTGTTCCATACTTTATCTATTGCGAACATTCGACATAAGGCGCGGTGGCTTCTTGCCGTCGCATTTCATGCCGTGGTTAGAGGTTTTTGGCTCTGCTAATGAGCAATATCTTTTCATGCTCTGTGCTCTGGTAGTGAACCAGACCTCCAAAATCTGTATCGACCAGAATTCCTTCTCGGAGATACGCCCACTGTTCCACTGGGTAATTCTCGCTGAACTCGTTGGTGTCGATCACCGCGACTACAACGCCACTGTATTTTTCATCGATGGCAATTGTGTCGCCGACTCTCGCCTCATTGCTATCGGAGTAAAACATTTCTTACCTCTCTCGTGGTAGGAAAGCCGGTTGTCCATCGCCCACACACAGACCCGGACTTACGGTTTTCGGAATCCGGTTCTTCTGTTATATCGAAAGTGCAAGAATGCTTGCCAGAAACTGGCCTATTGCAACCCCCTAAAAATGATGCACATTGCTCCTGCCATTGTGCACTTTTACCAGTCCGGAAATGCCTTTGTCAATTTGTTTGGCCTGGCCGGTTTCAACATTGAACTCAGTAGTCTTTTCACTCCTTGAAAATTTATAATCGTGGCGGTTAAATAGCCTTATCCTGCACTTGGCTATTGATACGAATTTCCGGTATCCCGGAACATTGAATGTGCCGCTTTGGGGCACGCGGCATTTTTGCACGTCCTACACTATAGGTTGGGTTAAAGCATTATTTAAAAACTGGACGCATAAATGTTCGCTCGTAACTCAGGAAACATTTGGTTTCCGCGTAGTATTTCATTGCTGCCTGGCATTCAGGATCTTCAGACGTTTTCGCTCGGTATTGTTCGTAATCGGCTAGACTTGGAAAAGAGAATAAAGCTAAGGCAATATCATTAGCTCCTTCATGCGGCATAAAGTACCCGTGGTGTTTACCGCCGAATTTTTCAACAAGTGGTATCCAAAGCTTCGCGTAATGCTCAAACTCTTTGAGTTTGAAAGGATCAATGACATAGCGAAGATAGCATGTGACCATTATGTCTCCTTTATGCCCTAGCAAATTTTATTATCGCGCCGGCTCGAATAGCCGACAAAAATCAGCTTTCTGCTGAGAATTCATAAAAACGTAGAGAAATCCTAATTTGAAAGGCTGAAAATGAACACCTCAAGAGTGCAGAAAACTTGCCAAAGTGCGCACGTTCCCAATGCCTTGAAAATGATGCACATTGCTCCTACCATTGTGCACTTTTACCAGTCCGGCAATTCTGCTTTTAATTTTCTTTAATCAGTTCCGAGCGTGTTGGTATAATAATTTTTATTTTTTGTTCGGCTTTTTTTCCAGGTGTTTCAAACCCTCCTCAACCAACATCCGGATAGCCTCCGATTTGGTTTCAATCCGGTTTTCAAAGCGGAAATCCGCAATGCGTTTCATTAGTTCTTCGTCGGCTGCAAATGTTAGTATGGGTTTTTGGGTCGGCATGGTCTTTTGTTATATCGAAAAACATTGAAAAGCAAGTTTAAATATTATTGACGCGCAATATTAATTAATATATAAAGTTAATAACCAAATAAAATATAAATCCCGCATCACAATAAGTTAAAGTAACCATATTTTATGCGCTTGAAGATTCCTGACATCGGCAACGATCAGGCGGTTATTGTGAACCGGGGAAAATCTTCAGGCGCTTTTTATTTCAAGGGGGTGAATCATGAGGACATGCCACAAGTGTGGCGATAGCTTTGACCGGCGGCACATCGTTTTTAGTTTTTACGGGAATGAACTCAGGCCTGTTTGTATTTGGTGTTCGTGATGCAAGCCGAAAAGTACCAGGCCGAAACCGGCAACGGTGATACCCTTCCCGAAGTCCATGAAGCCGGAAACCAGACCAAATCCGAAAAGGGAAAGTGAGGTGCAGACATGGCAAAAGTAACCAAACGGCGCGGCCGGTATGTGCTGGATTTTTACGATAACAGGGGAAAGCGTAGATGGAAAACCTTGCCGGACGGTACAACAAAGGCAAAGGCCAAAGAAGCAATGCGCGATATTGAGGATTTGCTTTTAAAAGGGGTATATTTACCAAATAAAAAAGTGCCTGATTTCTCTAAAGTGGCGGCTGATTGGTTGGAGCAAAAAAAGGCCAATGTCCGGCTATCAACTTGGAATATGTATCGTGGACACCTGTCTTTCCATTTTCAAGAAATTGATGGAATAAAGATCAATCGCATTTCAACGGCGACGGTTGAAAAATTCATCACAACCCATCTGAACAGCGGAATGAATATCGTGACACTTCGAAAAATCATTGTCACATTCAACCAGGTGATGAATTACGCTGTCCGTCACAAGTATATTGATTATAACCCTGTCCGGGATGCAGAAAGACCAAAAGGACAGGGGGAAGAGGATAACGAGTCCATCAGGCTTCTTGAGCCGGAACAAATAAGCGCTGTATTGAATGCAGAGACAAACCCAAAATATCGTGCTTTATTCATGCTGGCCATTATGAGCGGAGCAAGACAGGGAGAGCTTTTCGGTTTGAAATGGACAGATATCGATTGGTTTAACAGCCAAATTCATATTCAACGGACTTTCAACAACAATGCATGGTATAAGCCGAAATCAAAAACATCCAAACGAAAAATTGATATCGGTCCGGCGATGATAGCCGAATTGAAAAAATGGAATCGGATTTGTCCAAAGAACGATTTGGATTTAGTTTTTCCGAATGAAGCTGGAAAACCACTTGATCATGCTCATGTCGTAACCAGGCATTTTTGGCCGGCATTGAAAAAGGCCAACCTTCAAAGAATCCGATTTCATGACCTGCGCCATACCTATGCAAGCCTGCTGATCGAGCAAGGGGAAAATATCAAATACATCCAAACCCAGCTCGGACATTCAAGCCCGACCGTTACCTTGGAAGTCTATGCGCACCTTATGAAACCGGTTAATCAAGAGGCTGCCTGCCGGTTGGAAAACACCATTTTTCAGACAACCGGTTGCAAAATGGTAGCAGAAAACGGATTGAAGCAAGATGGTGAATTGTAACTATCTGAAATAATGGTGCCCCCGGCGTGAATCGAACACGCGGCACATGGATTAGGAATCCATTGCTCTATCCACTGAGCTACGGGGGCTTGTGACATTAAAAAAAGCGGTTATAAATATTGAACTCACCGACTTTTACCCTCAAATTGATGAATTGTGCCCGAAATTGTTCCCACGAGAGATTTTAAATAGGCTTCCTGCTGTTTGGAAACTAGTTTTATATCCGTGTCATTGACGATATTGTATCAATCGAACACAGACCGGGTTTTATGCCCTGATTTCATCATCACTACTCTTTCGGGTATTCCGAACCGCACCATGTTCCTGAGGGCGGTCCGTTGAAAATCGTGAAAATGTCTTAGGCCAATCTTAGCTTCTTTGCAAGTGTTTTTCCATACCTTCTTTGCTGAACCAGAATCCAAATCGGCCGTGCAGGATCGATGATTTTCCAAAGTGTATCTACCTTCTTGTGCCGGGATCAAGCTGGATCACCCGGTTGGTTGATCGGAGAGCATGCCGGGTAAAAAGTATTGCCATTGCCTTGGCAAATCAATATAAGAACAGCATCACTATTAAATTGGCGAAAACAGAAGACCGACAGCAACAGTATATTGTTGTTTCCTTTAAGCTAAAAAAAAATATATGCCGAAAATTTTTTTTGAGGTTCTAAACAGCATAATGGGTTCAATTCGAGAACCCCTATTGCTGCTTGATTCCGATCTGAAAGTTGTAAGCGCCAACCATTCCTTTTATAGCACCTTCAAAGTCATACCTGAAGAGACACAGGGCGTAATAATATATGATCTAGGCAACCGGCAATGGGATATCCCCAAGCTTAGGGAATTGCTTGAAGAGATCCTGCCGCAAAATTCCATGTTTAATAATTTTGAAGTGGAGCATACTTTTGAAACCATCGGTCGAAAGATAATGCATTTAAACGCCAGGCGGGTCTACAGAGAGTTAAGCCAGACCCAACTGATCCTCCTGGCCATCGAGGATGTGACCGAGCGTGAATATTATAAAAGACATCTTCAGGAATTGGTTGAAAATCGAACAGTCGAACTCACCCAAGCCAGGGAAGAGGCGGAAACAGCCCTTCTCGAAATAAAAAAGTTAAAAGAACAGTTGGATGCTGAAAGAGCCTATCTCCAGGAAGAAATCAAACTGGAATTCGACCATGAAAACATCATCGGTCAAAGCAACGAAATCAATTATGTGTTTTATAAGATTCAACAAATCGCCGGCACGGGTACGAACGTCTTGGTTCTGGGCGAAACCGGAACCGGTAAGGAACTGGTGGCCCGAGCCATTCATGGACTTAGTCCACGCAAGAATCGGGCGCTGGTAAAAATGAATTGCGCCACCCTGCCTTCAAATCTGATTGAAAGCGAGCTGTTCGGCCACGAGAAAGGCGCTTTCACCGGTGCTCAAACCAAGCGGTTGGGACGATTTGAGGTTGCCGACGGCGCCACCCTCTTTCTGGATGAAATCGGCGAACTACCCCTGGAATTGCAGCCGAAACTGCTCCAGGTGATACAGAGCGGTGAGTTTGAGCGTTTGGGCAGTTCGGATACAATCAAGGTCGATGTGAGAATCATCGCGGCCACAAATCGAAATCTCGAAGAGGAAGTCCGCAAAGGCCGATTCCGCGAGGATCTCTGGTATCGGCTGAATATTTTCCCGATTACGATGCCGCCGCTCCGGAATCGGGTGGGCGATATTCCCCTGCTGGTGAAATTTTATATTGATAAAATCTCAAAGAGACTAGGCAAAGCCATAGACGTGGTCCCGGCGGGCGTTATGGATACGCTGCAAAAATACCATTGGCCCGGCAATATCCGGGAACTGGAAAATGTCCTTGAACGGGCGGTAATCAACTCCTCGGGACCCAAACTGCGTCTGGTGGACGACCTGAAAACGCCAGCAAAAGATTCAGCAAGGGCTGAACGAACCCTGCAGGATGTTGAACGGGAGTACATTATCAAGGTACTGGAGCAAACACAGTGGAAAGTGAGCGGTAAGAACAGTGCCGCCGAGATCCTGGGTCTTGACCGCAGCACTTTGCGCGCCCGCATACGCAAGCTCGATATTCAAAAACCGTGAGGCCTGGTTTCCGCACCATTCAAAGTCCATGATCATCAGACTTTGAGTGTAATTCGCCCCCTCAAAACAGGGTTATATATGACCAGTGGTTGAATATGACCTTGCCGATTTCGCTGCCTGCATTGGGATTGCCCCCTTCATTAAATAATTTTGTTTATAAATTCATAACGATGCAATAAAAAAAGCGGCGTTGGAAATCCGGCATGAAGTTTGATTATATAAAAAGCAGCAAATAAAGGCATGCTTTTCAGGCCGGAGTAACCAGCTCCGTTCCCCATGCCTTCAAACCACGGCCGCAGAGGAGGCGTTCCATGAAACAACTAGTTGAAATCATTGCACGAGCACTGGTTGACAAACCGAATGTGGTATCCATTACCGAAATCGGAGGAATGTACACGTCAATACTGGAACTCAGGGTCGCCCAAACAGACATAGGCAAAATAATCGGCAAACAGGGCCGGACCGTGTGCGCGCTGCGGACCCTTTTAAACGCAGTTTCCGCCAAGTCCAAAAAACGAACGGTGCTCGAAATCATCGAATAATTAAAAAATCAGGCATTGCCGGGAGGTGGCCGCAATGATCATCGTCAGAATCACCATGAACGTGCTTTCGGAAAAACAGAAAGAGCTGGTGCAAACGGTCCTTTCCATGATGGGGCCGATGAAAAAGGAAACCGGTTGCATGAGCTACGCCCTCTTTTGCGACATCGAGGATCAGAATCTCTTGACACTGCTTGAGGAGTGGCGAACACGCAAGGATTTGGATCATCATTTACAATCTGAAATGTTCAGCGTTCTACTGGGGACCAAGAGCCTTCTCAACGAGCCGCATGAAATCAATATTTACACCATCCACCAATCGGAAGGGCAGGAAGCCGTCCATGCCGTGCGCGGAAAAGGGCTCCAGCAGTAATCAGGCCTGTACCGAAAGGCAATGATCCGGCGAAAATTTTCAAGGAGAATAAATGATGATGATTTATTTATATTGGGGGATGTATGTATGGCTGCTCTTGATAATTCTTGCCGGGATAATCATTTATTACTCGGCATTGCCGACAAGCAAAGACAAAAAAAAGAAAATTTGACGGTTTCGTATTAAGTTGAAATGAAAGATCAGCGCAAAACAAAAAGTCTACTGATAAGTGAATTGACCGAATTGCGCCGCAGAATTGTGTTATTGGAAAAAACAGAATCCCAAGACAATCGCGCGGAAGCACGGAATGACAGAACACCAAAATTTGCGGAATGCATTTTGGAAACAATGCGCGAACCGATTCTGGTGCTGAGTTCAGACCTGACGATACTATTCGCCAACCGCTCTTTTTATACTGTTTTCAGAGTGACGCCCACCGAAACCATCGGGAGTTATCTTTATGATCTCGGGAACCGGCAATGGAATATTCCACGACTGCGCTTGCTGCTGGAGAATATTATTCCGAAAAATCATAAGTTCGAAGGTTTTAAGGTTGAACATCGTTTTGCAGTCATCGGCCAAAAAGTGATGATGCTCAACGCCCGCCGGGTTTATCACCAAGCCATCGACAACCAAATGATTCTTCTGGCGATTGAAGATATCACGGAACGGGTGCGCTTGGAGAAAAAGCTCATCTCCATATCGATCACGGACGAGCTTACGGGTCTTTTCAACAGGCGCGGACTCTTTACGTTGGGAAACAAGTTGCTTAAAATCGCGAAACGACAAAAAAAAGGGCTTTACATGTTGTATGTCGACCTTGACCAGTTAAAAACCATTAATGACACGGCGGGGCATTCAGAAGGGGACAAAGCCTTGGTTGCTGTCGCCGGAGTGCTCCGCGAGCATTATCGGGAGTCCGATATCATCGCCCGGATCGGCGGTGATGAGTTCGTGGTTTTCCCGGTGGGAATCGCCGGTGATTGCACCGCAAAGATCATCACCCGTCTGCAGAAGGCCATCGAAATTTACAACCTGAAAAGCAATCAGGGCTATAAGCTCACGTTGAGTGTCGGTATCGCCTACTACGACCCTGAATCCGATTCCTCCATTTCCGAGTTAATAGTTCAAGGCGACAAATTAATGTACAAACAAAAGCGAAAGAAAAAAACCCATCATGTTGAATCACGTCCGTCGAATCATACAAGAAGTCAACGCCGCATCCCGTCTGGGAGATGCGCTCACGTTGATTGTCGGAAGGATTAATACCACCATTTCGTCGGACGCATGCGCTTGCTATCTGAGAGATGCGGAAACCGGCCATTATCAATTACTGACGGCGGACGGCTTGATTACCGACGCCTTCGGGAAAGCACGGATGAGGCAGCAAGATGGACTGGTGGACTGGATTGCGGCGCATGAGGAAGCCGTCAATCTCGCGAGCCCTGCCGATCATCCCGGTTTTCACCATAGTCTGGAGATTGCAGCGGAGGGCTTTCAAGCCTTTCTCGGCGCTCCCATAATTCATCACCGCCGGGTATTGGCCATACTGGTGGCGCGGAAGATTGAAAAGCGACGATTCGACGATAACGAGACGGCCTTTTTTATTACCCTGGCGACTCAACTCGGCGGTGCCGTGAACCACCTTCTGGTAAAATGGGATGTGGGTCGGCAATTGATCGGCTCGTCGCTTGGGCGGATGGTTGTCCGCGGGATTTCATGCGCGCCCGGAATCACCAGCGGCGTCATTACCCTGGCCCAACCCGCCGATCTGCAATCCACACCGGACTATCCAGCGCTTGACATCGACATGGAAGAGGCGGCCTTCCGGGCCGCCGTCGCCGCGGCGAAGCAGGAATTACTATCAAGCCGCGAACGCATGCGCCCCGACCTGCCCGGCGAAGTTCTCGCACTGTTCGATGTTACGGTATTAATGCTTGATTCCGACAAACTAAATTCAGGAACGATTGCACGAATTCGCGCCGGACAATGGGCGCGAGGCGCTTTAAGCGACACCGTTCTAGAATTAGTGCAAATCTTTCAACGTATTGATGACCCTTATATCGCCGCTAAGGCGGAAGATATTCGCAATGTCGGCCGGCATATTCTAAGCCATTTGCAGGAAAACATTCCTCCTTCCGGCAAGTATCCAAAGCAATGCATTTTGGCGGGCGCGGATCTCAGCCTGGCTGAAATTTCAGGGGTACCCCGGGACTTGCTGGTCGGCATCATCTGCAGCAACGGTTCGACCTTATCCCATATTGCGATAGTAGCACGCGCACTCGGAATTCCCGCCGTTATGGGGCTGGGCGATCTTCCCATCGCTTATTTAGAGGGCTGCGAAGTCATTGCCGACGGTGACAAAGGGATTGTCTGTATTAATCCCTCAGCCGGGGATTGGATTGAATTCAAGCAACGCATGATAGAAGAACAGGCCATCTCCGCCCGACTCGAGACACTTAAAGATTTGCCAGCCGAAACCGGGGATGGGGTCCGAATTCCCCTGCATGTGAATCTGGGGATCGACGCCGATGATTTTTCGACAAGCGCCGGGGATTATGAAGGTGTGGGTCTGTACCGCACGGAATTTTTCTTTTTATCGCGTGAAACCCTTCCCACAGAGAACGAGCAGTATCGTCTGTACCGCAATCTGCTTGAAACCTTTGCGCCCAAACCGGTGACGATTCGCACGCTCGATACAGGTGCCGACAAGGCCCTGCCGTTCTTTTTTATTAACGAAGCCAATCCCTTTCTCGGCCTGCGCGGGATTCGCTTTACTTTGGACCATCCCGAAATATTTATAACGCAGTTGCGGGCTTTGCTGCGCGCCAATTTCGGGCTTCACAACCTGCAAGTCATTTTTCCCATGATCAGCAGAATCAGCGAAATCGATCAGACCATCGATCTGTTAGAACGCGCCTATCAGGAGTTGATGATGGAAGGCCGGCCGGCGCTAAAACCCCGCTTGGGCGCCATGATCGAAGTGCCTTCAGCCGTATATTCAATTGCCGCGTTGTCGGAACGCGTGGATTTCTTCTCCATCGGAACAAATGATCTTACCCAATACCTGCTGGCGGTGGATAGAAACAATCCACGGGTCCAGGGTTTTTACGACAACCTTCATCCGGCTGTAATTCATGTTGTCCATGATATCGTGGCACGGGCGCATCGCTGCAAGAAAACCGTCGGTGTGTGCGGTGAAATGGCTGGCGATCCGGCCTCCGCCCTCTTATTGTTAGGTATGGGTGTTGATTCCTTGAGCATGAACCCATCTTATCTTCCGCGTGTCAAATGGACCATCCGCAGCTTTACCAAACAGCAAGCTCGCGGACTTTCCGAAAAGGCGCTGACGGTGGAGAACGAAACCGACATTGTCGATCTGCTGAATGCAGCGCTTGTGGAGGCCGGATTGGGTGTGCTTATAAGGGGGCCGGGAAATAAGTAGAAACTGAACTGAAACCATTAATCGCATTATAAACCGCGTACGATAAAATCCTAACCGCGGGAATATGGGGATTACTATATGGAGAAGACCTTGGACGAAAACTATAATGAAATAACGGCATCAGAAGTTTGCAGGCAAAGAATACTGGAGTTGAGTGGAAACGACTTCGAAGCGGATGTCGCCGCCGATCTATGGAGCAAGATCATAAGTCATAAATGGCTTCTCTCGGAAAAAGTCGGTAGGGATGTGGGGTTGCGCACCGCCTGCATCGATTTTCTGGAAAACATCGAGCAAGCCCCGGATGAATACCTGAAATACAAACATACGGATTTATTGAAGGAGATGGGAGCCCAAGCCATCGGCAGCGAAATATGGGATACTATAGCCGAGTCCCAGCCCCCGAAACAATTGGTCCAGCGCAGAATCATCCAGCCCCTGATAAAAGCGAGTTTGGCTTTGAAACATGGGGTTGTTCCTCCCAAGGCGATTATCTTTTTCGGTCCGCCTGGAACCGGGAAAACCCATTTTGTCAAGGCTATTGCAGGCGTCCTTTCGTGGTGGTACATTGAGATCCTACCAAGCATGCTGATGATCGACGGCGTGGAAAAAGTCGGGGCAAATCTGCGCGACGTCATGCAAAAGTCCGGCAACCTGGAAAAAATAGTCCTGTTTATTGATGAGTTTGAGGAAATCGCCGGCAATCGTGATAACGCAAACCGGATCGACAAATCCATCACCAATGAGTTTTTAAAACAGATACCCGTATTCAAAAATAAAAACAACCAGGTACTGCTGGTGTGCGCCACGAATTACATCCGGCAACTGGATGCCGCGATGCTTCGTCCGGGCAGATTCGACTGTATCATTCCGGTCGGTTCTTTAGATCGGGAGGGCAGAACGACTATCCTGAATCATTATCTTTCCAGACTCAACTGCGGTCAAATCGATCCGGACCGACTTGCAGAAATGACGGACGGCTTCACCCCTGCGGACATTGAGTATTTTTTTGAACAAGTGGCGCATTTCGCCTTTGAGCAGGAGCTTGCAAGCAAAAACGACTATCGCGTCACAACAGCTACGTTTATTCAAATGCTTCCCAAAGTGAGTCCCTCTTTGAGCCGTGAAGTGCTTGAAGAATTTCAACAGGATTGCATCAACTATTCCAGAGTGTAGGCCCCACCTTGTTTTTAATCATACAGGCGAGCAATTCAATAGCGCACTTATCGAGGCCGGACTGGGCGTGCTGATACGGGGCAGGCTGCAAGGGGGCTGCTAAGTCTATCGTCAAGACGATCCGAGATGATCCGCAAGCATTTGCAGCGGTACCACCTGAATGTCGTTCCGGTAGGGATAGGGTGCCTCCACCGGCGCTACGACCACGGCCTTATCCACCTGAAGATCTTCTATGGCATGCCGGAAGCCGGCTTTGATCTGTGGTGAAGTGGACGCCTTGATTTCAATGGCGATGCGCCGGAGCCCTTTTTCCAGCAACAGGTCAACTTCAGCTCCGGAAGCGCTGCGATAAAAGGTGGGCTTCCAGTCCGGAAAAACGGACAGTGTGTTTTCAATCACAAAACCTTCCCATGATGCGCCGTAAACCGGATGGCCGAGAAGATCATTGTGGCTTTTAATGTTCAGCAGGGCGTGCAGTAAGCCGGAATCGCGAATATATACTTTCGGAGATTTAACCAGGCGCTTTTTCAGGTTTGCATGATATGGTTCGAGTACCCGCAGAAGATAGGTCTGTTCCAACAAGGACAGATAGGTATCGATGGTATGATGGCTGACGCCGATTGATTCACCCAGCTTGGAGCGATTCAGCAGTTGGCCGTGCCCATGGGCGCACATTCTCCAAAATCGTTCGAGGCGGCGGGCCGGAATATTGATTCCAAATTGGGGGATATCGCGTTCCAGAAATGTGCGGATAAAGTCAAGCCGCCATTCATAACTTTCACCCTCGCCGTCCGCCAAAAAACTGCGTGGAAAACCACCTCTCAGCCAGTGGGTTCGCATGATCGGAGTTTCCGCCCGGGGATTGATTTCGGAAAGCGAAAAGGGGGTTAACTCAACAAAGGAGATGCGGCCGGCCAAGCTTTCCGAGGTTTGCCGGAGCAGTTCGGGTGAGGCTGATCCAAGAATCAAAAAACGGTTCGGTCGCCCATCCCGATCGATATGCGAGCGCATTTCCGGAAACAATTCCGGGAGGCGCTGGATTTCATCCAAACAGATCAGCCGATCCTTGTTCAATTCAAAAAAGGCCTCGGGATCTCGCAGCTTATTCAAGTCCGAACTGCGTTCTAGATCAATATAAACGGTATTTTCAATATCCTTGATTACGTTTTGGGCGAGGGTGGTTTTACCGCATTGTCGTGGTCCGAGAATCGCTACCGCAGGCATGGACGCCAATCGGCGTTGTATGGAGGTGCGCATTTGGCGCGGAATAATTCTTTGCATATTGGCAGTATAGGTGCCAATATCCAAAAAATCAATGAAAACCAGCTTGCGCAAATGACTCAGCCCAACACCTCCCTCACTTTGACGGCAAGGTCCTTTATCGAAAAAGGCTTTTGAATGAAATTCACCCCCTCATCCAGAACACCGTGATAGGCGATGACGTCGGCCGTAAAGCCTGACATAAACAGATGTTTTAGGCTCGGACAAAGAGCAAGGACACGTTTGGCAAGATCACGACCGTTCATCTCGGGCATAACCACGTCGGTTAGCAATAGATGAATCTCCCCGACGTACTCCTCAGCCAAACGGATCGCCTCGCCCGGTGTACTGGCGGCCAAGATCGTGTAACCCAATTTTTCGAGCATTATTTGGGTCACCTCTAAGATCTTCGGCTCATCCTCGACCAGCAACACCGTCTCCGAACCGCCTGTTGCCACCTCTGCAGGCGTTTCGGTTGATGCCGTTGCGGTTTTTCCCAAATAGCGCGGCAAGTAAATCTTGAAGGTCGTGCCTTTGCCCGGCTCACTATACACATTTATAAAGCCGCTGTTTTGCTTGACAATACCGTATACTGTGGCAAGACCGAGTCCCGTGCCCCGACCAATCGATTTGGTTGTAAAAAATGGCTCGAAGATACTCACCAAGGTTTCCCTATTCATGCCGCAACCGTTATCGCTGACAGCAAGCTGGGTGTACTGTCCGGGAACAAAACCGGCGTTGATGGTGCAATAAGTTTCATCAAACATTACGTTCTTCGTTTCGATGGTCACCTTGCCCACGCCATTAATGGCGTCTCGAGCATTGACCATCAGGTTCGCCAGGAGGCTGATCGATTTGGGACGGGTCCATTTTCACCGGCCACAGGTCGGCAGATGGTTTCCAAAGAAAGCCGATGTTCTCGCCGATCAGTCGCCGCATCATTTTCAGCAGGCTTTCAATTGTGTGGTTGAGATTCAGGATTACGGGTGCGATGGTCTGTTTGCGGGCGAAGGTCAGAAGCTGTCGCGTGAGCCCCGCGGCGCGCATGCCGGCAGCCTCGATCTCACGAAGGTCTTTATGAATCAAGTTGGATGGCTGCAGCTTCATCAGCGCCAGTTCAGCCCGGCCGATGATTATCGACAGCATGTTGTTGAAGTCATGGGCCGTCCACCGATGGTTTCCAGCGGTAAATCATCGTAACGGATGTACTCGTTATCTTGCAGGATCTTGAAAGCGTCCTTGGATGCGGCAATATCTTTGAATACACCGAGTTCCCAGATATGTTTCCCGCACAATACGTCGTGGGTATATCCGAGCAACTGTAACAGGTAAGGGTTGACATCAACTACCTTGCCTGTATCGGCATCGAGAATCAAGATCCCGTCCTTGGCGGATTCAAAGAGACGTCGGTAACGCTTCTCGGAATCTATCAACGCACCGCAGGTCCTCTCCGTTTCCAGCAACTTTTCTTCCAGCAGAGCAATTCGCAGATATGGTTTGGTCTCGGTAAGGCGAAATTGGTTTTCAACAGTTGAGTTCGCCATAATCAAATCTCCTCACAAGTCATTATATGGTTTCCGACCATCCCCGCAATGCGGTGACGTTCTTCGGGAGCCTGCAATCATGATGTTACTACCTGCATGCAGGAAAGCAATTCGTCAACTTCAACCGTTGCTATGCCGGAATTGATGTCGGACATGGCGTAGGGGATAATCAACCGGTTATTATAAATGATCGCACCACAGGAATAGACCACATTGGGAACATATCCCTCGCGTTCCTTCTCGTGCGGGGCGAGCAACGGTTCGTCCAGGCGGGCGATTACTTTCGAAGGATTTTCAAGATCCAGCAGCATGGCGCCGATGCAATATTGGCGCATGGGCCCGACACCATGGGTCAGCACGATCCAGCCTTTATCTGTCTCCAGGGGGGAACCGCAGTTTCCGATCTGGAAAAACTCCCAGGGGTATTCAGGCTCTTGGATGATCTGGGACTTCTGCCAGAAATGGATATTGTCCGAAAACATGATCTGATTGTTTTCTCCATCCTGACGCGAGAGCATGGCATAACGGCCGCCGATTTTACGTGGGAACAGCGCCATGCCTTTGTTTTGCGCGGCTTTACCGTTGAGGGTTAAAATGTTGAATTTGACGAAATCCTTGGTTTCAATCAACTGTGGCAGGATCGTAACGCCGTTATAGGCGGTATAGGTGGCGAAGTAGACGACCGCGCCGTTGTCATCGATGAATTGCACAAAACGGGCATCTTCAATGCCTCTGCTTTCGTTTTTCGAAACCGGGAAGATCACCCTTTCGGAGATGCGGTGATCTGCGTGGAAAGCCACCTCATAGTTGGAATCCGCAAGCCAGCGAATGATCTCGAAGGTTCTGGTCTGGATCGTTTCGGAGAATTGCGGCCTCGCATACAACATTCCTATTTTACCCATCAGTTCATTATGTGTGAAATCTTCCGGCAGTTGGTTGAAAATATAAGCACTAATCTCATTGCCGGCTTCCATCTCATTAAGCTTATGCTGGAAAAGACTGCGCTTATAAACAGGATCGGCTTGGAGATCCGGCGTTTCCACAAAATCGCTGAGCGGGTCGAAACGGAACGTATTGTGCCGGTCAAGGACGCCGCTGCGAAAAACAATCGAAGATATATGGCCTTCACCGGTTGCCCGCAGACTCATGACAAAGCGCAAACTGCCTTTGCTGATATGGCTTTGATCCGGATGGGGGACGATGGAAGGGTTGAAAAGGGCGGCGGATTCAATGGCGTATTCTTTGGTGAAGTATGCTCCGATAAGCGCTTCTTGAACTTTACTGAGCCTTGCATCCCGGGGAAGATACTCTTTCAGCTCATTCAGATTGCGCTCAAAAATATGTCCGATATTCTCATGGCGGCCGGCGAAGTCAATCATGATTTGAGCAAGTAAATTCTGGGCGGCGGTTTCCGACAAGCGCATGATCCGCTGAATTATTTTCGATATACGCCGCCTGTCATCAGGAAGATGAAGACGGGTGATTACCCGGGATGTATCCCCGATTATCTTATTTGCTTTTCTTTCAATTTTCAGCTTTTGATGATTTTTTACCTGCATGTTCATGCGCCCTTGATTTGGAGTTTACAATGGTGGACGGGTGGACGAAAGGCAGACCGAGACCAGCTCATCGATTATGGCCGTACCGGCGCACATGACCGTATCCGCCCCACCCCAATATATTTTTACCGTACCGTCGTCTTCCGGAACAACGCCGCAGGTGAAGACGACATTGGGGACATAGCCGACCACCTCCCAGGGATCCTCCGGCTGGAGTATCCACTGATCGGCAACACCGATAATCCTGGCTGGATCAGCAAGGTCGTGCAGGGCCGCGCCGAGTCGATACACCGTTCCGGACATGGTCTTAAAAACGCCATGGTAAATATGCAACCAGCCCTTGTCGGTCTTAAAGGGCGGCGCGCCTGGTCCGATTTTCATTTCATCCCAGTGATAGGCCAGCGGCTTCATAATCACCCGGGAATCACCCCAGTGCACGAGGTCGGGAGAATAGGAGATCCAGATCGACCAGGACGAAATTTCCGAATGGGGCCGGTCCAAACGCACATAGCGATCACCGAACTTTTCAGGGAATAGGACTACGTTGCGCAGATCGGCCTGGGTGATCAAAGCGATCCGTTCCAGTTTTTCAAAATCCCGGGTGCGCGCCAGGGCAATCCGTACCCCGTGGCGGGAATAGGCGCTATAGGTCAGCAAATACTCGTTTTCTATCAAAGAGATCCGCATATCTTCAACGCCGAAGGCTTCATATTCGGCAAAAATACCATCCGTCGCCGGTATCAGAAAGGGTTTGGGATGAACCCTGAAAGAAAAACCATCCTCACTGTCGGCCTTGCCGATGATGGAGCGCCCGTTCAGGAGATGCGACCTGAACAGCATAATGTAACGACCATTGTGTTTGACGACGCCTGCATTGTGAACCGTAGCGACCGGATAGGGTATGTCCTTTCTTGTCAGGATCGGGTTGTTTGCAAAACGAGTTATGATTGGATTTTGCATTTCCATGGCGGTCTGTCCTATAAAAAGTTTCTACCCTTTTTTTCATCAAGCATTCGCTCATAGACTTGAATGTATTCATCGACCATGCGGCCGACGGTGAAATGCCGCTCAACATGGCGACGACAGGCTGCACGATCAATCTCTTGGATACGTGCAACCGCCTTGACGGCTTCATCCACATCGCCGACCAAAAAACCATTTTTACCGTTTTCAATCAGTTCCGGCATGCTGCCCCGCTCAAAGGCGATCACGGGCGTGCCGCAGGCCATGGACTCGATAACAGCCAGACCAAAAGGCTCGTCAAACTGGATCGGATGCAATAGCGCCCTGGTTTTGCCGAGCAGCCGGTTACGCTCGGCCGGGCCGACGCTGCCCACATAACGCACCTTATCGTTGTCGATATGCGGGGCGACAAAGCGGTCATAGTAGGCCATGTCCTGGATGATTCCCGCCAGGATCAGCTTTTTATGGCAGGCTTTGGCGATTTCAATGGCTTGCCGGGCGCCTTTGTCATTGTGAATCCGCCCGAAAAAAAGCAGGGTGTCGTCCGGGCCGGGCTCAAAATCAAATTGTTTGATATCGACGCCGTGATGGATGGTTTTGATATAATCGAGATCCGGCGCGCGATCCGCATTGCTGATGGAGACATAATGCACCTTGCCGTTGTACTTCTTGTAAACCGGCAGAATTCCCGGGGATGAAAAACCGTGAATGGTGGTTACTACCGGGGTGGTGGTCAGGCGGCTATACGTCAGCGGCAGAAAGTCGAACTGGTTGTGGATCAAGTCATAGGCGCCGGCCTGCTCAAAAAGTTCTGAAATGTGCAGACACTCCCAGACCTTGGGGTTGAGCGTGCGATCTTCTTCATAGCCCCGCGGGCAAACGGCATGCAGCCTGCCGCTGGTTTGTGAATCCGCAGTGGCAAACAGGGTGACGGCATGACCACGGGCCACAAGCCCTTCGGTCAAGAGGGACGTAACGCTTTCCCAAGGGCCGTAGTGACGTGGCGGCGTGCGCCAGGCAATGGGTGCGAGCATGGCAATATGCATGGCGGCTCCTTTACCGGTCGTTTTCCGGTGCCGTCGGTTGTTTTAGCACCTCGTCGGCATATAGTTTCTGCAGTGTCATCAGCGAAAGAAGCCAAGCCAGGGACGATTCGGCGCCTTGATTCTGATTGATGCCGTCGGCCATCAAGCCATCCCGGCAGCCGCCGGTCTTGGGGTCATAGAGCGGCATATTCAGGTCATTATGCCCGAGAAACCAATTGAAACACATCACGGCATTATCAAACCAGGCTTTGTCCCTGGTGAGGTTGAAGGCTTCGACACAGGCCTCCACCATGGCCTTGGCTTCCACGGGCTGCTGGTCGAAACGGGCCCTATGCCCGTCCTTTGCGTACCAACCGTTGCTGCCGATGGGCGCGAAGTGGTTGTCTTGGGTTTGGATGGCCAGCAGCCATTTGAGGGATTTGAGCCCCATATCGATCATGTCGTTGCGTTGCATGCGCCGGCCGGAAACCAGCAGGGCATGGGGCAGTTTGCCGTTGGAGTAGTTCAACGCGTTTTCAAGCCAGGGCCAATCGGTGGTAGCATTGTTTTTAAATTGATTGAACAGCCTTTCGGCAAGAACCTCCCGGATTCTGCGGACATCGCTGTCGCCGGAAAATGTATGCAGGTAGGCATGCATGCCTACCAGACAAAAAGCAACGGCCCGCGGCGAATGAAAATTCTCCGCCGCCCTCAGGGCCTTGTTAAAAAGGGTGGTGCTCATGGCCAGGTGCCCGGGATCCTCCAGAAAAGCAACTGCCTTGCCAAGGCACCAGAGCGCCCTGCCATGGGCATCCTCGGAACCGATTTCCTCCAGCCACTGCCGCGAATAGGTCATGAAATTGCGAAAGCGCCCGTTTTTTTCATTATAGGCATACAGGAGAAATCCAAGATAATGACCGCTGAGAAAATCGAGTCCCAAGCCGTTGGTCGGCAGATATTTATGGCCCATGGCGGCAACCAATAATGCCCGGGCATTGTCGTCGGTGCAGTAACCATAATTACGATCAGGAATGGTATAGTTGGCATGCTGCAAGATGCCCGTATCATCGGTAAAGGCTTTCAGGTGATCGAGCTTGATCTCCGGGAGGTCGAAATTGGTGATGGCCTGGATGTTCTCAACATAGGAATGCCGGGGACGAGGGTTGCGGGTGCGGTTTTGGCGCACGTCACTGAAAACCTGGAGATATTTGCGGGATACTTCTTTCCAAACCGCTTCGCGCGTGAAAGTGTAGGCTTTTTTGCGCATGGCATGCCGTTCGGAATCGTTGTCCAAAAGTCCGATAATCTGTTCTGCCATGGCCGCCGGATTGCGGAAGGGCACAATTCGACCCCGGCCCTCGGCCAGCATTTCGACGGCATACCAATAGGGAGTTGAAATGACGGCTTTACCGGTACCCATGGCATAGGCCAGGGTCCCGGAAGTAATCTGGGCTTCTTCCAGATAAGGGGTCACGTAGATATCGGCGATGCCGAGAAACTCACACAATTCTTTTAACGCAACAAAGCGATTTTGAAAAATGACATGCGCGCCGATATCGAGTTTATGCACGAGCTGCTGCAGCATGATGCGGTAGCCATCCCCATGGGATTTTAGAATATGGGGGTGGGTGGCACCCAGGATGATATAGACCGCATCCGGATGTTTTTTGATGACGGCCGGCAGCGCCTGGATCACATTTTCAATGCCCTTGTTCGGGGAAAGCAAGCCGAAAGTAAGCAGCACTTTTTTGCCTTCCACACCGAATTTGTCTTTGTAGAAACTTGGATCAATAAACGGTGTGTCCGGGATACCGTGGTGGATAAAGGCGATTTTTTCCTCGGGCACGGCATAAATATCCTTCAGAAAATCATAGCCCTTGCGGCTCATTACCACCAGTTTGTCGGACAGATCGGAGAGTTTGCACATGACATCACGATATTCAGCTGTGGGGTTTTTCAGAATGGTATGCAAGGTTGTCACCACCGGCATGCGCAGATCTCCTAAAAGTTTCAGCAGGTGGCTGCCGGCCGGGCCGCCGAAAAGACCGTATTCATGCTGCACGCAAATGATATCCGTCTGGCTGATATTGAGAAATTGAGCAGCAACGCCGTAATCGGACAATTTATTCTGGTTGATCTCAAAACGCACTTTTTCCGGATAGGCATAGCCTTCGGGTTTGTCGTTCATGACCGTCGCCCAGCAGTTAATACCGGGAGCTTGCACGGATAGAGCCTCGACCAGATCCGTGGTGAAGGTCGCGATGCCGCACCGGCGCGGCAGATAGTTGCCGATTACGGCCACCGAGTTGATGCCCTCGTAGTATTGAGTATCGGATGTCATCGCAGCTACCTTTTATTATTATTTTTCGGTTCTTCAGCGATCATGGCTTCGGTGGTCAGCATCAAGCCGGCAACCGAGGCGGCATTCTGAAGGGTGAATCGCACCACCTTGGTGGGGTCGATGATTCCCGCGGCCCAAAGGTTTTCGTAGGTTTCGGTCTGGGCATTGAATCCATAGTCATCCGCGCCTGCGAGCACCTTGTTGAGTACTACGGCCCCTTCATGCCCGGCGTTTTCAGCGATTTGCCGTAACGGTTCTGTCAAGGCACTTTTCAAGATGGCGATGCCGCCTTTTTCCTCGCCCTTGACGCCGATGGTTTCCAACACCTTTAGACACCTCACCAAAGCAACGCCGCCGCCGGGGACGATGCCTTCCTCCACCGCCGCCCGGGTGGCGTTCACGGCGTCTTCGATCAGCGCTTTCTTTGCCTTCATCTCGGTCTCCGTGGCCGCGCCGATGTTGATGACCGCGACCCCGCCGATGATCTTGGCCAAGCGTTCGTGCAACCTTTCACGGTCGTAGTCGGAGTCGCTGGCCGCAATCTGGGCACGGATCTGGCTGACGCGGCTTTCAATGGCGGCCTTGGTTCCGGCGCCGCCTACCATGGTGGTGTTGTCCTTGTCGATTTTCACAATCTTGCAGGATCCCAGATCATTGGCTTTGATGTTCTCCAGCTTGATGCCCAGCTCGTCGGAGATCACCTGGCCGCCGGTGAGGCCGGCAATATCCTCCAGCAAGGCTTTGCGTTGGTCACCAAAACCGGGCGCTTTCACAGCAACCACTTTCAAAATACCGCGCAATTTGTTGACAATCAGGGTGGCCAGGGCTTCGCGCTCCACATCCTCTGAGATGATCAGCAGGGCTTTGCCGGACTTGGCCACCTCTTCGAGCAAGGGCATCAGGTCCTTCATCATGGTGATCTTTTTTTCATGGATCAAGATGTACGGTTCCTCTAGCACAGCCGTCATTTTTTCGGGATCCGTAACAAAGTAGGGTGACAGATAGCCCTTGTCGAACTGCATACCCTCGACGACTTCCAGGGTGGTTTCCATGGTTTTGGCTTCTTCAACCGTGATCACACCTTCCTTGCCCACCTTATCCATGGCTTCCGCGATCAGCTTGCCGATGGTTTCATCGCCGTTGGCCGAAATGGCGCCGACCTGCTCGATCTCCTTTTTGCCTTGGGTGGGCTTGGACATGTTTTTCAGCTCCGCCACAACCGCCTCAACGCCTTTATCAATACCGCGTTTTAAAGCCATGGGGTTGAAACCGGCGGCCACCAGCTTCTGGCCTTCGTTATAAATAGCCTGGGCCAGAACCGTGGCCGTGGTGGTGCCGTCGCCGGCCGTATCATTGGTCTTGCCGGCAACTTCCTTGACCATCTGGGCGCCCATGTTCCAGAATTTATCTTCAAGCTCGATTTCCTTGGCTACGGTCACCCCGTCCTTGGTAACCGTGGGAGACCCAAATGCAGCCGACAAAATGACATTATTTCCCTTGGGGCCCAAGGTTACCTTGACAACATCGGCCAACATGTTGACGCCCTGGAGAATCGCCGCACGCGCTTTCGTACCGTACAAAATCGTTTTTCCGGACATTTCTTTTCCCTCCTACGCTATATTTGTTTAGGTTACCCAAGCAGCCGTTTAACCAAAATCATATTAGACATGCCGGTAGACCAAACCGGATGGCCCGCCGCGATGACCGCCAAATCCCCTTTTGATATATCGCCGGCAGCGGCAGACAGATTCGCTATGATTTCGATGATATCATCCGTATCTTTCGGATCCTGAATCAAACGGGGGTAAATTCCACGGAAAAGGGCGAGTCGTCTCATGGTTGTCCGGCAGGGCGTAAAGGCAATAATCGATTGTTTGGGCCTGAAGCGGGCTATATGCCTGGCCGTTCTGCCGGATTGGGTCGGCGCTAATATTACAGCTGCATCCAGGTGATCCGCCAACACACAGACCGCATAGGTTATGGAATCCGAAATTTCCTTTTTCGGCGCCATTTTAAGATATCGGTCATGGGGGCAGGCTTTTTCAGCTTCGGCAATGATACGAACCATATACCGAACGGCTTGAATGGGATAATTTCCAATGGCGGTTTCTTCTGAAAGCATCACCGCATCCGTTCCGTCCAAAACAGCGTTGGCGACATCCGAGGCCTCGGCTCTGGTCGGCCTTGGCGAATCTACCATGGATCGCAGCATCTGGGTGGCGGTAATGACCGGCTTTCCAAAAGCATTTGCTTTTTGGATCAATTGTTTTTGGATAACGGGGACTTCTTCCAGTGGTATCTCCACCCCCAGGTCGCCGCGGGCCACCATGATGGCGTCCGCCTCATCCAGAATATCTTCATAATGATCAATGGCCTCATGCTTTTCGATTTTAGCGATGACGGGCGTATCCCTGTTTTCCTCTTGAATGATTTTTTTTAAATTGCGGATGTCTTCTGCTGTTCTGACAAACGACAGCGCTATATAATCCACATCCTGAGCCAGGCCGAAATGCAAATCCTCGCGATCTTTATCTGTCATTGAAGGCATGCTAAGACTTCCGGTCGGGAGATTAATCCCTTTGCGGGAGGTCAGCACGCCACCTGTGACAATCTCACAATGGATTTCAGATCCAGTTACCGTGTGAACACGGAGTTCCAAAAATCCGTCAGCGAGCAGTATCCGATCGCCTGCCTTCACTTCCTCATGTAAAAGCGGGTAGGAAACGGATATGCGCTGCGCCGACCCTTCAACAGTATGAGAAGTGAGAACAATGTCCTGCCCCGGTTCTAATCGAACCCCCGGATCAGGTATATGCCCCACCCGGATTTTCGGCCCTCCCAGATCCTGTAATATGGCAACCGGTTTATTCAGCTCTTCGGCGATTTTCCGGATAGTATGAATTTTTTCCGCATGGTCAGCGTGTGTCCCGTGGGAAAAATTCAAACGGGCGATACGCATTCCGCTTGCAATCAGCTCCCTAATGGTCTCGGGCGATTTGCTGGCTGGTCCGATGGTGCAAACAATCTTTGTTTTTGGTAAAATGATGGCCAAAATCGTTCTCCCGATTGTTAAACAGTCAGTAGGGACTGCCATCCGACAATCGTCTAAAGTTGAATCCGGCGTTTACAAATTCGATATTTGAACCCGGGGCAGAATCGCTTCCACATCTGAACGATGGCAAAGCTCCGTTCCGGGTGTTTGGGCGGTTGCGGTTCCCGCGGCGCACGAGAGCCGAACGCAGTCCTCAAGATCTTTGCCCTGTGAATGAGCCAGTACGAATCCCCCCACCACCGAATCTCCGGCGCCTACGGTACTGTCCACCGCAACTGGTGGAGCAACCGCCTTTATTCTTTGTTTAACCGAAGATAGCAGCAGCCCCTCTTTCCCTCTGGAAACAATAATGTATGGAATTCCTTTCTGGTGGAGTTTCTCACAAAAGCCTAGAATTTCCGATTCGGTTTGCAGCTCCCTTTCCGCCAGCCGGGAAAGTTCATATGTATTTGGTTTAATGCATGTTGGTTGATATTCGATGGATTCGCTCAGGGATTTTCCATCTGTATCGAGAACGATGAAAGCGTTCTTTTTTTTCCCGGTAAGGATCAGTTGACCATACAGATTCGGTGTAACGCCACGCGGGAGGCTGCCGCTCAGGATCAAGTAATTCATATCCTGAATTTTTTTAAAATTCTGATAAAACGAGCCGATTTCGGTTGCGTTCACTTCCGGACCGGTGGCGCTGATAACATACTGTCGGCCTTCCGTTTGTTCATGAAGAATGATATTGGTTCTTGTTTCACCTGCAATCCGGGTAAAATCGGCCGGCACACCCGCATTGATCAGCAATCCTTCCAGTTGCAAGCCGTCGTAACCGCCGACTAGGCCGAGGGCGACACTCTGTCCACCTAATTCCCGAATCACCCTGGAAACATCAATGCCTTTGCCGGCGGCATAAGGCGTTTCAGATAATATGCGGGTGGTGTCTTCTGTCAGTAACTGCTCAACGATAATGAAACGGTCCAGAGCAGGATTTAGGGTGACGGTATAAATCATCTTTGACGCCTTCCATCATTCTTCGGGCCAGGTGGATATTTGGTTCCTTGCCATTGGAAATATGGTGGCCCTAAATATCGGCATGAGATTCATTTTATCTTCTTTTTTGGAAAGTCACCGTTATCCCTTAATTTTCTTCAAGGAGCCGTTTTCCAACAAACCCTGGAGCTGGCTGAGCAATCGCTGCTCATGCTCATCAACCACGCCGTCTTTGTTCGCCATTTTCATTATTTCCTCATACACGCTGTTGGTGATGAAGCAGTCTTTAATCGCTTTTTCCATCAAATCTCTTAATTCCAATCCGGATTGAGTGATCTTCATGATTTTTTCCTCTCTCTTTCTTAACATGACCCCGTCGCCTGGAACTTACTTTTGGGTTCCCGCACGATGCGAGTGACCATCGGCTGGCGCGACGGTGCTCCTGAATTAAAACCGCCCTGATCACTATACTCAAGACAATCAAGGTTCGTGCCAGATAGTGGGCAACTGTTAACGGATTGGTATTTATCACATTTATTATGTAAACCCTGGATGTCGGAGAGAAGCACGGAGAAAAAGCAAGGTCATATATGACCATTGGTAATATATGACCTTGCTTTTGGGGGGGTAGATCGCGCACGGCTCAGCACGATTTTTCCGCCAAACAAAAAGTCGTAGTAGATTTCTCCTTTGAAGGTTTCGTATCGGTCTATGCTTTCCATCGTCCATGCAGATTGCAATTTTCACGAACCGATATCCGAGATGCTTCCACATACTTCACATTTGTAGACTTGTAGTTTTTGCGCCATTTGCTTTTTCCTTTCCAATTTGGTTTGTTTCGCTATTGTCCATTTGCTTTCCCAGAATGACCTTTAAATCCTCCTCCACTATTGAAATCGGTTTAATATCGAAGTTCATCACCAACGTATTCAGCACATTGGGCGTTAAAAAGGCCCGCAGGGACGGGCCCAGCCGGAGCCCTTTGATACCGAGGTGCAGCAGTGCCAGCAGCACGCAAACCGCTTTCTGCTCATACCAGGATATGATCAGCGACAGTGGCAATTCATTGATTCCAACATTAAAAGCGTTTGCAAGCGCAGTGGCGATTTGAACCGTCGAATAAGCATCTTTGCACTGGCCCGAATCCAATAATTCCTTTACTCAGCCGTTTTTTCGGCGTTGCCCGGTGATGTTTCCGAATCGGGTTCCCCTTCGAAAGCAAAGATCCGTTCGCCCGATCCCCACAGTTTTCCGATGCCCCATGTACAAAAGCCGAAACCGACGGCCAACACCACAACGGCTGCGGCATGATTGCGGAACAGATCCGTCAGGGTGATCTGCCCCACATTGGTGGGATCGTATAAAATGGGGACCAGCGTCTCGTGCAACTGGGCGAAAAGGGTCGTGCCGGCCAGTCCGCCCAGTAGGGCGAAGACCGCATCCATGCGCCCCTCACCGGCAGCCGCCCAGGTGGTGCCGGGACAGTACCCGGTCAGCCCCCACCCTATACCGAAAATCACTGCGGCCAGCCCCGTGGCCACGATGCTGGTGGGTAGGGGCAGGGTGCGCCCCACGCCGACCGCCTGGAGCCCGAAAAGCCCCACGGCGGACAAGGCCACCGTCAGAACCATGAACCGGGAGATGTCCGCGTCCAGCATCAAATGCGATCGGGCCATTCGATGGGCATCAGTAGCGCCAATGCGCTGGATGACGAATCCGAAGGCGATGCCCGAAAAAAGTCCCAGCCAAATTTGTGTCATTGGATATCCTCCTCTTGCGCTATTTCCCCGAAGATCAGCCGGGCGGTGAGCATGGCCACTGCAAAAATGACGACGCCGAAATAAAGACCGCTGACGGCCAGTTGCGTTGATCCGGATATGAACAACCCCAGGGTGCAGCCGCCTGCCAGCCGCGATCCGAAAAGAATCAGGAATCCGCCGAAAAAAGTGGCCGCATATCGTTTGGCCCGGCTGTCGCCAAAGCGCTTCTTCCAGATGGGCGGCATATCGCGCACCGGAATTTTTTTAGATGTCCGTCCGGCGACAAAGCCGCCGATGGCCATGCCCAGTACAAAGGCGAAAAGCCATGCGCCGGGTCCGGGAATAGCCTTATAGTGGACCTTGGCCGCCACGTAATCCGGTGCCACCCATTCGAAAAAGCCTTTGAGGACGCTGACGAATCCGCTGGAAGAGGCCGGTGGCCCATAGGTGGCAAAGATAAAGACGATGATGCCCGCCAGTGCAAACGCGGCCGGGATCCAATTCCAATAGGGGATGAGTTCTCTGTTCGTATGTTCCATGGGCTTATCCTCCGCAGGAGACGTACCCGCTTTTGGAGCTGCGGTCGCCTCCGGGTTTAGGGACCAGGCCGCTTTTCCGGTTTGTCTTTCCCAGTCGGTCGAGGGCGGCGGGTGTGGACGACGTTCTCGGCAGGACATCCCCGGTGAGGACGTTTTCCGCGGTGTCAACCGGGAAGAAATAGCGTTTATTGCCCCATTCCATCCAAGAGGACTCATAGAGCATCACGTCTTCGAAGCCCATGAGCCTGAGGACGAAATAGCCAAATGATCCCCGACGGGCCGAATGGCAATAGAGGATCACGGCCCTGCCGGGGTCGAGGCCTCTGTAGCGTTCCAGCAATGCCGCGTAAGGCTTGATCGCCTTGATGTCGGGGGAGGTCCAGTTGAGGGTGTAGTCGCTGTTGGTTGCGGTCGGGACATGCCCCAACTTGAGCGCAGTGCCGTCCAGCGCGGTATTGGGTTTTTCGCCCATGTATTCCGCCCGGGACCGGACATCCAGAATCTGATAATAGGGATCACCGAGCCGCGGCAGCAGGTACTCGGCCTTGACCCATTTGCGCAGGTTGATCTCTTCAGACGGGGCTTGATACAGGACAGCCTCGGGCATGCGCGGTTCGGACACCATTGTTCCGCCCGCATCGATCCACCCGTCGATACCCCGCTCCAGCACCTTCTTGTTCTTGTGACCCAGCAGATCGAGAACCCAGAAAATGTAGGAACTAGTGGCACCACCGTCCCGTTTCACCGAATCGTAAAGAACCACCGTGTCGTTCCGGGCAATGCCGTGTTCGCCCAGCAGTTGCTGAGCACGCACGATGCCCACGAACAACCCACCCACGTTGCCGGCGGCATCGTCGTACTGGAATTGCTGCCAGGGCATGCGGACGGCGCCGGTGATCAGCTTCCCCTCAATATCTTTGTCCATTCGAACGTCCACGATCACCAGGGAGGCGTCCGCTTGGTGTAATTTCAGCCACTGGGCGGTAGCCAGGAAACCGGTGTTGGGATAATCTTCACTGACACCGTCGTTGATTGCCGAGGCCGCCGACCAGTAAACGCCAAGCAGCAAAATCGTGGCAATTGCCCCATAGCGAATCTGTTTACCGATATTCATCTCTTTTCCGTCCTTTCCGTATTTAGTCTGTCGTCTTTAATGCCTTTGCATCGATCCGCAAGGACACCGTTCAATTAATTGCCCTTTCCCGGCCCCCTGTCGAACTCGACAATCCTGGCAAAGTCCCGGTCCGGACCTTTGTGGACCCGATGGTACAGTGGGCTCTCTCGTCCGACCAGCCCCCCCATGTCATAGGTGAAGTCGGAGACGGCCACATGACGAATCCAGTATCCGGTATGTGCCGGTCCCGCAGCGTCGTAACAGGAGTGAAAATGCACGAACTCGTCCTGGGGCTCCGGCCGCGTGTCACGCCAGGCCTCGGGCGTTTCCCCAAAGAATAACGGATTGATCCTGTCCTGGGCCGGGAGGACCCTATCGGCCTGGGGCAGCGTCGTCCGCACCGCCGTCCCTTCGTATAGCCTGGCACCGTTGGGCATATCCGAACTGTAGAACCGATTTTCGTTGAAGCAGACGAATCGCAGCCGGCTCAGATCCCCGGGGTCCTGCGGCCGGAAATAATAGCCCACGAAGGGTCCGAACCCGACCATCCGGCCGTCATGTACCAGCTCCAGGCGGGCCATGTACCCATGGGGGACGACGATAACGGCACCCGATGACCCATCCGACCCAACAGTTTTCGAATCGGACCGACAGCCGGGCATCATCGCCATAAATGCACAGATCAGAAGCAACGCCAGGCTTGTCGTCTTACAGATTCCCATTTTCATAAGGACCTCTTTTTATCATGACCCGTGATACGTATTTCTCCCTGTCATTTTTATCCAAATTCGAGTATTCCGGTTTTTATCGCCGGTGCTGGAGAGGTCAACCGGCGTGCCGTAGCGGTCAGATTACGGATATCCGTCTGTCAGCAGCGCCTTCAGGAGTTCCGGGCGATACCGGTGATCCGTCAACGGTTTGTCCTTCAGTTTGTCGATCCGATCCGTATAGGAGGGAGATTCTCTGCGATAGTAGATCCCCGTCGGAATACGATCATCGGTCCCGAGGGATAGCCGGACTGCGCTGATACGGTCGGTTTCATCGTGGTTTTCTTCTATCGGCGCAATCCTGTCCTTGTACCATTTGTGCGTATTGACTTGATTGAAAGACACGCAGGGCTGCATAATATCGATCAGTGCAAAACCGCGATGGCGGATACCGGCTTGAATCAGGTCACGCAACTGATCGCCATCGCTTGAAAATCCCCGGGCGACAAAACCGGCGCCGAGAGACAAGGCCACGGCCAGCGGGTTGAATGCGCCCATGATGACGCCCCCGGGTTGTATCTTTGTCTGCATGCCTTCCATGGAGGTGGGGGATGCCTGCCCCTTGGTCAGGCCGTAGACCCTATTGTTGTGGGCCAGAACCGTCACATCGATGTTGCGGCGGATGGCATGCATGAAATGATTCCCGCCTTCACCGTAGCAATCGCCGTCACCGGTATTCACCAGAACGGTCATATGGTGGTTGGCTATTTTGGCGCCCGTGGCGATGGGCAGTGCCCGCCCATGGAGGGAATGAAAGTAGTTGCATTCCAAGAAATGGGGTGTTTTCGCGGCCTGCCCGATTCCGGAGACGATGAGAATCTTTTCGGGCGGCAGCTCCAAAGCAGCCAGGGCCGCTTTCATGGCCTCAAGAATCCCGAAATTGCCACATCCCGGACACCAGTGATTGGGATAATCAGAATGATAGTCGTTTATGGACACCATGTCAGTCCTCACTTTAATTTCGTTTTGATGGCCTCGGTAATTTCACCGGCGCACATGGGACGGCCGTTGGTCTTGAGTACGGCATCGGCATATCGGTATCCGGTTTGTTGGCGGATCAGCTGCCCAAGCTGGGCGGTCCTGTTTTGTTCCACGACGAAGAATTGCGCGGCCTTTTCCAGAATTTCACCCATGGCGGCATCCGGGAACGGCCATAGGTCGATCATATGCAAACCACCGCAATTGATACCGTCGGCCCGCAATTGGTTGACGGCCTCTATCATTGCGCCGCGCATCGATCCCCAGCTGATCAATACTATGTCACTGCCGGCGTGAATGACCTCCGGCGGGCGGATCTGCTCGCGCATCGCTTGGTATTTGGCATGACGTTTTCCCGCCATTGCATCACGGATCGCGGCATCTTCGGTGATATGGCCCGCTTCATCGTGCTCGTCGCTGCAGACCTTGACCCGGGCGAGGCCCCTGCACGGGAGCGCTCTCGGGGAGATACCGCTGTCGTTCAGGGCGTAGCGGCGGTAAAGCGTTGGATCATCGAGGTCGCCGTCTGTTATGGTAAACGGGCGCGCCGCTTCGGGCGCCTCAAACGCCTCTTCAGCGACAAAAATAGAATCATTCAGGAACTGGTCGACCAGGATGACCGCCGGGACCTGAAAGCGGTCGGACAATTCAAAGGCACGTGCAGTCACCGTAAAGGCTTCGAACGGGGTGCCCGGTGCAAACACAAAGCGGGGGAATTCGTCCTGAGAGGCATGGATGACGAACTGAAGATCGGCCTGGGCCGTGCGGGTCGGCAGGCCCGTGGCCGGCCCGGGGCGCTGAGCATTGACAATCACGATGGGCGTTTCCGTGATGGCGGCCAGCCCCAGCCCTTCGGTCATCAGCGAAAAGCCGCCGCCTGATGTTGCTGTCATGGCGCGCACACCGGCAAATGCAGCCCCAATGACCATGTTCACGGCGGCGAGCTCGTCTTCGGCTTGTTCTACCACGAGTGGCACGGCCGCCGCCATGTCGACCAGGCGCTGAATGATACCGGTGGCCGGGCTCATGGGATAAAAGGCGCTGAAACGACAGTCGCCCGCCAGGGCGCCCAATGCCACCGCATGGGCCCCGTCAATGAGACGGCCTTTGGGCGATGTCCTATCCCAGCGCCATGACCACCTGAAAGTATGTTCCTCAGCAGCAGCGTATCCATATTGAGCCGCTTGAACATTCTGCGCGAGGCGTTTTTCTTCCACCTGCTCGAATGTCGTTTTCAGAACGTTTTCGAAAAGGTCAAACGGCGCTCCAATCAGGGCCAGGCAGGTCCCTGCCGCCACCGTATTGGATAGTATTTTATTGCCGGCCTTTTGGGCCAGCCCCGCAAAGTCCACTATTTTGCATTGATGGTGCTGGACCATGGTATCCCCATCATCCTTAGGGATCAGCGCCAATCCCCCTTCTTGAAGATCGGATTGGTGCAACCGATAGGTCCGTTCATCCAGCGCCACCATCAGGTGAAGATCCTGGGTCGGAGCATGGACAGGGCCGTCGCTGATGCGTAGCTGGATAAAACTGTGGCCGCCCCTTATCCGAGATTCAAAATCATTGACAACGATCACATACAAACCCGCTCTGTGGCAGGTGCGGGCCATGAGCAGGCCGACGGTCTGAATGCCCTGGCCGGCTTCACCGCCAATCAAGACACTGATATCCACTGTCATGGGAATACCTCCTTTGTCTGCCATGTCTCCACCTCGATAAAGATGCGTTGAACCTTAGGGTATGCCCGTTTGATCGCCTTGTCCAAGCCTGCCACGGTTACCTCAACCGCTGTCGCCAGGATAGGGTCTATAAAGTCAACGCTGATGTTCACGAGAATAAAGTCAGGCCCCATGTGCATGGTCAATACTTCATTGACCTGTTTGATGTCTTTGTACGAAGAGACAATTTCCCGTATCCCTTGGATGACCGCTCTATTGGCGCTCTCTCCAATCAAAAGTCCTTTTGTCTCGGATGCCAGGAAGATCGCGGTTCCTGCCAGTATCATCCCGATAATGACGGCGGCAGCACCGTCATAGACGGGGCTGCCGGTCATATGGCTGAGAAAAATTCCCACAAAGGCGACAACAAGGCCTATGATTGCGGCGGAATCCTCCAGCAGCACGATAAAAATGGATGGATCTTTGCCTCGGTGAATGGCCTCAAAATAGCCCCACGCGCCTTTTAATTTGATGAATTCCTTCAGCGCTATATACCAACTGGTTCCTTCGAAAATCAGAGCCAATCCGATAACGCCGTAATTGACGTAAGAAATTTTTACCGGCACTGGTGCAACGAGTCGATCAATTCCCTTGTACATTGAAAATCCAGCACCGCCGGCAAAGAGTACGATGGCGACAACAAAGCTCCAAAAGTAAATCTCCTTGCCATGCCCGAAAGGAAATTGATCGTCAGCCGGCATTTTTGACCGCTTCAAGCCATATAGCAGCAGAATCTGATTGCCTGTATCCGCACCCGAATGGATCGCTTCGGACAACATGGCGGAACTTCCGGAGATCAGGGCGGCAAAAATTTTGGTTATGGCGATCAGGAAATTCCCGGCCAAAGCTGCGTAAATAACTTTTTGGGAAGATGACGTCATGCGTCAGTTTTTATCCGTTTCGCCGATTATTCTGGCGACTCCCAACATGCTACCAATTTCCGAATTTTCAATGATATTGACCTTTTTTGCCTTATTTGCTTTCCGCTTCCACATTTATTTTTTTCATCCGGATTAAATGCTCGATCATCATTTGCTCGAATTTACTTCTTGCCTCAGATAAGCTATTCTGAATATTCAAGGCGATAACTCTATCCGCAGCTTTCTTGACCATCTCTGCTTTCAAGTAAAGTTCCTTCTCATAGATCGTCTGCCTGAGGTCTTCAGTCGTCCTGATAAACGATAGTTGTTCAGCATTCAGTTTTTTTATGGTTTCATCGCTTAAATTTGAGTTATACCCCGGATACTTGGTTAAGCCGCCCGACATCCCCGCTTCATGGAAGCCGTATCTCATCATATACTGACCGTATTTCATTATTTCATCAGGATCCAGACCCATCGTGCCGTGGTAACCATATCCCTCGCTGTAACTTCCGTCTTTCGAATATTGACCAAAGGCATTAGAATCCAGCAAGGAAAGTAAAACCAATACTAGTAGTATCGGCAGGGTTTTGATAATGTTATTTCTCATTACACGACCTCCTAATAACCGTTTTCTATTTAACGGGTATTTGCCTCGGTTTTGCTTCAGGCGCTTTGCGCAACGTCATGGAAAGCACGCCATCGGTAAGAACAGCCTCGATGTTACTTGTATCCACTGCATTAGAGACGGTAAATCTTCGGGCATAATTGCCGATGTTGTATTCAGCATATACAGGATTGAGTTTTTCATAGGGCGCGTAGTCGATCCGACCTTCTACTTCAAGGATGTTTTTCTCCAATTTTATGTTCACATCCTCTTTTTTCACTCCCGGCAGATCCATCGTTATAATGAGACTTTCTTCGTTTTCTATAATATCGGTCTGTGGAATAAAAAATCGTCCGGCAACAGTTCGTTCTTCTTTATGCTCCTGTTTTTGCAGCTCTTGCGCTTCGGTCTTGGCGACCCCTTTATTTTCAGTCATGGCATCCTCCTTTTTCATCAAATTATTTGATAACAACTTGTTTGGGTTTATCCGACTCCGCCCTCGGCAGGGTCACCATCAATAATCCATCATTGAATTCTGCCTGGATCTTGCCCCCCTCTATACGAAAAGGCAATTTTATGGAGCGATCAAAATTTAAACCTTTACGTTCCAGACGATGGCAACTGCAATTTTCAGCATACTCAATTTTACGTGCCCCGGCCAAACGCAGAACATCTTCTCTTACTTCCAAGATTAATTCTTCTTTTTTGACTCCAGGCAATTCAGCGGCCAACACCAAGTCCCCTTCCTTTTCAAACAAATTGATGAAAGGATAAACCCCACGGCCGGTAGTACCGGCCTCAAAAAAGTTTGCATCCTTCGCTTGCTCCACTGCTTGCTGGAGCGCAATATCCAACGCGCTTGATAATTTTCCGAACATAATCCCTCCTTATATTTATAGACGTCGTATAGGAATACCCACCATAGAAATCATGATGGCGCGAATAATCATCGGCAGTAAGGCAATTCATTTCTATGTTTTTCGATGCATTCCTTTTAAATAGAACTTATCCCTGTATTCTTTGACCATTCGGCGGGCGGAAAACCGGGCAGCATTGCTTTGCATTGTCGCCTTCATGGCCTTTACCCAATCATGCGGAACACCGTTTTCAGCGGTCTTATAGTAAAGCGGTATGATCTCATCTTCCAGAATGCGGTAAATCTTTTCAGCATCGCTTCCATCCGGGTTCACAGAACTTGGATCATGTTCTACGGCCCAACCGTTTTTCCCGTTAAAACCTTCTTCCCACCAGCCGTCCAATATGCTTAAATGGGGCACACCGTTCAGAGCCGCCTTCATGCCGCTCGTACCACAGGCTTCAAGAGGCGGGAGCGGTGTGTTCAGCCATATATCAACGCCGTGCACCAAATATTGTCCTAATTGCTCGCCATAGTCCTCTACAAAGGCAATTCTGCCTCCAAATTGCGGATTGCGCGCCAGTTTGATCAGGTTCTGCAATAACCGTTTGCCGGGATCATCTGCGGGATGGGCTTTACCGGCAAAGATGATCTGTATGGGCCGCCAGCGGTCCTTGAAATACTTTGCAAGACGTTCCAGATTCTGGAAGATCAGCAGGGCTCTTTTGTAGGTAGCAAACCGGCGGGCAAAGCCGAGTGTAAGAACCGATGGTTCCAGGAAAGCGCCGCCGGTAAGAATGAGGGAGTCGCTGGCATCCCCACTGACCCAGCGTTGGCGTGTTCGTTCCCGGATGGCATCGATCAGTTTCACCTTGAGCCATTGGTGCGTTTGCCACAATTCGGTGTCGGGGATATTGTCTATAAGCTGCCAGATGGCCGGGTCGTCATGATTATCCAGCCAATCAGCCCCTATGTACTTATCCAGCAGCAGTTTTATTTTCGGTTCGATCCAGGTGGGCACATGGACGCCATTGGTGACGTGATCGATGGGAACCTGATCTTCCGGCACTTCGGGCCATAGGCTTTGCCACATTTTTCGCGAGACAGCGGCGTGTCTTTTGCTCACACCGTTCCGGGAGCCGGATAAGCGCAGTGCAAAAGCAGTCATGTTGAAGCCTGCATCCGGTTTTTCCGGGTGGATTCCCAATTGGAAAAACGCATGGCGATCAAGACCCAGGATGGGCCAGTATGAATGAAAATATTTTTCGATCAAAGCAAAAGGGAAAACATCATGACCTGCCGGAACAGGTGTGTGAGTTGTAAAAATTGTATAATTAATGATTTTTTCGCAAGCCAGGTCAAATTCGCTGCCCATTTGAATGTGTCTCCTGATAAGTTCCAGAAGAGCGAACGCCGCATGACCTTCATTCAAGTGCAAAAGGTAGTGTTCGATTCCCAGCGTCTTGAGCATCTCGGCTCCACCGATCCCCAAGACAATTTCCTGGCGCAAGCGTTGTTCAAGGTCGCCAATGTAGAGCCGAGCGCTGATTCCTCTGTCCCCGAAAGCGTTGATTTTGACGTCCGTGTCCATCAGATACAGGGAAACACGGCCGACGGCGACCTTCCACACCGCGACATGGATAGGGGGATCGGTCAGCGGAACGGTAACGATGCATTGCCGTCCATCCTTGTCCAATACTTTGGAAATCGGGGCAGCCTCCCGGTTGATGGACTCGACGAGATTCTCCTGCCATCCGTCGTCCCGGATCTGTTGCCGGAGATAGCCCTCCGGATACATGAATCCTACAGCTACCAATGGGACACTAAGGTCGCTGCATTCTTTTATATAGTCCCCCGCCAAAAATCCCAATCCGCCTGCATAAAACGGTAAGGAGCGATGGAGTCCGTATTCCGCGGAAAAGTAGGCCACGACGAATTCGTGGCCCCGCGAGACAGTCACCGGCAAATGGCGCTCTTTTGGTTGCATGTAGTTATGGAATACCTCCATCACATGATCGTATCTGCGAATATAGTCCTCATCGACCCCGGCCTTTTCCAGAAGCTCCCGGGGAAACTCTCTGAGCATCTTGTCCGGGTTGTGGCCGCTTTCCTTCCAGGCCTGCCGGTCGAGTGTCTTGAAGAGCATTCGAGCACCCGGATTCCAGCTCCACCAGAGATTTTCCGCCAGATCTTCCAAGCCTGCAAGGCGCTTCGGTAAATGGGGAAACAATGGTTTCATCGTATTCATCTTTTCCATTTTCTATTGCTCCCCGTTTGGCGATGAAGTTACTACTATTGAAATCTGAGTTTTAAGTGTTCCAATTTTTCTTCGATAATTTTAATGATTCTTTTTAATTCTTTGATTTGGCTGCTTTCTATAAAATTGCTTTTTGCATATTGCAGTTTTTCATAAAACAATTCTATTTTTGCCAATAATTTTTCAAGGTCGTTTTCTTGCAGAGCTGGAAATCCAAAAAGCCCCTTGTCGACAAATTCCCTGGTATCTATATCTTTTGAAATATATTCAGTATGTATACCATCCAGGCTTTGGCTTTTCGGAAATCCAAATTCTCCATCCAATACTTCATAAAATTTCCCTAATACGTAGTATCGGACTTTCTCGATGTTTTCTTCTAATTCCATGTCGCGTCTTTTGGAGATTTTCCCGACTGCTTCCTTGATTTTATCGCTTGTCTGGTGAAGCTTGCCTTCAATGTTATCGCTTGTACTTAGTTTCATAATGATGACTCCTTTTTTAGTGGTGGATCATAATTTCAAGTCAGATTCCGCCCAATAAGAGCAGGATTATTGTTGTAATTCTGGTTCATGGAATACTTCCCGGGAGATCCATCACGTTTTATGCTTCCTTAAACTTCAAACTTTATGCCAGGTTTTCGAAATTCCGCGCAACGGCCCATCTTGCCGATTTGCATGATTAATTGGAACTGCAAGTACTTTCGGGTTGTTTATGGACAGGCATGAAAAAAGGCCATATGTAACCATAGGTCACATGCAACCATTTTAAAGCGTCCGTTTGTGGATAGCTCTTTCGAGGTGAGTCCCTTTGGGAATTTATCTTCGGTCCCGGCCAACGAAATCGGCAATTCAAGGATTGCACTTTCGGAGCATAGTATTTCGAAAGCCGTAAGGTAACCACTGGTTATTCAAAGAAATATCGTAAGACGGTCGAAGTCGGCGAGTATGGTTTTTACCAACCGGCCGGTGGAGATGCCAAATAGGTCGAAGAGACTTCAAACCTGCCGCAACCGGCTTTGGGTCTAAGGGCGCTTGATATCACCGAAGACATACTTACTGACAAGGTCGGCGATATCCAGAGGCGATATCGTCTCAGTGATGATGCCTCCTTCTTTCAGGAGATCGCCGCCTCCGCCGGGGTCTATGCTGATATGCATATCGCCGATCAGTCCTTCGGTTTTAATGGAAGCGATGGCATCATCGTAAATTTCGATACCCTTATGAATCCTCATTTCCACCACGCTTTTCTGTTTTTTCTGATCGATGGCGAGTCTTTCCACGCGTCCGACCTCAATGCCTGTTATATAGACAAGACTGCCGACTCTCAAACCGGTTACCGTGGTAAAACGAGCGGAAATAGGGTAGGAATTATCGCCCAGAAAAGGAACATGACCGAAAGTGATTGTCATGTAGCTGATACCCAGCAGGCCGAAAACGATAAAAATTCCAACTGTGGTTTCTATTGCGTACTTTTTCATGGATTTACTCCTTTGCGGAACACAGAATCCGGCCGATTTCTTTTTGTTGAGATTTGGCGGATTCGATGACGGCGTCTAATTCGGCTATGGGTTGGCCCTGGGCAAAACCGGCGTGGATCGAGATCTCAATGCCTTCCAGTACAAAACCTTGTCTTCGTCCCCCAAGCCGAATGTCACGAATTCCCCGCTCCTGGAAATCCTTTATAAATGACGCCACCATTTCTTCAGCCTCAAACAGATTCGAATATGGGAGAACCGTCACGAATTCATTGATCTTGTGGCGTGTGGAAAACCCTCCGATGGCGCCAAAGTGTTTATCGATGTATACCCCCATGGCATGTATCACCCCCTGTGCTTCTTCGTAACCCAAACCTTCTAAAATGGCCTCCTGCACATACAGGGTGAAAACCGTTACGGTATAGGTGTCACCGACGCTTTTATGCTTCAACTGAGCATGATACATGACATTGAACAACCGCCTGGTGTGCAGACCCGATAATTCATCCCGCAATCCTTCCAGGCTGATGATGACCTCGTCTTTGAAAGGGTGATCGAATCTATCAAGCTCATCCGGAGTGCCCTGAAAAACGATTTTTTTATGATAGAGGGCAAGAATACGATTGGAGATAAAATACACATCCGGAATCTCGTGGCTGACCAGCACCGCGGTAAAACCAAATTTTCGCTGGTACTGAGCGATCATGCTCAGGATTGCATTTTTCCGGACAGGGTCCTGCCCGGAAGTGGGTTCGTCAAAAAGGACTATCCGGGGATCGATAACCAGTGCCCGTGCCAGAGCCACCCGCTTCTGCATGCCGCCGGAGAGTTCGGATGGGAACTTGCCAGCGGCATCCCCCAGTTCCGTCTGCGCGATTCTGGCCTTAACCATCCGGTCTATTTCTGCCTTACCTTTTCTCGTTGTTTCCCGAAGCGGCAGTGCAATGTTTTCGTAAACGGTCATGGAGTCGAACAGAGCATTGTCTTGAAACATATAGCTCATCTGGGCAAAAAAGGTGTTCATCTCGTGCTTTTTCATTTCGACAAAGGGTTTATCCCGGAAAAGAATCGCTCCCTCGTCGGGTTCGAGCAGACCGACGATATGTTTCAGAAGGACGCTCTTGCCGCCACCGCTCAGGCCGATGATAGTCGTGACCTGCCCTTCGTATATCTTGAGGTTTACACCTTCGAGAACAGTTTTGTTTCCGAACCGCTTTGTAACATCCTTGAATTCAATCAATGGCGTATCCATAGGTCTCTCTACATCAGGAGGGAAGTAACAATATAGTCCGATACCAAAATAAGCACACACGAGATGACAACAGCCGAGGTAGTGGCAAGTCCGACGGCCTTGGCCCCATGGCTATCCGTGCGCATATGCACGAAATAGCCCTGGAAGCAGCAAACGGTGGAGACGATGAAGGCAAAAACGATGGACTTGATGAAACCGTCGGAAACATCTTTCATGTTCAAACTGGTTTGAACACGATAAAAATAAGTACCAGCATTCGCACCCAGGAGCAGCACTCCGGAGATATACCCGCCGATGATGCCGATGAGATCGAACAGGGCGGTGAGCAAGGGAAAGCTGATGACGGCAGCGGCAATTCTTGGACTGATGAGATAGCCAATCGGGTCAATACGCATGGTGCACAGCGCATCAATCTGCTCGGAAATACGCTGAATGCCGATTTCTGAACTGATGGCGGACCCTGCCCTGGCGGCAATCATGATGGCTGCAAGAACAGGTCCCAGTTCCCTGACCAGCGTCAAAGCCACCAAAGTGCCGAGCGCACCTTGAGCGCCGACTTTATTCAATGCATAATAAAATTGGAGGCTTATAACCATACCGGTGAAGAGGCCGACGAGCATGACGATCATCATGGAGCGTGCCCCTATGTAATAAATTTGTTGGACAATCTTGGATAACTGCTTGGGGCTGGCGATCTTCAGTAATGCCAGAATAAGGAAAATGGTAGCAGCACCCAAGTTATCGACCCTGTTGATCGCCCCTCTCCCTAAGACGGCAAATGGTCGCGACAAAAACGTAAAGAGCCGCCATTCGTCTTCTCTCTTGGGGAGGGGCGGACTGTTTGAATCAAGCACCATGGCTAAAATTCCTAAAGATTATGTTGTCGACCGATTATTGCTGGGCAGCATGTTGCCCCGGAGCATACCCTGCGATTCCGGTCATGAACCGAACCAGGCCGTAACTCAGCCAACTGATCAGACGCAGGCGAATGGGCTGCATTCTCCAGTTGCCTTGAAGTATCCGCCGCGCCCCGCTATGCATGGCCTGCTCCAGGCTGTGCTTTACTGTCTTGGCAAAGTTTTCGTCGTCAACAACGACATTTGCCTCGAGTGCGAGCAGGAGACTGAAAGGGTCAAGATTTGATGATCCCACCGTGGCCCAATGCTCATCGATCACCGCTACTTTGGCGTGCAGAATCCCCTTGTGGTATTCGTAGATCTCAATCCCGGCATCGAGAAAACTGCCGCGCAAGGCAAGCGAGGCATAATGCAGCAACGGAAATTCCACCATTCCCTGCAGCAGCAGAATCACTCGGACACCACGCCCGGCCGCATCCAAAAGCGCATGCCGAAAATTTAATCCGGGCAAAAAGTAGGCATTGGCCAGAATGATCTCGAATCGCGCCTGCTCAATCGCCCGCAAATACGCATTCTCAATATCGCGGCGATGATGGATGTTATCCCGTATCAGAAAAGCCGAGCGCATATTGCCCCCGGATTCCTTTGAAGAAACGTTTTTGTTATCGTTGTTCCGTCTCCAGGTAGCGCACAGGCGGCGGGCCCATGCTACCCGTGACCACACCCGGCGGGACGAATGGTGAATTTCTTCCACCAGCGGTCCTTCCACGCTTACAGCGCAGTCATAACGAGTTGTTTGACCTGCCGTATCCATGTCATCGGTGATATTGATGCCGCCCACAAACGCAATCTTCCGGTCCACCATCACAATTTTCCGGTGCAGGCGGCGCAGCCGTTTGCGCCGCAGCGTCCAAGGCGATACCCTGGGCCGGAATTTCATCACCATCACGCCGGCTGCTTCAAGAGCGTCGAGCATGTTTTTCGGCAAACCGCTGGAGCCGAATCCATCGATCAACAGGTGGGTTTTCACACCACGCAAAGCCGCTCGTTTGAGTGCTTCCGCAATACACCGCCCGGTATTGTCATTTTTGAAAATATAGCTCTCTATATAAATTTCATGCTGCGCCCGCTCCAACGCCGCTTCCATGGCCGGGAAATACGCTGCGCCGTTTTGCAGCAGGCTGATTTGATTGTTTGAAATCATGCGGGCCATGGCCGGCGTGTCCTTTTTCATCATCACCCAATCGCTTGCGGTGGAGTCGCCTTTCCGGGAGCGGCGGCCGCCAACATCTTTCTAAGCTCTTCTCCCTGCACACTTTCCTTCTGTGAAAGGAGCTGGGCCAACTCATCCAGGACGTTCCGACGCTCCGAGAGGATTTTAATCACCCTTTGATGCGCTTCATGCATGAACCGGCCGACTTCTTCGTCGATTTGGGCGCCGATTGCTTCACTGTAATTTTTACCGGAGGAAAAACTTTCCGGAAGAAACATCGATCGGCGCTGGCGCTCATAGCTCACCAGACCCAGGCGGTCGCTCATACCGTATTCCGTGACCATGGCCCGGGCAATGTCCGAGGCCCGCTGCAGGTCATTCTGGGCTCCGGTCGAGATTTCTTTAAAAACCAATTCCTCCGCCACCCTGCCGCCCAACAGCACAGCCAGGCGATCGATCAACTCCGAACGCGTCATTAAATAGCGATCCTCGGTGGGTTGCTGTTGGGTATATCCGAGGGCCGCAATCCCACGGGGAATAATCGAAATCTTATGCACCGGGTCAGCATGCTCAACCGACTCGGCCACGATGGCATGTCCGGCCTCATGGAAAGCCACAATCTCTCTCTCCATTGCATTCATTACCCGGTTCTTTTTTTGAAGACCCGCAATCACCCGGTCGATGGCCTCATCAAAATCCACCGGCTCCACCACCTCTTTATTATTGCGGGCAGCCAGCAACGCGGCTTCATTGATGATGTTGGCCAGGTCCGCGCCCACAAAGCCCGGAGTGCGGCCGGCGATCTTGCGGAGATCGACCTCGGAGCCAAGCACCACATTCTTGGAATGAATCTTCAAAATGGCTTCCCGCCCATTGATGTCCGGCCGGTCCACCAGGACCTGCCGATCAAACCGTCCCGGCCGCAACAAAGCCGGATCCAAAATTTCCGGCCGATTGGTGGCGGCCATGATGATGACCCCTTTATTCGTTTCGAACCCATCCATCTCCACCAGGAGCTGGTTGAGCGTTTGCTCGCGTTCATCATGCCCGCCCATAATATTCATCCCCCGGGCTTTGCCCAGGGCATCCAGTTCATCGATAAAGATGATACAGGGCGCCTGCTGCGCGGCCTGAGAGAAAAGGTCACGAACGCGGGCCGCTCCCACCCCGACAAACATCTCCACAAACTCCGACCCGCTGATGCTGAAAAAAGGCACTTTGGCCTCACCGGCCACGGCTCTGGCCAGGAGGGTTTTGCCGGTTCCGGGCGGACCGACCAGCAGCACGCCTTTGGGTATCCGGCCCCCCAATTTCTGAAATTTTTGCGGGGTTCTTAAAAATTCGACTACTTCCTGGAGTTCTTCTTTGGCCTCATCGATTCCGGCCACGTCGGTAAAAGAGACTTTGGTATCGCTCTCCGCAAAAATTTTGGCTTTGTTCTTACTGAAGGACATGATCCCCATACCGGTGCCCATCTTTTTCATGGCAAACCGTGAGATCAGAAAAAAAACGCCAAGAGGAATAATCCAGGAGAGAAGGCTGCTCAGAAATTTATTTTCGTTCTGTCCGGAATAACTGATTTTATGTTCATCCAGGTCCTTCACCAGGTCGGGATCATTCACACGGACGGTGACAAACTCCCGGCCTGAAGAGCCTGCCAGCTTTCCGCTGATATTTTCTGGATAGATGGTCAATTTCTCCACCTTGCCTTCGACGATGTATTCTTTAAACCGGCTGTAGGGAATCATTTCCACTTTTGTGGAAAAAAAATGTTGCTGCACATAGAAAAATAAAAGTATGGCCGCCAGGGCATACCCGATGTTGAATTGAGCCTTGGGAGGCAAGCCATTCTTTATTTTGCGGGGATCTTCCCGACCCGTAAAGGAACGCAACATGTCCGTTAATTTTTCCAGCGGCGCTTTTTTTTCAGAAAAAGTCATTTTTGATTTTCCAGTATTCAAAGGTGCTTAGTGGCAATCAGAACAGCTTGTCTTTAAAGTCCTGCATGGCCTTCACAATATCCAGGATCGCCTCGTGAAAGCCTTTGGCGCCGTAACTTTTTTTCGGAATACCTTTTTTCTTGATTTGGCCCCGCACCACGGATTTTATCTGTTTCAAGTTCTGAGCGTGTTTTTCAAACTGCAGGCGCTGCTCTGCTTCCATGTCTTTGAGTGCATCGGAATTGATTTGTTGAATAAGCTCATCCGCTTTAACCAATAATTCATCGATATGGGTTGATTCTATTTTGTTTTGCATATTGTTGCCTTTCCCCGGCCATGCGTCCGTCACTGCCCGCCGGAAAGCGATTTAACGCCCAATGTTTCGATCAAACGGTTGATGTCGGTGGTCTTGAGATTCATCCCACCCTCTGAAACCGGCAGCAATAGGATGCGTTTTCCCTGAATCGCCTCCGCGACTCTCAGCTTCACGATGGCCTCGCCGCCGGCCCCTGCCAGGGCATGATTCATTTCCTGGATGGCGGCGGCTTCGGCAGAGCCCTCGGCCTGGATGGCCTGGGCAATAAGCACTTGCTGCTCCCGGTATACATCCGCCTCGATCTTGGCCTTGAGATATTCACCGTCGGCATCGGCCACCATTTGGTTGACTTCGCCCCTGGCTTCTTCCAATTTACGTTTGTATTCCTCGGTGGCGGCGTGCTGGGCCGATTTGTTTTTTTCCACCTGCTGATCAGCCACTTTTTTGTCCTCAATGGCCTTGGTATATTCGGTGTTGAAACGATAGTCGTTGGTCAGCACCTTCTCAACGATGATACCCATGGGCCCCAGAATTCCCTGTAACGCCTCGCGGGCCTTGCCGGACTGGGTCTCGCGGGCTTCCGCCACATAAAAAGCCTCGGTCTTCAGTTCGCCGAAAATATCCCGGGGTTTGCTGCGGGCCACGGTCCGCACGATGGTTCCCCGCAAAATTTCGTCATTCCGGGCAACATACTGGAGTATGTGTGGGGCCTTGTTCGCATCGATGCGATAGACGATGATCACATCCAGACCGATGTCGTTGCCATCGATGGTTTTAAACACCAGGTCGTCTCTGGTCTTGCGGTCGCCACGCATTTTCGAAAAGGTCATTTCCAAGTTCTGCAGTTTGGTGTCGAACACATGCCAGTCATTGATAAACGGCAGAAAAAAATACGTGCCACCCGGAGCGTAGATCCGTTCCTCCACCCCCTTCGGTCCCCAAAAAGCCATTTTACGGGTTCTGACGCCCACTTCCGTCAGACCCGTGGTATGGGGAACACAGGCGGCCAAAGTAAGGACGGCCAGCAGTAAAGCTGTCGAGATCATTAATCGTTTCATGGGTTGCCTCCTTTACGAACATCAAATAGCTGTAGGGCATTATCCAGACTCAACGGGTTGACCCCGTGGGGGCCGTCACTGGGCAGGATGATCATATCCAGCCCCTTGTAGGCGTCGGCCATTTTCAGGGCAACCATGCGCTCGGAACCGATGCCTTTCAAGGCTTCATTTTTCAGACGCACCCTTTCCGCCTCGGCCAGCTTCACCTGCAAGTCGGCATTGGCTTTTATCTTGCGCGCGTATAGATCCTTCTCAGCGATCTTGCGGGTGACATAGGCTTTACCGTTTTCAATCTCCACGGCGGCGATAACCATTCCCTCCTGAATGATTTTTTTCAACTCCGCCTCTTCCCTGGCCGCCCGCGCCGCCGACTGGTTGGTAAACACCATCTGATCCTGGAGCTTTTTCGCCTCAATGTTTTTCTGAATTTCCGGGCTGTATATAAAATAACGTACCAGCACCTGGTCGACCTCGATGCCTTTGACCTTTAATTCGGTGTTGAGGTTCTGCTTGGCTTCTTCCGCTTTTTTAACCCGCATGGGGCTGTTGTAGAATTCTTCGGTGGTCAACTTTCCCAGGGTCTCTTTAAGGGCCGGCTCGGCCTTGGGAAGGATGCCGTTGTCTTCGAAAAGGGTTCCAGGACCGATGGTTGTAAAAACCAGGTAGGGGTCCTTGATGTGGTACAATATGGAGACGTCCACGTCCACGAAAAAGCCGTCCGAGGTCTGAATGTGGGCGGCGCGGTCTTTCCGCGCCGTTACTGAAGCGGTTTCGGGAAAATTGGTCAGTTCCAGCACCTGGATACCCTTGGGCAGTCGATACATCTCCTGCAACCCGAAGGGCAGAACAAAAGTGAGACCGGCATGGTAAACCTCTTTTTGAACGCCGCGGTTCAGGCCCACCCGGACCACCTTGATCCCGTATTCATCCGGATGCACGTAAACGAGAAGAAGATTGAAGCAAATAATTGCAAGGGCTGCGCCGAACAACAGGATATTCAAGCGCCTCGCCGATTTGGAATCCAGTTTGGGAAACCTGAATCGCGCTTTCAATTTGTTTACAAAAAACGCTATCTGATCCATTGGGTTGTCCGTCATGGTATTTTTTCCTTAATTAAAAGATTTATATCTTCACGATGAACGGTGATGTCGGTCTTAATAAATATACCGTTCGCATACCCTACGATAATGATGGCCATATATGGACAGGGTTATGGCCACGGATAGCAATCTGGGCTTGCATACCAGAGTCCAGAGCATCAATTGCCAGTAGCAAAAGCGTTCCTTGCCCAAAACCCCGAGCCGGAAAGCGGAGCGAAAGATGGAAAGAAACCGCTGAATATTGAGCGGCTGGTTGATGTCAGGCGCCTTCAGTTCCTTCAGCAGAACCCTGACCCGTTGATAATAGTTTTTGGGAGTATAAATCTGCCGCATAATCGATCGATACCCTTCCAAAAGCCTGTCCATGCCCATGCGGGGGATGATGTTGGTGGTTCCGTCGACATTGTCTCCTGAAAAGGTGTTGACCACCCGACTTTCCCGTTGCAGCCGGTCAAAGAGGCGTGTTCCCGGCGGAGCCTGGAGCATTCCGACCATTGCGGTTACAATACCGCTCTTCTGTATAAAATCGATCTGGCGCTGAAAAATGGAAGGTTTATCGCTGTCGAAGCCCACAATAAAACCGCCCATCACCTGCAACCCGGAACGGTGGATTATCGCGACACTTTCCAGGAGATCCCGATTTTTGTTCTGGTTTTTATGACATTCGGTCAAACAGACCTCATCAGGCGACTCGATGCCGATGAAAACGGAATCAAAGCCGGCCCTCACCATCATGGCAAGGAGTTCCGGATCATCGGCGAGATTGATGGAAGCTTCCGTGAAAAAGACACAACCCTTTTTATTTCGACGCCATTCGATCAGGGCCGGAAGCAAATGCGTTTTCAGGTAGTCCTTATTGCCAATAAAATTGTCGTCGACAAAAAAGATGCTGCTGCGCCAGCCGGAAGCATAAATATGGTCCAGTTCCGCGATCACTTGTCGCGGGGTTTTGATGCGCGGCCGGTGACCGAACAAAGTCGTTACATTGCAGAATTCGCAGTTGAACGGGCACCCCCTGGAAAACTGGATGTTCATGGACGCATAGCGTTTCGTTTGCACCAGTTCCCAGGAGGGAATCGGTGTGTCGCAAAGATCACAGAAACCCGTAGCCCGGTAGACCTTTTTCAGTTGTCCGCTTTGCAGGTCCGACAGAAAAGCGGGCAGTGTCGATTCGGCTTCGTCGAGAACGAGATGATCCACAGCCTTGAATTCATCAGGTTCGGATGTAAACAGCGGTCCGCCGGCAACGATCTTTACATTCAAGGCCTTGCAACGGGCGATGATTTGTTCGGCCGATTTCCGCTGCACCGCCATGCCTCCGATAAAGGCCATATCCGCCCACAAAAGATCTTTATCCGTCAGACTATTCACATTCATGTCCACGAGGCGCTTGGACCATTTTACCGGCAGCAAGGAAGCGACGGTAAGCAGACCCAGAGGTGGAAAGGCCGCCTTCTTTCCGATAAAACTCAAGGCGAAAGTAAAAGACCAAAAGGTATCCGGAAATTTTGGGTAAATTAGAAGAATGTTCATATTCGCAGACGCCTTTCAACATTGATATTCGATAGCTCGGTTTGTTTTTTGTTGGCATCGCCGTTATGGCACTATTCACTTCTTCATAGGTACAATCTTTGTGCCAGGCCTGTAATTTTCGGGCTCGGGCTTCCCATCGTCATGAATTTTTTAAAATAAATAGTAATGAAGGTATTTGCGAGGCTGTCATTGACGGCCGCATATAAAAAGGCCATATTTCACCACTGGTCATATATGACCACCGGCGGGCTCATTTTTCCCTCGAAGTTTATATACCAGCTTTTCTATTATTTCCGCGCAGGAGTAATATCAGGGTTAGATCGTTTTGAACTCCCGGCCCTAATGCTAGGGTTACGGTTCAGTAGGCACACGCGCACGTGTGTGCGGTTTGGAAATAGCCGATCTGCCAGACCAGGAGCAGAAAAAAGCCTTTGCGGCAGAAAAGGATTTCCCGAGCGATCTAACACTCATTCGAACCTTCGACTTCGGATGCGTAATGGTGATTGAAGCCCTCTGCTGAGTGATGGAAGGCCCTTTTGGCTTATTCATGAATCGGTCAAAGAATCCCATGGAGACCTCTTTCAGCAGCTAACACCAGGAGTCGATAGAAGGTCCTGAAATTATGACCGGACTTCCAATCGATATCGCGACGTGCATGCCGACAGTGTCATCGGGGAGGTCTATCACGTGCTTGCCGTAAATCTCAAGCGCGTAGTCCGCAGCCCCTTGTAGACTCATTACTACGACATCGACTACGGCTTCGTCCGGGCTCAGTTCAACGAGGTCCCCAACGTACCTGATTTCTTTTGCCCGACTCCGGCTGAGCGCCTTCAGCGAGTTCGTAAGCTCGCCCCCATTCGCGGGGTGCCTTAATGAGTAGTGTATTGATGCTCATGTCTTCCCGGCCGAACGGGTTTTTCATAGGCGCCCGCTGTTTGGCGTCCTGTGCAAAAATGGGTTGTACATCTATCTGAATTCATATTGACAAAAGCGTCATGGCTATTGACATTGTCCAAGTGTGTATATACAGTAAATATCATACACATGCTTAAGAGGTGTTACCATGCGAACAAATATTGTAATAGATGACAAGCTTATGCACGAGGCCATGACTCTCAGCAACTTAAAAACCAAAAAAGCTGTTGTTGAATCCGGGCTTAGGCTATTGGTTCAAATAAAAAAACAGGAACAAATTAAAAATCTGCGTGGAAAACTTAAATGGGATGGTGACCTTGATGCTATGAGGATGGATCAGTGATTTTGGTCGACTCATCCGTATGGATCAATTATTTCAACGGCATTTCCACCTGGCAGACAGATTTGCTTGATCATTACCTTTCAAACACCCCCATTATTATAGGTGATTTAATACTCACAGAGGTTCTTCAGGGTTTCCGCTCCAATACAGATTTTGAAACAGCCAAGAACTTTCTCAGCGCTCTACAATTCCGACAAATTGGTGGTTATAACGTGGCGATTCAAAGTGCCAATAATTATCGAATCCTTAGAAAAGCAGGGGTTACCGTCCGAAAAACAATTGATGTAATTATCGCAACCTTCTGCATTATAGAAGGATTGACCTTGCTACATGATGATCGTGATTTCGAGCCCATGGTGACCCATTTCTCATTAAAAACGCCTTCACCACTTTAGATTCGATACCTCGCAAGCCAGATGTACAGCATTCAGTTTCACGGAATCGTCGTCGAATCCACTTTCAATTGGTACTGGCTGATCGACGGTCTGATGGATGCTGGTTACAACTGTGTTCATCTGGCTAATCCTTCGGCGATAAAGCAATACGAAGGAATCAAGCATACCGATGATCAGCACGATGCCTTCTTCCTGGCTCAAATGCTGATTCTGGGCATCCTGCCTCAAGGCTACATTACCCCAAAGAAGAGCGTCCGGTTCGTGATCTGGCGCGCAAGCGTTTGTTCCTTGTTCGCCAGAAGACATCTCATGTCCTCAGTCTGCAATCTTTAATCGCCCGCTGCTGTTCCCAAATGGTCAGTGCCAATGAGATCAAAACCTATACCGTCGAAGACCTACGGCAGCTGTTAAAAGAAGAAAATATTGTCCTTTCCGCGCAAGCCAATTTAGACACGATCGCATTTCTAAAGCAACAAATTAAACGACTTGAAAAAACAATCCAACAAAAAGTGAAACTCAGTGAGACCTTTCAAAATCTGACGACGGTCCCCGGTATAGGCCTCATTCTGGCCATGACCATTATGCTGGAGGTCGGCGATATCGGCCGCTTTCCCAAGGTCGGAAATTTTGCCTCCTATAGTCGTTGTGTACCTTCCGAAAGACTGTCAGCCGGCAAAAGCAAGGGCCAAAACAACCGTAAAAACGGGAATCGCTATTTGAGCTGGGCCTTCACCGAGGCTGCCCATTTAACCCGCAGATACGATGAAAATTTCAGGCGCTACTATAACCGCAAAGTTGCTGAGGCAAATACGAGCCTTGCCACGAAAGCGTTAA
>DYJD01000112.1 GCA_020723325.1 Desulfosudis oleivorans | reverse complement strand
CTGGTATCATTCTGTTGCAACACAAACGATACCAACGGAGGAGGAACTCGAATGGAGTCTAGCACATCTCCTGCACTTTTCCAACTGAGCCAAGAGGACTTGCACCCTGTCCCGCCGCCCGGACGTTCCAAGGGCTTGAACATTCATGCCGTCACCTTGATTCGCCTCACGCAAGCCGATCAGCGCGCTCAACGCGCCATGCAAACCAGTTATCGGTGGTATCCTGCGCTCCCTTCAGGAGCAGGACGCAAGTTGGACTATGTGGATTGGTCGGTTTTGTTGCTCTCGCTTCTCCAAGCCCTGTGGCATCTCTCGCAAGAACAGGTGGTTGGTTGGGTCGCCAGTTGGCCTGCCCTGGCGCGTACGTGTGGCTTTCACAAGACGGTGATCTCGGCCAGCCAATACTCGCGACGCCTGAAACGCTTGGGGCTCTTTCCCTATTTCGTGTTCTTTGTTTCGTTGGTCATGGAACTGGTCACGCTCGGCGTGATTCGCGGCGATGACTTGATCATTGACTCGACCTTTTTGCGCGCGTGGTCACTCAAAGATACGGCTGCCGGCTGGTATTATCGCGCGGGTCAGGCGAGGGAACGTTTCGGGTTCAAGGTGCATACGATTCTCTGTCGCTGGTCAACGTTGCCTGTGTTGTTCATTGTCACGCCCGCCAATGTGCATGATAGCATTGTCGCCATTCCGCTCTTCCGTGCGGTGAAAGCCATCTATGGATTCGCCATTCGGATTGTTCGCGCGGATGCGGCGTATTGGAACTATGCCTTTCTGGGCTTCATCCGCACGGTTCTGCACGCGACTTTTGTAATTGACTACAACCTTCGCAAAAGCGGCAAGAAATTCTTGGCGGAGTTGTTTTTCCTTTCCCAGTGGAAACATCACTTGGGCAAGCGCAGTGTGATTGAACGGTTCTTTGCGTTTGCCAAACGCTATTATCGGCTCAAGTATTTCCAAGTGTTCGGGATGGTAAAAGTGACCCAGCACGTTTTTGCGGTTTACATTGCAATGTTGCTCGTTGCTCAAGTGGCTCATCTGTATCAGCGGGATGAATGGCTGCTTTCGCCTGCTCGGGTGCTGGCTCAC
>DYJD01000111.1 GCA_020723325.1 Desulfosudis oleivorans | reverse complement strand
AGCGAACTTGGATTTAACGCTCGTCGCCGAAACCTTGTACAGCAGTCGTGCGGATTTGATCAGTGCGCGTTTGTTGACGCCCGTGAAAGCGTTGGGCTTTCGCATTCGCGCCGTGATCAGTGACGCCGACAAAAACATTCGCCGTGCGGTGACGGCCAGTTTGCCCGGCTGTCCGCAGCAAGCCTGCCAAGTCCACTGCTTGTGTGACGCCGGTCAGCCCATTTTTGACGCCGATCGTGCCCTAAAAACCGATCTCCGCCGCGATATTCGAGCCAAATGGCGTCCCTACGGTCGTCAGTTGAGCCAGGCTTCCGTGAATGACCCGCAAACTGCCGTGTTGACTGATTACGGCGAAGTGTTGCGGGACGCTTTACGTGCCGATGGGTTGTCGCCATTTGAACTCGCCGGTCTTAAACTCTACGATGAATTGGAGCGGATGGAGGCCTCGTTGCGCCGCTGTCAGAAAAAAAGGGGCATGTCCTCTTGGCCGTCTTGCTGGACATCACCGCGCTCCGGGATCGGTATGGTGCCCCATATCAACAGCTCAAACATCAACGCGACTGGATCATTGAATTAGATCGGCACTTTGAATGCTGTGATAAAGACGGTCGGCCACGGACTGCCCGCGAGGTCAAACACGCCGTCACGGAATTTCTGGAACGGTTAGCGCGGGAGGCGAAGGAACAACCGCAACATGCTGCCATCATTGCACACATCACAAAAACGGTGCGCCATCGGTGGTGGGGTTTGTTCACCTGTTACCGCATCTCGAATGTGCCCTCCTCCAATAATGATCTAGAGACGTTTTTCAGAGACTTGAAACATCATCAGCGCCGGATCACGGGTCGCAAGTCGGTTCGCGAGTTCATCCTGCGCTATGGTCCGTTTGCGGCGTTCATTGACTACGCCGAATCGTTTGATGATTTGCTCATCCGCTTGCGCCAAGTGCGGAACGAAGATTTCGTGAACGCGCGGCAAGCGTTGCGGAAAGTTGAAACTCGGTTGAAAAAGTTGTATCGCTTTCGTCATCACCCTGACGAGTATTACCGTGACTTGGAAACGCGCTGGGAAATGGCAATTTCAGAAAGCCGGCCGTAATGCTGGCTTGTATGTGAGTTTTGCACCTGTTG
>DYJD01000006.1 GCA_020723325.1 Desulfosudis oleivorans | reverse complement strand
CTTTTCGGCTATCAGATATTTTAATAAAAGTCAAAAGGAGACTTGACCCCTTCTACTGAATCTGTTCTTTCCAGAATGACCGTATCTCTTCCAGTAATTCTGCTTTTGATTTTTCCATGCGAATCCTCCACGTTTTATGATAAGCAGGAACATTGCATGGTTTTTTCAAGATGGGAAGATGGGGTTTATTTAGCGCTTACAAAAACATCCCTGATCTTCATAAAAAATCAAAATTCAACCAGATACTACTGATTTTTTGTCTCTATATTTAAGATCTTATCCTTCTAAAAGTCACAATATATGACATTTTTATTAATTCATCGAAGGCATCGGTGATTCATTTTTTTTACCATTAACATTGCACCATACGATGCCGCCTAACCCCGATCCTGGACCAGCACTAAAAGTCCCCCCGATATCTTCGTCTCGACTTCTATATATGAGTTTTCCAGTTATATCGTAAACCCTAAGATAGTATGTTCTATAGCCTGCCGGGTGCCCGCTCGCTGTCGCCAATAAGGCGAATGGGTTATAAGAAAGTTTCCATTTCACACTGAGAACTGCCAAGTAATTATCAGTAGGTGCCCATGCGATGTCGAAAATTATTTCTTTGTCAAGGTCCACTCGAAAAAGTTCAATATTTTTGACAATATCTGTGATCACCAACAGTTCCCGATCATTCCACGAGTCTTTAGATGATGCATATGCGATGTGTTTCCCAGAGTAATCCCATTCTAATATTATGCTTAGCCTTTCCCTGCCAAAAGGAAAAGATACTGTATGCTTAGATAGGTCAACCAGTAATCCAGATAGAGGCCAACCGGATTTAGACCTATAAATGATGTGAGTGAATTGCCTATTAGGGATCAAGTATTTCGCTTGATCCCGATTTTGTCTTGCTCTTACTGACAGTGCTTCAGAGTATGGTAATTCAGACAACCTCTCTTGCTTACTAGAAAGAGTTTCTAACACAAACTCAAGATATTCCATGTTATCTTGCGAGAAATGCTCCATCAATGGGTAAACCATCGGTTCCCAGTACATCCTTTCAGTTTTGTATACTCTACCAAAGGTGTCGCTACTCAGCATATATAATTTTTCAGGATGTCCTATTCCAAATCCCTTATTCCCTCTATTGGTCTCTTTCATTACAAAATCCGGCAAGGAAAGCGAATATTCGAGGAATCCTTCTCTTCCATAGTCCTCATACACATTGATCATAACCGTACCTGACAGATCTGTAGATTTAACCTCCCCTGTCACATCTTGTGCACTCGAGAATATGTGAGAACTAAATATAATTACCATACAAATAGCTGGAATGCTCCAAAGCCTTTTAACATGGCGTTTTTGTCGATCCAATAATGCCGCCTTTATTAATTTATAGGTTTTTATCCGGACCAATGGACCCTCAAATTAAAACAGCGAGTGAAAGACAACTTGCCATTTTGTGACCCATTGCAACGACTTGAAAGAGATGCACATAGTTCCAGACATTCTGCACCCTACCAGTCCGGCGATTGTGTTGTCAATTTGTTCGGCCGGTCAAGTTTCAGCTTTGGAAATGATATTTTTCATTGGGGAGGGCGGGAGAGAGACCCGCCCTACCTGATTATGTTGTCATTTTTTCTTTTTTGCTATTCCTTCTAAATGGATCTTTCGGGCGGCAGCCTTCCGCTCCTGGTCTTTTTTCCTACATGCGCGACACTTAACAGCAATGGAATTGATATTTCCTTTGGCAGTTTCATACCACCACTTCTGTTGCAGAGCAGTCCATACTTCTTCTTTTCCGCAATCACGACACACAACCAATTTGTCGACGTAGAAAAATGGCAATTGGCCATAGGTATTATTGTGTGCGAGTTCATCATGTTTTGCAATAACTGATCCAACAGGCGGTTTAATGCTTTTATCGCAAGCATCTATTTCTCCGAGAGCTTTTAGGCGCTTGATCCTGCTTCTCAGCAACTCTTTGTGTTTATACCTTTTGTTGGACATTCTTCAAATATTGTACCCGAGATCATTAGGGGCGAACCGTACTCACAATTTGTCGGTCAAGTTCCCGAATACACGCATCGCGAACTTCGATCAGTGAGGCATCTCGCACTGTGAGGAGCGCATCCCGCCTACCTTTCAGTTCCATAGCCTGATCTTCAAATCGGTCCACAAGACTAGGACCAGTATTACCCACGAGAGCACCCATATTTACCTTTCTATCAGCGCTCTTAAGTTCTTCCAAAAACACCTGGGGGTACTTACGGATTGTGCTGCCCAGCAATATATCGATGTGTTCAGATACGGAACCATCTGAACGAGTTTGCAGAATGAACAAGGACCGAATCGCCTCTCGTTGTCCAGCGAGCGCAGATGATTCCAGCGCCAAGACATCTTCCTCAGTGGCTGAAGGCTGCGCGGCGAAGATCTCCGACCCCGCAATCAGCAGAACAGTAATCATTGGCGCAATAATGCGTAAGCGATTCATGAGGCCCAACAATTCTTTAGTTCACACTTTCAATATGACAAACAATAATTAATCCATTATCGTTTACCGTCTTTGTCAAGGTAATTATACTCCTCTGACTTTAAAAAAGAGATAATAAACGATCCAACAAACCAAGGAAATAGAAAGGACGAATCCTATTAAAAGTCCAACGATTTCTTGAGCTACCTCTATCGATCTTTGCTTCCGCCAAGTTTCAAAAATAGTCTTCCTGAATTTTTGCGACAAAATAAAAAACCAGGATTTAAATGGAAAATATAAAAAATATGATCCTCCAGATAGGATTTCTAAAAGGCTTCCAAGTGCCATATGTCTTCCTGATCGAAAGGCTGGATACGAAAACCTAAAAAGTGGAGCACTACTTGCCACAAACTGGCATAGCGCAACCCCCTCAAAATGATGCACATAGATCCTGGCATTGTGCACTTTTGCCAGTCTGGAACAGCAAGCCAAGTTGGAATTGCATTATGACATCGCCTGCTTCTGCTTTTATCTTGATATTCTTTAAATCATCAATGAAGATGCCGAGTTCCTCTTCTTGAGCTGATAAGCCACTTGAAAAAATAAAAACGATACCAAATGTGGTCATCATGCAAAATAATATCAGTCGCATGGTTTCTTCTCCTCTTCTGTTCCACTAGAACCCCGGCTCCACATGGTACTTATAATAAGCAGCGCAGGTACCCTCGCTGGACACCATGCAAGGACCCACGGGTGACATGGGGGTGCAGGCCTTTTGGTACAGGGCGCAATCCGGCGGGATTTTCAGGCCGGTGAGGATTTGGCCGCAGGCGCAGCCTTTGGGTGGGGGGACATTGGAAAGGCGCAATTCAAAGCGCTGCCGGGCGTCGTAGCAATCAAAGGGCGGTTGCAGTTGCAAGCCGCTGAGGGGAATGGTGCCGATGCCGCGCCAGTCGGCATCGGTGGGCGCAAAGACCCGGCTCATGATTTCCCGGGCTTTTTTGTTTCCTTCTGCTGTAACCGCACGGGGGTAGGCGTTTTCCACTACCGGCGCTTCTCCGGAGTTGATTTGACGGCCGAGGAGCCAAACCGCCTGGAGAATGTCCGCCGGTTCAAAGCCTGCCACCACGCAGGGGATGTGATGGCGCGCCACAAAGGGCCGGTAGGCATCAAGGCCGATGATCACGGATACATGCCCTGGCAGCAGGAAACCGTCGATGCGCACGCCGTCGGTTTTCATCAGGGCCTCCAAGGCCGGAGGCACGAGCTTGTGGGCGCAAAAAACACTGAAATTCGCCAGGCTGGTTTGATGGGCGGCAAGCACGGCGGCCGCCACAGTGGGCGCCGTGGTTTCAAAACCGACCCCCAAAAAAACCACTTGCTTGCCCGGGTTTTCCCGGGCCATGGTCAGGGCGTCAAAGGTGGAATAAACCATGCGGATGTCCTTGCCCTTGGCTTTTTCCTGCTGCAGGGAGGAAAAGCTGCCCGGGACGCGCATGAGATCGCCGAAAGTGACGGTGATGACCTCCGGATTGTTGCTGAGACTGATGAAAGCGTCGATCTCGGCCTGGGAAGTGACGCAGACCGGGCAGCCCGGTCCGGAAATCAGGGTGATGTTTTTAGGTAAAACCGAACGAATGCCGCTGCGAAAGATGGCCACGGTATGGGTGCCGCAAACTTCCATGAGCCGCACCGGCCGGATATCCATATCCAGGATGCGGCGGATAAGGGTTTGGGACAGGTCCTTGTCGCGATATTCAGACGCATGTTTCATGTCGGAACTCCTTCCTGGATCATGGCAGCGGCGGCCACCGCCTGGCCCAGAGACAGTCCGCCGTCGTTGCAGGGAACTTTTTGATGGGTATATACCGTAAAACCATTGGCTTCAAGGCCCTTCATCAAGCCTGTGAGCAGGATGGCGTTTTGAAACACGCCGCCGCTCAAAGCCACCTGCTTCAATCCGGTTGCGTCCGCCAGGGTGGTGCACAGCTCGGTAAAAAGCCGCACCAGGGTGGCGTGGAATTTGGCGCTGATCACCGCCGGCGGCAGGCCCTTCATCAAATCCGCAACCACTCCCCGCACCAAGGGGCGGGTCATGATGCCATGGGGCCGGCCGGAAGTCCATTCATAATCATAAACCGGCGGGTCCGCATCCTCCGCGGCGATCATTTCCAGTTCCATGGCGGCCTGGCCTTCATACCGCACCGTATTGCGCAAGCCCATGAGGGCCGCCATGCCGTCAAAAAAACGGCCCAGGCTGGAAGTCAGCGGGCTGTTGACGGCTTTGGCCGTCATCTGGGTGATGATGTTGACTTTCAAAGGCTCCAGCTTGCGCACAAATGGTAGTCCTAGATCCGGAAAACCCTCACCAAAAGCATCCAGCAAATAGGCAAGGGCCATGCGCCAGGGCTCCCGGATGGCGGCCGTCCCGCCCGGCATGGGAACATAGGCCAGGTGCGCCAGACGTTCATAGCCATGGGGCCGGGCCAAAAGGATTTCCCCGCCCCAGATGCGGCCGTCGTCGCCCAGGCCGGTGCCGTCAAAGGCCAGCCCGATGACCGCATCCCTAACCTGATTTTCCGCCATACAGGCGACAATATGGGCATGATGGTGCTGCACGGCCGCCCGTGGTTTATCCGTGCGCTTCAGGGCATAGCGCGTGCTCAGGTAATCCGGATGAAGATCATGGGCGATCAGTTCCGGCATGACACTGAGGATGCGTTGCATGTGGCGAATGGTCAGTTCAAAGAATTCCTCGGTGGCGGCATTTTCCAGATCGCCGATGTGCTGGCTGAGAAAGGCCTGGTCCCTGCGGGTCAGGCAGATGGTGTTTTTCAATTCCCCGCCGCAGGCCAGCACGGCCGGTTGGGGGCGGGATAAAAAAATCGGAGTGGGAATATAGCCCCGGGAACGGCGGATGAGGCGCTGGCCCCCGGCCGTGTTCCGGACAATGGAATCATCACTGCGCAGGTAGATGTCGCGGTTGTGAACCAGGAAAAAATCGGCAATGCCGCTGAGGCGTGCCAGGGCTTCCTGATTGTCGATGGCAATGGGCTCCTCGGACAGGTTAGCGCTGGTCATGACCAGGGCTTTGAAATCATAAGCCATGAGCAGATGGTGCAGGGGCGTGTAGGGCAGCATGACCCCGAAATAACGGTTGCCGGGTGCCACCTGGGCTGCAATGGGATTGGGCGTTTTTTTCACCAGCAAAACAATGGGTCGCTGCATGGAATTCAGCAGGTGCTCTTCTTCCGCGGTAACATGGGCGAACAGACCGACGGCCGCCACATCCCGGGCCATGAGGGCCAAGGGTTTTTCTTCCCGGTGTTTGCGTGCCCGCAATTTCTCAACAGCCGTTGAATGAACAGCATCCACGGCCAGATGGAACCCGCCCAGGCCCTTGATGGCCCCGACCTCACCTTTTTTCAGGCGCTCGGCCGCAAGTTTAATGGGATTCCTTCCGGCAATAACGGTCCCGTCCGGATTCAGCATGGTGAGCTGCGGACCGCAGATAGGGCAGGCATTGGGCTGGGCATGAAAGCGCCGGTCGGCGGGATTGTCGTATTCCGCCTGACAGGCCGGGCACATGGTAAAATGCTTCATGGAAGTATACGGCCGGTCATAGGGAATATCGTCGATTATGGTGTAGCGCGGGCCGCAGTTGGTGCAATTGATGAAGGGGTAGTGATAGCGCCGATCCGTTGGGTCGAATAGCTCGGCCAGGCAATCACGGCAAACCGCCACATCCGGCGAGATCAAAACAGAACGGGCTGTGACGCTTGTATGACTGACGGCGATGGAGAAGTCATTATAACCGTCGTTGATTACAATCTCCTGTTCCTGAAGCCCGGTGATGCGCGCCAAGGGCGGCGCCAGAGCCGGCAGGTCCTGGATAAACCGGCGGACGTTTTCCGCCGCGCCCTGAATCCGGATTTCAACACCTTCCCCGGTATTGGCGATTTGTCCTTTTAGACCATATCGCATTGCCAGTTGAAATACAAAAGGGCGGAACCCGACCCCCTGAACAATGCCGCTGATTTTGAGCTGCTTTGCAATTTCGTGAGACTGCCTCGGAATCACCGGCGCTTACCTCCAGCTCGGGGTCGGGGTCGCTATCGGAATCGGTATCGAATCTGTTCACCCTTGATCTTAGGCCGAATCGCGGCTGGAAGCCGCTCCCACAAAAAGGAAGAAAACAGATGCCACAATGGGGAGCATAACCGCCCCATGCCTGAATTATTTAGCGCTCGTCCTCTTTTTCCACCAGGGCCAGGGTTTCCCTCAGGATCTGCAAGGTTTCGTAAGCCACAAGCTCATCGATTTTTTTGATGGCGAATCCGGCGTGCACAATGACATAATCCCCGATCTGGGGTTCCTCGATCATCAGCAGACTCACCTCCCGCTTGACCCCATCCACATCCACCGTGCCCATGTCCCCGTCGATTTCAACAATTCTGGAAGGGATGGCCAGACACATGTTCTTCACTCCTTTTTTGATAGGGAACCCCCAACAGATCCAATTCCGCAAGGACCATGGCGATGACCGGATCGATCTGCCGGCGGATGGTTTCGGTCAGCTCGATACCCAATGAATGAATGTCCTGGGGTTCCACACCCACAATGACAGTTTCCGGAACTTTGTCCAGGGCCTGGCACATGGTCAGGGCTTCCAGCAGGTCCACCTGGTGCAACGAATTCTTGGCCCGCACCCGTTCCGGAATGGCAGCCCCTTCCAGGCGGTATAGATCCCCGGGCCGGCCGTTGTTGCGGATCACGTCCACCACTATCAGGCGGTCGGCTTCGGAGATGACCCCCAGGAGATTCAAGCCCAGGACGCCGCCGTCCACCAGGGCCACATTTTCCGGAAACAAATAGCGGCGACCCATTTCCTCCACCACACGGATGCCGAAGCCCTCATCCGTATACAGAATGCAACCGACACCCAAAATCATCACCTGTTCCGATGTCATCAGCATGTATTACCCCGGTTTTTCAGATTTTGAAAGCAAAAAAACCCGCAACCGTCCGGCCGAGGCACGGTTGCGGGGACAGCAGCGACCATTAAATTGCCCTGATTTTATAGACCGCATTGGAAGCCGGATCAATCACATGAACTCCGCAGGCAATGCACGGGTCAAAGGAGTGCACGGTTCGCAGAATTTCCAGGGGGCGTTTGGCATCCGCCACGGGTGTGCCGATGAGGGCTTCCTCCAAGGGGCCGGGAATGCCTTTTTCGCAACGGGGACCCAGATTCCACGTGGAAGGAACCACATATTGATAGTTCTTGATCTTTTCATTTTCAATGCGGATCCAATGCCCCAGGGACCCGCGCGGCACGTCATTCAGGCCCACGCCCTGGGCGCTCTTGGGCATTTTCCAGCTCTGGTAGGTTGTAAGATCACCCTTTTTGACATTATCAAAGAGCTGCATGATCCAGCCCTCCATGGCATTGCCGATGGCCGCGGTTTCCAGGCCCCGGGCCGCGGTGCGGCCCAAGGTAGAAAACAACGCCGTCACCGGTATGTCCAACTTCTTCAAGGTGCTGTCCACCAGGGGCTTGATGTCCTTATGATTCTTGCCGTAGGCGATGAGCACCCGGGCCAGGGGGCCGACTTCACAGGCCTCGCCGTCATAGCGCGGCGCCTTGAACCAGGTATATTTGCCGCCGTCGGGCTTGTAATCACCGGGATTGGGTTTGGTTTCGCCCTCAAAGGGATGTTTGGGCTTGCCTTCCGCATACCAGCCGAATTTAACATGCTCCGCGACTTTTTGCTGGTCGGCGGCCTGAATCTTGGCCACATCGCGTTTTTGAATGTAGCCCCGGGGCATATACAGACTGTCCGGTTCGTTCTCGTTTTGGGGAAATTCCCCCCAGGCCATAAAATTGCTGGTGCCGCCGATGGCCCCCCAATCCTTGTAAAAGGAAGCCACAGCCAGAAGATCAGGAATATAGACATTGTTGACAAAATCCTGGGTCTCTTTCCATAAATACAGGAACTGCGCCAAACGGTCCGGATTCAAATCCTGGACCGATGTAATCCCGCCCACCACCAGGGACTGGAGATGGGGATTCTTGCCGCCGAAAATGGCATGCATCTTGGCGGCCTTGGCCTGCAGGCGCAAGGCCTCGATATAGTGGGCCGCGGCCATGAGATTGGCCTCGGGCGGCAGCTTGTAGGCTGAATGGCCCCAGTAGGCATTGGCGAAAATGCCCAACTGGCCGCTGTCCACAAAGGTCTGGATGCGCTGCAACACGGTCTTGAAATAAGCGGTTCCACCCCAGGGGGCATTGGTGACATTGTCCGAAAGCGCGGCGGTTTTAGCCGGATCGGCCTTGAGGGCGCTTAAAATATCCACCCAGTCAAAGGCGTGGAGATGATAGAAATGGATGATATGATCGTGCTGGAACTGGGCGCCGTGGAGCAGATTGCGGATGAGCCTTGCATTTTCCGGTATTTTGACGCCCACGGCGTTTTCGACTGCCCTCACCGAGGACAGAGCATGCGTATAAGTTCAAACCCCGCAGGAGCGCTGCACAAAATGCTGGGCATCCCGGGGATCCCTGCCGATCAGGATCATTTCCAAACCGCGGAACATTTGCCCGGAACTCCAGGCTTTGGTTACTTTGCCATCCTCTACTTCCACTTCCACACGCATGTGGCCTTCAATTCGGGTGATCGGATCGATCATGATTCGCTTTGCCATGTATACTCCTCCTACAAAAAAAGGAAATCGTTCAGGGTTGCGTGCGCGGCGCCATCCCTACATTTCTTTGTAAAACGGCGACATCTCATCCCAGAAGCCCGGCTGGCTGCAGCCGATGCAGGGATGGCCGGCCTGGATCGGCCAACTGGTGCCGCCGTTGAATTTGGCGGTGGGGCAATTATTGTAGGTCTCCGGACCCCGGCACCCCAGTTTATACAGGCAAAAACCCATGATGGCTTCCTGGGAGCCGAATTCCAATACAAATTCATCATTCTCAAAATGGGAGCGCCGGGGGCATTGATCGTGAATGGTTTTGCCGTAGGCAAACAACGGCCGGCCCAGATTGTCTAGTTCCGGCAGTTTGCCCAGGAGGATATAGTTCACGATGGTTCCGATCAAATTAAGGGGATTGGGCGGGCAACCGGGGATATTAAGGGTCTTGATCCCCAAGACTTCGCTGACGCTCTTGTAGCCGCCGGGATTGGGCTTGGCGGCCTGAACCCCGCCGAAACAGGAACAGGTGCCTTGACAGATGACGGCCTTGGCCTTGGGGCAGACATCCTTGGCGATTTCCAAAAAGGTGCGGTTGCCGACTTTCCCGTAAATACCGTTGTTGGCCGTGGCAATGGCGCCCTCCACCACGCAGATGAATTCACCGGCATTCTTTTTAATGGTGGACTGCAACACTTCCTCTGCTTGCTGACCCGCGGCGGCCATGATGATTTCATGATAATCCACGGAGAGGATGTCCAGCACCAGTTCATCCGTCCACGGATACATGGTCCGGATCATGGCTTCGGAACAGCCGGTGCACTCACCGAAATGCAGCCAGACCACGGACGGGCGTTGTTTCGGTGCCGCAAACACTTCGGCCACCTTGGGGATGAAAGACGACGAAAGTCCCATGGTGGCCGTCAGCAGGGTACAGAATTTCATGAAGTCCCTGCGGGTGACTCCTTTGTTTTCCAGTCTTGTGTAAAACTCATTTTCCTTTCCCATCAGCGCCTCCTTGATTAATGAATGTGGTGCGATCGATTACATCAAATTAACGGCAAACTGCGGATTTTGAATACTGAATGAAATGCTGAAAAGCAGGGTTTTTCTCTTGGGTTGTCGGCCGGGAAAAAGAGAAGGCTTCATCCTATCGCTTTCAGATGATTTACAAACGGGCATAAAAACAGGTGCGGCATTTGTCGAACCTTGTTTTTATATACCACAGGCGCGACCTGATTCCAAGGGAAGAAGCGGCTTTACCGAATAAAAATGGTGGTTATAAAAAAAACAGAATCACCGTTATCAATATACAGATTGAAATAGAGCGCCCCGCCGCCTTCCTGAACAATGGCGGAAAGATCCAGTATGCCCTCCGCATCGGTTTGAAGATGCTGTTTGATTTTCATGTCAGCGGACTGGATGAAGACGGTTTCACCCGGCGCAGGTTCAGCAGCACCGCAGGGAATTACCTTGCCGGTGGTGATGATGCCGGTTTTCAGCACTTTTTCTTCGCGGCTTTTATCCAAACCGGTCATGATCAAGGCTCCACCCACCCGCGGGAAAGCAATGATAAAGGGGGCCGCTACCACAGCCGCGGCCCCGCCGATATGTTTGCGGCGATCCCGAAAAACGGTCAATTCTTCAATCTGCTCTGTGCAATAAGGCGATTTGGTCAGCAGATAACGATGATCCTGATCCGCTTTTTCTTCCAGGTCAAAATGATAGCCGACTTTTTCACCCATCACCGCATCGCCTTTCACCTTGCGGGTCGGCTCAAGCTGTTCCTGGGCGAAAAAGGCACAGCCTGCTGAAATAACCAAAAAACAAAGGGCCGGGAAAACAAATTTAAGATATTCAAAGGGCATGGTAGCTTCCTTTCCAGGATGGTGAAAGAATCAGTTTAAAAGGCCGGATGCATCCCTTTTTCCTTCATGATTTCAACCCCACGCTTGGACAGGCCGAAATTGATCACATCCTTGACATTTCCTGTGGGTTCGCCCTTGGTGGCAAACGCATAAGTCTGGTGAATGGGGTAGTCCTTTTCGCCAGGGGCTAAGCTGTTCACCTTGATTTTTTTTATACTTTGGTCATTCCCCAAGGCGCCATTGGACACAAAGGAAATGGCGCCGGGCACGAATTTAATGGCTTCCACGGCAATCATGGCGTCACTGGCCATGAAATGGTATTTGACTTCATTGATGCGCATGACAAGTTCGGTAAAATTTTGAAAAGCGCCTTCCTCTTTGCTGGGCACGATGACGATGATGCGCTGATCCGGTCCCCCGAGTTCCTTCCAGTTGGCGATCTGACCACTGAAAATGCCGCGCACTTGTTTTTCAGACAGATTGTCGATATCACACGGCTGGGTCAAGGTGCACTGGGTATTGGTGATGATGGCGATGGCATCCATGCAGAAAGGGATTTCCACAAAACCGCTTTCCTTCAGTTTTTGGGGGAGGGGCCGGTCAATGGCCACAATATCGCTGACACCGTTCACCAGGCGCTGAACTACCATATCCGTCGGGCCGAAATAGCGTTGGCCGGTCAGGCCTGTCATGGTTTCAAATTCCTTGACAATGCCCATGCCATAGGCCTCGGCCACTTGGGAGGAGGCGGCAAAACGGATGATTTCACGATTTGAGGCCGCGGCGGTTGCAACCACACCCGCCAGAAAAAACGCACAAATGCCGAATAGGATCAAAGGTGATTGCCGCATACTGTTTCTCCTTCATCAATGGAATAAAAATCCGTACGAAATCCGGCGAAAGCAGGAACCGGTTATAGCGATTTTTGAATCTCTACCACGATAGGACCGTTGGTGCAAGTAAGATATCACCACCCATGGGCCGGATCAAACCCGCGCAGGCTTTCATATAAAACAATACCCACGGCAGTGGAGAGATTGAGGCTGCGGACAGCGCGGCTGGTGGGGATATGATACAGGGCCGCTGGAAATTGCTCCACTACCGCCGCCGGCAGCCCCTTGGTTTCCGAGCCGAAAATCAGAAAAAGCCGTCTTTTCACAGGAATCTCGCGAAAGGAGCGCCGGCCGTTTTTGGTCAGTAGCACCACTTCCTGCATGTCCGGCGCCATGCTTTGCAGAAAATCCGCCATGGATTCCCACACACTCAGCTTTACCTGGGGCCAGTAATCGAGCCCGGCGCGCTTCAGTTCCCTGTCCGCTAAAGAAAAGCCGAGGGGTTTGATTAAATGCAGCCGGGCATCCACGGCAATGCAGGTCCGCCCGATATTGCCGGTATTCCAATGGACCTCCGGCGCCACCAACACCACATGGCGCTCAGGCAATCCACGCCCCACTTCACTGATAGAACCCATCTATCCCGCAACCCGTATCCCCCTCAAGCCGGGGTTTCAGCATCCTGACTCTTTTCTTCAACAACCGGTTTTTTCCCGAAAATGCGTGCTCCGATGATGCTGATTTCATACAGCAGCATCATGGGCAGGGCCATCATGACCTGGGAAACCACATCCGGCGGGGTCAGAATGGCGGCGATGACAAAATTCAACAGGATGGCATATTTTCTGTTTTTTGTGAGAAAGCCCACCGTCACCAGGCCGAAACGCGCAAGGCAAGTGATCACCAGGGGCAGTTCGAACACCAGACCGAAAACCAGCAGCATGGTGGCGGCAAAGTCCAGGTATTCGCGCATGGAGGGCATGGCCTTGATGGTTTCGGATTGGAATTCCAGAAAGAACTCAAACCCGGCTGGAAAAGCCACAAAATAACCGAACATGGCGCCGCCCAAAAAAAAGAAAATGGACAAAAAGACCACCGGGAACAACATGCGGCGTTCTTTCTGGTACAGTCCGGGCGCCACGAACAGCCAGAACTCGACAATGATGACCGGTGATGCCAGCATAATCCCCACGATAAAGGCGGTTTTCAAATAGGTGAAAAAGGCCTCGGCCAGGCCGGTAAAAATCAAGGTATCGCCCTTACCCATGACCTTTACCAGGGGCAAGGTCAAAATATCAAAAAGCTTTTCCTTATAGGCGTATGCGCCTAAAAAACCGACACCCACGGCGATGAAACAGCGGATCAGACGCTTTCTGAGTTCTTCCAGATGGGCGGTAAAGGGGAGTTTCTCGTCCTCATGCATGCGACGGCTTCTTCTCCTTGGAGGTCTGTTCTTCAAGATGGGTTTCGCCGGCTGTTTTCATAGAGTCCGGGGTCGGCGGGTCAAGGGGATTTTCAACCCGCTCCGGTATATTTAACACTACCTGGTCCAGTTCCTTTTTGGTGCTGTTGTATAAATTATTTTTGATGTCCTGCAGGCCGGTGTCCTTTTCAAAGGATTCCTTCAATTCAGATGTGGCCCGTTTGAATTCACCAAAGGCCCGGCCCATGGATTTAGCGAGTTCAGGCAGTTTTTTCGGCCCCACCACAATCAGGGCAATGGCCAAAATCAACAACATTTCCGTCATGCCGATACCGAACATATGGCTGGCTCCTTACTAAAGACGATCCTTTTTTGCTGGTCTTAACCGATTTCCGGATACTGACGATTTACCCCCCGGTCATGAAAATCCGAAATTCGAATATCGAAATACGAAACAAATTCGAATTACCAAAATTCAAATAAAACAAAATTGGCTAACACTTCGACCATCGAGCTGCTGCTTTTTGTTTTGGTTATTTGGTCATTGAAATTTTGAATTTGTTTCGAATTTCGGATTTCGGCATTCGAATTTTACTATTTGTGGCCGAAATGATGACCAAGACCCATTCATCCGTCATACCTATGCCTTTTCCAGAACAGTGTCAAGGAAGTTGCTCGGCCTTTTCCGGATCCAGGATCAGGAAAAACAGCTCGCCGTCCTGTTTCATATGGCCGGCCGCGGTTTCGGCATATGCCCCGCCGCCCCAGAACAGATCCGCTCGGCCCGGTCCGCGAATGGCGCCGCCGGTATCCTGGTTCAACACGAAACGGCTGAACTCCTGCCAGTCAACGACTTTGCCGTTGGTATCCGCCAACGGTTTGGTGGCGGTCATGAAAGCCAGGGCTGCTGCGGGGAAAAGGCTTCTTTCCAGAGCCAGGGAGCGACCCGGGGTCACTTTCACGTTCAGGCAACCCATGGGCCCGTCTTTGGCCACCCGGAAAAACACATAGCTCGGATTGGAATTCAAAATCCGGTCAGTATCCTGGGGATGGGCCGATAAATATTCACGGATGCGCTGCATGGACATTTCTTCACGGGGGATTTTCCCCTCCTCAATCAACAAGGCGCCGATGCTTTTATAGGCCCTGCCATTGGTGGAGTCGTAATTTAAATTAAGGATCTCGCCGCTGTCCAGCCGGACCTTGCCCGACCCTTGGATCTGCATGAAGAACAAGGCGATGGGGTCGTTTACCCAGGCAATGACCTTGGCTTTGCCGTTCAATTGATTCTGAATGATTTCCTGACGCTCATAATAAGGCACCACGGTCTGCTCAGCCGTGAAACGCCCCACGATTTTGGTTTTGCCTGGGATGGAAGCCCCGAAAAGATTCAGATCCACAAAGGCCAGGTCCCCGGGCCGGGTAAAAACAGGGTGGGGATAGGCCGGACTGTATTTGGCGCTGCCCTCCAGGGTGGGCTCATAATAACCGGTGTACATTACTTTACCGGCCCCGTCCCGGCCTTTGGATTTGTAAACCAGGAAATAGGACTGAAGCTTTTGGTTCAAGCTCTCAGGGCCGGGTTTGCTCTCAATCAGAGACAGAAAAAACATCAGGGATTTTTTCATCTGGGTGTTCGAATACACGTCCTGGCCGAACCGGAAAGTCCGGTCTGCGGGCAGCCGGTTCAAATAAGCAAGACTCTGGGAAATACCCTGGCCCAGTCCATTATAATTGAGATCATCGGTGAATTGGGGGTATTGCGACGGCAAGAGCCGGACAAGAGCTGTTTCTTGGACTTGCTCCGGCTGGGCCGGTCTAAACCACGCGCAACTGTTGAGAAAAAGGGCCAGAAGACCCAGGGCCGGCAACAGCCAGGCCCCGATCCTTACATGGGATAAGCGATAAAATAGATTCATGGTATCATTCTGTGGAATTGTTCGGTCTATGGAATTTTCCGCTTTTGCCGCCTTCTTTTTCAAGCAGAAAAATGTCAGATATGGTCATTTCCCGATCTATGGCTTTACACATGTCGTAAATGGTCAAAGCTGCGACGGACACGGCGGTCAGGGCCTCCATTTCTACTCCGGTGGGGCCGCTCAGGCGGACCTCGCATTGGATGGTGATGGAATGACTGCTTTCATCCGGCTGAAAATCAATGCGGACATGGGTGATGTTCAACGGATGGCACATGGGGATCAAGTCAGCGGTTTTTTTGGCAGCCATCACACCGGCGATGCGGGCTGTTTCCAGCACATTGCCTTTGTCGATCCGATTTTGGATTATTCTCTCAAAAGTCACAGGATGCATGCGCACCATGCCTTGGGCCACGGCCCTGCGCACAGTGACGTGTTTATCCGTCACATCCACCATGCGCACCCGGCCTTTTTCATCAATATGGGAAAGGGAGTCCATCAAAACATCCTGTTAAATATTATTGCATCCAAAACGTATCAACCGGCCTTGATTACCTGATCAGCCGAACTGGTTTCTCTTGTGGGAGCGGCTTCCAGCCGCGATTCGACCGAAACGATTATCAAAGCCCTCCCACCTGCTACACCTAATGTTCATACCATTCCGCTGGTAAAAGTCAATTCCCATCGGCCTGGGTCACAAGGGAATCTCATGTAATGATGGCGCGGAATGTGCATCCACTAATTACCAGCATTTAATCCAAGCGAATACTATCACCCACCAAAACAAAACGATCCGTGAGGATTGGATTCTGCCTCCGCCGTCCAGCCCCTCGGGGTCGGTATCGGTATCGGAATCGGGATCGGGATCGAGTTTTTTCCATTTTTTAGCCTTGATCACCGTTTCGGCCGACCTTCATTGTGGGAGCGGCTTCCAGCCGCGACTCGGCCGCAACTATGATCAAGGCCCATTTTTTCGATCCCGCCCCCCCAAAGGCGATTCACCAACCGGACGAGTCGGGGCGTCCCGCCGATTGATAGGGGCGGTACGCGAACCCATGATGGGAAGGGCCATTCGCAAACCGATGATGAGTAGGGGCGGTTCGCGAACCGCCCTTACGGCAATGCCATCAAGTTGGGACTTGGGGTCAGCAGGGGAAACCCACTGATTCTGATTTTTCGGGGTTTATAGCACAACAGAGGCAGGTGATATATTTTAAGTGCCTTATTGGCTACCCAGCATGCTTAAATAAAACAAAAAAAATCCGTAAAAAAGTGTCCAAAAATCACAGGCCATATGTTTCGGATTTTTGCGTATACACTGGCTGTAAGGATTCCAAAACAAAATGTGCTGAATAGGCCTTGAATCCCCTGCTCCCAGTGAATCATGGAAAAAATCAAAGAAGACAGCATAATATATGAAAAAATACTACTCCGGTGGTTATTGAAAAGGAGACGTAACATCCCACGACAAAGGAATTCTTCCACTAAGGCCGCGGTGGTTGAAAAATACAGCACCACTAAAAAATGGGTACCGGCCATATTTATTGCATTCGGGATGACCTGGCGATATTCAAAATTAATCTTCCAATAGTTCTCTGAAAATAACAGCAAACTGATTTGATGCATGGCCATATTAAAAACCGGTAAAAGAACCGCCATGATAATGATGATTACGACCAATTTCTGGGGCTCATCTTGTCCCCTGATCTTTAGATGAAACCCCAGATCACCGTTGGAAAATAGATTTTTCTTTTTCCCAAATAAATTGATCAACAACGGCAGACAGATCCAAACCAAGATTTCATACAACCAGTAAGGGACCATGTTCTTAGACAAATCGCTTAAAAAAAGGCCATTGAGCCAACCCGGCGCTATTCCTGCCAGCACCAATAGGCCGATGAGTATTTTTCTGGTGTTAACAATCGCCGAGATAGGTGACAAGTTATTCATGCATCCTTTCGTGAGGCCCAAATTCAAATTACTGCAATGCTTGTGGACAAGTTCTCATACTTTCGATATTGTTACAATCCTAATCAAAAGGAAAAACCATATGATTCAAGGTTTCGCCACAAGAGAAGGGACAAGCGCCTTTGCCGCTGAACATTCCGGCATTGCTTTTTCAAATCTGGGGAACACCGGCCTGACCGTCAGCCCGGCCGGATTCGGTTGCTACCGGGTCAGCGCCGGTGTTTCCAGCCATCATCAGGCCATGATAAAGGCCGTTGCCGGCGGCATCAATCTCATCGACACCAGTACCAACTACGCCGACGGCGAATCCGAACGTTTGGTGGGCTTGGTAGTGGAAGAACTCGTGGGCGGCAATGGCCTGCGTCGCGACCAGGTAGTGGTGGTTTCCAAAGCCGGATACTTGCAAGGCCGGAATTTTGCACTAAGCCAGGAGCGCAAGCAACAGGGCAAGGGCTTTGAAGAACTTGTGCCCTATGGGCCGGAGTTGGAGCATTGCATTCATCCTGATTTTCTGGAAGACCAGTTGACCCGCTCCCTGGAACGATTGAACCTCGCCACCCTGGATGTTCTGCTGCTGCACAATCCCGAGTACTACCTGGGTTGGGCGCACAAGCAAGGCCTGGATACAACTTCCTCCCGTGAGGAATATTATCACCGCATCCGAAAGGCCTTCACCTTTTTAGAAACAGAGGTCCGGCGCGGACGGATTCGCTGGTACGGGATCAGCTCCAATACGTTTCCGGCCCCGGCAGATGATCCGGAATTCACCAGCCTGGATATGCTCTTGCAATTGGCCGTAGCCTTGCCGGATGAGCATCATTTTGCTGTTATTCAAATGCCCATGAATCTCTTGGAAACAGGGGCCGCCTTGAATCCCAACCAGCCGGACGGTCGGACCGTCCTGGAACTGGCCCATCAACATGATTTAGGGGTTTTATTGAATCGCCCGCTTAACGCCCTGACCGGCAATCAACTTTTACGTCTCGCAGATATCTCCTTCGAAAAGCAGTTCACCCATGACGATATTATAAAAGCCATTGCCGGTTTCAAGAAATCCGAAGCAGGCTTTATTCATCGTTTCCTGCCGTTGTTGAACGGCCCCACACCGCTAATGCAGCGGATTTCCGAGCAGTTGTCGGTGGCCGACCAATTGAAACATTACTGGCGCAATTTTGGCAATTATGACCGTTGGCGCCAAGTCCGCTCGGGCTTTTTTCTGCCGCGGGTCCAAGGGGTGCTGCAATATCTGGAACAACAGAAAGAGCAGGTGGAAGGGCTCGGCCAATGGATGGCGGAGCACGAAGGCATGCTGACCCAGGTTCTGGACGCAGTCGAATCCATGTACAGCTCCGAGGTGAAGCAACAACTCCGCACATTGCGCCAAGGCATTGCTTCAGCAGATGCGGAATGGGCGGAAGGAGGAACCCTCAGCCGGATGGCGGTCAGGGCCCTGCGCTCCACCCTCGGTGTTAGCAGCGTCCTGGTGGGAATGCGTCATGTGGATTATGTGGCGGACATCCTTTCCGAACTTCACCGTCCCATCCAGCGTAAGGGCAGGAAGGGCGCATGGCGGCATCTACATTATTCCTCAAACCGCAGCATGCCGAAACAACGGGGCAAATGAAAATTCAATTCATCCACCGGCGACCAGGCGGCCCAATGGGGATGGGAGGTTTCATCCCCGCATTTGTAGAAATTTGCGCGCCAAACAGCCTCTGATGAGGATTTTACTTCACCGGCATATTTTCGAAGCAGGGAAAACGGGATGAAGAATTGAAGATACCATGTGGTTTCCGCTTGGATCTCCGGTTCCACCACCTGGGGCAAAGTGGTGCGCACTCGCACCAAGTCCCCATCCGCCTTGGATAACCGGGTAAAAGCCCTGAACCCTTCCGCTGTGCGGACCGGGTCGGTAATGTAGTACATCAGGGCCGCACCGCCGCAATTGAACTCGAAATTGAAATATCCGCTTTCCGGCTTGGGCTGTACAAAGAATTCCACGCAACTGTCTTTGTAGACCGCTTCCTGAAATCCGGTGCGGCGGCAGCGAACATAACGATCCAGCACTTGAAAAAGCCCGAACAGGCCATCCCGGTTGTAAAACAATTTCGCTCGTGTCCGTGGATGGTGCGAACTGCTTTCCAGCCGGAAATGGGAGATTTCAAGCCAGGGTGCCGTTCCCCATGGGCTTTCATCCCAACCCCGCAAGCCTTCCAAGGCATGGCTCAATTTATGAACAACATATTCCGCCATTAACCGTATCAATAACCGGCGGTAGTCCGGGAACTATCGTAACTTTTTCCAGTCCGTAACCACTTCGTATTTACCGCTCTTGATCACTGTGTAATAGATCATATCCAAACCACGCCGATCCTGATCGCCGAAGGTCAGGTTGGTGCCGATGCCTGTATCAAAGTTTTTCAACGACTCCGCGGCCTTGATAAAATTTTCCCGGGTCACATCCTTGCCGAGTTTGTTTAAAATCGCCACCAGGACCTTGGCATTGACGAAGCCCTCCAGGCTGACGAAATTGGGGGTATCATCCGGAAAATCTTTCTTGATATATTTCTCAAAGCAGGCGCGATATTCCTGAATGCCGGGCAGGTTTGATTCCGGCGGCGGCACCACCTGGGTGACCACCACGCCGTCATTGTCCTTTCCTGTTCCCAATAAATGGGCCAATTGGTTGGCGCCCACAAAGGAAACACAATGGAAATAGGGGTCGAAACCCAGCCATTTGGACCCTTGGATAAAGCGGGCGCAGGGGCCGTATACTCCCACCATCACGATGGCCTCCGGATTTTTCTCGCGGATGGTTTTCAGGGCCGGCCCGACATCCTCGCTGCCGCGTTCATAGCTGGCGGTAACAATGGGTTTGGCTTTGTATTTTTCCAGTGCGAGTTCCACGCCTTTAAGCCCCGCGGTACCAAAGGCGTCGTTTTGATAAAAAACCGCGATATCCCGAAAACCGAGGTCTTCCCAGAAATGGGTCACAATCCCGGCGGTTTCCTGGTAATAAGAGGCGCGCACATTGAAAATATAGCGCTTGGGCGGCTCCCGCAGGGCCTCCGCGCCGGTGAACAGGCCCACCAAGGGTATGTGCGCCTCTTCGATAATGGGCATGGCCTTGACGCTGGTGGGCGTTCCCACATAACTGGAAAGGGCAAAAACCTTATCCTCCTTAATGAGTTTGTTGGTGTTCTTGACGCAGTTATCCGGATCATAGCCGTCATTATAAGCCAGGATTTTTATTTTGCGGCCGTTCACGCCGCCTTTTTCATTGACCGCATTGATGTAAGCCGTGAACCCGCGCAATGTCTGGGTGCCGAGATAGCTGGCATGGCCTTCCAAGGCCAGTGAGGAACCGATCAGGATCTCCGTATCGGTTACGCCGACCTCCGCATGGGAAACACTGGAGAAAACAGTTACCAGCAGGAACAATACTAACCCGACATTTTGAATTTTTGTGCCCATTCTTCCTCCGGAAAATAGAAATCGAACCAATTTATGAAATAGTGTAAACTGTGCATAATTCGTGCAGTAGAAATTTAAGGAAAGGATAAGCAAATCATCTCTAAAAATCAGGATATGCCAAGAACAGCCGCATGTCAAGCAAGATCTCGATTGCAAAGGAGAAATCTATGAATGCCCCCAACAGCGAAACGCTGCTTTACATACCCAAATAGGCGGATTTGACGTGGGGATCATTCAGCAGGTCTTGTCCCCTGCCCTGCATGACCAGCCGGCCGTGTTCCAGAACATAGGCCCGGTCGGCAATGGCCAGGGTCTGCTTCACGTTCTGTTCCACGATCAGGACGGTGGTGCCGTCTGCCTGAATTTTCCGGATCACTTCAAAAATTTCCCGCACCAGAATTGGCGCAAGACCCAAGGAAGGCTCGTCGAACATCATGAGCTGCGGCAGGGACATGAGGCCCCGGCCGATGGCGGCCATCTGCTGCTCGCCACCGGAAAGGGTGCCGGCGATCTGACGTCTGCGCTCCTTTAAGCGCGGAAAGAGCTCATAAACCATGTCCTTGGTCTGCCGCCGCTGTTGCTTGGCCCTGCCCCGCAGGGAACCCATATCCAGATTTTCCTCCACGGTCATTTCGATGAAAAGACGCCGGGCTTCAGGGCAAAGCACCATGCCGCGGTCAATGCGCTGAAAGGCCGGAACGGTTGACAGGTCTTCGGCGTTGAAAAAAATACCGCCGTTACTGGGGCGCAGCAGACCGGCAATAGTCTTGAGGGTGGTGGATTTGCCGGCGCCGTTGGTGCCGATAAGGGCCGTCACCTCCCTTGGCTTTACCTGAAAGGACACGTCCCAGATGACCTGAACATCGCCGTAGAAAACGTCCATGTTCCGGATTTCAAGCATGTTGGGCTTCCCCCAGATAGGCTTCGATCACCAACGGATCACGGCCGATTTCCAGTGGCGTTCCTTCAGCGATCTTTTGGCCGTAGTTCAGCACCACGATGCGATCCGAGATGGACATGATCACCCGCATATGGTGTTCGATGATCATAATGGTGATGCCGCGCTCACGGATATCACGGATAATGCTGATCAGGGCTTCGATCTCGGAAGGATTTAAACCGGCAAAAGACTCGTCCAGCAGCAAGAGTTCCGGTTTGGTGGCCAAGGCCCGGGCAATCTCCAGACGTTTGCGTTTGCCCAGGGGCAGACTTTTGGAGATGACATCACGGTCCTGCTGTAATCCGGTGAATGCCAAAATCTCCAGGGCGGCTTCCGCGGCTTGCTGCTTGTTTCCGGCCCGCAGAAAGGCCGAGGCGATCACATTGTCCAGTACACTCATGCGCTGCAAGGGCTTGACCACCTGAAAGGTGCGGGCCATGCCGCGTTTGCAGATCTGATGGGGTTTCAAGCCGGAAATCCGCCCGCCCTGAAAACGGACTTCCCCCTGGGAAGGGCGGTAAAATCCGTTGACGACATTGAAAAGGGTTGTCTTGCCGGCCCCGTTGGGTCCGATGAGGCCGAGGATTTCACCCTTGCGGACCTCAAAGGAAACATCCTTAAGAGCTGCCAGACCGCCGAAAAACCTGGAGATGGCGCAAACCTCAAGCAGACTCATGGCTGCTCCTGCCTGGTCCTGAAAAGTTTACGGATTTTTTCAAAATCACCCACAATGCCGTTGGGCAGAAAAATGATGATCACGATGAGCAGTAGGCCGAAAAAAGTGTGATGGGCCGCGCCCAGTTTGGGGATGGAGCGGATCATCTCCGCCAGCAACACCATAATGACCGCGCCCACCACCGGCCCGCTGAAAGTGGCGGCACCGCCCACCATCACCACCATGATGGTGATGATGGAGATATCATGGAGGGCGAAAACCACTTTTGGATCAATATAGCCCATGTAGTTGGTGTAAAAGGCCCCGGCCAAACCGGTGATGACCCCACTCAGGCAAAGGGCCACGGTCTTGTAATAGGTGGTGTCGATGCCCAGGGATTCGGCCGCATCCTGGTCCTCCCGGATGGCCACAAAATAGTAGCCCAGCTTGGAGCCGACGACCTGCTTTACCACCAGGAAAGTCATGACGGCCAGGGCGAGAATAATATAGTAGTACCAGATTTTTTCAACCCAGGTGCGTTCGCGGATCATGATGCCTATATCACCGCCGGTGATCTTGACCAGATTCTCTGCCGTGATCCGCAGAATGACCCCCATGGAAAGGGTGGCCAGTGCAAAGAAAGGCCCGCGCAGGCGCAGGCAGATATAGCCGATTACTAGGGCAACAAGGGTGACCACAACTATACTTGCGGGAATTCCCCACCAGGCGGACAGACCGAGTTTGCTGTACAGCATACCGGCGGTGTAAGCCCCGACTCCGAAAAATGCCGCATGGCCAAAGGACACCTGCCCGCAATACCCCCCGAGAAGATTCCAGGCCATGCCGATCACCGACCACATGATCACGAGAATGGCGATATGCATGAGGTAGGAGCTGAAGCCCAGCAGCGGGAATAAAAGCAAAGCCCCAAGGCCTATATAGGGAAATGCATTTTTCATCATTTCATTCTTTTTGATTTCAACAAGGAAGCCATGCCGCCGGGCAGAAAAACAAGGGCCGCCACGAAAATGGCAAAACGCCCCACCGGTGCCCAGCCCATGCCCACATAGGTGGCTGTCAGGGATTCAAACAAGCCCAGCACCAATCCACCCAAAATGGCGCCCACAGTGGAACCCAGGCCGCCTAGAATCGTGATGACAAAGGAAATCAGGGTGAACTGCCCGCCGATATCCGGATAAATATAATAAATGGGAATAAAAAGGCAGCCGGCGGCCCCCACCAAAGCCGAGCCAAGGCCAAAGGTGATGACCCGCATTCTATCCACGTTGACGCCCATGATCATGGCAGCCTCGCTGTCCTGGGCCGTGGCCCGGATGGACTTGCCCATGTCGGTGCGGGCTAAAAAGAACCACAGCCCCAGGGTAATCAGAACCGCCACCAAAAAGGTGACCAGCCAAGGCGCGGTTATGGACAAATCCACCGGCGAGCTTTTCCAGTAATCCTGCAGGTACCAGGTCTTGGAAGCATAGGACAGGGGGGTCTGGCGGTAGTCGGATTGAAAAATGATGGTGGCCAGGTTGGCCAAAACCATGCCGATGCCCACGGTGAGAATGACCTGGTTTTCCGGAATGATGGCCTCCACCCGCAGCACCGGGTTGATCAGGTATTTCTGCAGGGCGATCCCCAGAAAAAAGAGCACCGGTGCGGCGATCAGGATGGAAAAATACGGGTCGATTTGGAAGGCGGTGAACAGCACATAGGCAATGTACATGGCCACCATCATCAGTTCGCCGTGGGCGAGGTTGATGATCTTCATGACCCCCATGATGATGGTCATGCCCACCCCGATAAGCGAATACAGCCCGCCCAGCAAAAGCCCCTGGATAAGGGTTTGCAGAAAAATTTCCAGTTTAATCAAAACTTCCCCCGCATCCTATGCCACCTCCCACCTCCCACCTCCCGTATCTCAAATCTCAAATCTCAAATCTCAAATCTGAAATCTGAAATCTGAAATCCCCTTATTTTCTTTCCCTCCAACTCGGAATCGGAAAAATATACGCCTTACCCGCCTGGGATTGGGGCCAAATGTTTTCAAACTCACCCTTTTGAACCTGGATAACCAAAGTCTCGTGGAAATTCTGGTTTTGGTAGCCTTCCTTGTCCTCGAACTTCACCGGTCCATAGGCGGTCTTCAGATCCGTGGCTTTCAGGGCATCGCGGATTTCATCCGGGCTCAGCCCTTTTGCGCGGTTGAGGGCGTCCGCGGTTACATGCATGGCAGCATAGGCCGAGGCCCCATGGTAGGAGGGATATTCGCCGTATTTGGCCTTGTATTTGTCGGCGAATTCCTTGGCGCCTTCATATTTGAGTTGGGGGCTCCAGAGGGTGGCGCTGATCACAAACTCGGCCGCATCCTGGGCACCCTTGATAAATTCAGGAATGGCAAAGCCGGCTGCGCCGCCGGCATACAGCCTGGCGTCCACCCGCAGCTCCTTGGCCTGCTTCATGATGAGTTGGGCTTCGTTGGCATAGGCCACGGTGTAGACCACGTCGGGTTGTTCAGCCTTGACCTTGGACAGCAGCGGCTTGAAGTCAATGGCGCCGGTTTCGAATTTTTCCTTCAGTACCACCTTGGCATTGATCTTAACCGCATCCTTTTCCATGGCATCAGCCCCGGAGGTGCCGAAAGCCGAACTTTCATAAAGAATGGCTATGGATTTGGGTTTCACCACATTCTTTAAAAAATCCACCACCGCGTCGCCGTAATGGGCATTCACCTGATTCTGGCGGAAAACATATTTGTATTTGTTTTGGGTGATGTCGTCGTCGGCACTGGCCACGATCAGATAGGGGGTCTTGCGCTCCTCTGCCACGGCGGCCACGGCCTTGGCGCAGGCCGAAGTATACTCGCCCACGATGATGGGCTGTTTTTTCGAATCGATGAGCTTTTCAACAATGGCCCGGGCTGTTTCCGGTTTGCCGGTGGAGTCTTCAAAGCCAAGAACGATCTTTTTACCCTTGACCCCGCCTTTGGCATTGATTTCCTCAACGGCAATCTCATAGGAGTGCTTCATGATCTCACCGAATTTGGCCGGCTTGCCTGTCAGCGGCAATGGGATGGTAAGCTCAAAATCGTCTGCGGCGGCAACCAAAAGCGGGGACAGAACCAACAAAAGCAACATGAACAGAACAAGGGACCGATGTTTCATGAAATCCTCCTTGCAGGCTGGAAGTATTAAAGCGATTATTGGTAAAGCAGGAATTTTATTTTGATAACACGGGGTCCCCCAAAAGGCAACTTATAATTCCTAAGAACTCAGGCAAATAGGCCGAAGACTGAAGGTCTTTCGATTTCCTATGGTGTATTGATCAGGTCAAGGGAATGCTTTTTTCGAAGCTGATCCACCAGGCCGGCCTTTTCTTTTAAAAATTGATTAAATTCCCCAAGAATACTTTTGTGTTTGATGGTGGAGAGCAGATAAGCGCCCTTGATATGGGGCAGCGCAGGATCAAACACCAGCGCAGCGGGTTGATTCATCACTTTTTCGAGCTGGTAGCGCGCCACTTCCGGATTGATGTAGGCGCCGTCGATTCTACCCATGATAACCTGTTTCAGCAGACTTTCAAAAGACGAATTTTCCGTTATTTCAATGGTCCCTTTCTTGATATAATCCAGGTAATCCCAGGCGGTAAAGCCGAGCACGGTGCCGAGCTTTTTCAGATGTTCAATTCCGCGGCCTTTATTTCCCGGCAATACCATGACCCCGTCCGTATAAGCCGTGAGCGGCTCGGTATAGGCAATCTGATATTCCTTTTTCAAATCAGCTTGCCAGTTGGGATGGTCCGGAAATTTGAAATCAACCTGTTGCTTTAGAAATGTATCAAAAAGGCGTTTAACCGGCAGTGGTTTATATTCAAAAACATAACCCCGCTCCTTGGCAAAAGCGTCCAGCAATTCCCGGGCATAGCCCGTGTAGTTCTTATCCACAGCGCTGTAGAACGGCAGGTAGTCAAGTTCTTCCACCCCGATGAGAAAACGGTTGTTTTGGGCTGCTAAAAAACTCGGGATTAACAAAAGGATGAATAAGATGGAAATCCTGCTGGCAGTTTTCATTTCAGACCTCCTTTTGGTTGTGAAGAAATCACTTCGGCTTCCCAAATCAATTAAAGGATATTCGAAAAACCAAATAAAACAGATGGGGCACACGGATGGCAAGGAAATAACGTTCGAATAGATTATCATGAAAAAATGATTCCGTAAACAAATTCAAAATTCAACGACTGCCCTGCGAAACAGTTGCCCCGGTCTAAACAAGGCAATTACATGATATTTAAAACCCCCTTGCCAAGCCGCATGGGAAGGATTAAGCTTATTCAATTGAAGGCCTTTGAATCACAAAAACTTGATTGAACAACAACCTGAAAGGGTGAATGCATTTTGGTTCCACTTTCCTGCCGTGAAGCGGTCAAGGCTGATCTTCCCACAGTGCTGCGTCTCTACTCGCAGCCTGATTTTGATGAGGACAAAGTACTATCCACGGCCGAGGCCGAACGCATTTTCGACCGGATTTCGTGCTACCCGGATTATAAGCTTTACGTGGCAGTCAGCGGGAAACAAATTGTCGGCACATTTGCCTTGCTGATCATGGACAATCTGGGCCATATGGGCGCGCCTTCGGCGGTGATCGAGGCTGTTGCCGTGGACCCGAAATGGCAACGACAGGGCATCGGCCGGGCCATGATGCGATATGCCCTTGAGATCGCCGGTAAAAAGGGATGTTACAAAACCGCGCTTTCCAGTAATCTGAAGCGGGAAAAGGCCCACGCCTTTTATCGCTCCCTCGGCTTTCAGCAGCACGGCTACAGCTTTTGCACCAACTGCCAGAAAGAGCCTATAAAGTAGATAATCGTATTCTTTCCTTGACAAAACCACAAGATATTGTGAAACTATAACCGGTATATAGATAAGCTTTATACGGTTGAGGAGCAGGGGCTGATTATGTTGTCCTATCGTCTGAACAGTGATCTGATCTATGCCTGTAGGGTATTGTTCGACATGCCTGCCAGGCCGACGGATGATTTTTTGATGAGCCTTGAGCCGGCCGCCTTGAAACGCGCATACCGCCGCAAAGCCTTGGAAACCCATCCGGACCGCTCCATGGCCCTGGGCAAATCCGAGGCGGAAATGAACCGGCGTTTCAAGGAAGTGTCCATGGCCTATGAGCGCCTGATACCCATTGCCAACGGCGAAGTGATTATCGAGCCCGCACCAAAACCCCGGCCGGCACCTGCCAAGCCGTCTGCTCCACCCAGGCCCGATAAAAAGGCAAAAGCCTGGAGATTTTCCGCCCAAGATCATTACTATCAAGGGGTATTCCCCAAACGGCCGCTAAAATTCGGCCAATATCTATATTATTCCAATCATATTTCCTGGATGTCGCTGATCAGCGCCATTATCTGGCAGAAAAAGCAGCGCCCGCTTTTCGGACAGATCGCTCGGAACTGGGGCTTTTTGACAGCCGATGAAATCCAATACATTCTTACGGTCAAACCCTATACGGAAAAAATCGGTGAATACGCTCTGCGGGCAGGCTATTTAACTGTATTCCAGCATTTGGCTGTCCTCGGCAAACAACGCCTTCAGCAGCCGCTGATCGGGCAGTATTTTATCCAGGAAAATATTCTCACCGCCGAAAAGCTGGCCTGGATGATCGAACAGGCTGCGGCCCACAACCGGCGCTTTCGGGAATAAAGGTGGCATCCTTTTCCACACAATAAAGCAAAACCATAGCGATTCGTTCTTTACCACCAGCCTGCGGCTGGCCTACCTGTTCAAAATTTAATAAAACAATCCCCCAATCAATTGGAGGCATAGGATTTGCGCCGATTCAGGCGCCGGGCCAGCTCGGAGGTGTAGCGTTTCCCGAGGGTGTCGGAATGCCGACCCAGCCATTCCGAAAGACTAGTTGTACCGGTGGGCAGAGTGTCCACTGCCAACAAGCCTTGCATCAGGCCCTCGATTTCCTCCCGGGTCAGGAGCACATCCCCCAGCAATTTACCCGCCAGGTATGCGAACCAATAACCCAGTATGGGCGATATATTTACTATCGGCCGCTGAACGCCGACGGTTGCCCCCACTGTTTGAACCAGCTCCCGGTAGGTGAAGGTTTCCGGCCCCACGGCATTCACCACTCTGTTTTCCCTTTCTTTCCCGTAAGCCACTGCCAAGGCCGCCAGGTCATCCACAAAAATCGGCTGGATTTGATATTCGCCGTTTCCAAACACGCCGAACACCGAAAAAGTCCGGAGCATCCAGGCGATGTTGTTGATCAAAATGTCCTCCCGGCCGAACAGGACCGCCGGCCTGAGAATGCAATGGGAAATCCCGGAAGCCATCAAGGCCTTTTCCAGGACGGCTTTTCCCCTGAAATACTCCAGCCGGGAACCTTCATCCGGATTGGTGATGCTCACATGCACGATACGCTCGACACCTGCCTTGCGGGCGCATTCGAACAGAATCAGCGTGTTTTGAACCGCATCCGCATGGGTAAACAACTTGTGATTGAACCGCACCCAATAGGTATTGTACAGCACTGTAACCCCTTTCAAGTTCTCAACCAGCTTTTCGGGCTGATGAAAATGAAAGGGCTTGGCCCGAATGCGGCCTGAAAAATTGTTTTCCCTATCGGCCGAATCGGTCAGGGTTTGCACTATGTGTCCCTGATCCAGCAGGCGCCGGGCGATATATTTTCCGGAATAGCCGAAAGCTCCTGTAACCATGTGGATCTGCTGTTTTGCCATGGGATTTTCCTTCTGACCCGATTTTATTTTTCCTTGCCGAACAGTTTTTTCACGGTACTTTCCCGCAACTCATCAATGGCGATGATGGCTGCCACCAGGTTGTCCAGCTTGTTGAAAAAACCCTGAATCGCCTGCATCCGTTCCTTATAAAAGGCTGTAAGATCTGCTTCGGCGGGATCGGATTTTACACTTGTAACTATCTCAAGGCTGCCGCCCACTGATTTCAGAGCGTGATCGAACTCAGTCTTTTCCCTTTCTTTCAGAATGCGTTTGATGATTTTCCAGAAATCGATTTCCGCGATGTAGTAGTCCTTGCGGTCACCCAGTTTGAATTGTTTGTAAATCATCTTCAATCTTTCCAGGCTTCTGACGTTCGTGCTGACCGCCCCCTTGGTGATATTGACCTGCTCCACCAGATCGTCCAGGGTAAGGGGCGTAGGGGAAAGATAAATGGCGCCATAAATCGCTCCCATGGCTTTGGGGAATCCCCAAAAATGTGAGATTCTGCTCAAGCCCTGAATAAATTGTTCCCGTGCCGCAGCCAGTTCTGGATTCATATACATCCTTATAGTTTTTTATAAGTACAGTACGTTTAGTTTAAACTAAACATATCGTACAAAAAGATGATTGTCAACACCCCAAACACCTATCCATTCATTATGAAAGTTCACCCGGTAATCCACCTTTAATGAATTTCTTGACAGCCTTATGTGCTTAACATAGGCTCGGTTGTCAAAAAGAGACACCAGCCTAAATTTTCGTTTTGGCCGTATCGCGGCTGGAAGCCGCTCCCACAATGGGGAATGGCCGAAACAATCAACCATGGCGATTCCATCCGTGAAATTAAAAGGCTATGCATACATTTTAATCGCCGCTTGTTTGTGGGGCATAATCGGGCCGGTTTCCAAAGTCGCTTTTAAGCAAGGCCTGGCGCCCCTGGAAGTCGCTTTTTGGCGGGCAATCCTGGCCTGGGCTTTTTTCGGCCTGCATGCCGCCGGTATTCAGCAAGTTCGAATCGCCCAAAAAGATCTGGCAACCATTCTGCTTTTCGGGATCACCGGAGTAACCTTGTTTTACGGCTCCTATCAGCTCGCCGTACAGCTTGGTGGAGCGGCCTTGGCCGCGGTCCTGCTTTACACTGCCCCTGCCTGGGTCGCCTTGATGGCAGCAGTGTTTTTTCATGAAAAAATCACCTGGTCCAAAACCATCGCCCTGGTCCTGACCTTATTGGGAGTAGCGGGCGTCAGCCTGGGTACCGGGACGGATCAAATGGATTCCGGTATGACAATCAATGCCGCCGGCATCCTCCTGGGGCTGATAGCCGGCTTTTGCTATTCCCTGTATTATATCTTTGGAAAGCATTTTTCAGGACGCTACAGCGCGCCCAACCTGTTTTTATATGTGCTGCCCATCGGCGCCGCGGGTCTGCTCCCCTTTGTTTCCTTCAGTGATAAGACCCCGCTTGCCTGGGCCGCGCTCCTGACCTTGTCCTTTGTCAGCACGTATGCAGCCTATTTTTTTTATTATCTCGGTTTGAGGCATTTAGAAGCTTCACGGGCTGCCATCACCGCCAGCCTTGAGCCGGTGATTGCGGCTCTGACGGCTTTTATTTGGTGGGGGGAATACTTCAAGTGGACCGGCTATGCCGGCAGTTTGTTGATCTTGGCGGCTGTTATCCTGATGACCCTTGACCAGGTGGAACAACCGCCCCGTAAGCCAGGAAATCGGTAGGGAGTCATCCATCAAAATGATCTATCAAACCATAAAAATCCTTACGTTATTTCAAAAATTGGAATCCTTTTCCATCCGCCGGATGGTTTCAGCCGAATCCATCGGAAAAGCCGACCTGGTTTACTGGCGCGCCCGCATTTTGTTTCTGCTGATATTCACCGGCTTGTTCATCGGTCTCTTTGTAATGATTCCCGTGACCATATTGGCAGTGAAACAAAAGATGTGGGGCCTGTTGATATTTGATGTTCTTGTATGGCTATCCGGCGTGGGCCTAATCATTTCACGTCGTCTCGGCTATTGGCTCCGGGCCGGCATTGTCCTGCTGGCTATGTACGGGGTCGGCCTGGTGGTGATCCTTTCCGTGGGGCCGCTAAGCGGAGGTCCTGCCTGGCTTTTTGCATTCGCAGTGCTGGTTTCTGTTTTTCTGGGCCTGAAAGCCGTGCTGGTCGCGCTGAGTTTGAACACTTTCACCCTTGCCGTTACCTCCTGGCTGATGAAAACAGGCGTCTATGGGCATACCTTCCCTTTTTTCAGCAGCAACGCCGCCATGGTTTCCGCAGGCGCCAACTTCATGTTGCTGAACATAATGGTGGCGCTGGCCGTTGACGTATTGGTCAGAGGCCTCGTCTCCACACACCAAAAGGAAATGGCCCTGACGGGCGCATTGGAACAAGAGCATGTTAGGCTTTTGGAGTCAAAGTCCAAAATCGAATCGGAAATCGAAGAGCGCAAACAAACTGAAGAATTGCTTAAAACCAGCGAAAAGCGCTATCGTTTTCTGGCAGACAATGTGGCCGACAATATTTGGACCATGGATATGAATTTAAATTTTACTTACGTCAGCCCTTCGGTAAAAAGAATCCGGGGCTATTCCCCGGAGGAGGCCATTGCGCAACGGATTGAGGAGATCATGCCGCCGGCTTCGTACGAAATCGCGACTACCGCCCTCGTGGAAGAATTGGACGCGCATGGCAAAGGCCAAAAACCTCCGGAGCGGCCCCGCAAAGTGATCGTCGAGCTGTATTGCATAGACGGTTCCTCGGTCTGGTGTGAGGTGGAAGCCAATTTCATTTATAATTCAGCCGGCGAGCCAAGTGGAATCATCGGTGTAACCCGGGATATCACTGAACGGAAGTTGACTGCGGAGCAGCTCTTGCGCTCGGAAAAACTTGCCACCTTGGGTGACATGGTGGCCGGTGTGGCCCATGAAATCAGCACTCCGTTGAGCGTTGGTTTGATTTCCGCCTCTTTCCTTGCGGATAAAACCGAAGAATTTGAAACCCTGCTTGCTTCCCAGTCAGTCTCATCGCCGGAGATAGCAAAGTGCGCCCAAAAAATAAAAGAAGCTTCCACCATGGTCATGTCCAATCTGGGGCGCGCGGCAGATCTGCTGAACAGCTTTAAAAACGTGGCTGTGGATCAAATGGTGGAAGGAAAAAGGCGCTTCAATATCCGCTCCAACCTGGAGGATACGGTGAACAGTCTGCGGCCCAAATATCGGCGCACGGATCATTCCATCATCATCAACTGTCCTGATGATCTGGAAATAGAAAGTTTTCCAGGCGCTTTTTCACAGATTACCACCAATTTGATCATCAATTCAATGATCCATGGCTTTGAAAACCAGGTCAGGGGAACGATCTTGATCAACATCGAAAAAACAACGGACAATCTTGTCTACACTTTCCGGGACAACGGCAAAGGCATGGATGAAATTACCATGAACAAGCTGTTTGATCCCTTCTACACAACCAAACGAAACAGGGGCGGCATGGGCCTGGGAATGCATGTGGTTTATAACCTGATCACTCAAACCCTGCAGGGCCGGATTGAATTCAAGAGCGAATTGGGAGTGGGAACCGAATTTATCATCACTATTCCCGTTGATATGTATACCATCAAGTGCTAATCAGGGGGGGCAGGATTTGTGGATAATTCAGCAGGCGACCAAGCCGAATTGCCGGCATACGGGGGAAGGAGGCAAACCATGCTTCGCAAATGGATTCCGGCGGCGATAGCCATGGGATTTTTCTTTTGGGGTTGTGCGACCTCTTACTTGCCGGACCGCAGCCAAAAACCGCTTTTGGATGCGGATCTCGCGGAAGTAGTGGCGGATCTGCCCAAACCACCGGGCAACATCGCCGTTTCTTCTGACCAGCAAGTTTATTTCACATTTCATCCCGAGGCTGATCCGGCCATTCGGGTGGCAAAGCTTGTAAAAGGCCGGCCCATGCCCTTTCCGGACAGCGGCTATCAGCACCGGCGCGGCGAAAGACCTTTTTTCGATACGGTTTTGTCCTTGCGCATTGATCGCCAAAACCGGTTATGGACCCTGGATCACGGCGATTTCGGCCGGGGCCAGCCGCGCTTATTGGCTTTCGATATCTACACGGAAGAAATCGTGCACCAGTTTGATTTTCCTTCCCGCATTGCCGGCTTCGGTTCCTTTTTGAATGATTTTCAGGTCAGTCCCGCGGGTGATGTAATTTTCATTGCCGACACCGGTGCGCCGGTGCCGGTGCTCGGAGGCTCACCGGCCATCATCGTCTATGATGTGAAAAAAAAGTCGGCCCGCAGGCTGCTGGAAAATCATGAATCGGTAAAGGCGTCTTCCCATGTTCTGCGCATTGGTGCGGAAGATTTTTCTTTGCTGGGGGTGCCGATCCTCATCGCCGTGGATTCCATCGCCCTGGACCGGGAAGGGCAGTGCCTGTATTATGGGGCGGTCAACGGCGAGCACCTGTATCGCATCCGCACCGAATATTTAATGAATCCGGATCTGACAGCAGCGGAACTGGGGTTTTACGTGGAAAAATTTGCGGAAAAAACCATGAGTGACGGCTTGACCATTGACCTGGCAGGGAATATATACATATCCGACATGGAGCACTCGGCCGTGCACCTCATGGATCCGAATCGAAAACTGAAAACCCTGCTCAAGGACGAACGCTTTCGCTGGCCGGATGGATTTTCCTTTGGTCCGGACGGCTGGTTGTACTTCACCTGCAGCGACTTGATGAATGTGGTCGGAAAAAGGGCATCCCATATCGAGGCCCACGCACCTTATCGGATTTTCCGATTTAAACCGGGAAATGAAGGCATCCCCGGACATTGAGCCGGAATATTACAGAGGCGGGAAAAAAAACAATTTTTAAAAACCATCATATTGTGAAGGAGAAGAAACATGTGGGCAATCAAGAAAAAATTATATCGCATACAACATCGGGTAATGAAAACAGCCGCAACGGTCATCCCCTTTCCGATTCCCGTTTTGCTCACCGGCCCCGGCAGTGTGCGCAAACTGGCGGAGAACATCAAGATCAGGGGGCTGAAAAATGTGTTGGTGGTCACCGACAAGGTCTTGATGGGTCTGAAACTGGCCGACGGTTTGTTTGAATCCCTGGATGAAAACGACATCAAATATACGGTATTTGACGAAGTCCAGCCCAATCCCACCATTCAAAACGTGGAGGCCGGCAGAAAAGTCTATCGGGAAAATAAATGCGACGGCATCATCGGCTTCGGCGGCGGCTCTTCCCTTGACTGCGCCAAGATCATCGGCGCCAGGCTTGCCAATCCTTATCTTTCCGTGCGGAGATTGAAAGGCATGTTCCGGGTGGTGCTGCCCATTCCGCCCTTTTTCTGTGTGCCCACCACGGCCGGAACCGGCTCTGAAACCACGGTGGCCGCCGTTATCTCCGACCCTGCCACCCATGCGAAATTCGCCATCAACGACCTGAAGCTTATCCCCAAAATCGCGGTGCTGGACCCTGAGCTTATGGTCGGCCTGCCGCCCCATATCACCTCCACCACGGGTATGGATGCCCTGACCCATGCAGTGGAAGCCTATATCGGTTTGAACGGGAATAAATTCACGGATGAAAACGCCGAAAACGCCGTGCGCCTGATTTTCGACAACCTGGAAAAGGCTTATAAAAACGGTGAGGACCTCACTGCCCGCAACAATATGGCCCTGGCCTCCTTTTACGCCGGGGCGGCCTTTACCCGCGCGTATATCGGCTATGTGCATGCCATAGCCCACACCCTGGGCGGCATGTACGGTGTTCCCCATGGCCTGGCCAATGCGGTCATCCTGCCGCATGTATTGGAATTCTCCAGGGAGGATGCGGAGAAAAAATTGGCCCAATTGGCCATCGCCGGCGGAATCGGTAAAAAGAACGAATCCGAAGAAGACTTGTCCTACAAGTTTATTGAAAAAATCAAATCCCTGAATAAAAAAATGAAGATCCCGGACTCCATCAAGGAACTCAAGGAAAAAGACATTCCCTTGATTGCAAAGCGCGCCCTGGATGAAGCCCATCCGGATTATCCGGTGCCCACCATCATGACCCAAGAGGAATGCGAAGCCTTGCTTCAAAAGCTTCTGTCTTGAGGGTACGGGCGTTTTCATAAACAAAGGGAAATTGAAATCCCTACTAGTCATTTTTCAGTAAATAGTAATATTCTTTCTACCACCCGCTTCGCTGAAGGGCACGAAGGGCACGAAATTTTTACCGGCTGCGCCGGGTGTTATTGTTTTTCTTCGTGACCTTTGAGGTGAAAAAAAATTCGGCCTTGGTCATTGTTTCGGCCTTATCGCGGCTGGAAGCCGCTCCCACAATGGAGGATGGCCGAAACGATGATCAAGGCCAAAAATTCTATCTTGAGAAAACAGCAAATCAAAATTTTCGCTTAGTCTTCAGCCTTCAGCCTTCAGCCTATTTGCCTGGGCAATTACACGCCCGACCCTGAAAATGCATGAAGTAGTTCATCTTCGTATTCCGGCTCAGCCAGCCCTTGCGGATATAGGGCAAATAGCCCATACCGGTCAAATCTTGTTTTACCAGGCCTTCGCCGGCAGCCCAGTTTTCAAGTTCCGCGGGCGTAATGAATTTGCTATATTGATGGGTCCCCTTGCCAACAATACCGAGGAGATATTCCGCAGCCAGTATGACCAGGCAATAAGCGATCCAGGTCCGATTTGTCGTGGAAAAGAAAATGTGCCCATCGGGTTTGACTAGTTTTTTACAAGCCTGCACAATGGAGCGGGGTGTGGGAACATGTTCGAGCAATTCCATGCAAGTGATGACATCATATTGTTGCCCTTCTGTTCTTGCGAGTTCTTCAGCCGCTATGCGCCGGTAGTCGATTTGAAATCCGCCTTCCCGCATATGCCGCCCGGCCACAGCGATGGGGGCTTCACCCATATCAATGCCGACGACTTCGGCGCCTGCCGCGGCCATGGCTTCGGAAAAAATGCCGCCGCCGCACCCGATATCCAGGACGCGTTTCCCCTGCAAAGGAACGCGATCTTGAACATATTTCAAGCGCAAGGGATTGATGTCATGCAGCACTTGAAACTCGCCGTGCCTGTCCCACCAGTAAGCTGAAACGTTATCGAATTTCTCGATTTCACGATAATCAATATTTTCTGAGAATGTCATGTTTCGTCTCCTTTTCCCGACCAGGCTGGTTTGTCGTATCCGTCTTCCAAGAAGGTTGCTGCTATCCGATGGGTTTTTGCGCAATAAACCAGCCGAACTGTGCAAAAAGCTGATTTGAAGCCACTATGGAAAAACCGCTGTCCTTCAAATGGTTCAAAAAGACTCTGAAATCAAAGCGATCCTCCTGGGGGTGCTTCAACAAAAACCGCCAGAGCGGATGGGTTATGAATCTTTCAAATACTTCCTCACAGTAAAAGGTCCCATTCGGTTTTAAAACGCGATGGATTTCCGCAACAGCCCTGCGCCAATCCGGCACATGATGGATGATGCCAAAGTCAAACACAGCGTCGTATTGATTGTCCGCCGAAGGTATTTTAGTGACATCACCTTCCCAGACATTGACCTTTTCCCCAAAGGCTTCTAACTTTTTTCGGGCAAGCTTCACCATGCGGGAATCCAAGTCAAACGCATCGATTTTATCCGCATTGAAATGCTTCAAGATGATTTCCGCCCCGATGCCGCGGCCGCAGCCCACTTCCAAGGCAAGACCGCCGCCCATTCGCCCGCCCATGGCCAAAAGGCGCCCGGCTTCAAATTTTTTCTGCACCAAGGCCCGGACAGGATTGTTCATCATGGCTTTTTCCACGAAATTCAGTTTCATATGATTCCCTCCTTGAAAAAAGATGGCTTTATCTGGGGAGAGATGTATCAGGAAAAACAGGAAAAGACATGAACAAACCGGCTATTTTTAAATATCATGGAAGGCGGGTTGCCGAACATCTTCTTAAACGTCCGGCTCATGTGGGCATAATCGGCAAAACCGGCATTATGGGCCGCATCCAGCAGGGAATATCCATCTAAAATGCTTTTCACCGCCTCGATCAGCCGCAGCCACATCAAATAGCGTCTTATGGGAACCCCCACCTGCTCTTTAAATAAATGGATCAGGCGGCTTTCCGAAAGGCCGATGGTCTCGGCGATGAGCCTGGTGGAAATCAGCTTCAGCTCCAGTTTCCGTATGCAGTTCAGGGCTTTTTGGATCCTTTGATCCACATTTTTTGTCAGCGCTTTTGAATCCAGCAAGGAATTGATGATCTTTTCATATAAGACCCCTGCATTTTGACAAGATGATTTTCCCCCCACCGGCAAAACCATATCCTGAATAAGCGGTACAAGCTGATCATCCAGGCCGGCGATTTTTTTGTTGCCCAGATATTTTTCCACCAGCATTCGGGCCACCGCTGTTTCCGAATCATACACGATCACGATTTTCGGATTATTGAACCCGGCAACGTGATGGGGCACGTTGGCATTCAGAATCATTGTACGGTGGCTGAAAACCCGACCTTCGCTGATCAGATTTATAGGCGCATTAATTCCGATGAATATTTCCACCCCATGATGTTTGTGCATCTCGTTATCGGGCGTGAATCCGGCAAACAGCGCATGATCGTTCCAAAAATAAAGGCTGGCCAAGGTCTGATCGGTTTCCCAGGCTTGTTTTTCTGTTTGCGGTTGCATTGTTCGGTCTTCTTATCGCCTAATCGATTTATTTTCAAGCCATTTTAAGTACAATGGAATCACCTTGAAATCTTGCATCCAGCCTGATCGTGCTTATTTTTTTTGCGATTACCGCTGGGTCGCGGCCTTCGACAAGCATTCATTTCCAGGAGGAGGAGTTTGCATGCAAAAGACAACCCGTTTCAATTTGTTCTATGCCTTTATTGCTGTAATGGGCGTCATTATCCTTCACGATCTTTGGGTGGGCTATCAGTCCGTATCGCCTGTGGCCTACAGTGAATTCCAGAAACTGATGCAGGAGGGAAAGGTCAAGGAAATCGTCATTACCGCCGACGAAATCCGGGGCGAGTTGAAGGACCCGGACAAGCCCAACAAAAAATACTTCCGGACCACCCGAGTGGACAGCGGGCTTGCCGAGGAACTTCAAAAGCATGATGTGAAATTTTCAGGTCATGTGGAAAGCACTTTTTTCACCACGCTCCTATCCTGGATTCTTCCAACCCTTTTGTTTTTCGGTATCTGGTTCATCATCATGCGCCGGATGTCGGGCCAGCTCGGGGCCGGCGGCGGCCTCATGTCCATCGGCAAAAGCAAGGCCAAGGTTTATGTGGAAACCGACACCAAGACAACTTTCATGGATGTCGCCGGTGTCGAGGAAGCCAAGGCCGAACTCAAGGAGACGGTTGACTTTCTAAAGAATCCGGATCAATACAGCCGGCTGGGAGCGCGCATGCCCAAGGGTATTTTGCTGGTGGGGCCGCCGGGCACGGGCAAGACCCTGCTGGCCCGGGCCGTGGCCGGTGAGGCCGGGGTGCCGTTTTTTTCCATTTCCGGCTCGGACTTTGTGGAGATGTTTGTGGGCGTGGGCGCGGCCCGGGTCCGCGATCTTTTTGAGCAGGCCCGGCAAAAGGCGCCGGCCATCATTTTTATCGACGAGCTCGATGCCATGGGCCGAGCCCGCGGTGCAACCCCCTTTGCCGGCGGCCATGATGAAAAAGAACAGACCCTGAACCAGCTCCTGGTGGAAATGGACGGCTTTGACTCCATGAGCGGGATTGTGCTGCTGGCGGCTACCAACCGGCCGGAAGTGCTGGACCCGGCTCTGCTGCGGGCCGGACGTTTTGACCGCCAGGTGTTGGTGGACCGGCCGGACAAGCAAGGCCGCTTGGCCATTCTGAAGGTGCACGTCGGCAAGGTGATGCTCGATCCGGCGGTCGATCTGGAGCAGGTGGCGGCCCTGACGCCGGGTTTCACAGGTGCGGATCTGGCCAATCTTGTGAACGAAGCGGCCCTGGCCGCCACGCGGCGCGCTGCGACCGGCATCAGCCTCGCCGATTTCAACACGGGTGTGGAACGAATTATTGCCGGACTTGAGCGCAAAAACCGGCTCCTGAACCCCCGCGAGCGCGAGATCGTGGCCTATCACGAGATGGGCCACGCCATTGTCGCGTCGGCCGTTACCGGTTCGGATCCGGTGCACAAGGTTTCCATCATCCCCAGAGGCATAGGCGCCCTGGGCTATACCATCCAAAGACCTACCGAGGACCGCTATCTGATGACCCGGTCCGAGCTGGAAAACAGAATGGCCGTGCTCATGGGCGGGCGGGCCGCCGAGCATGTAGTCTTTGCGCACTTTTCAACCGGAGCCGCCGACGATCTGGCCAGGATCGCGGATATCGCCCGCAGCATGATCACGCGCTACGCCATGGAGCCGGAACTGGGCCATGTGGCCTTTGAAACCGATCAGCGTTCGTTTCTGGGACCCACCGGGGAACCTTTACGGCAGCGCATGTACGGCGACGACACGGCCCGGGAAATCGACTGCGCCGTGCGCCGGACGGTTCTCACGGCCTTTGACCGTTCGGTGGCCATCCTCACTCAAAATCGCAACGTACTCGAGGAGAGCGCCCGGCTGTTGCTGCAAAAGGAGACCCTTGACGCCGCGGATTTGGAAGAACTTTTCAAGACGTTAAAACGCGCCCCGGCAGATTTCATTCCCTCTACGGCTCGTTGCGACAGACACATAGAACCTTCTTCGCGCTGACGTAAACAGTCACAGCCTGACCACAAGGGAAAATGGCTAGCTCAAGGGTTTTTGCAAGTATTTCGATGCAGGGAAAAACCAATTACAAACCGGAGGTGTCATGAACCGGCATACCCAATCCATAGAAACCGCGCTTGAATCACTCCAAACCCGCCTGGAAACAGGGCTTTCCCAAATCGAAGCCCAGGCTCGTTTGCTGAAGAACGGCCCGAATGAACTGGTAGACAAAGGCGGGCGCTCCGCCATCGGAATCCTTTGGGAACAGCTCACCGCAACCATGGTGCTGATTCTCATGTCGGCTGCCATGGTTGCGGGTTTTCTGGGGGATTTGAAAAACACGGCGGCGATTTCCACCATCGTCGCGCTATATGCTCTGCTGGGATTCATTCAGGAGTACCGGGCCGAACGAGCCATTGCCGGGCTGAAAAAATTATCCGTACCCAATGTGCGGGTGTTCCGTGACGGCCTATTCAAGGAGCTCTCGGCCCGGGAAGTGGTTGCAGGTGATATCATCCAAATCGAAGCCGGCAACCTTCTCCCGTCCGACCTGCGTTTTCTGGAGGCGGTGAATCTCCGCATTCAGGAGGCCGCCCTGACGGGCGAATCCGATCCCGTGGAAAAGCACACCGCGCCGCTGGCGGGGGAAGATCTTCCCCTGGGGGATCGCAGGAATATGGGCTATATGGGCACAATCGTAACCCAGGGCCGGGGCCTGGGTTTGGTGGTCGAGACAGGCATGCGCACGGAATTGGGCAAAATCGCCGATCTCATCCAGAAGAGCGGGGCGGGGCTAACCCCCCTGCAAAAACGCCTGGATGCCCTTGGTTTGAATTTGGCCGCAGCGGGAGTGGGCATAGCCTTGCTTATCGCGGTGCTGGGAATTATGCGGGGTGATGAGCTTCGTCACATGCTGCTGACCGCCGTGAGTATTGCCGTGGCCATCGTGCCGGAAGGCCTTCCGGCCGTAGTAACCATTACCCTGGCCATCGGAGCCCAGCGTATGCTGAAAAAAAACGCCCTGATCCGCAAGCTCCCCGCAGTGGAGACCCTGGGATCGGTAACCGTGATCTGCTCCGATAAAACCGGAACGCTTACCGAAAACAAGATGTCCGTTGTATTACTGGATGTGGCCGATCATGCCTTAAACCTAACCGAAGAGTTGAAAAAAAACGGTTCATTCGTTGCGGTCCAGTGTCTGGGTGAGCCGGCGCAGTCCGCGTTATCGCTCACAGCCATGGGCGGGGCGCTTTGCAATGACGCTCGTCTGATTGATGAAGGCGATGATCGCTATCACACGATCGGAGACCCCACTGAAGGTGCGCTGGTGGTGGCGGCTGCAAAAATCGGCTACCGGAAAAACCCCCTTGATTCATCCTTCCCACGGGCCGCCGAGCTTCCCTTTGATTCGGAACGAAAACGTATGACCACCGTGCACGTTTTGCCTTCTGATGAACCCACACTTCTTGGATGCCTGGAACGGGGTGATAACGGTTATATCGCCTTTACAAAGGGAAGTGTGGACGGTTTGTTGAATGTATCAAACCGGGTCTGGGTAAATGGAATCTCTCTTAAAATGGATGAAGGGTACCGTCAGCGCATTGAGGCGGCAAACAACCGCCTGGCTCAAAAGGGCATGCGGGTTCTCGGTATCGCCTTCCGGCTGCTGAAGGAAGTGCCGGAAAAAATTCAAAGTGATCTGGAGCAGGATCTCACCTTTATTGGTCTATTCGGCATGATCGACCCGCCCCGCAAAGAAGTAAAGGCCGCCGTGGCCTTGACCAAAACCGCCGGTATCCGCACAGTCATGATAACGGGCGATCACCCCCTTACCGCAGCGGAAATCGCCCGCCAACTCGGTATTGCCGAAGCCGGACGGGTGTTGACCGGATCTGAGATTGAAAAACTGTCCGATGATGAATTGAAAGGCCTGGTGGATGAAATAACGGTGTATGCCCGGGTCTCGCCCGAGCATAAACTAAGAATAATTCAGGCATTACAGGAACGCGGTCATATTGTCGCCATGACCGGCGACGGGGTCAACGATGCCCCGGCCTTGAAAAGGGCCGATATCGGAGTTGCCATGGGAATCACCGGCACGGATGTGTCCAAGGAGGCAGCGGATATGGTGTTGCTGGACGATAATTTCGCCTCCATTGTGGCGGCGGTGAAAGAAGGTCGCACCATCTACGATAACATCCGCAAATTCGTTCATTTCAGTGTGGCCGGCAATATCGGCAAGGTGCTGGTGATGCTGCTCGCTCCATTTATCGGGAAACCGATCCCGCTTTTGCCCTTGCAGCTTTTATGGTTAAACCTGCTCACCGACGGATTATTGGGTTTGGGAATGGGCATCGAGCAACCGGAAAGCGACACCATGAACCGCCCGCCCCATTCACCCGGGGAAGGTGTATTCTCGCGAAGCGCAAGTCTCCGCGTGATTGGGATCGGCATATTGATCGGTGTACTGGCTTTGGGTGTCGGTTCCTGGTATTACTACACCGGACGCCCCGAATGGCAAACCATGGTCTTTACTTTTCTGGCATTTGCCCAAATTTTTCAGGCTCTGGCATCCCGCTCGACAAAAGAATCCCTGCTCACCACAGGCATTACCGGCAATCGGTTGCTGGCCGGAATGGCTTTTGCGGTTGTCGGCCTGCAATTGATCGTGATCTACGTGCCGGTCGTCGCTTCGTTTTTCAATGTCACCGCCTTGGGTGCAATGGATCTGCTGATCGCCTTTGTCGCTTCCGCCCTGGTATTACTGGGAATGGAGGCGGAGAAAAAAATCCGGAGGTTGCATGCGCAATAAATTTTTCGGCACCGGCGAGCCCGGTTTTCGCCCCATTCGCAAACTAAAGGTCATCAAAGATATTGCGGCGGCTGCGGTGGGCATCAGCATGGTGGTCTGGTTGACGGTTATGATTCTTAATGGTCTTCATTTGGTCACGGTGATTTTAAATTGAACCGGCATATTATATTATCATGATTCGACAATATGTTTTTTACGTCAAAAAAAGGTTTGACCACCGACATTACAACCACCAATATCCTTGGACATCCAGATTTGTGAGTCCCAGTTCTTTGGCCCTCTTTACTACCTTGGTATACTCGGCGCCGGTTATTCGCCTTGACAGCTCCGGATAATCATAGGCTTTAAAAACCGGGTTATACTGGGCCATGATATTGACATAGGTGTCTTTGGGCAGATTTTCGGCGATCCACGCCATGATTTTTTCCGATCCGCCGGTATCATTGGGCATGACCAAATGCCGGATCATCAGGCCCCGTTGCATGATGCCGTCCTGGGCCGGTTTGGCCACCCCTACCTGTTGATGCATGGCCAGGATGGCTTCACGGGTAACCTGAGGGTAGCTCTTGGCGCCGGAGGAGTATTTTGCCGACAAGTCATGGTCCCAGTATTTGAAATCCGGCAGGTAGATATCCACGATCCCGTCCAGAAACGCGAGTATCTCCTGGCGCTCCCAGCCGGAGGTGTTGTATACCACCGGCAGGCGCAGTCCTTTCCCGGCCGCCAGATCAAGGGCCTTTAGGATATGCGGCGAATAATGGGTCGGAGTAACAAGATTCAAATTATGGCAACCGTTTTTTTGGAGCTGCAGCATCATTGCGGCGAGCTCCTCAAGCTTTTTTTCAGCGCCCCGGCCAAGCTGACTGATTTCCCAATTCTGGCAAAAGACACACCGCAAATTGCAATGGGTTAAAAAGATGGTCCCGGAACCGCCCTTTCCAACCAGCGGTCTTTCTTCGCCGAAATGGGGGTGAAAGGCTGAAACAACCAATTCGGCACCGGGTGCTTGGCAGAAGCCGCGCATGCCTGCAAGGCGATTGACCCCGCATTTGCGCGGGCAGAGCCGGCATTCTTCCATAACGGCCCAGAGTTCTGCGGCGCGTTTTTTCAGTTCACCGGTTTTGTGAAGTCTGAGATAGGCCGGCTTAAAAACGCTGCTTGTACTACCGTTTTTCTTTACTTCGGTCTTGGCTTCTTTGCCGGAAGCCCATGTCTTGAAACCATCCAGGAAAATCCAAGCCAGTCCCAGTTTAAAACAAAGATCAGCCGCGTTTTTCAGAAAATTTCGGCGTGTAAAGATTTTATAAAAAAAATCCTTCATCTTTCACCTCATCTTGAATAGGCTTCAGGCCGGGTTATGATGACTATGAAACTTGTCAATTTCAGCAATGCCACTGTTATGCAGGTGCCGGCAAGACCGAGCACAGGCAAAAGCACGACAGCGCCGGCAATTCCGCCAAGCCATCCGCCCAGCAGATCGGAAGCATAAAGCAATCCGGCTGTTTTACTTACACTTGCCCCCTTGCCAAGATACAGCTTGTTTGCCAAAGGAAATTGGGACCCGATCAACATACCGCCGATAAGCGCCATGATAAAAAACAATATCTTGAAAGAAAAGAATACGGCCCGGCCTTCCCAATATGGATGTGCGCAAAGAAATGCAAACGGCAGCACAAGCGCAAAACCGACTATCGTGAATTCAATTTTTAGGTATAGCGCAAAACAATTTTTCAGCCATGCCGACGTTTTGGTTATAAGCGCGGCTCCACAAGCCACACCTGCCATAAAAGCGGCTATAATCAATCCGATCCATGAAAACACATATCCATAAATCGATTGAAATGCAAAGATCAGAATCAGGTTAAAAGTCATTCCGGCAAACCCGGTGGCGGCAATGGAAAAGGGGATGCCGGCCTGTGAAAGCCCTTTGCTTTTGGATCTGAAAAGGAAATAAAGAAGAATCAAGAGGACAAACAGGAAAAGCAGAATCTCCAGGCTTATCCCTTCAAACTGCCTGTAGATCCCGTGGAAACCAGGCGCAAACAGGGTATTCCAATGGGCTAGGCTGTAAAACAATCCCAGGGGTTTGAAGTCATAATTGAGCTTTTGACTGCCGCCCTCAATAAAACCCGTGAACCACTCCTGCCAGCCGGGATGCAGCTTATTCTCAATATGCCAGGGCATGACGGTCTCGGCTTCGATGCCCCGCTGAATAAGTCTTTGCACTATCTGCAGCCTGTCAATGGATGAAATGTCCGGAGAATCGGATGAAAGGAAGAGATTGTGGCCGTCACCGGGAATGACCCTGGTATAAGCAAATACGCTTTTCAGGGTATGAAAAATACAACTGTTCAGGTTTTTCAGCTCAACATTCAAATATGTTAAAGAGCCGGGCAGCCCCATAACCAGCATGCCGCCTTGGGTCAGTCTTGCTTGCACAAGGGCAAAGAACTCCTTTGTAAACAGTCTATTCGCTTGTAGATTCGATGGGTCCATGATCCCCAGCAAGATCATGTCATATCGGTCCTGCTTTGTTTTCAACAAAAGACGGCCGTCAATATGCTTTATCTTTACTCTTGGATCATTCAATTCAGATTCGGTCAACGCTGTGGAAAATTTTCTGATCAGTTCAAGGACCAGCGGGTCCAGCTCGGCATACTCCACCGTCTCTATTGATGAATGCTTCAAGACCGCATGGATCATGCCGCCCGCCCCCCCGCTCAGGATAAGCAGTTTTTTAGGCTCAGGATGGGCAAGCAGGGGCAGATGAACGAATTCTTCCACAAAAGCAATATCCGGAATAGGCGTTATAATATTGGGAATACCGTCCAGGAAAAAAATATATTGCCCTTGGTTTTCGATCACACAGATATTGCCGTATTGGGAATTCTGGTAATGAACGATATTGTGGTTCTGCCATTGGGCTTTAATCGAATAATGATGCAGTTTATCCGCCTGATGACTGAAGACCAGATAACCGGAAAAAAAGATCAGCACGCCCAGGCCGACGAGAATTTTTTTTGGAAACAGGCCGGCTTTCCGAAAAGGGACAAACAATACAAGACAGGACGAAAAGTTCAACAGGGCGAGTATTGCGACGGCCTGAAATGTATTCAGATAGGGAATGAAGACATATGTGCAGACAATACTGCCGATGATCGTACCCACGGTTTCATAAATATAAACCCTGCCTGCGGCAGCGGTTTCAGCGCCTGAAAACCTGGAATAAATCCGGCAACTGCAAGTAAATAATGCGCCGTGTAAGGTGCTTGCCGGCATCAGGATAAGAAAGGAGGAATACAACATCGACAATAAGCCGAGGCTTTCACCAATGGAAACCCCGCTGATCCTTTTCAGGATGCGTATCAGATAAATCGCCGCCGGTAAGGAGATGGAAAAAAGAATTGTTAAAAATGAAAAGGTGTCAATTTGATTTTCGGCTTTCTCAGCTTGCCGGCCGGCAAAGTAGCATCCAACGGCCTCAAGTATCAGCCAATTGGCGAGGACGATGCCGATGCATAGCTCGTTGCCTGAAAAGACAATCAGGAATTCCCGTAACAGCAGCACCTCGGCTACCAGGCCGCTGAACCCCATGGCCATGATGGCGATGCGAATGCATGTATTCATGGATGTATTTCCTGGCTGAATTTCGGCCTTGCGACTGCCCGACCTGCAGCCATTTCTACCAGATTCGTGATCACGGTTTCAATGGGAATCTCATCCCCCGCTCCTGCCGGTGCCGCCGTTACAATTTGATACAAACCGTTACAAATCAGAAAGGCATATCAGTCAATGCAGGTGATATAGAAAAGGCACTTGGTTTGCAAATTCGGATAAAAAGCGAAAATATGGTATGGATATTTTCAACATCAACGAAATAATTGCATAGAGGAGGAAAAAGAAGATGCCGAAATCCGCAAAATGGGTTGTATTCGCTATGATCATCATGCTGATGGTCATCCAGACCGGCTGCGCCTGCCATAAACGGGCAAAATTGGCCCAACAGGCCAGGACCGACATGATCGGAATGACCAAGGCCGATCTGCTTTCCTGCGCTGGGGTGCCGGTTCGTTCCGAGCGGTTGGACAACCTGGAATTTTTAACCTACAGCGCCGAAGGCAATACCCATGGCATGTTTCACCGCACCCGGCGCTATTGCGAGGTCACCTTCACCCTCAAAGACGGCAGGGTGGAAAAAATCGCTTACAACGGCAATACCGGCTGCTTTTTCAACAAAGACGAGCAATGCGCCTATGTGTTGGGGTCCTGTGTGAAAACGGAATAGATATCATCAGAAGAAAAATAGACCAGAATCAGCACTTTTACCGAATCGCGGCTGGAAGCCGCTCCCACCATCAAGGATGGCCGAAAACAGGATCAAGGCTGAAACTCTTTTTTTCGTTTCCTTCAGACCTGTTGGCGATACTGCTGGGGAGTGGACCCGGTCCAGCGTTTGAAGGCATGGTTGAAAGCGCTTTGCTCCGCATATCCCAGGAGCAAGGCGATTTCCACCATGGAGATATCCGGGTTTTTCAGATAGGCCAGGGCGATTTCCTTCCTGGCCTGGTCCAAGAGCTTCTGATAGGTCGTGCCTTCCTTTTTCAATTTGTTCTGTAGATTGCGGGTGCTCATGCCCAGGGTCCGGGACAGGGAATCAATATCCGGCGTCTCACCGCGCAATTTTTCCCCCAATATGTGCGACACTTTATCCGTAAGGGTATCAGCCGGATACAAGCGTGCCAGCATTTTGCTGGCATGGCTTTCAAGGGTTTCCAGCAGCTCGGCATCGGCAAGGCAGAGCGGCAGGCGCAAATGCCGGCGGTGTATGATGATTTCATTGCGCACCTGTCCGAATCGTACAGACCCATGAAAAATGCGCTCATGTTCTGTTATGTCGCCAGGCCGTGGATGCTGAAAACGGACTTCCAGCGGCTGCAAATCCTTCTGATTGGTCAGATGCGGAATGAGTTTGACCATGGAAACAGCTATGGCTTCTGAAGTGTGGCGGTCCACCAGGGCATCCCTGCCGCTATGTTCGGTTATGAAATACCCGTAGCGTTCATCGGTTTTCATTTGGGGCCGCCCCCCGTCCGACAACAAGCAATGATACCGGCAAATTTTTTCAAGGGCTGTTCCCAGATCCGGGCAATTGGCCGTGACATAAAACAAAATATGCCCGCTGCCATGGCTCCCGATCTGTTCCCCGAAATGCAGGCCCAAATTGGGGTCGCCGGTTTGTAAAAGCGCTTCTTTCCAGACAGCTTCATACTTTTCATGGGGCACTCGGCCATCCATATTTTCCAGCAGGTTTGACGTCAATCCGGCGGATTTGCAAATCGTCTGCGGATTTATCCCATAGCTTGATATGAAGTTGAGGAGCATGTGAATCAGGCTGATGGAAGTCGTGGCACCGGGTTTCATGTCGTTTTTCTTTTGCGTAAAAAATCAAAACATTTTCGTCTTGTAGCAATCCTTTTCCATTGGAATATGGCAATTTCGGCATAAATGCTTTTGGACAGATATTTTACTATGGAAAGGCGGAAAAATGAAAGAAGAAGATATTATTATCGAAAATCTGCATAAGAACTTTCCTGCCGGTGCTGGAAATTTTCAGGCCTTGACAGATATCTCGTTGCGAATCCCCCAGGGCAGCCTGACGGCCTTGACCGGCAAATCCGGCAGCGGCAAAACCACCCTGCTCAACATGATCGCCGGAATCGACCGGCCCACCAAGGGCCGCATTACCGTGGCCGGCCGCGCCATCGAAGCCCTGAGCGAAGACGAACTCGCCGGTTGGCGCGGGAAAAATGTGGGGATCGTATTCCAGTTCTTTCAACTCCTGCCCACCCTCACCATCCTGGAAAACGTGGTCCTACCCATGGATTTTTGCCGGATCCATAAAAAATCCCAAAGGTCTTCAAAGGCCCTGGAATTGCTCCGCGTGGTGGGCATTGCGGACCAGGCCCACAAATTTCCGGCAGCGCTTTCCGGCGGACAACAACAACGGGCGGCCATTGCGCGGGCGCTTGCCAATGATCCGCCCATCGTGGTTGCCGATGAGCCCACCGGCAATCTTGACTCCCAAACCGCCGAGACCATTTTTGCCTTGTTTCAAAGCCTGGCCCAATCCGGGAAAACAGTTCTGATCGTGACCCATGAAAACGCCTTTGCCAAATACTTTCAAAAGGTCTTCAGCATTTCCGATGGCCGCATCCATGAATCCGCAGACACACATTGGAAGGGGGCAATATGCTCAGTGCGCAAAGCAAAAAGATAGTCCGGGATCTTGCAAAGGCTCCGGGCAAAACCGCCCTGCTGGTGCTGGCCATTGCCCTCGGCGTTGTCGCCATCGGCTCGATTTTGGATGCCTATGCCGTGCTTTCAAGGGAAATACAAGCCAATTACCTGGGCACTATGCCGGCCATGGCCACCATCAAGCTGGAATCCCAAGGGGTTTCAGATGAGCTGGACCAGGTCGTAGCGTCCCTGCCTGGAGTTGCCGCAGTTGAAAAACGCGCCATGATCCTGGCCAGGATGAAAATTGGACCAGACTGGCTGCCCTTGCTGTTGATGGTGGTGGATGATTTTAGCCACCTTAAACTGAATCGGTTCAAGCCGATCTCCGGGGCCTGGCCTCCTCCGGAAGGCACCATGCTGGTGGAGCGCACCGCCCTGCGGGTGATGCAGGCGAGGCCTGGAGAAAAGATCCTGGTTAAGACGCCCCATGGGACAGAAATGGATATGGTCATCAGCGGTGTGGTGCATGACCCGGGTCTGGCCCCGGCCTGGCAGGAAAATCTGGGATACGGCTATATCTCCCTAAAAACCTTGCGCCTTTTGGGGGAATCACAAGGCTTTGACGAATTACGCCTGTTGTTTGACAATCCCAATGCCCAGGTTGGGGAAATAGAAACCAGGGCCGGCGCGGTGGCCCAATGGTTGGTCCGACACGGGCAGAAAGTCCATGAAGTGCAGGTACCGCCGCCGCGTTTTCATCCCCACCAGGGGCAAATGACCGCGGTCCTTTCCCTGTTTGCGCTTTTCGGCTTTGCCACCCTGATCTTGGGAGCAATCCTGACGGCGGTAGTCATCAGCACCCTGATGGTAAGACAGATCCGGGAAATCGGAGTCATGAAAGCGCTGGGGGCCCGCTCCGGGCAAATCGCCGCCATTTATCTCGGCATGATTGTCCTCATTGCCCTTGCGGCCGTCGGCCTCGGCCTGCCCGTCAGCCGCTTATTATCCTGGCTTCTGATTGAAGCCGTGGCCGACCTGTTGAATGTGACCATCCAGAACAGCAGCCCACCATTATGGGCGCCCATGGTTCAACTATTTTCCGGTTTGCTGGTGCCTGTATGCATGGCTTTCCTGCCGGTACGCCGGGCCGGCAAGATGAGCATTCGCACGGCTCTCGGCAATTACGGCATTTCCCAGTCGCTGCCGTCAAAACCGGCGCTTGCGGCAACCAGCAAAGTCCGTCTCCGCTTCAGCAATCCCAGCCTGAATTTGGCCGTCCGTAATATTTTCCGGCAAAAAACCCGCCTGGTTATGACCCTGTTGCTGCTTGCGGCCGGCGGCGGCCTGTTTATGACGACCCTCAATATTTCCAAGGCCTGGGATACCAATATTCAGAAAATCCAAAAGGTACGCTTATATGATTTGGAAATCCGCTTGGCGGAAACCCGCGCCGTAGATTCCACCCTGCCGGACCGAATCCGCATGCTCCCGGAAGTTAAAGCCGTGGAAGGCTGGCAAATGCTGCCCATGGCCTTTGACCGGGGCCTGGCGTTTCATCCGATCCGCACTTATCCGGACAAGCGCCACGGCAGCGCCTATATCTTCGGCCTGGAACCGGATTCGGAGCTGATTCGCTTTCCCGTCCTGGAAGGCCGCTGGCTGGGGCCGGATGGAAAGCAAGAAGTCGTCTTGAATCACATGGCCCGCTTTCAGATGCCGGATATTCAGGTCGGCCAGGAGCTCACCCTTTGGGTGGAAGGCCGAGCGACCCGCTGGCATGTTGTGGGCTTCATCCAAGACCTGGGGTCCCCTTCTGCCAGCGCTTACACTGCGCGACGGGAATTGAACCATGCCCTTGGATTGTCCGACACCGGCAATCTGGTGCGCGTGGCTTTTCATCATGGTGATGGGGAAAGCATTCAACAAGCCGGCCGGGTGGTCGAAGCATTACTATCATCTTCCAACACTCCCATTCTGGAAACCTATCTTATGACGGATATCCGCAATGCCGTGGCCGATCACATGAAGGTGCTGATCCGCTCCCTGCTGGTCATGGCCCTGCTGATGGCCTCTGTCGGGATTATCGGCCTCGCCGCTGCCATGAGCATGAACATCCTGGAACGCACCCGGGAACTGGGCGTGCTGCGGGCCATGGGCGCCTCCAGCCGGGACATCTATTATCTGGTGATGGCCGAAGGCCTGTTCATCGGACTACTCAGTCTGGTGTTTGCCAAAGTCTTGGCCATGCTGCTGTCCAAAGCGCTGGGAAGTTTTCTCGGTACTATGGCTTTCCGGGCCCCTTTGCCCTTTACGATTTCCCTAGGCGGAGTAGGCGCCTGGGTTCTTCTGATTTTTTTTGGAGCCCTGGCCGCCACATATTTTCCAGCCCGCAATGCCGACCGAATGACCACCAGGGAATCACTGGCCTATGAATGAGGCATATTCCCTAAATTGACTAGTCGGAATCCAAGCGCCGCCGCCTTCGGAACGGCGGCGCAGGGCCTTCCCGGCTGCGTCATCCTGCTTTAACGGATGGCGAATCGGGAGTGTACCAGCAGGATGCCGACGGAAACACAAATCAAGGCGGTCAAAACACCATGGGAAGCAATCGGCTCCTGCAAAACAACCCCGCTCAGCAGTACCCCGGTGATGGGCAGCAAAAAGAGATAGGTATGCATGGAAACCGCGCCGAAGCGTTTAAGCAAGGCGGTCCAGCAGACAAATCCAAAGGCGGCGGACACCAAGCTTTGATACAGCAGGCTGGCGACAATGGCCGTATCCAGATGATGAATCATTGGCCGATCCAGAACATAACCCATGATGAGGAACACCGGCGCGGCCAATCCCATGGGATACAAAACCAGATGATAGGATTTGAAGCCGGGCAGAATCCGTTTCAAATAAATCGTATTCATGGCCCACAGCAGTACACCACAGAAGGAGTACAGATCCCCCCAGCGCAACTCTGTGGTGATGTTGCTCTTTTCGGCAAGCAGAAACAGGATACCGGTGAAGCCCAGGCCGATACCGGCGGTTTTACCGATAGTAATGCCGTCGCCAGGAATGAAAAAATGTGCCAACAGCAGCACGAAAAAGGGCTGCATGTTGGCGATCAGGGTGGCCCGGGAAGCATAGGTTTTCTGCAGCCCCAGATAGAAAAACGCCATCTGCACTGCAAAAATGACGGCCAGCAGGAAGATATGCCCGCTCTGATCCTTTCTGAATCCCAAAGAGCGGCCGGTTACCCAGGCCCAGCCGGCAATGGCCAGGGCCGCGATGCCGAAGCGGAGCCCCGCCGAGGTGAAAACACCGATGCCGTCCAGACTGAACTTGACCGCCACGGCATTGGCGCCGAAAGTGATGCAAAGCAAGGCGGCACTCACCGCCGCCCAAAAAGGCAAATTCCCGTTTTCCGAATCTGGTTGGTCCATCTTTCTTCTCCTGAATGCAGATATAACTTTCCAAATAAAAAACCCCTTTCAGATCAGCTTCCGAAAGGGGTTTTTCCGTCTTATATTATTTATTCAATCAATTAGGCGGTTTTCCCCCCTTTTCGGCTACGATGATGCGCTTGGTCCACAAGGTGGCGCAACGGCGCAAGACGGCCTTACCGTTCATCCGGTCGGAGTGTAGGGTTGGAAGCATTGAAAAACAGGATTGCATGAATAAACGCCTTTTCAATTGTTCATCAGACTTGGTTTGTGGATATCGGAAGAACTACCCAAAGTCAAGTAGAAATTTTTCGAAATTCTGCTCAATTGCCTGGTCTATATCCACATGAATCCCATCCAGTATTAAAACATCGTCCCGCCGCTGCCAAGCTGGGGCTTGGCGTTCCAGTTATTACTGAAATGAGTTGATCATAATAATCACTAGCCCGCAACGAAAGCATCAATTCCTGAAGCAATTGCTCTGCACGCGCGATCAGGGCGACGATTGATTCCGGCCGGCCCCCACGATGGTATTAAATTCCGCCAGGAAATCGTCATCAAACAACATTTCAAGATGTTGATTCAAGGCTTCATTCAAGGAACAGCCGAACAGCTTCTCCGCGCCCTGGTTGAAGAAGCGAACAAGGCCGAGGGCATCCACCGCCAGGATGGCATCCTCGGCGCTGTCCAGGATCCTGGCTAACCGCCGCTGGGATGCCCGCAGCTCTTCCTCGGCGGTTTTACGCCGCTGAATCTCTTCCAGCAGGCGCTGGTTTTGTTTGAGTCGTTCCACCGCTGACTTGGCTTCCAGAAGCGTGTTGATGCGGGAGAGCAACTCCTCTTTAAAAAATGGTTTGGTAAGATAGTCATTGGCCCCGCTCTGAAGCCCCTGCACCAGATCCGTGAGGCGGTTTCGAACTGTAAGCAGAATGATGGGCAATTCATACAGTTCATAGGTTTCCCTGAGTTTGCGGCAGACTTCAAAGCCGTTCAACTGTGGCATCATGATATCCAGCAATAACAGGTCCGGTGTTTCCGCTGCCACCATTTCCAAGGCTACTAGGCCGTTGCCTACCACCCGGACCTGAAAACCCTCTGCGCTTAAATGGTTGCACACCAGTTGTTGATTAATGGGTTCGTCATCCACGATCAGGATGCATCGGGCCTGTTTCCCATCTACGGCTAGGGTCTGGCCTGGGGCTTCGCGGTTTGGTGTGACTGCCCTTAAAAATTCCGCAGAATCCTCAATATAACGCCGGGACACGGCTACCGGTGCGGGTTCTGCTGAGAAATTTTTCGCCGGCTGCAGTTGAAAGAAAAAGATTGTTCCACCTCCAGGGCGGCTTTTGAGCCCCAGGACACTGCCATGCAAATTGACCAGACGCTGAGTGATGGACAGACCAAGCCCCAACCCTGGATAGGGCCGATCCATATTCGGTTGTAAAGAGTCAGGTCTTTCTTGCCGGTCATGGGCCGGGAAAGACCGCACTGCTTTATCTGTTTGGATTCAAATGCAGTTAATATTCGCGTCCATTTGCGTTCATTCGCGGTTCTTTTTCAGTTATCTATGCTTTGTTTAATGTTGCTCTTCAATTACGAGAATCGCTTCGGCCTAATCGCGGCTGGAAGCCGCTCCCACAAAGGAGGATACGAAACGATGATCAAGGTCTGAAAAGACATTTTTACAAGCGGCACGAATTCATGGATAGAGGGGGTATGCCCCCCATGTATCCGCACAACAGCCCGGGGCTTGAGCCCATTAGACGTCGGCGGGAGCAAAGAAGCAATCAGGAAGCTCTTTTTTTCAGGGCCAGATCGATCATGCGCTGCACAGCGGCCAGGGCCGGCACCCGGATTTCCTCAGGCACCTTGACTTCGCCGCTCATGGTTTCAAGGCTTCGGACAACATCCTCTGGACCAATCTTTTTCATGTTCTTGCACAGCATTTTTTCAGAGGCAGGATAAAAGCGTTTGTCCGGATTATCCTTTTGCAAGGGATAGAGCAAGCCCTTTTCCGTGCCGATGATGAATTCTGTACGGCTGGATTGGCGCACATGCCGGAGCATGCCGGAAGTGCTGGCCACCACATCGGCCATGGCCACAACTTCCGGCCGGCATTCCGGATGGGCGATGAAAACCGCGTTGGGGTAGGCTTTTTTGGCTTGTTCCACATCTTCCACGGTCAACCATTCATGGGTGGGACAGAAACCGTCCCAGATATGCACTTTTTTATTGGTATGAGCTGCGGCGTAACGGGCCAGATTGCGATCCGGAGTCATTAAAATTTCAGGGGCATCCAAGCTGTTGACCACATCGATGACATTGGCGGAAGTGCAGCAGATAGTGGAAAGCGCCTTGACCGCGGCTGTAGAATTCACATAGGTGACCACCGGCATGGGGGGTAGTTGATCGATCTTCAGTTTCAAGGATTCGGGATCGATCATGTCCGCCATGAGGCAGCCGGCGTCTTCCCTGGGAAGCAAGACGGTCTTCTGCGGGGATAAAATGGATGCGGTCTCTGCCATGAAGTGCACCCCGCAAAAAACGATGATTTCCGCATCGGTCTGGGCCGCCTTGATGCTCAATTCCAATGAATCGCCGCACAGATCAGCCAGGTCCTGAATTTCCGGCGGCTGATAGTTATGCGCCAAAATGATTGCTTTTTTTTCTTTCACCAGCCGGCGTATTGCGCTTTGCATGTGGCCCTCAGGGTTTATTCGTTCAGTTGAATGACATCCGTATTTTCAGGAATTTTAAAATTGAAAAGCTCGTTGTCCAATGTTTCTTTGGGTTCAATGCGGGTCAGCTCGATGCGGGTCTCATCGCCGTATGAATTCAGGGTAACCACCTGGTAGACGAAAAATGTCTTTTTGGATACTGTCAACTGGATCTGGGCAATGTCCGGATTGGGCTCCATGGGCTTAAGGTGCAGCAGATAGTCGCCCCCATCGTTCCGGCCCATTAGAATGATGTGGAATTTTTTCCGCAACAGATTGATGTCCGACAAGAAGCTCGCGCCTTTTCCATCGCCGAAAAAGGCCGGGAAAGAACCCACCGAAACCTGCTTGTCATCCGGTCGGTATACCCAGAGATTTTTTCCGTCTGTTATGATTTGCTGGCGCTCCGGCTTTTCATATTCCCAGCGCATCATGCCGGGCCGTTTGAACAAGGCCCGGCCGGAAGCATTGTCGCTGATTTGCATGGCCTTCAGCGTGGAGACCTGAATGAAATCCGCTGAAAAACCGGCGACTGGATAGCTTGCTTCTATTTTTTCAAGAAGCGCGTTCAATGTTAATTGGGTTTCTTCCCTCTCGGTTGTCTCCGTCTTTTCCACCGATGTTGCCTTCAGACAGAAGCCCGGCTGGGCGATGCCCACGACAACCACCAAAAGAACGGCATGCAAAAGGATATTCAATATCTTTTTCTTCATGATCGAAATCCTATCCAACCTGAAAGTATTTACAATAAAAACAATAAAGGAATTGTGTATCCCAACCGCACTTTTTTGTAAATAGGGATTTGCTTGGCTTGTCCGAACAATTTCACTGTCAGCAGATCAATAATGCCCATGGTTTTGCGCAGGCTCTCTGAATTCAGGTAAGGTTCTTTTTGACCGGAAAGCATCATCATTTCCGCATTGGCTCTTCGCAATCGACCGGTAAAATTTTCAGCCCGCCTGAGAAGGGCGACCAGTCTATGCTTTTTAACTATCAGTGCTCCACAAATATCATCGAAGCTGGAAAGTTCAGATAGAAAGGTCAAGATAAAATCCAAGCAGTCCCTGAAATAGGATTCATCGTATTGAATTGTTTTAAAAAAAAGATTTAAAAACTCAACCACGCCAGCATCGCACGGCAGGTCTGCATTGCGGATTCTCACCAGAATGGAAAAGCATTCCGCTTCCGGAATATGCGCTTTAATTGTTTGCAACAAGGCTATATCCGGATGTTTTGAAAGGCGCAGACGCTTGATCAGATTCTGAATGGATTCAGCCGGAACCCTGATGGTCGTTATGGCACCGCTACCTGGATAGTGGATCATGGCTTGGGGCTGTGCATTTATAATATGCTCGGCAATGTATTGCTCATCCTGTGGATCAAAGCAGCAATCCGCCAGGATTGGCTCTAAACGATTCTGAATGGCCCCAGTTGGGTAAAACAACAAATCCAAGAGCGTATCCTTTTCGCAACCCCCTTCCTGATCCAGGATAAGCCTGATCTCCGCGGGCCTTGCAACGGCAAAAGTAGAATGGATGTAGGCTTGTATGGAAGCATCCATGTGAATTCCATGCTGAAGCCAATCCAAAATTTCTTTGATGATCAGGCTGCATTTATGGTCTAGTAGATCCATCTTGCACTGTTCTTTAGATTTACCACCCTACAAATAGGCGGCCATTTTTCGCATGATCTGGTGCTTGGGCAGGGCACCGGCCATACTGTCCTGCAACTGCCCTTTATCAAAGATCAAGAGGGTGGGCACACTGCGAACATGAAATCTGGCGGCAGTCTCCGGATTTTGATCCACATTCAATTTGCAGATGCGGATTTTACCTTGCCAGGCAGCGGCCAGTTCCGTCAATACAGGTCCAAGAATTTGACAAGGACCGCACCAGGGCGCCCAGCAGTCCAAAAGCACCGGCAGGGGCGACTTCAATATCAGCCGGCTGAAATCCTTGTCCATCACGGTAACCGGCGCCTGAATGCGCAACTCGTTGGTATCCATGACAGCGCTGCATTTGCCGCATTTGGCGCTTTTTCCAACCTTGTCCGCTGGAATTCGGTTCCGGGTTCCACAGTCAGGACAACGGAAATAAAAGGGAGTCATCAGGTTCCTCGCTCTTCATATCGGTGTTTTTCTTTATTCCCAATATACAGCAGCTCCGGCAAGGAGACAAGCTTAAGGCCCGGGCAAAAAAAATAATTTACAATGAATTAGGTTGATGGATATAAGGAACACAATCAATAACAAAAGGAGGGATATTCATGGAACTCAAAACAGTCCAAACCACTTCCGCACCGGCAGCCATCGGCCCATATTCCCAAGCAATCGCAGTTGGCGGTTGGCTTTTCATCAGCGGCCAAATAGGCTTGGATCCAGTAACCGGCGAACTGGTCGGCCCTGAATTCGACCGGCAGACGCGCCGGGTTCTCCAGAATCTCGGCGCAATTTTAGCAGCCGGCGGAAGTGGCTATGACCGTGTTATTTCAGTGGACGTGTATCTCACAGCCATGGAGCGCTTCACCGAATTTAATACGATCTATCGGGAATTTTTCTCAGACCACAAACCTGCCCGGGCCGTGGTGGCGGTCAGCAGTCTCCCCAAAAACGCCTTGGTGGAAATCAAATGTGTTGCCAAATGCGGATAGGAAAGGCAAATTAAAATTTTACCGTCGGCCCAGGACTTCCCGTGTTTTGCGCAAGAGGGTTTCCGATACATAGGGCTTGTTGATATAACCGGCGATCCGGCCGGCGATTTCCCGTTTATATTGATCGCTCACCGGATAACCGGTTGTAATGATAATTTTGGCGTCGGGTTTGATTTTCAGCATTTCTTCCAGACAGCGTTTCCCGCCCATTCCCGGCATATTTACATCCAGCAGCACAAGATCAATCTGCTGGTATTTACGGCGAAACCCTTTAAGGGCCGCCTCACCGGAGGAGACTGTTATCATTTTATAGCCGAATTTCTTGAGAATTTTTTCGCCCACCTGACGCACTTTGATATCATCGTCCACCAACATGATGGTTTCAGTTCCCATCAGGGAAGCATCCTTTTCCCGCAGCACTGTCACGGGCAATACCGAAACCGCCCCTTGATCCAGCACAGGGAAGTATATTTTAAATGTGGTTCCTTTTGCCGGCTTGCTTTCACAGAGGATATAGCCGCCATGATTTTTTACGATCCCATATACTATCGACAGACCCAGCCCGGTACCTTTTCTAGCTTTCTTGGTAGTAAAAAACGGTTCATAAATATGTTCCAATATATGGCTGTCCATCCCCATTCCGGTATCGCTGAAGGTGATGCAAAAATATTCTCCGGGAGTCAAATGCAGGTGGGTTTTACAAAATTGGCTGTCCAGCACCATTCTTTCCGTCTTAATGGACAACAGGCCGCCCTCCGGCATGGCATCCCTGGCATTCACGCCGAGATTCATCAGGACCTGCTCAATCTGAACAGGGTCGGCATTAATGATGGTAGGCTCCGGCATCAGTTTTAATTCAATGCGGATCATTTTCGGTATGGTTCTTTCCAGCAGATTACGCACTCGCTGGATTTCATGATTCAGGGAGATGGGGCGCAGCTTGCTTTCCAATTTGCGGCTGAAGGTAAGCAGATGCTTGGTCAACTCGGCCCCCCGCCGGGCGGTTTGCCGGATTTCCTGCAATTCACTGAAGCCTCCGGACTTTTCGTCCAGATCAAGCAACAACAAATCCGCATACCCACTGATGGCCTGGAGTAAATTATTAAAATCATGGGCCACCCCGCCGGCAAGCACTCCGATTGCTTCCATTTTTTGCGCGTGCAGGAGTTGGGCCTGTAATTTATCCTGCTCCGTGATATCTTTCAGGAAACCCACCATGCCGATGATTTTTCCATCCTTATCCATATTCGGGGCACCGTTGAAATTGAGCAGGCGCGGAGAGCCGTCTTTATGGAGCAAAATTCCGCGAACGTCGCGCAGGATTTTTTTTTCATCCCGGACCTGTTTGAACATTCGTCGATATTTAGGATGGTCTTCCTCTTGGCAAAAATCCACGAAGTAGCGGCCGATAACCTCATCGGTGGTATAGCCCAAAAGTCTCTCCCAGGCTGGATTCACAAAAATAAACTCACCGTCATAACCAAGGGTGAAAATAATATCCGGTGAATTTGCGTGGAAGGAGCGCAATTGCTGGCTAAGGTCGCCGATGGTTTCCTCGGCTTTTTGCTTTTCGCGGAGGGCTTTGTTAAGCTGGGTCTTTACATGGGTCAGTTCTTTTTTTGTTTTTTCAAGGCAACGCCGGCTTTCAGCCAGGGATAGCAAATACTTGACCCTTTGCAAATCAATCACCACCAAAGTAATGGTTACAGAAGAGAAGCTTCATTCCCTGTCACGGGCTGTTTATTTAACATTCCGGGCAATTTTTTCAAATGCGCCGTCAATCACCTTTTTTAACACCTTGAAAGTGGTGGGTTTGCGCAAATACCCGTCAAAACCGATCTCCTTTAATTTCTTATCATCATAGGCCTCAATGTACCCGGAAAGGGCATAGATGATTGTCTGGGCATCTTGTTGACGGATGAATTTGCACAACATGCTGCCATCCATACCGGTCATATTCAAGTCGGTAATGATCACCGGGAATCTTTCATTTTTCAATATTTCCAGTGCATTTTCACCGCTACTGCACAAAGTCACTTGATAACCCATTTTGTGTAAAACTCTTCCCATGACGTCGCGCTGTGACTCTTCATCATCCACAAACAAAATTTTTTTTTCAATCATGGGCCTGATTTCCTGGAGGGAGGGGAAAATCGAAACAAATTAAATATTTTCGACAAATGCCCGAATCAGCGCTTCCTGCACCGGATCTTCCTTTTTAAAGCGCACGGCGATTCCCAGCGGCTCCACCCGAATGATCTCACCAATGATATTCTTTATTTGATTCAATTTATAGGGCGCAAGTATGCGCAAAGAAATTTCTTGCCCAAGGGTGAACGGCTCGGTGGTCTCGATGTAGACACCGTCGTAGCTGATATTTTGGATATGGTTTGTAAAAATACTATCCTTCATGCCGCATTCAACTGAGATCAGACATGGCTTGCGTGGATATTTCCGCTTTTCGGCAAAAGCATCGGAGGTATTTTCCATCATGGCGTCTTTCTCCCATTTGTTTCAATTATTTTGAACAGCATTTCTTGAATTTCTTGCCGCTTCCGCATGGACATGGATCATTCCGGCCGACCTTGGCTTGCTCGCGCACATACTGCTCCGGGTTGGGCGCTTCGCCATCATAAAAAAACCATCTGTTATCATTCTTTTTAAAAGAGGCGATTTCATGGTGGGCTTCTTTTTTCTCTTTGCGCCGGTACCTGGCGATAAATTCCACCTGACCTTCCGTATCAGAAGGACCGCCCTTTTCCGTTCTGAGAATTTCAATGGATAACCATTGGGATTTTTCCGCCCAGCTGCGCAAGGTTCTTTCATCATGCTGGGCTTTTTTTTCCGGGTGAATGGTGTCCAAGATAAATTCAATCTTGGATGTAACAAAGGCGCTGTAACGTGCGCGCATCAATTCTACAGCGGTTTGAGCTGATTCCGTACCGGTGATTATAGGTTCGCAACAGGTTGAAAACGATTTTCCTGAACCGCAAGGACATTTCTCCATGATTAATCCTTTCCATATTCGTATTCTCAGGTCAGAGTATCAATCCTCAACAGAATTGTAAAGCGGCACTTTAAAGTTCTAGCAGGCTCCCGATAATCTGGGGCTGGACTACTTGTCAAGCGCGATATGCTCAACTTTTAGATCTTTCCCGCGTACGTACAACTTGGCCACAGTAGGTCCATGCTGATTCCGCGGCGCACTTGCGCTTCCCGGGTTCAAAAAAATTCGAGTGCCCTCAACCCGTACCTCAGGCTGGTGCGTATGCCCATGGATGATAACCTGCACATCTTTTTTTGCGAAAATCGAATCATTTAAAATATGACGGATGAAAAATACAACTTCGCCCACTTGAATCGACCTGACAATGGGAATGGCTTCAGCCCAGTTACCCTGGTCCATATTCCCACGCACGGCAATGGTGGGGGCCATTTCTCCAAGTCGGTTGAGGATCTCAGGTGAATCAATATCACCGGCATGAATAATCACATGGCAGTCACGAAATGCATTCAATGCAGCAAGGGGCAGCCGGCCATGGGTGTCTGAAATGACTCCAACTACATATTCGTTTTTCCTATTCTGAATTTTTTGCATCCCGACACTTGGTCTTGAATCCATTGGGCTTGAGTTCCCCTTAAAAAAAAAGCCCTGCTGTTTAAAAGCAGGGCTTTTGAAAAATGATCAATGGGAAAAATCGAATTGAAAATTCTATCCTTAGGCTTTGGCCTCATCCGCTTGGGCAACCGGCTCACCTTTGGGTGCGGAAGTAGAGGCCTTGGTTTGGGACTGGTCAGCCGCAGCTTTTGGAGTTTTGGTTTTTGTTTTCTCGTCCTTTTGCTTTTTCTGCTTTTTGTCATCGGATTTAGCGATCAATTCGATCATGGACATGGGCGCGGCATCTCCGGCCCGATATCCGGTTTTAACGATCCGCGTATATCCGCTGGTCGTCGCGCTGAAGCGCTGCCCGACCTCTTCAAAAAGCTTGTGAACAACATCTTTTTCACGGATGATGGTCAATACTTGCCGCCTGGCATGTAAATCACCGCGTTTGGCCAGGGTAATTACTTTATCCGCCAGCCTTCTCAGCTCTTTGGCTTTGACATCCGTGGTTTGAATGCGATCATATTTGAATAACGAAGTGACCATGTTTTTGAACATGGATTCCCTGTGACTGGTGGTCCTGTTAAGTTTGATACCGCTTTTTCTATGTCTCATCGGACTATTTACTCCCCTTCCTCTTCATTTTCTTCCGGTGGTACGAATCCATCTAGTTTCATCCCCAGAGAAAGGCCCATCTCGTTTAGGACTTCCTTGATTTCGTTAAGTGATTTTCTTCCGAAATTTTTAGTCTTCAACATATCGGCTTCGGTTTTTTGAACAAGCTGATAAATCTTAAGGATATCAGCATTCTTCAGGCAATTGGCGCTACGAACGGATAGTTCCAGTTCATCCACATTGCGATATAAATTCTCATTGAACTGCTTTGACTTGTCGTCATCCTTTTTACGAGATGTGGTGGGTTCCGCCTCCTCATCGAAATTGATGAAAATATTCATCTGTTCTTTGAGAATTTTGGCAGCATAGGAAACTGTATCTTCCGGCAAAATACTGCCGTCGGTCCAAACCTCGAAGGTCAATTTGTCATAATCCGTACGCTGACCCACGCGGGCATTACCGACAACGTAGTTGACGCGTTTGATGGGTGCAAAGACCGCATCAATTGGGATTGTGCCGATGGGCGCTTCCGAATCCTTATGGGACTCGGCCAGCGAATATCCCTTTCCGACTTTCACGATCATGGTCATTTTAAGCTCGGCATTTTCAGACAGGGTGGCGATATGTCTTTCCGGGTTCAGAATCTCCACCCGGCCGTCCGGACTGATAATGTCGGCGGCGGTGACACGTTTTTCACCTTTGGCATTGATGTGCAATGTTTTCGGTTCAGAGTCTTTGACCCGCAGGCGTACCTCTTTAAGATTCAGCAGGATTTCCGAAACATCTTCCAGGACCCCTTCCACTACGGAAAACTCATGCATGACAGATTCGATTTTAACGGAAACAATCGCTGCGCCATGCAAAGAAGAGAGTATAATACGCCGCAATGAATTACCGATCGTAATGCCGAATCCTCTTTCAAGTGGTTCCCAAATGAATTTCCCATAGGAAGGCGTGGAAGAGACCTCGACCTTTTTGGGTTTGATCATCTCCCGCCAATTCATGTACATGAGTTCATTTGATGACATATTTTTCTTTCTCCGTTTTCAGAGGAAATGCAACGGCATTCAATTTATATATTGAACCACCCAATCTTGGAAAATGGGTGGTTGGCAACCAAAGAGCAATTTATTTCGAATACAGTTCAACGATCAGTTGTTCCTTGATCGGAGTGGTGATGTCTTCCCTTGTAGGCAAGGTTTTGATCATACCTTTTTGCTTATCCTTGTCAAGGTCGAGCCATTGGGGCAACCCTCGGCGGACAACCGCGTTTATCGAATCGATGATGCTTTGAACGTTTTTACTCTTTTCACGAGTTTCTACAACGTCGCCCATCGTTACTTGATATGAGGGAATGTTTACCTTTTTCCCATTTACAAGAAAATGATTGTGGCGAACAAAATGACGACCCTGGGTTCGGGAATTGACAAAGCCAAGACGAAATACAACATTATCGAGACGTCGTTCAAGAGCGACCAGTAGATTGCTGCCGGTGATACCCTTTTGACGGTCGGCGCTTTCAAAAGTCAGATGGAATTGCTTTTCAGACAATCCATAGATCCGTTTGACTTTCTGCTTTTCACGCAATTGAACGCCGTATCCTGAATATTTGCCACGTCGCTGCCCGTGCTGTCCGGGAGCATAGCTTCTCCGATCAAAGGCGCATTTATCGGAATAACAACGATCGCCTTTTAAGAACATTTTCATATTTTCGCGTCTGCACAAGCGGCAGACCGAGCCTCGATACCGTGCCAAGTTTTTCCTCCCTTGAATCGCCTATGAGCGATGATAAGTACGCTAGCAAATGATATATTTATACTCTGCGCCGCTTCGGCGGCCTGCATCCATTGTGTGGAATCGGTGTAACATCCTTGATCATAAGCAAATTAAAGCCGACTGCTTGGAGCGCTCTGAGGGCTGATTCGCGTCCGGCGCCCGGACCTTTTACATAAACCTCCACACTGCGCATGCCATGCTCCATGGCTTTCCGGGCAGCATCTTCGGCGGCTACTTGCGCAGCAAACGGCGTGCTTTTTCTGGACCCTTTAAAGCCCTGTACACCGGAGCTGGACCATGAAATTACGTTTCCGGTCTGATCCGTTATGGTAACGATGGTATTGTTAAATGTTGATTGGATATGAACAACACCATTGGCAATATTCTTTTTTACTTTTTTCTTTACACGGGTTTTTTTCGGCATGGATTACGCCCTTATCTCCTAGTAATTTACTTGGTTGCAGCACCTTTTTTCTTCACTGCCGAACGTCTTGGACCTTTGCGGGTCCGGGCGTTGGTTTTGGTGCGTTGTCCCCTTACCGGCAGTGCCTTGCGATGACGCAGACCACGGTAGCAACCAAGATCCATCAAACGTTTGATGCTCATGGACAGATCGGTCCTGAGTTCACCTTCCACTTTATACTCGTTGGTGATCAGTTTGCGGATTTCGTTGATCTCTGACTCTGACAATTCATCTGTCTTGGTGTTTGGATCAATTTTGAGTCTTCCAAGAATATTTTTTGAAGTACTCAAGCCGATGCCGTAAATGTAGGTCAGCCCGATTTCCACCCGTTTCCGCTTCGGTAAATCTACACCTGAAATTCTAGCCAAAGCTTTTTCCTCCTCTATCCTTGCCGCTGTTTATGGCGTTTGTTTTCGCAAATTACTCTGACGACGCCTTTCCGGCGTACTACTTTGCATTTGCTGCAAATTCTTTTAACTGAAGCTCTTACTTTCATATTCTTTTTCTCCTCATCCGCTTCACAATGCGCGAATCCATCCTGAATCGGATGGGTTATACAAACTGCTCCTATTTTGCCCTGTACGTAATTCTGCCGCGCGTCAGATCGTACGGAGAAAGTTCGACCGTAACCGTATCTCCTGGAAGTATTTTAATAAAATGCATTCGCATCTTTCCGGAAATATGAGCGAGCACCTGGTGTTTGTTTTCCAGCTCCACCTTGAACATTGCATTGGGTAAAGTTTCTAGAACTTTGCCCTGCACCTTGATCGCCTCCTCCTTGGCCATTCTTCAGTCTCCGTCTTTCATGTCTTCAGGATCTTTCCCGCGCTACCCGTTGCTGTCGTTCCTAAATCGCCTTTAAGCGGTTTATCTCCCGCTTCTCGATCGGATCGTGCCCTTTTTCAAAAACCCCTCGTAATTACGGGTCAACATGTGGGATTCCATTTGTGCTACGGTATCAATGGCCACGCCCACCACGATCAGTAATGCTGTCCCACCAAAATAGAACGGAACATGAAACCGGGTGATTAGGATTGAGGGCAGAACGCAAATCACAGATATATAGATGGCCCCCCCGACAGTTATCCGTGTCAATACTTTGTCGATATAATCCGCAGTTGATTTGCCCGGGCGAATTCCGGGAATAAAGCCACCGTATTTTTTCATGTTTTCGGCAACATCGTCAGACTTGAAGGTCACCGCTGTATAAAAAAAACAGAAAAAACAAATAAAACCCACATACATGATCTCATAGAGCCAGCTCCCGGGCGTAATTGCTGAAACAAAAGCCTTTATGCTTGGGATTTTTATGAAGTTCGCCACCGTGGCAGGGAACATCATCAGTGAAGAGGCGAAAATAGGCGGAATGACTCCCGCGGAATTAATTTTTATCGGTAGATGGGTGCTTTGCCCTCCATACATTTTCCGGCCGACTACCCTCTTGGCGTATTGGACCGGAATCCGGCGCTGACCTTGCTCCACAAAAATGATGACACCGATCACCATAACCATGAGAAGCAATAAAATGATTACACTGAAAATGCCCATCTCGTTGGAAAACAGCAACCGGATAGTATTCACGACAGCCTCGGGCAAACGTGCTACAATCCCCGCAAAAATGATCAGTGAAATTCCGTTGCCTATCCCACGCTCGGTGATTTGTTCCCCCAGCCACATGATGAAGGCCGTGCCGGAGGTCAGTGTCAGCAACGTCATCAGCCGGAAGCCCCAGCCCGGATCCAGGACAGCGCCCATCTGTTCCAAGCCAACACTAATGCCGAATCCTTGAATGATGCTCAGCACCACCGTGCCATAGCGGGTATATTGAGTAATTTTTTTCCGACCGTGTTCTCCCTCCTTGGAAAGGCGTTCCAGATGGGGTATAACTACGGTCATTAACTGCAAAATGATCGAGGCAGTGATATACGGCATGATTCCCAATGCAAATACGGATAAATTCTCCAACGCCCCGCCGGAAAACATGTTGAACATTCCTAGAATACCACCTTTATGGGCGCTGAATATTCGCGAAAGCGCGGCTGAATCAATGCCAGGGGTCGGGACATGCACTCCCACACGGTAAACAGCAAGCAGCGCGAGCGTTATCAGTATTTTATTCTTGAGTTCCGGTATTTTAAATATGTTTTGGAATCCGCCGCCGATCATCGTTAGATTACCTCGACTTTCCCACCGGCTGCCTCAATCTTTGCCTGGGCAGAGCGGCTGGCTTTATGAACTTTGATTGTCAGAGCCTGATTGATTGCTCCATCGCCAAGCAATTTAACTCCTGCGCGTTTTCCTTTTACAATCCCGGCCCGGATCAGCACGGCCTCGTCAACAACACTGTTCTGCTCGAATTTCTGTAAGTCATCCAGGTTGATGATGGCATATTCTTTCTTGAAAATATTGGTAAAACCGCGTTTGGGAAGACGGCGTTGAATGGGCATCTGGCCGCCTTCGAATCCCGGCTTTGTGGTGCCGCCGGAACGGGCCTTGTGCCCTTTATAACCGCGGCCGGCGGTTTTTCCCTGACCAGAACCCACCCCACGGCCTAACCGTTTGCGGTTTTTGGTGGATTTCGGGGCCGGCGCCAAATCATTAAGTTTCATCTGTCTTTACCTCCACTTTGACAAGGTGAGCCACCTTGTCAACCATGCCTCGGTTGGCCGGTGTATCTTGAAGCATTATGCTTTTATTGATTTTGGTCAGTCCCATCCCCTGCAATACTTTTGAATGTTTTGGTGGCCTGCCGCTTTTGCTTTTAATTAACGTGACACTGATGGTTGTAGCCATAACATCCTCTCTCTATGCCAGATCCTGCACTGCAAGGCCCCGTCTTGCCGCCACCTGGGACTTGCTTTGCAAGCGGCTCAAACCGGCAATGGTGGCTTTGACGACATTGTGCGGATTACTTGTTCCCATGCATTTTGTCAAAATATTTTGAATACCCACGGCTTCCAGCACAGCCCGCACCGCTCCACCGGCAATTACCCCCGTCCCTGGTCCGGCCGGTTTCAGCAAGACCCTTCCGGCTCCGAATTTACCAACAATCTCATAGGGGATCGTGCCATTCACAATAGGAATATTGACCATTTCCTTCTTGGCATTTTCAACGCCTTTCCGAATGGCTTCCGGAACTTCTCCGGCCTTACCGAGGCCGTAGCCCACGCGCCCTTCACCGTCTCCCACCACAACAATCGCGCTGAAACTGAAGCGCCGGCCGCCCTTAACAACCTTGGCAACACGATTGATATAAACTACTTTATCGATTAATTGGCTCTCGTCTTTTTCCTGCTTAAACAAGGGACTCCCTCCTTAAATATTGCCGTCCGCGCCTTAAAAGATCAGACCGGCTTCGCGGGCACCGTCAGATACAGCTTTGATTCGTCCGTGGTAAATATAACCGTTCCTGTCAAAAACAACTTTGGTAATGCCTTTTTCCTTGGCCCGCTCGGCGACAAGCTTGCCGACAAAAACAGCGGCCAGTTTTTTACTGTCGAATTTTTGTCCTGCCAACGCCTCTTTTTCGCAGGTTGAGGCGGCAACGAGGGTATGACCGGCAACATCGTCGATGATTTGGGCGTACATATGCTTGGCACTTCTAAAAACGCATAAACGCGGTCTTTCGGGCGTACCGGTGACTTTCTTGCGCACTCGTTGCTTCTTCTTTATTCTCGTCAGTCTTCTCTTAATCGCTGAATCCATCTTGCTTTTTCCTTATGGGACCGGCCGCTGCGAACGGTTTCTTGGACCGGTCCTGAAAACGACTTTATTTGGTTCCTGTTTTTCCGGCTTTGCGTTGAATATGCTCTTCGGCGTACTTAACGCCTTTGCCTTTGTAAGGTTCCGGCGGCCGCAACTCCCGGATGGTTGCGGCTGTTCTGCCCAGTAATTCCTTGTCGATACCAGCCAAACGGATAGTGGATTTATCTACCGTTGCGGTGACGCCTTCAGGCAGCGGGAATGTGATGGGATGTGAATATCCCAGGTTAAAAAGTATATTTTTACCCTGCACTTCAGCGCGATAACCGATACCGCTGATCTCTAGTTTGCGCTCAAAACCCTGGCTGACACCAGTGATGATATTGGCCACCAACGAACGTGTCAGACCCTGCAGAGCACGGTTTTTGCGGTTCTCAACTTCCATGGTGACCTGGATGGACTGGTCATCGATTTTCAAATCTACAGCCGGGTGGATACCAAGGGTCAATTTGCCTTTTTCGCCCTGGGCGGTGATCACCCGATCCTTGTATGCTATTTTGGTTTTAACCGGAATTTTAACCGGCTTTTTGCCTACTCGAGACATTGCTTGCTCCTCATTCTGCCAGGCTTTGTTCCTGCTATTACCAAACTTGGCAAAGAATTTCCCCGCCGACGTTGGCCTCCCGCGCCTGCTTGTCCGTCATGATACCTTTTGATGTGGACAGAATGGCTGTGCCCATTCCATTCAATACCGGCTTGATATCACTGACCCCCACGTAACGGCGAATACTGGGCTTGCTGACACGCTTTAATCCGCTGATGGTATGGGCATTCTGGCCGTCATATTTCAAGTAGATTTTCAGGATGCCTTGCTTGTTGTCCTTAACGAATTTATAATTCTTGATATACCCCTGGTCCTTTAACAGCTTGGCGATTTCCAGCGTGATTTTTGAGCCGGGAATATCGACACTGCTGAATTTGGCCTTTCCGGCATTACGAATGCGGGTCAGCATGTCGGCAATTGGATCGCTAATCGTCATGTTTCTCTCCGTTACACTGCATCATTATGATATTTTACTTGTCTCTTCGGACAATTGTTTGTTACCAGCTTGATTTAATTACACCCGGAAGCCTGCCGCTGGAAGCAAGGTTCCGAAAGCAAATCCGGCAAATTCCGAACTTGCGCATAAAGGCGCGCGGACGGCCGCACATGGGGCAGCGGTTATACGCCCTTACGTCGAATTTCGGTTTGCGCGCAGCTTTGATTTTTAGCGATAGTTTAGCCAAGTTGTTCCTCCTTGCGGACCTTCCACGCTTTTTTAATATTCCCGCGGTCCGCTTTTAATTGCGAAACGGCATGCCCATTTGCTTCAACAGCTCCTTGCCTTCGGCATCCGTTTTGGCGCTGGTAACGATTGTAATATTAAGCCCTTTGATCTTATCGATCTTATCGTACTCGATTTCAGGAAAAATAATTTGCTCGTTGATCCCGAGGGAGTAATTGCCGTGCCCGTCAAAAGCTTTTCCGGAAACCCCCTTGAAATCTCTGACGCGCGGCAGGGCAATGTTCATCAGGCGGTTTAAAAAATCGTACATGCGGTTCTTGCGCAGGGTGACCATGCAGCCCACAGGCATGCCTTCGCGGAGTTTGAAAGCCGCAATGGATTTTTTAGCGCGCCGGATCACCGGCTTCTGTCCTGAAATGATTTTAATTTCCTCTACCGCCGAATCCATGATTTTTATGTTATGAATGGCTTCGCCTAAGCCCATATTCAAAACGACTTTCTCCAGCTTCGGCACCTGCATCACATTTTTGTATGCAAAGGTTTTCATCAAGCTCGGTACGACTGTTTCCTCGTAATATGATTTCAACTGTGACATCTTATTCCTCCGGAGCGCTATCCTGGGCGGATACTTCCGATTTAAGCATCTAGTATCTCGTTGCATTTACGGCATTTACGCACTTTCTTGCCGTCATCAAGTATTTGGAATTTTATCCGCGTAGGCCGCACGCAGCGATTGCACATCACCATGACATTGGACCAATGTACGGGCGCTTCAAACTCCACAATGCCACCCTGCCGATTGCGCATGTCCGGTTTTTTGTGCTTTTTCATGATATTGATGTTTTCGATCAGCAGCCGGTTTTTCTTGCGGTTGACCTTCAGCACCTTACCGATTTTGCCCGTATCTTTACCGGTGATGATTTTGACCTTGTCGTTCTTTTTGATATAACAATTATCTTTTATCATTTGCCGCTTCTCCCCAGAGACCCTTATGAATGCTATAAAACTTCCGGGGCCAATGAAATAATTTTCATGTATTTTTTGGCACGCAATTCTCGCGCAACCGGCCCGAAAATGCGCGTCCCGATGGGTTCCATACTCGCATTGAGCAAAACAGCCGAATTATCATCGAAGCGAATAAAAGAACCGTCCGTACGGCGCAACTCTTTTTTCGTTCGAACGACCACCGCCTTCAGCACCTCGCCTTTTTTGACTTTGGCGTTGGGAATTGCCTCTTTAACCGAAACCACGATGACATCACCGACTTTGGCATACCGCCGACGGGACCCGCCGAGCACTTTAATGCAGTACACTTCTTTGGCGCCGGAATTGTCCGCAACCGTCAATCTTGTCTCTGCCTGAATCATCTTCCTGTTTCCTTATATTGAAGCCGCTCTTTCCACAACTTTGCTGACGCGCCAACGTTTTGTCTTGCTCAACGGTCTTGATTCCGTAATCAAAACCTTATCGCCCACATGGCAATCATTGGTTTCATCATGAGCGGAAAAAGTGTTTCGCTTGTAAATGAACTTCTTATAAAGGCGATGCTTTACAAGTCTTTCAACCTGAACCACGACGGTCTTCTGCATTTTATCGCTCACGACCGTACCGACTACTTGCCTTTTCATTTCACGTTTTTTCATGGCGGCTGTGCAATTTCTCTGGTTATTTTTTAGTAGTTGTTTCGCGCGCAATGGTTTCCATCCGCGCTATATCTCGCCGGCTTTTTTTCAGCATGCTTAAGTTTTCAAGCTGACCGGTCTTGTGCTGAAGGCGCAGATTGAACAGGCTTTCCCGGGTGGAAGCCAATTGCTGCCTGATTTCATCGAGTTCCAGTTCCCGAATCTTACTTGCTTTCATTTTGCCTCACCCCTCTCGATGAATTTTGTTTTAACCGGCAACTTATGGGCCGCAAGCCGGAAAGCCTCTTTTGCCAGCTCCCGTGAGACACCTTCCATCTCATAAAGGATCTTGCCCGGTCTGACCACCACGCCCCAACCTTCAGTGGGTCCCTTGCCTTTTCCCATGCGCACTTCGGCCGGTTTTTTGGTAAAAGGCTTGTCCGGAAAGATCTTGATCCACATCTTCCCGCCCCTTTTTACATGACGGGTCATGGCAATACGGGCAGCCTCGATTTGTTTGGCGGTGATCATGCCGCATTCCACGGTTTGAAGACCGAATTCTCCAAAAACCAGAGTGGAGCCGCGGTTGGCTGCGCCTTTCATGCGCCCGCGTTGTTGTTTCCTGAACTTTACTTTCTTTGGACTCAGCATGTCCTCTTCTCCTGTATCTTATTCAGCTGGACTTTCGAGCTGATCTTTCTTAAGGATTTCACCTTTGAAAATGAAAACCTTGACGCCGATCACACCATAAGTAGTCCTGGCCTGGGTTGTCCCGTAATCAATGTCGGCGCGCAGTGTGTGCAAGGGAACGCGGCCTTCCCGGTACCATTCGGTCCGCGCCATTTCAGCTCCGCCGAGGCGGCCTGAACAAATAATTTTCACACCCTGGGCGCCGAACCGCATGGCCGAGGTGACCCCGCGCTTCATGGCGCGACGAAAGGCTATCCGGCGTTCCAATTGGCTGGCAACGTTCTCGGCAACCAACTGGGCATCCACTTCAGGTTTGCGTACTTCCTGGATATCAATAAAAATTTCCTGGGAAGTCAGCTTGCTCAATTCTTTTTTCAGAACCTCTATTTCTGCGCCTTTTTTGCCGATCACAATACCGGGCCGGGCGGTATAAACCCGCAACCTTACATGCTTGGACGAGCGTTCGATCTCGATTCGGGAGATACCTGCGTGAAACAATTTCTTTTTGACAAAATTCCGGATCTTATCATCCTCCAGAATGAAATCAGCATAATTTTTGTCGGCGTACCAGCGCGATTCCCAGGTTTTTACGATGCCGACTCGCATTCCAATCGGATTAACTTTCTGGCCCAAGGTATTTCCTCCTTAATAGTTATTTGGCTTCGTCGGCCACAATCACGGTAATATGGCTTGTTCGTTTCAGGATCCGGGCTCCCCGTCCGCGCGCACGGGCTCGGAATCGTTTGAGAACAGGGCCTTGATCGACAAAGACATTACGAACGATGAGCGCATCCACGTCCAATTTGGCATTGTGATCTGCATTGGCAATGGCCGAGCGCAGTACTTTTTCAACCAATTTGGCGGACTTTTGCGGCATGAATCTTAGATTGTTCAAGGCCGCCTGCACTGGTTTGCCTTTTAATGCCCCAATGATCATACGCACTTTTTGAGGAGTGGTGCGAACGTATTTTGCAACAGCTTTTGTCTCCATTTTCAGACATTCCCTTTGAATTTAATCACTTCCCTTTAGTTTTTTTATCGCCGGCATGACCATGGAATGTTCGTGTCGGTGAAAATTCCCCCAGCTTGTGCCCGACCATGTTTTCGGTTACAAAAACCGGCATGAACTTTTTTCCATTATGCACGGCCAGTGTAAGGCCGACCATTTCCGGAATGATGGTGGAGCGCCGTGACCAGGTTTTAATGACCTGGTGGCTTCTGGTTTCCTGGGCTGTCGTTACTTTTTTAACCAGCTTGGCCTCGACAAAGGGACCTTTCTTCAATGACCTTGGCATTTTCTCTCCTGTAATTCCTTTCCACCCGTACAAATCAACGGCATTGATGGCTTATTTCTTTGTCCGCCGTTTAACGATGAACCGGTCGGTGGTTTTATTCTTCCGCGTGCGATATCCTTTTGTCGGCATACCCCATGGCGAGCATGGGTGCCGTCCGCCGGATGACCGGCCTTCGCCGCCGCCCATGGGATGATCCACCGGGTTCATGGCAACCCCGCGTACTTTGGGACGCTTGCCCAGCCAACGTTTTCTACCGGCTTTGCCGAGTGAAATGTTTTCGTGGATGACATTGCCGACCTGGCCGATGGTGGCCATGCATTTCATCAGAACTTTGCGAACTTCTCCGGAAGGCAATTTAACCAGCGCATAGGGTGCTTCCTTGGCCATGAGCTGGGCAAATCCGCCGGCACTGCGGACAATCTGCCCGCCCTTGCCGAGTTTGAGTTCAATATTATGAATCTGGGTGCCCAGGGGAATGTTGCTGAGGGGTAATGCATTACCGGGCTTGATGTCCGCCGCGGGGCCGGACATGATCGCATCCCCCACTTTCAAATTCACAGGTGCGAGAATATAGCGTTTTTCACCGTCGGCATAATGCAATAGCGCGATCCGGGCGCTTCGATTGGGATCATATTCAAGGGTGGCCACTTTGGCCGGAACGCCGGCTTTGTCTCTTTTGAAATCAATGATGCGATAATGCCGTCTGTGCCCACCGCCCCGGTGCCTTGAAGTTATGCGCCCATAGAAATTCCGGCCGCCGGATTTGTGCAGCGGAACCAGCAGGCTTTTTTCCGGTTCCGTGGTGGACAAATCTTCAAAGGTATCGTATTCCTGGGAACGCCGTCCTGAGGATGTCGGTTTTACTTTCTTGACTCCCATTGTCTTCTCCTACCCCCTATACGCCCTCAAAAAAATCGATGCGCTCGCCGGGCATCAACGTAACCACAGCCTTTTTCCACTGATGTGGTTTACTGATTGTTTTTCCGCGTCTTTTAATTTTTCCAATCATATTCATGGTCCTAACTCCGGCCACTTTAACCTTGAAAATCTCTTCCACGGATTTTCCGATCTCAATGCGGTTGGCCTTGCGGTTAACCTCAAATGACACCTGATTGTGATCCTGCTTTTGAATGTTCGTCTTTTCCGTGTTCAGTGGTCGCTTGATAATATCGTATGATTTCATCCGAGTAGTCTCCCTTCAATGGCTTTAATGGCCGATGCGGATAAAACCAGATTGTTGTATTTTAAAATATCATAGACATTCAAGCCCTGGCTGCGCAGAACTTTGATTCCAGGAATATTTCTTGCTGATAATTCCAGATTTCGATTTTCCGCCTCGGTAACGATCAGGGCCTTATTGATCTTGAGCGCCTGGGTAATCTCAACCATTTTTTTGGTCTTGATTTCCTCCATGGTGAGGTCGTCGACCACCAGCAATTCCTGGTCCGACAATTTACTACTCAAGGCCATTTTCAATGCCAGGCTTATTTTCTTCTTCGGGATCCGGTAGGAATAATCCCGTGGATCAGGCCCGAATACAACGCCGCCGCCGCGCATGAGCGGTGATTTGATATCACCCCGTCTGGCCCGGCCCGTCCCTTTTTGGCGGTAGAGCTTGCGCGTACTGCCGCTCACATCCGATCTACGCTTGACCGAACTCGTTCCGGCGCGACGTTTGGCAAGCTGCATAACCACGACTTCATGCAACACTTCCGGCTTTACCGGCACACCAAAGATTTCATCAGACAGGTCTATCTGCGAAACCTTTTCCCCTTTTTTGTTCTGAACATCTATGACAGCCATAATTTTCCTCGTAGCAGCTCACTCTCACCAATGGGTTATAGCAGCACCATTAGATGGTATATGCGCGCTTGCCGATACCCATAAAATGGATCAGCATCATTTTTTAGCTTTTGCTTTGATCTTATTGATCTTCACCCAGCCGGCCTTGCTGCCCGGGATCGTCCCCTTCAGCAACAAAATATTCTCATCCGGTCGGATATCAACAATCTCCACATTCTTTTTCGTCTGTGCGGCAAAACCGTATCTGCCGGGCATTTTCTTGCCCTTGGTGACCCTTGACGGCCAAGCACTAGTGCCGATGGAGCCTGGAATCCGTACGCAGTGGCTGCCATGGGTTTTGCGGCCACCGCTGAAGCCGTGACGTTTCATTACCCCGGCAAAACCCCGACCCTTGGTGGTCCCCATCACGTCCACGCGATCCCCGATCTTGAACAGGTCCACGGTGATGGCTTGTCCCACTTGATATTCGGCAGGATTCTCTACGTTGAATTCCCTTAAAATCCAGAATTTCTTGTCACCGCTCTTGGCAAAATGGCCTGTCAACGGTTTGTTTACCCGTGCGGCCTTTTTCTCACCAAAGCCCAGTTGGAGCGCATTGTATCCATCCGTGGTCTCGGTTTTCACCTGGGTCACGACACACGGCCCTGTTTGAATTACCGTCACCGGCACATACCGGCCATCCGGTGCAAACAGGCCGGTCATTCCGATTTTTTTGCCTATCATTCCTCTACACATGGCTATTCCAATTTCCTATGCTACAGTTTTATTTCAACGTCCACACCCGGTGACAAATCGAGTTTCATCAGAGCGTCCACGGTTTGTTGGGTCGGCTCGAGAATGTCAAGCAAGCGCTTATGCGTCCGAATTTCAAACTGCTCCCGGGATTTCTTGTTCACGTGCGGTGATCGTAATACGCAATATTTGTTGGTTCTGGTGGGCAAAGGAATGGGCCCCAGAACCTTGGCGCCGGTTTTTCTTGCGGTATTGACGATATCCACCGCCGACTGATCCAACAGCTTGTGGTCGTATGCTTTCAGTCTGATTCGTATCTTCGTATTCATCATCATGGTTATACAATCTTTCGCATTATTCTATGATATCACTTACGACACCGGCACCCACCGTCCGACCGCCTTCACGCACTGCAAAGCGCAGCTCTTTCTCCATGGCGATGGGGGAAATCAGCTCGCCCGTGATCGTTACATTGTCGCCGGGCATGACCATCTCCACTCCCTCGGGCAGCGTCAATATCCCCGTCACATCTGTTGTCCGGAAGAAAAACTGCGGCCGGTACCCACTGAAAAACGGCGTATGACGCCCACCCTCTTCCTTGCTCAACACATACACTTCCGCCTTGAACTTCATGTGCGGCGTGATCGAACCGGGTTTCGCCACCACCTGACCGCGCTCAACTTCATCCCGCTTGGTACCCCGCAGCAACAAACCCACGTTGTCTCCAGCCCGGCCTTCATCCAGCAGCTTGCGGAACATCTCAACACCAGTGCACACCGTCTTGGCCGTGGGACGCAGACCCACGATCTCGATTTCCTCGCCCACCTTGATAATACCGCGCTCCACGCGACCGGTCACCACCGTGCCGCGGCCGGAAATGCTGAACACATCCTCAATGGGCATCAAAAACGGCTTCTCAATATCACGGGCCGGCTCCGGTATGTACGAGTCCACCGCATCCAGCAACGCAAAAATCGGCTTGGCTTCCTCGCTGTTCACATCGTCGCTCTCCAAGGCCTTCAAAGCACTGCCCCGGATGATGGGGGTCTCGTCCCCGGGAAACTCATACTTGTCCAGCAGCTCGCGCAATTCCAGCTCCACCAGCTCGATCAGTTCCTCATCATCCACCATGTCGCATTTGTTCAAAAACACCACTATCCGCGGTACACCCACCTGGCGGGCCAGCAGAATATGCTCGCGGGTCTGGGGCATGGGGCCGTCATCCGCACCCACCACCAAAATGGCGCCGTCCATCTGAGCTGCTCCCGTGATCATGTTCTTGATATAGTCCGCATGACCAGGACAATCCACATGCGCATAATGACGTTTATCCGTCTGATACTCCACATGTGCGGTGGCAATGGTGATCCCGCGCTCCTTCTCCTCCGGAGCCTTGTCAATCTGATCAAAAGGCACATACTGCGCGTTCCCGCGCAAGGATGCATGCTTCGTGATCGCTGCCGTCAGCGTCGTCTTGCCATGATCAATATGACCGATCGTACCTACATTGACATGCGGCTTGGTTCGCTCAAATTTCGCTTTCGCCATCTTCCCGTCCTCCTCGAAAACGGTTTTTTTTCATTGGTTCGTTATTACTTTATCCTGCCGACCCCGGCCCGTACACGCCTACCAGCGATAATGCGCAAAAGCCTTGTTGGCCTCGGCCATCTTATGCGTATCTTCCCGCTTTTTAATGGCGGCGCCGCGATCATTGGCGGCATCCAGTATTTCCGCGGCAAGTTTACGGGACATGCTGTTTTCGGAGCGCCCGCGCGAATATGTCAAAATCCAACGAATAGCAAGAGCGGTCCGACGTGACGGTCTGATCTCCGTGGGCACCTGATAGGTTGAACCGCCCACGCGTCTGGACTTCACTTCAATGGCCGGCCGCACATTTTCCACCGCTTTCTCAAACACTTTCAGCGGCGCCTCACCGGCCTTCTCCTTAATGATATCAAAAGCGTCATACAGAATGGATTCTGCTTTGCTTTTCTTTCCATCACACATGATGCTGGAGACAAACTTGGCCACCAGCTTGCTGTTGTACTTGGAATCAGGAATAATTGTCCGCTCCGGGACCTCTCTTCTTCTCGGCATTTCCAACACCTAACTCGATTTATAGTTTATAAAATCCGTCCAGCGCTACAGGGAATTTATTTCGGCTTTTTCGCACCGTATTTGGATCGGCCTTGCTTGCGATCCTCAACCCCGAGCGTATCAAGAGTACCGCGGACAATATGATATCTCACACCGGGAAGGTCTTTCACACGTCCCCCGCGAACGAGCACCACGGAATGCTCCTGAAGATTGTGCCCGATCCCCGGGATGTAAGCGGTAACTTCTATACCGGTAGTCAGTCTCACTCTCGCCACTTTTCGAAGCGCTGAATTCGGTTTTTTGGGCGTTGACGTATATACCCGGGTGCAAACTCCTCGTTTCTGAGGCGCCCCTTTCAACGCCGGCGTATTGGTCTTTTTTTTGACCCGCTTTCTACCCTTGCGAACTAACTGATTTATCGTCGGCATTCTCTTGCTAACTCCTTTAATTCACTTCCGATTTTATGGACCAGCACCCAAAATAGCGCATTCTATATCCATCACCCCCCATTGTCAAGCGCTTTATTCCCAAACGATTGACTTTTTCTCCAAGGGGGCCCTATCTGCACACGCTCCTGGGCCTGACTGCGGTTTATTCCAGTCCCTGCTCGGCTTCACCGATGCGGCGATCCGTAAAAGTTTCGATATCCAATTCCCGCATGGCCATCAGCCCGGTGCCGGCCGGAATCAGGCGGCCCATGATGACGTTTTCCTTGAGCCCCATGAGCAAATCCACCTTGCCCTGAATGGCTGCATCGGTCAGCACCTTGGTGGTTTCCTGGAACGAAGCGGCAGATATAAAACTGTCCGTGGACAAGGAGGCCTTGGTAATGCCGAGGATCAGGGGTTCACCCACCGCCGGCCTGCCGCCTTTATCCAGGACCGCCTGGTTGACCGACTCAAACCGATTTCTTTCCACTTGCTCTTCGGCGATGAAATCGGTGTCACCCACATCTTTCACCTTCACCTGCCGCATCATCTGGCGCACAATGACTTCAATATGCTTGTCATTGATCCTGACACCCTGCAGGCGATAGACCTCCTGAACCTCATCCACCAGGTAGCGCGCCAAAGCCACTTCACCCTTGATGTTCAAAATATCCTGGGGATTGGCTGCGCCGCCCACCACCTGCTCGCCGGCCCGAACATAATCGCCTTCATAAACATTGATGTGTTTCCCGCGCGGAATGAGATATTCTTTTTTCTCGCCCACATCCACCGGTGTGATGGTGACTTTTTGCTTACCCTTTTTCGTGGTGGCCTTGGCAATGGATACATAGCCGTCGATCTCGCTCAACACGGCCACTTCCTTGGGTTTGCGCACCTCAAACAATTCCGCCACCCGCGGCAAACCGCCGGTGATATCCTTGGTTTTGGTGGTGGCCCGGGGCAATTTGGCAAGCACATCGCCGGCTTTGACCTCGTCATTTTCGTCCACCAGCAAAATGGCGTCCACCGGCAGCATATAACGGGCCAGCCCGCTCTTGCCTTTCAGGACAACGGTTTTACCGCTCTCATCCTTGATGGAAATTCGCGGGCGCACATCCGCGGCCTTTGACTCAATGATGGTGCGGCTGGATTTACCGGTGACCGGATCGACCTTTTCCTGCATGGTCTTGCCGGCTTCAATATCGCCGAACTTGGCAATACCGTTCACTTCCGTGATGATGGGGGTGGTAAAGGGATCCCAGGTGGCGATCAAATCACCCACTTTCACCGCCTGGCCGTCCTCCACCATGATATGGGCCCCATAAATAACCGGACAGCGCTCCCGCTCGCGACCGGTTTCGCCCACAATGGTGAACTCTCCACCCCGGCGATTCATGACGATATATTGATTTTCCGCATTGCGCACCACATTCAATCCACCGAATTTGATGGTGCCTTCCACCCGGGCGCGGATATCCGCCTGCTCCACCCGCCGGCTGGCCGTACCGCCGATATGGAAGGTACGCATGGTCAACTGGGTGCCGGGCTCACCGATGGATTGGGCCGCCAAAATGCCCACGGCCTGACCGATTTCAACCGGACCGCCATGGGACAGATCCCGGCCGTAGCATTTGGCGCAGACGCCGAAACGGGCCTTGCAGGTCAGAACAGAACGGATCTTGACCTTGGCCAGACCGCATTCATCGATCAGGCGCACGGCGTCTTCATCAAACTCAGCGCCGGCTTTCAACAATACCTCGTCGGTAAACGGGTCCAAAACATCTTCCAGGGCCGTGCGGCCCAGGATACGTTCATCCAGGCGCTGAATAATCTCACCGCCTTCCATGAGGGCCTCCACCTCGATGCCCATCATGGTGCCGCAATCGATCTCCATGACCGTGCAATCCTGGGCCACGTCCGCCAGCCTACGGGTCAAATAACCCGAGTTGGCTGTTTTCAAGGCCGTGTCTGCCAGACCCTTGCGGGCGCCATGGGTGGAGATAAAGTATTGCAGCACGGTCAATCCCTCCCGGAAATTGGCCGTGATCGGGGTTTCAATGATCTCACCGGAAGGTTTGGCCATCAAGCCGCGCATGCCGGCTAGCTGACGCATCTGGTCTTTACTGCCCCGGGCGCCTGAATCTGCCATCATGAAAATGGAATTCAGATGCTCCTTGGTTTTGGGCAAGGCTTCCCCATCCGCTGCCTTGGCCGTCCGCTTCATGGATTCCATCATGGCATCGGCAATTTCATCCGTGGCTTTGGCCCAGATATCCACCACTTTGTTGTATTTTTCACCCTGGGTGATCAAACCTTCGGTGTACTGAGTGCCGATTTCCTCGACCTTTTTCTCAGCACTGTGAATGATGCTCCATTTGGTCTTGGGGATGATCATGTCGTCTATGCAGATGGAAAGGCCGCCCTCGGTGGAATACCGATAACCGATGTCTTTGAGCTTATCGGACAGGATTACGGTGGTTTTGGGACCGGTATTCCGGTAGGCATAATCAACGAGATCCCGCAAGGTCTTCTTGTCCATCACATGGTTGATGACATGGAAGGGAATGGCCGGTTTTTTATCCAGCACCTGAAATAGGTGATAGCCGTCATCCATGATGATGATTTCACTGATCCCGCCTTTTTCAAGGGCAAACAGGCCGGCAATGGCATTCTCATCTTCCACCGGGAAAATATTTCCGAATTCTTCCTCGTTGAATCGGCCGATCAGGCCCCCGTTCTCTTTATCCGGGCTCTTGGAATAGGTGGTGACCAGATCCGTGAAAGCCACGCCCTTTTCGATTTCCTCCAACACGGCCTTGGCCGTCTTCTTGGCCGTGACCTTGATGTGGCGGAAGGACATGATGATGTCCTTGGGAATGATTTCCCACAGCAGCATACGGCCCACCGTGGTTTCCACCCGGGTTTGCCCCATGCGCACGGTGATGGCCGCATGCAGATCCACCACGTTGGAATCATAGGCGGCCTGCACTTCATCCGAATTGGAAAACAGCATGCCCTCGCCCTTGGCTCCGGCAGCGGCCTTGGTCAAATAATACAGACCGAGCACGATGTCCTGGGTGGGAACAATGATGGGGCTGCCGTTGGCCGGCGACAAAATGTTGTTGCTGGCCAGCATCAGGACCCGGGCTTCAATCTGGGATTCCACGGAAAGGGGAATGTGAACCGCCATTTGGTCGCCGTCAAAGTCCGCATTAAAGGCCGTACAAACCAGAGGATGCAATTGAATGGCCTTGCCCTCGATCAACACCGGTTCAAAGGCCTGGATTCCCAAACGGTGCAAGGTGGGCGCGCGGTTCAGCATCACCGGATATTCCTTGACCACTTCATCCAGGGTGTCCCACACTTCCGGTGACAGGCGTTCCACCATTTTTTTGGCGCTTTTCACAGTGGAAACAAAACCCTTATGCTCAAGACGATGATAAACAAAGGGCTTGAACAGCTCCAGGGCCATCTGTTTCGGCAGGCCGCATTGATGCAGCCGCAAATTGGGACCGATGGTGATAACCGTACGTCCGGAATAGTCCACCCGTTTTCCCAAAAGATTCTGGCGGAAGCGGCCTTGCTTGCCTTTTAATGTATCGGACAGAGATTTCAGCGGCCGCTTGTTCGTGCCGGTTACCACCCGACCATGGCGGCCATTGTCAAAAAGCACATCCACGGATTCCTGCAACATGCGCTTCTCGTTGCGCACGATGATATCCGGCGCCTTCAGCTCCATCAAACGTTTCAACCGGTTGTTGCGGTTGATGACCCGCCGGTACAGATCGTTCAGATCTGAGGTGGCAAAACGGCCGCCCTCCAGGGGCACCAGGGGGCGCAGATCCGGCGGCAGCACCGGAATCACGTCCATGATCATCCATTTGGGATCGATGCCGGAATTGCGAAACGCATCCACGATTTTCAGACGCTTGGCAAGCTTCTTGCGCTTGGCGTCGGAGCCGGTGGAAATGATCTCCTCCCGCAGCTCCCGATATACCTTATTGAGATCCAATTCCTCCAGCATGCGCTTGACGGCTTCCGCGCCGATCCCGGCCTCGAATTTGGCGCCGTAGAGTTCAAGGGCCTCATGGTATTTCTCGTCGGACAACAACTGGCCCCTCATCAGGCCGGTGTCCTTGGGGTCAATGACAATATAGCTGTCAAAATAAAGAACCTTCTCCATGTTCTTGAGGGTCAGGTCCAAGAGATTGCCGATTTTGCTCGGCAGGCTTTTCAAAAACCAAATATGGGCGATGGGGGTGGCAAGATCAATATGCGCCAGGCGTTCACGCCGCACTTTGGATTGAATGACTTCCACACCGCATTTTTCGCATATAACCCCCCGGTGCTTCATGCGTTTGTACTTGCCGCAATTACATTCATAATCCTTGGTGGGGCCGAAAATTTTGGCGCAGAACAGGCCATCCCGCTCCGGTTTAAAGGTGCGATAATTGATGGTCTCCGGTTTTTTAATTTCCCCGTGGGACCATTGGCGAATCTGTTCTGGCGAGGCCAGGCTGACTTTCACTCCGGTATAAAGCCGCGGATCCGTCGGTTTGGCGAAAAAATCGTAAATGGTTTCCAATCGTTTCTCCTTACTGTTTTCTTTCAATAAGGTTGATATCCAGCCCCAGGCTCTGCAGTTCCTTGATCAACACCCGGAAGGATTCTGGCAGACCCGGTTCCAGAACATTTTGCCCTTTCACAATCTTCTCATACATGCGCGTTCTACCGGCCATATCATCCGATTTAACGGTGAGAAATTCCTGCAAGGCATGGGCCGCGCCATAGGCTTCCATGGCCCAGACTTCCATTTCACCCAGACGTTGCCCGCCGAACTGGGCCTTGCCGCCCAGGGGCTGCTGGGTTACCAGGGAATAGGGTCCGATGGAGCGGGCATGGATCTTGTCATCCACCAGGTGGTGGAGTTTCAACATATACATGGTCCCCACCGTTACTTTTTCATGGAAAGGCTCACCGGTGCGGCCGTCAAACAATATGGCCTGACCGCTGGTATCCACATTCGCTTCTTTGAGCAGGGTCTTGATCTCCTCTTCCTTGGCGCCGTCGAACACCGGCGTGGCCATATGCACGCCTTCCCGATAATCCTCGGCCAATTCCAGCAGCTCCTCATCAGGTAGCTTGTCCAGGACTTGGCTTTCCGGCTCGGAAGCAAAAATCCGCTTCAACTTCCCGCGCAGCTCCTGACATTTCCGCTCTTCTATCATACGTTCGATCTGGGCACCCAGGGTTCTGGCGGCCCGGCCCAAATGAATCTCTAAAATCTGCCCCACATTCATACGCGACGGAACCCCCAGGGGATTCAAAATCATGTCCACGGTAAGGCCGTTTTTGAAATAGGGCAGATCTTCCTGGGGCAGGATCCGGGAGACCACGCCTTTATTGCCGTGCCGCCCGGCCATTTTATCACCCACGGAAAGGATTCGTTTCATGGCCACATAAATTTTGATGAGCTTGATGACGCCCGGCGGCAGATCATCGCCTTTTTCATAGCGGCTGACATTTTCCTCAAAGCGCTCCCGGCAAATTTCCTTTTGTTCCCGGACACGGTCTAACAATTCGTGCACTTTTTCAGTCAGTTCGGCATCTTCCATAACGATGCCTTCCATCTGATCCAGGGGCAGCTCATCCAGTATTTCCTTGCTGATTTCCTTGCCTTTGAGGATCAACTGCTTTTTTCCCACTTTGATGGAAGTCTCACACTTTTTACCGACCAGCAGTTCTTCCAGCTTTCCACGGGCGACTTCCTCGATGATGCGGATCTCGTCCTCCCGGTTTTTTTCCAAAAGGGCGATCTCTTTGTCCTCAATGTCCCGGGCGCGGTCGTCTTTGTCCACTCCGCGCCTTGAAAAAACCTTGGCGTCGATGACGATGCCTTCCACCCCCGGCGGAACCCGCAAGGAAGTGTCTTTTACATCCCCGGCTTTCTCCCCGAAAATGGCGCGCAACAGTTTCTCCTCAGGAGAGAGTTGGGTCTCGCCTTTGGGAGTGATTTTGCCCACCAGAATGTCGCCTGGTTTGACTTCGGCTCCCAGGCGGATGATGCCGCTGTCATCCAGATCCTTCAGGGTTTCTTCGCCCACATTGGGAATATCACGGGTAATCTCCTCTTTGCCGAGTTTGGTGTCCCGGGCGACCACCTCAAATTCCTCGATGTGAACCGATGTAAACACGTTGTCCCGCACCAGTCTTTCGCTCACCAGGATGGAATCTTCAAAATTGTACCCACCCCAGGGCATGAAGGCCACGGTTACATTTTTTCCAAGGGCGAGTTCGCCTTTTTCCGTTGCCGGTCCATCGGCGATGATTTCACCGGCGCTCACAACCTGCCCCTTTTTAACGATGGGGCGATGGTTGAAACACGTATTCTGATTGGAACGGATGAACTTGGAAAGGTTGTAGATGGTCACATAATTTTGTCCGTTTTTCCCCGTGGCAGCATGCTTGAGCACGATGCGGTCGGCGCTCACATCCACTACCTCCCCGTCCCGGCGGGCCACGATGGTGACTCCGGAATCCTTGGCCACCACGCCTTCGATGCCGGTACCCACCAGGGGCGCCCGTGTCTGGGTCAAGGGCACGGCCTGGCGCTGCATGTTGGAACCCATCAAGGCCCGGTTGGCGTCGTCATTCTCCAGAAAGGGAATCAAGGAGGCCGATACGCTCACCAACTGGTTGGGGGAAACGTCCATCAATTCAATTTCACCGGCTTTCACCATCATAAATTCGCCGGCCACCCGGGATGTCACCAGGGGATTGACATACTGATTGGCTGCATTGATGGGGGCATTGGCCTGGGCAATGGGATGCTCCTTTTCCTCAAAGGCGCTCAGCAGTTTCACCTGCTCCGAGACCGTGGCATCTTTCACCACCCGGTAGGGTGTCTCGATAAAGCCGTAATCATTTACCCGGGCATAGGTGGACAGGGAAACGATCAGCCCGATGTTGGGACCTTCCGGGGTTTCAATGGGACAAATGCGACCGTAGTGGGAAGGATGCACATCCCGGACTTCAAAACCGGCGCGCTCCCGGGTCAGACCGCCCGGACCCAGGGCGCTCAATCGGCGCTTGTGGGTGGTTTCTGAAAGGGGATTGGTCTGGTCCATGAACTGGGAAAGCTGACTAGTGCCGAAAAATTCCTTCACCACTGCCGACACCGGTTTTGGATTGACCAGATCATGGGGCATAAGCGCATCCACTTCCTGCATGCTCATGCGCTCTTTGATGGCCCGCTCCATCCGGACCAGTCCGATGCGGTACTGGTTTTCCATTAATTCACCCACGGCCCGCACCCGGCGATTGCCGAGATGGTCGATGTCATCCACCACCCCTTGGGTGTCCCTTAATTCCACCAGGGTCTTGGCGGTCAGAAGTATGTCTTCTTTTCTCAGGGTTTTCAAATCCATGGAAGCGTTGATGCCCAGGCGGTGGTTCAGCTTCAGGCGGCCCACGCCGGACAAGTCGTAATAAGCGGATTTGAAGAAAAGATGATCGATGAAATCCAGGGCGACTTCCGGTGTGGCCGGATTGCCCGGCCGCAGGCGCCGGTAGATTTCAATGAGGGCTTCTTCTTTGCTTTCGACTTTGTCCAACAGCAGGGTCTTACGTATGGAATCGCTACTGTAGGCTCCTTCCACCTGGAGCAGGTCGAATTCCTTGACGCCGATCTCCATGAAACGCTCGATGGTTTCCGCATGGAGGATTTCCGTGGACACGGCCAGACGTTCGGCCGTTTCCGGGTGCTGCACTTCCGCGGCAAAGGATTTGCCGATGATATCTTCCGGCAGAATCGGCACTATGTCCAATTCCGAGGCCTGCAATTGGCGCAGGGAGCGCTTGGTGAATACCCGGCCTTTTTTAACAACCACTTCGCCGGTTTTTGGATCCTTGATGTCGCAACTGGAGCGCTGGCCCTTTAAAATTTCTTCGTCAAAACGCCGGAACAATTTTTTGCGTTTGATGTAAATCCGGTCTTTTTTGTAGAAATAATCCAAGAGATCGGCGGTGGTATAGCCAAAGGCTTTGAAAAGCAGAGTCACCGGAAATTTCCGGCGGCGATCGATGCGGATATACACCACATCCTTGGGATCGATTTCCATATCGATCCAGGAACCGCGCACCGGTATGATGCGGGCGGTATAAACGATTTTCCCGCTGGAATGGGTCTTGCCCTTGTCATGATCGAAAAACACGCCCGAGGAACGGTGCAACTGGCTAACCACCACTCGTTCGGTGCCGTTAATGATAAAGGTGCCCTTATCCGTCATCAAGGGAATGGTGCCGAAATAAATCTCCTGCTCTTTAATATCGCGAATATTGGAAATTCCGGATTCCTTGTCCACATCATATACAACCAGACGAATGCGGATGCGCACCGGTATTTCATAGGTCATTCCCCTGTGAATGCATTCATGCACCGAATGCTTCACTTCGCCGAAGCTGTAGGATACAAATTCAAGGGAGGCGCTTCCGGTAAAATCGTTGATGGGAAAGACCGATTTGAAAACCGCCTGCAAACCGATTTCCTGCCGGATTTCCGGCGGGACATCCATCTGCAGAAAACGATTGTAGGATTCCCGCTGCATGCCGATGAGATCCGGAATCTCTACAATCTTATGAATTTTACCGAAATTTTTTCTAATTCGCTTTTTCGCCCAGGGCTTTTCCGCCATGCCGTCTCCGCTATAATGGTTTCGGGACTGTGGAAAGACGCGACCGTCGTAAGGTCGAATTACCAGTCTTCCACAATCCCGCAGATATGATTAGAACAAGCATCAACCGAAAGAGTTGCCTGTTTTCCTACTTAATTTCAACTTGAGCGCCGGCTTCTTCAAGCTGCGTTTTGATTTTTTCAGCTTCTTCCTTGGCAATGCCTTCCTTTACCGGTTTCGGGGCACCGTCCACCAGGTCCTTGGCTTCCTTCAAGCCCAAGCCGGTGATGGCGCGGACTTCCTTAATTACCTGGATCTTCTTGTCGCCGGCAGTGACCAGAATCACGTCGAATTCGGTCTTTTCTTCCACCGCCGCCGCGCCGGCATCGCCGACGGGACCGGCCGCCATCATGGCCACCGGAGCTGCAGCGGAAACACCGAATTTGGTTTCCAGCTCCTTCACCATTTCAGAAAGCTCTAATACGGTCATGTTTGCAATAAATTCGATCACATCTTCTTTTTTGATATCCGCCATGTCATCCTCCAAAAGTTTATTACAGATTTGTTATGTTCTGATTTTTTTTGTCGTTATCCGCACTGTCAGGCCGCTTCTTTTTTGTCCTTGATCGCCTGCAATACATTCAGCAATCTCACCGGTACATCGTTCAGCGCGCGTACAAAACCGGTGGCCACGCCGTTCATGGCTGAAAGCAATTGCCCCAGCAGAATTTCCCGGGAAGGCAGCGAAGACAAGGCCTTGATCCCGTCAAGACCGATCACCTTGCCGTTCAATACGGCCATTTTGATCTCAAGCTTGTCGTTCTCGGCAGCGAATTTGGTCAAGACCTTCGCCGGCGCCACCGGGTCATCATAACTCATGGCAATGGCGCTCGGTCCTTTGTAATGCTCATCCAGCCTGGCTGCGTCGGTGCCTTGGGCCGCCCTTCTGATAAGGGTGTTTTTGGCAACCTGGTAGTCCACTTTGGCTTCGGACAGTTTGCGGCGCAGATCACTCAGCGCGCCCACATTCAGACCCTTGTAGTCCGTCAGGATTACAATTTTTGAGCGTGTGAGACGAGCGTGCAGATCCTCTACGACTTTTGCTTTTTCATCTCGGTTCAATGAATTCCACCTCCTTTTAAATCTGTAAAAAACCGGAGATTCCCGCCCAAAGGTGAAAGGCGCGAACTGGCTGTCTCGGTAGGCCGGCAATGCCGATTACACACATGGTTGTGAACCTACGGTCTTTGACAGTATTATGATTATTCCGACACCGCTTCTCAATTCACGGTGTCCGGTATCTGGTTTCGCAAATACGCTGCTGTGCTGTCGGAAAAGAGAACCGCAAAAGGGGTCTTACGACTATTTCACAAAATCCTTTGCCAGGTTGGTATCGATTTTAATACCCGGCCCCATGGTCGTGGAAATGGCGATCCCTTTTAAATATATCCCCTTACTGGATGTCGGTTTCAAACGGATAACGCGATCCAAGAAAGCATTGAAATTATCAATCAGCTTATCGACACCGAAAGATACTTTGCCGAGGGGCGCATGAACAATACCGGCTTTTTCAACCCGGAAATCGATCTTGCCGGCCTTGAGTTCCTGAACAGCCCGGGCCACTTCAAAAGTAACCGTGCCGGTCTTGGCATTGGGCATGAGCCCGCGAGGTCCCAAGAGCTTACCGATCTTGCCTACGGTTCCCATCACATCCGGTGTGGCCACGGCCTTATCAAAGCCGAACCAGCCACCCTTGATTTTTTCCACGATGTCTTCGTTCCCGGCAAAGTCGGCGCCTGCATCCAGGGCTTCCTTTTCCTTTTCCCCTTTGGCAAAGACAAGAACCTTCACTTCCTTTCCCAGCCCATGAGGCAAAACCACTGTTCCACGAACCATCTGGTCCGCATGGCGCGGATCGACTCCCAGCTTCACCGCCACATCCACGGTTTCGTCAAACTTGGCATAGGCCGAATCAAGCGCGATGGCAAAAGCTTCCTTTAAATCATGTCGCTTTTGAGTGTCGACCTTCCCTCTCATCTCTCTATATTTCTTACCCCGCTTCGGCATTTTTGCTTACCTACTCCTTCACTATTTGTTAGGCTACCTCAATCCCCATACTGCGTGCTGTTCCCGCAATGATTTTGCAGGCAGCCTCCAGATCATAGGCATTCAAGTCCGTCATTTTCAATTTGGCGATTTCTTCAACCTGCTTTTGCGTTACTTTGGCCACCTTAATCCGCTTCGGGTCACCAGAACCTTTGGCGATTTTTGCGGCTTTTTTCAACAGTACCGCGGCAGGCGGGGTTTTGGTAATGAATTTAAATGTTCGATCCTGAAATACGGTAATGACCACCGGTATGATCATGCCTTCTTCACCAGCGGTTCGGGCATTGAAGGCCTTGCAGAAATCCATGATATTGACGCCGTGTTGCCCCAGTGCAGGTCCGATCGGCGGCGACGGATTTGCCTTGCCGGCAGGTACCTGCAGTTTAATTTGCGTAATTACTTTTTTTGCCATCTTGCCTTAGCTCCTGACCCTATAATTTTGTCACCTGAACGAAATCCAATTCCACAGGCGTCGAACGACCGAAAATACTTACTAAAACCTTGATTTTACCCTTTTCCGGATTCACATCGTCAACGGTTCCGTTAAAATTTGTAAAGGGACCATCAATCACCCGAATCTCATCCCCAGGCTCAAAATAGTATTTCGGCTGGGGCTTTGTCTGCCCCACTTCCATACGATTCAAAATCTGGGCAGCTTCCTCATCGGGAATGGGGGCAGGTTTGTCCTTCCCGCCTAAAAATCCGGTCACCTTGGCAGTATTGTTAACGATATGCCAGGTTTCATCATCCAGCTCCATGCGCACGAGTATGTAACCGGGGTAAAACTTGCGCGAAGATTCCCGCTTTTTGCCTTTAACAAGCTCCACCACCTGTTCGGTCGGTACAAGAACCTGGTCGAATTTTTCAGGATGCGGAGATCCGGCAATACGTTCCTGCAAAGCCGTTTTAACTTTATTCTCGAATCCCGAATAAACATGGACCACATACCATCTTAACGCCACTATCGCTCTCCTTGGATTTAATGAAGAACCAGACGGATCACACTGTTCAAACCAGCATCAACCAGACCTAAAAAAAGAGAGATAATCATCACCAGCAGAATGACAACGGCTGTTGAGCCCAAGGTTTGGGCCCGGGAAGGCCATGTGACTTTTTTAAGTTCAACCTTGACTTCCCGTAAAAACTGCCGCCATTTTTCAATTTTTTCATTGATCGGCTTCACCGGTTTATCAACAGCGGTGGTCCGCATTTTTGATGCAATCTGCTTTTTCTTATCTCTGGAAAAATCAGTGAGGGAAATAATCTTCTTCTCACCGGTCTCGCTTTCCGTCGAACCGACAGTCGCATCGTCATCCGCCTTTTTCTTCTTCTTCTTGTCCGCCGGCTTTTTCCTAAGTAGCTTTCCCATCTTGCCCCTAAATAGTAGGTCTATCTCTCAAGACATTGATCCGCTCGCCCATCCGTTTCTTTCCGTGCTATCGCAATCGGTGCCATCAGGATTGGCAGGCCAGGCAGGACTTGAACCCGCAATCTTCGGATTTGGAGTCCGCTGCATTACCCAATTATGCTACTGGCCTGCAAGAAAACCTTCCTGATATCCGCCGCGCAACTTGACCGCGGCTCCCGCTATTTTGTTTCGCGATGTTCCGTATGGCGCTGACAGAAACGGCAGTATTTTTTAAACGCCAGCTTGTCCGGCGTTGTCCGCTTATTTTTGGTTGTATTATAATTTCTTCTTTTGCATTCCGTGCATGCAAGCGTGATAATCGTTCTCACCGACTCACTCCCTTCGCCGCTACTCTATAATATCACTTACGACACCGGCACCCACCGTCCGACCGCCTTCACGCACTGCAAAGCGCAGCTCTTTCTCCATGGCGATGGGGGAAATCAGCTCGCCCGTGATCGTTACATTGTCGCCGGGCATGACCATCTCCACTCCCTCGGGCAGCGTCAATATCCCCGTCACATCTGTTGTCCGGAAGAAAAACTGCGGCCGGTACCCACTGAAAAACGGCGTATGACGCCCACCCTCTTCCTTGCTCAACACATACACTTCCGCCTTGAACTTCATGTGCGGCGTGATCGAACCGGGTTTCGCCACCACCTGACCGCGCTCAACTTCATCCCGCTTGGTACCCCGCAGCAACAAACCCACGTTGTCTCCAGCCCGGCCTTCATCCAGCAGCTTGCGGAACATCTCAACACCAGTGCACACCGTCTTGGCCGTGGGACGCAGACCCACGATCTCGATTTCCTCGCCCACCTTGATAATACCGCGCTCCACGCGACCGGTCACCACCGTGCCGCGGCCGGAAATGCTGAACACATCCTCAATGGGCATCAAAAACGGCTTCTCAATATCACGGGCCGGCTCCGGTATGTACGAGTCCACCGCATCCAGCAACGCAAAAATCGGCTTGGCTTCCTCGCTGTTCACATCGTCGCTCTCCAAGGCCTTCAAAGCACTGCCCCGGATGATGGGGGTCTCGTCCCCGGGAAACTCATACTTGTCCAGCAGCTCGCGCAATTCCAGCTCCACCAGCTCGATCAGTTCCTCATCATCCACCATGTCGCATTTGTTCAAAAACACCACTATCCGCGGTACACCCACCTGGCGGGCCAGCAGAATATGCTCGCGGGTCTGGGGCATGGGGCCGTCATCCGCACCCACCACCAAAATGGCGCCGTCCATCTGAGCTGCTCCCGTGATCATGTTCTTGATATAGTCCGCATGACCAGGACAATCCACATGCGCATAATGACGTTTATCCGTCTGATACTCCACATGTGCGGTGGCAATGGTGATCCCGCGCTCCTTCTCCTCCGGAGCCTTGTCAATCTGATCAAAAGGCACATACTGCGCGTTCCCGCGCAAGGATGCATGCTTCGTGATCGCTGCCGTCAGCGTCGTCTTGCCATGATCAATATGACCGATCGTACCTACATTGACATGCGGCTTGGTTCGCTCAAATTTCGCTTTCGCCATCTTCCCGTCCTCCCCATATTAAATAAGTTATCTTAATCATCAAAAATAACGAGATCGTTCTAAAACAGCATAAAATCGCTTCGGATTGACCTTAAGGTGCCGAATGCTCCGTATGGAGCCCACGATCGGAATCGAACCGATGAACCTCTTCCTTACCAAGGAAGCGCTCTACCGTCTGAGCTACGTGGGCGTTATCCATGACCACACCCCCGGCCGACACAATTTGCCGGGGCGAACAAATAACCGATCTGGAGCGGGAGACGAGGCTTGAACTCGCGACATCCAGCTTGGAAGGCTGGAGCTCTACCAACTGAGCTACTCCCGCTCAAAGGTCATCGCAGGTCACCATTCGCCATTGGGCAATAGGACTTGGGCAGCTATCAAATCTTGATGGCTCCCATGCAGGCAGTCATGCAGTTTCATCGATCCGATTCAACAGCCGGGATCTCCTGCATTCGACTTGCGATGAGAATGGTGGTGGGGGGAGGATTTGAACCTCCGAAGGCTTCGGCCGACAGATTTACAGTCTGTTCCCTTTGACCACTCGGGAACCCCACCTAAAAAAACCCTAATGCCTGGAGCCAACGGAGGGAATCGAACCCACGACCTACTGATTACAAATCAGTTGCTCTGCCTAGCTGAGCTACGTTGGCCCAAACACCAAAACTGACGGTCAACAAATCAGTACTTATAGGCAAAAGCCGTCGGCCTTGTCAAGAATCTTTTTCTTGCCGAATGTAAAAAATCTTCTTTAACAGATTTTTCTAGCAGAATCAACAAACAATGCTTGCCATTCTTATCTTGTTCAACTAAAATATTTACCGGCAACTGCCTGATGATCATCGATACTTGAAGTTAAACCTGTTACTGCAGTAATTACGGACCAAATTGCACACTGCCATCAACATTTCCCGACTTGTGCGTGGCGCGTTGATTCCTTTTACCACGCCTTCCTGTTCCGCCTTATGACCATTTATTTTCGATTCCTGATTGCCGTTTGTTTGTGCCTGTTTCTATCGGCTTGCCATCTTCAACAACCAAAACCCACTGTCGCAACTGCCCGCTCCGAACCCCGCCAGCCGGCGACAGTTGCCGAAAACGAAATAGAAAAGAGCGAGATAGACAGTTCAACCCCGGAAAACGGCCGCGGTTATGAATGCCTTCATCCCAACGCCGGCAGTTTGAACCCGACCCTTGACCGGGCCCTGGATTTATGCCACCTTGCCCAAAATTTCTGGCATAAGGGGGAATTGGACAACGCCCTGCAAACCCTTGATGAGGCTTATGCCGCCATCCTGGAAGTCGACGCGAATGACGACCTCCGACTGTTTCAACAAAAAGAAGATCTGCGCTTTCTGATTTCAAAACGGATTCTGGAAATCTATGCTTCCAGGCACGTGGTGGCCAATGGTTTTCACCGGGCCATTCCCCTTACGGTCAATCAATATGTTCAAGATGAAATCGACCGCTTTACCACAAACGCCAAGTTGCGTGATTTTTTCATCGCTGCCTATCGACGCTCCGGCCGGTACCGACCTTATATAATCGAGCAACTCAAGGCCGCCGGTCTGCCGGAAAGCCTGTCCTGGCTGCCCTTGATTGAAAGCGGCTTTAAAACCCGGGCGCTATCCAAAGCCAGGGCCTTGGGGCTTTGGCAATTCATCCCCTCCACCGGCTCAAAATTCGGCTTGAACCGGGATACCTATATCGACGAGCGCCTGGATCCCATCAAAGCCACCCATGCCGCCATTGCCTATCTAAAGGAATTGCACGATATTTTTGGTGATTGGACAACGGTTCTGGCTGCCTATAACTGTGGTGAAAGCCGGGTTCTGCAAACCATCCGAACCCAGAATGTCAATTATCTGGACAATTTTTGGGACCTTTACGATCGTCTGCCCCAGGAAACCGCCGGCTACGTGCCCCAATTCCTGGCAACCCTTCATATCGTGGGTAATCTGAAGAAATACGGAATGGATGAAATCGAAGTGGACCCGCCCATGGACTTTGAAACCATTGAGATTTCAAGATCCGTCAGCCTTGATCAGATAGCCGCGGCAACCGACCTGAGCCTGAACGAATTGACCCAGCTCAATCCGGAACTGCGCCAGCAACTGCTGCCGCCGGACCCATACCCCCTGCGGATCCCGCTGGGCAAAGGCGAGTTCCTCCTTTCCAAAATCGAAGAGATCCCTATTGCTCAAACACCTCCGCAAAACGAATATGTTTATCACAAGATCCAGCGCGGCCAGACGCTCTCCAGCATCGCCATGAAATACAATATCAGTCCAAAGGCCATTGCCCAGGCTAATAACCTCAACCGGCGCTGCGCCCTCACCCCGGGCGACTCGATCAGAATCCCTGGCCCCGGCGCTGAAGTACCCCAGGAAATACCGGCGCCGCCGCCCACGGATAAACGCAACACCGGAACCCATACGGTCAGAAGCGGGGACTCCCTCTGGAATATCGCCAAACGGTACAATACCACCACCCATGGGATCAAAGAAATGAACAGGCTTTCATCCGACAACAGCATTGTCATCGGCCAGGTCCTGAAAATCCCGGGTAAGGCCGGAACAGCCCCCAAAGCCAAACCGGCCAAGATGTACCAGGTCAAACAAGGCGACACCGCCTTCAGCATCGCCACAAAACACAAGATGTCCCTGGCGCAATTATTATCTATTAATAAAATGAACGGGAACAGCAGGATCTTTCCAGGGCAGGAGTTGTTTGTCGATTAACCACTCTTAATCAGGGAAACCTGCGAGAGATGGTGCCGGCATTGACATGGGCAAAGATCAGCTCCTTGGGCTCAACCCGGGTATAGAAAAGAATATTGCCCTGGGCCTGGTCCCCCGGTTTTACCTCGGTCACCAGTTCTTTTGAAAAATTATTGAATTTATACTCCTTATCGTCCTTTCCAACCATTGTGAAAAAATCCACATTCACAATGAATGAATCCTGACCGACATTTTTAATCCAGACAAACAGTTTGCGCTGGCCGCCGGTTGCACCGGGCGTAACCCCGTCATTACGCACCGCCATTTGCACTTTTTCATTTCCGTCAAAAAACAGCAGTTCCGCTTTTTTCAATTCCACCATGGCCTTGTCATATGGTTCCTTATTCCCTTCCAACTCCACTGCTTTGGTCATACAGGCCATGGCGGTCTGGAATTCGGTTCGAAAAGGATTCTTTTTTTTCAGAAATTCATTAACACAACGGAAATTTTCCTCTGCGTATTTTTTTCGATACAGGGCCAATTTTTCAGCGTAAAACCGATTTTGCGGGCTCATTTGGCTCAATTTTAGAAAAGCATCAAAATTCGGCTGATTGGCATCCTCCGGAAATCCTTTGGTTGTATCGAAAAGTTTTATTTCTTCCAGATATTGGTTGACACCATTCAGTTCCCCTTGAAGAGGCGGAATGGTATAACGCTGGATTTCTTCCTCAAAAAACGCAAATTTTCTTCCATCAATCAGGGCGCATAAATAATTGACTATCTCGATTTTGTTTTCCCGAAAGCGCGTGGCGATCCGCTGCTGCTCTTCGGAAATTTTTCGCAAAGCCTTTTCCTGTTTTGCCTGCAAGCGTCGTTGCCGCGCATTGTCCTGCAAATGCAGCATCCAGGCCACGGCGCCCCAAACCAAAGCGATCACCACCAGTCCCGTCAATAGCTTTGCCGTCAGTCCCTTGGGCATTTTCAATTTTTTTATTTTTTCCGCAACAAGCTTGGTCCGTTCCGCGGCATGTTTGATCTGCTCCGCCCGCTTTTCTTTTCTTAGGGCCCGATTTGTCAAGGCCTTCATCTCCGCTGTTTTCCGCAGGGCTTCCTTTTCACGCCTGGCCCGCTCTTTGGCCATTCCTTTTTCGGCCTGCTGCTGAATCCTGGCCCGCTCCTCGGCAAAACGGCGCTTCTCCTCCTTTTTTTGGGCTTCAAATTCCTCTTGTTGCTTGGACAAAAGCTGCTCGTGTTTCTCGTAAATCACGCCGCAATTGGGGCAATCCAAATCCTGCTCACGGCGGGGATAACTGCATTTCGGGCATTTGCCTACTATTTTTTTTTCAGAAACGGCTTTTTTTCCTGATGGAATCCCGCCTTCGCCGGTATCGAGCCCCCCTTCCATTTGCAGTTCGCCCATGTCCGTAGAATTTTGCTTGTAACGTTCAGCCAGGATTTTCTTCTCAGCCTGCTGGCGCTCCCACAATATAAAATCCAATCCGCACATTTGGCACTTGACGGCTTCCGGCGCATGCTCATAACCACATTTTGGACAATCCATATTCTTCTCCACGAAATAGGGATTTTTTTGAACTGTGATCAGCGATAATAATTACAATATTTTAAGGAAAAATCAACCCTGAAGTCATCCATATAATATCAGGAACTCTTGCAGCCTTGATCTTTGTTCCGGCCGATTTGAAAAATTCGAAATTCGAATTTCGAAATACGAAACAAATTCGAATTATTAAAATTAAAAACAAATTGCCTTGGCATCGAATCTCTGGTGCTGCTATTCCGTTTGACTTTTCGAGGATGAATTATTATTCTGGCGAAAAATTTAATCATTTAAAATAAGGAAACATCATGAAAGCAAAAACCGCGCTGCTTTTTACACTGTTCTTTTTCGCCTTTGCCGCCACTGCCCTGGCGGAAAAAAAGACGACCTTTTCCAATCGCTGGCCTTTCAACGCTGCCAAGGCTGTGGCAACGGATTCAACGCATCTTTTCCTTGGATTGGGTAATATAATCCGGGTCTACGATAAAAACACTCTGGCAATAGACCATACGGATATTGCCATTGAAACATCCGAAGGCATAACCGGCCTTTACTATGATTCTGCCACCGGTTATCTTTTCGTCACCAGCGGCCACAGCGGCTTATATCGGATCGATACCAACAATCTGGAGATAACTCCTACGAATTATATCGTAAAGGGAAAAGATTACAGTGAATATAGCGATGACAACAGCAAAACAGACTTGATCCTGCCCACCTCCAGGGGCGTACATCTTTCCGGCGGCAACGCCTATGTTGCCTACACCAAAGTCATACCCAACAGCACAGTGATGTCCGGTGTGGAAATTGTCAATGCCTCCGGCAGCGGTGCCATGAGCCGCCGCGGCGCCGCGGATCTGCCGGGCGGATTCGTTACCTTTACCGAAGCCCGCGGCATTGCCGTTTCAGGGTCAAACGCTTACGTAGCGGATTATGTCAATGGATTGATGAAATTTGACGTATCCAATCCGGTCAATCCCCAAGGCACTTACTGGGCTGCCACCTTGACCGGTCTGGATATCATGATCAGCGGGGACCACGCTTTCATGGCCGGCGGCAGCTATGGGTTGTGGATTGCCGCCCTGGCTGATAAGGATTGGAAAATAGATCCTTATGAAAATTACAACGGAATCATGAAATACACAGACGGCACCGATGTGCTGGATAATAACTCCAAAACAATCAATAATCCTGCAATGGCCGCCAGCATTGCCCTGTCTGATAACTTTGCCTATGCTTACATCATTGACAGCCTGACGCCGGATGGTTTGTCTTATATGAAAACAATAGATTCCGGCTGGAAACCCTCTAAGGACAACCAAGGCAACGACAAGCAAATCAGAAATGTTGAATCCGGTCTTAGAATAATTAATATCGTTAATAAAGAGGCACCTGTATTAGAGGGGGTTTACAATTCCGCCATTGCCGATGCCTACAGCGTTTGCAATAGCAGCTCCAGCATATACATGGTTGATCATGAAACAGGTATTACAAAGCTGGATGCCACCACACCGGCATCACCTGTTTCGCTTGCAACCCAAAGCGATCTGCCGGCCAATTGTAATAAATTCTACCTCTACCAGGAATCGCATACCAATGATACAAATCTATATGTCTATTCCCTTGAATCCGTCGGTCTTAACAATTCCTTGCGGATTCTTCAATTTGCCCAGGTCGGCGGAATTCTCAACACGGAATTCAGCAATATCAACATGCAAAGCCACACAACTCTGCCGGGTGAAGCCAGAGATGTTTTCGTAAGAGAAGTAAATGAAAGCGGTCTTTATCATGTTTATGCATTCATTGCCGACGGCAGCAACGGCTTGCTGATCTACAATGTAGACGACAAAAAACATATTTCCTCCCGGTTGAATACCAGCACATTGGCTGATCAAGGCCTGAACCAGGCCCAGGCTATTGATACAGCCGGTAGCTTGGTCAAATACATCTTCGTTGCCGATGGGACCAACGGGGTTCGGTCCATCAACGTAGAAAATAAAGCAAATCCGGTTATAAAGGGAGAGCCTGCCCGTATCTCTGGAACTGCAAAAGACCTGTTTGATACCGGTAATTACATCTATGTCGCGGCAGGAAGCGCGGGACTGCAAGTTATCGACAGCTCTGACAAAGAAAATCTGCGAGTCACCGGAGGAATAGATACACCTGGAGATGCCAAAGCCGTGGCCATTTGGGGAAACTATGCATTCGTAGCGGATGGAGCTGAAGGGGTTCAAATTATCGATATCCAAAATCCCATCAACCCCTCCATTAAAACAACTTTCCGCACTACTGACGCCTGCGGGATCTGGGTCAGCCAGCCGGCTGGGTCTCTTAACCCAAGTCAAAAGACCTATGCATATATTGCAGATGGGACTGGCGGGGTTATAACAATAGATGTCACCGCCCCCCTATCTCCTACAGAAGTTACTGGTTGGGCTTATAATACTGTTGGTAATTCCACGGAAATTGCTGTAAATGAACCCGGCACTAATGCAATCGTGGCAGACAACAAAGGCGGTCTTACTGTTCTGGCTTTTTCCGACACCCAAGCCACTACACCAAGCACCGGCAGCTCCCCAGAATTAAGTGATAATTGCTTTATCACCACCATATTCTAATCATAGAGCCCCCGTTTTCCCATTTTAAAGGATAAACGGGGGCTGAACTTTTGAAAGCATTCTGCTTGTCTATGGCACACTGCCTAGCAGCAGACTCAGCCACAAGCCGCCATGCTGGATATTATATAAGTTGTATTTCAGGTGGATTTTTTGCGGCAGGTTGGGCGGCGGCGCGATCAGGGCAAAGCGCCAGCCGCGGAAATCAGCAGCCAGCTTGTCCAGGACAGCCTTGATCAGCTTTTTGCTTTCGCCTTCATGGCCCAAGCGCAGGCCATAGGGAGGATTCAATACAATCAGACCGGAGCCGCTCCGATCTTCTCCCAGCCCCATGCCGGCCGAGATTTCCAGCGAATCCCAATCAAAAAAATCCCGGCAGTGTACGTGAATGGTTTCCCTGAACCCGAAATCCGCAACAACTTGCCCTAGCATCCGGCAAGAATTTTCATCCTTATCAGCGCTCCAGATTTTCGGCACAGGCGGGGCAGGGGCGAAAATCTGTTCCGCTTCCCTGCGGATACTCTCCCAGCGTTGGGGACGGAAGCACGGCCATTGCATAAAGGCAAAGGTGCGGTGCCAGCCGGCTGGAACGCGCCGGGCAATCATGGCCGCCTCCAGGGCAAAAGAGCCGGAGCCGCCCATGGGATCCAGCAGGAATTGACTTCCGTCATAACCAGAGAGAATCAAAACGGCGGCTGCCAGGGTTTCCCGCAGAGGGGCCCGGCCGCCGTGGGTCTTGATGCCGCGTTTGTAAAGCAGGGCGCCACTGCTGTCCAGGGAAATCAGGAATTCATCCCCTTCACCCCGAATGAATATTTGAGCCGGTTCGGCTTGGTCCTGAGGCCGCCCGGCTGTTTCAGCGGCAGACGAGATAAAATCGGCAACGCTTTCCTGAAAACATTCGGCAACGGCGGCTGTATGGTGGAGGCGGCATTGCCGTGCGCTGACCCGGACTTCCGGCAGTGATGTGGCTGGAAGATACAAATCCCAGGGAATCTCTTTTAATTTGCGGGAGAGCTGCCGGAAATTTGTGGCCGAAAGATGCGCCACGCGCATCAGGATGCGGCCGGCGGTACGCAGATGCAGGTTGGCTGCATAGCAATCATGCACCTTGCCGGTAAAGTGCACACCGCCGTTTTCTATCCTGGTGTCTGCAATTCCAAGCAGGGGGCCATTGAGTTCCGCCTGGCAAAGCCCCTCAAGCCCCGGTGCTGTTTGGGCAAAAAACCCATGGGTGCGGCCGATAATCCGGCGTTTGATGCGTTTTGCAAAGGGGCTTTGGTCTGTTTGCATACTTTCGCCAGGCTCACGGTTTTTGGAGTGCGCCGGCATGACGGCGCTTTTTAAAGCGGCGACACGTCGCCGCACTCCAAAAAAAGGGGGAGCGCTTTTGTATGGCGCTCCCCAAGAAACCAAACCAATAAAGTGGAATCAGTCGTCGGTAATTAGACCGTCACTTCCTCCTTCACGCCCACGGCGATTTTATACAGAATCGTGAGCACCAGGAAACCCGCGGCCCAGACACCGATGGTGATCATGGCTTCCATGGGGGTGGGCACATATTCATTGACCTGGTGGAAGGGGTTGGGCACAAAACCGCCGGCGATCAGGCCCAGGCCCTTGTCGATCCAGGCGCCGGCAAACAGCATGGCGCAGGCAATGCCCAGGGTGGTTTCATTGGCCCGGGTGTTGGGATTCACCAACAGCACGATGGCCAATACCAACAAGATCATGGCCAGCCACATCCAGGGCACCAGCACACCATGACCGTGAATGCCGAAGAACAGGTATTGGAGATGCGTAAGATGTTCGGGAATGTTGCTGTACATGGCCACGAACACTTCGCAAACAAAGAAAAACACGTTGGCGATAAGGGCATAGGTGACGATTTTGGCCACGGTTTGAATGGCTTCCTTGCCCGGATCGAATTTGGTGAATTTGCGGATGAGGAAGCACAGCAAGATCAGAAAGGCCGGTCCGGAGGCAAAGGCCGAAGCCAGAAAGCGCGGGGCCAGAATGGCAGTCAACCAGAAGCCGCGGCCGGGCAGGCCGCAGTACAACCAGGCCGTGACCGTATGAATGCCGAAGGCCCAGGGAATGGAAAGAAAGATAAAAGGCTTGACCCATTTGGGCGGCGCCACGCCGTTACGTTCGGCTTCCAGCACGATCCAGCCCACAAAAATATTGAGGAACAGGTAGCCGTTCAAAACGATCATGTCCCAGAACAACATGGAGCGGGGGGTGGGATAGAGCAGCACGTTCAGGGCGCGCATGGGCTGCCCCAGGTCGGCGATGATGAACATCAGGCACATGGAAATGGCCGCCACTGCCAGAAACTCACCCAGAATGGTGATCTTGCCGAATTTTTTATAATCATGCAGATAATACGGCAGCACCACCATGACCCCGCCGGCGGCCACCCCGACCAGGAAAGTGAATTGGGCGATATAAAAGCCCCAGGTCACATCCCGGCTCAGGCCGGTGATTCCAAGACCGAAGCTGAATTGTTTCAGGTAAACCAGAAAACCGATGCCGGCAACGCCTGCCAGCGCCAGTACCAACAGCCAGTATTTTTTGCTTCCTTTTACCGCCAGTTCAAGCATAGTGACCTCACACGATGTAGTAGACGGCCGGACTAGTGCCCAGCGCGGGTTTGCGTCGGATGGTGTAATTGGATTTCAACATCTTCCGAACGTCGGAGGCGGGGTCCTCCAAATCTCCGAAAACAATGGCGCCCTTGGAGGCTTCCACACAGGCCGGAAGTTTGCCCACCGCCAGTCTTTCCGAACAGAAATTACATTTTTCAACCACGCCGCGCATGCGCGTCGGAAATTCCGGATTGAATTTCTTGGAATCAATAAAGGGCCGCGGATCCTGGAAATTGAAACTGCGGGACCCATAGGGGCAGGCGGCCATGCAGAAACGGCAGCCGATGCAGCGATGGAAATCCATCATGACGATGCCGTCCGCTCGCTTAAAGGTCGCCTGGGTCGGGCAGGCGCGCACGCAGGATGGATTTTCGCAGTGATTGCACAGCACCAGCAGGGGCAGTTTTTCCACGCGTTCGTTCAGATATTTGCTTTCCATCTCGGCAAATACATGCTTGTAGTCTTCCTGCCAGATCCATTTGATCTCATGCCGTTTTTCCTTCATGTTGGGAACATTGTGGGCGTCGTGACAGGCCGCGATAATCGGTGCAAAATCCGATTCCTTCTCCAGTTTGCGGGTATCAATGACCATGCCCCATTGCTTGGCGGCCAGGGCCTTTTCACCCACATGGGTGGCGGCCTTGGCGCCGGCACCATGCTCTTCGGCCATCGCAAAAGCATTTAGCACCGGCTTTGATCCGATTCCGAGGGCAGCCAGGCCCGCTATTTTAATAAAGCTTCTTCGGCTGTTTTTCATTACATCGCCTCCTTCGGTGCATTATGGCAATCCCAGCAGTATGGTCTTACGGAAGTATAGTTATGGCATTTATCGCAGAATTCGACCTTGCTGGTATGGCAGCCGATGCACGAATTCTCGCCGCTGGAAAGACTCATGTTGAATTCCTTGCCGTTGGTGCTTTTGTATACTCGCTCGCCCTGGCGCACCACCGCGTCCCGCCATACATCCAGAATCTGCATATGTCCGGCCTTCATCTGATCCTTGGCCAGCACACAATAACCCGCGGCTTTGGCCTTGGCCGACAAGACCGGTTCAGGCGGCGTGGGTGTTTTGAAGGCATTCCACAAAACCGGGGACAATACTACAACCGTAAAAAGCAACAATCCGGCGATGATCCATTTTTTATCATTCATCGGTGCCATCCTCCATTCCTGGGAGCGGCTCCTGGCGCAGGTCGGTCTCCCTTTCTTTTTCTCCCGGCAGTATCAACGCATTGGCCACCAATTCGTGCAGGCCGGTGACAGCCACGCCGGGCACCCAATATTTCATCAAATCCGGCAAGGCCGCCCGGTCCACCGCGCAGATGGTGGCGAGCATGTTCACGCCGTGTTTTTCCTGGACATATTTAACCGCATTGGCCCGGGGAAGACCGCCGGCCATGCGCTGCTCCATATTCTCGCCGGCGTTCAAGCCGGAGCCGCTGCCGCAGCAGAAGGTATTCTCGCGGATGGTGTTGGGCGGCATGTCACAGAAATTGTTGCAGACATTCTGGATGACATAGCGGGGTTCGTCCAAGAGCCCCATGCCCCGGGAGGGGTTGCAGGAGTCATGGAAGGTGACCTTCAGATTGTCGTTGCGGCTGGGGTCCAGGCGCAATTTCTTGTGCCGGATCAGGTCGGCCGTGAACTCGCTGATGTGCACCATTTTGGTGGAGCGGGCGTTTTCAAAGACCGTTCCGGTGATGGGATTTTTGGGCACTTCCAGAAAATCCGCGGGGCCGTTCATGGTGTCCATGTACTGGGTGATCACCCGCCACATGTGTCCGCATTCACCGCCCAGAATCCATTTGACCCCCAGGCGCTTGGCTTCGGCATACATTTTGGCGTTCAGTCGCTTCATGGTCTCATGGGAGGTGAAGAAGCCGAAATTGCCGCCCTCGGAAGCATAGGTGCTCCAGGTGACATCCAGGCCGTATTCCTGCTTCAGATAATAGAACAGCATCATGTAGCCCATGCAGGTGTATGTGCCGGGGTCGGCGAACACGTCACCGGAGGGGGTGATGAACAGAATGTCGGCGCCTTTCTTGTTGTACTGCACGCCCATGCGCAAACCGGTCAGCTCTTCGATATCGTCCTCAAAAAAATCGAGCATGTCCTTGAAGGCGTGGGGCTGGATGCCGAGGTGGTTGCCCATGCGAAAGCAATTGGCCACCGGGGTTGCAATCCAGTCGATGTTCAGGCCCAGCAGATTGAGCAGCTCCCGGCCCATGATGGTGATTTCCGCCGTATCGATTCCATACGGGCAAAAAACCGAACAGCGGCGGCATTCGGTGCATTGAAAGAAATAATACCACCACTCCTTCAGCACATCCAGGGTCATGGGTCTTGCCCCGGCGATCTTGCCGAGGATTTTTCCGGCCATGGTGAAATCGTTGCGGTAAACCGAGCGCAGCAGCTCGGCGCGCAGCACCGGCATGTTCTTGGGGTCGCCGGTGCCGATGAAAAAATGACATTTGTCGGCGCAGGCACCGCAGCGCACGCAAATATCCATGAAAATTTTAAACGAGCGGAAACGCCCCAACCTCTCCCGGATACCTTCGAAAAGGATTTCTTTCCAGTTGTTGGGTAGTTTCCAGTCCTGATCCAGGGGATTCCATTCGCGCACGTTGGGAAAACCCATGTAGTCAAGACTCTTGGGATTGGCGGCATAGCAATACATGCCCGGCCGGATGTTCACCGGCGTTTCCATCCATCCCTTTGCCTTCGGCTTGTGATCGATCTTGATTAGTTCCGCTGCTTTTGGAAGGTCTGCCATTACTCTTGCTCCTTTTCAACAGGGAGTCCCGCGTCTATCATCTTCTCCCTGAAATCATCTTCGTATTCTTCATAAGTATGAACTTTTACGGGGTAGTTCCAAGGATTGACATGCCGCCGCGCCCTTGTATCCGTGGTCAGGTTGCGTGTCGGGCTCAGAAAGACGCCTCCCATATGCATCAGTTTGCTGAAGGGGAAATACACCAACAGCACCGTTACCAGAAAGAGATGGACATAAAATAGGCTTCCCACTGTTTCCGGCAGCGCCGGCTGCAATGTAACCAGGCCCCAGACCAAAGATTTGACGCCCACGATGTCGGTCTTCAGGAAATAGCGCATCATGATGCCGGTGAGGGCAATGGCCATGATCAGGAACAACGGAAAATAATCCGCTGCCAGGGAGATATAGCGGATCTTGGGGCTGAGCAGACGCCGGAGAAACAAAAAAGTCACCGCCGCGAGCAGGACCAGGCCGGACACAAACACGCCGGGAAGGCCGATGCCGACCACGCTGCTCATCCATTCAATCCGGAAAAAACTGTCCAGGTTTTCCAAGAGTTGAATCACCATGGGCACCGGCTCAAAGAAAAAGCGCATATGCCGCAACAGGACCACCAGAAAGGAATAGTGAAACGCCATGGCAAAAACCCACAACCAGATTTCCCAGCGGTAGGTGATGCGTACCCCTGTCCCGGTTTCATGAAAGGACATATGGGTGTTGCGGAACAACGAACGGAAGCAGAAAATCTCCAGCAGCATGCGCACAATCACGGCGCCTGTGGTGGTGGGGTTGTCGATTTTCGCAGCGTTGATCCAGGGCAGGGATTTTTGTTGGCCGCATGTCGTGGGAATTCGGAAAGGAACCGGTGATCTGGCCCAGCTCCAAACCCGATACCAAAAAGCCACGACAAACGTTAATACGGCTGCATACGGCAAGACAACACCGAATAAAGCCTGCAACCCTAGCCATTCCACCCCCACAAAGGCGATCAAACAAAGCGCTACAACAGCGATGAGGGAAAACAGATAGTGAACATTCATCGACTCGTACCTCTTTTTCCGGCCCCTGCGTCAGTGCTTGAACGCCGGCAGCCCGTTTATGAAATATTGGATACCGTAAGCCCCGGGTCATCCTCCGAGGGTTCCGTTACTAAACCGGCCCGCTTGAATGCCTTAAATACCTTGGTTCTTTCCTGGTTTGCCTTGATATCGTAAAGTCTTTCCCGGCAACCCATGTAGATATCAAAAGCCAAAAGGCCGGCCGCATCGATCTCCGCTTCCAAGCGTGCAAGATCATCTTGGGCGACCTGCGCATTAGCTATATTATTGATGAAATCACGGATGATTTTTTTCAGGTTGAAAATGAATCCCACAGCCTGGGAAGGCGAAAAGTCCTGAACAGCACGGATTCGAATGATGGGATCCAGCAGGCGGATAAGCTTTTCGCGCTCCGCCCCTTTGGCAAATTCCTCCAACAGGCCCTCCAGGCCGCTGGTCATGGCATTTCCCACCGGATTGGCAAAGGGGTCTTGCTGGGTTTTCAAGAAACGTGAGGTTTCCAGGGGATAGGCATCTGCTACGCTGTCAAACCACTTTTTCAAAATGGCCGTTCGCTGCTGCTGCAAGAGGGTGGTAATTTTCATTTGCTCCCTTCGGCGCACACTCTGCGCCCTTCCTATCCTCAAACTCTATATCCTGGAAAATCATTGACATACACAGAAAAAACCAAGAAGGTGGAATATAAACGACTCCCCATTTCATGTCAAGCACAAACTCATTCTTTGTTCAGGGCAATCGCATCTGGTGCTATGGAAGAATTTCGAAACCGGCTTGAACAAAATGAGTGTCGCTTGTCAGCGCCTTGTTAATCCGGAGTTCCTTCATTACAACAAAACTAGTGCAATCTGTGAACGAAAAAGATTTGTCTCTCCACTTGAAGAACCAATTCCTGGCCTTCTCAGCGCGTTCGAAATTTACCCGCTCTTGCTTTAACCTGGAACTGCTGGCCAGTTGATCCCACCATTTTTCAGCCGCATCGATACCCAAGCGCATTCTGATCAGTGTAAGCGTTTCATCAAGCACATAGTCAGAAGTCACGAGAACGCCCCCAGCTTTTAGCCAGCCGTCACGAATCTCCCGGCAAGCTTCATGAAGTGGATCTCTGCCGTCCGCCATGGCCATCCATGCCGCTGTATCAACAAAAAGCTGTTTCAATTAGCCCTCCAGCCGTCCATATAGAACCGCATCATGATCTTTTCCGGTTAATCCATCCGAAGATTTTCCCACAGCACGAGCCTGATAGAGAGGATCATCAGATAGAGGCAATTTTATTTCTTCCTCAGCAGACAATGCAATTATCCGAAAAGCGGGACGACTTCTGTAAAACACGGTGTACTGGTCACCATTTTGAACCCTTCTTACTATCTCGGGTAAAGATGCCCTAAGTTCTTTTACATTAATAATATGTTTCAATTCATTCATCTCCTTTCCAACCAAGTTCATCTTAAGTTTACCTTTTTGGCATCAAGTGTCAACATTATTGTATGCGATTATCACTCAGCGATGGAGGATATTGCACTATTTCAAAGATAAAACAGCCTTGATCTTATACGGCATATCCGCTATGTGTGGAAAAATAACCCATTTCCATGGCCATACGCGTGTTCCACAGGACGATGATGAACAGCTTTCTGTTTTACGACACTGAAACTTCCGGCCTGAACCCGGCCTTTGATCAGATCCTGCGCTTTGCCGCCATCCGCACGGATCTGCGCCTGCATGAACTCGAGCGCCACGCTGTCTCTGTAAAACTGCGGCCGGATGTGATCATCTCCCCCCAGGCCATGGCCACCCACCGCATCCCGATTCATGTGGCCCTTTCCACCGGAACTGTTGAATTCGAGGCCGCACGGCAATTGCACAGCCTGCTGAACGAGCCCGGCACCATCAGCATCGGCTACAACTCCATGGGTTTTGACGATGATTTCCTCCGCTTCACCTTTCATCGCAATCTGCTGCCGCCCTATACCCACCAGTACGGCAAAGGCTGCCGCAGGATGGATCTGCTCCCCATGGTCACTTGCTACCATCTATATAAAGGCAACCATTTGCACTGGCCCGAACGGAACGGCCGGCCCTCCTTGAAACTGGAGCATCTGAACGCGGCAAACGAGCTCACCGAAGGCCCGTCCCATGATGCCATGGCCGATACGGAAGCAGCCCTGGCATTGGCCCGTAAAATGCGCACCGCTTCCGCCATGTGGGATTATCTGGCCGGTTCTTTTGACAAAATTACCGACGGGCAGCGCCTTGAACAACTTCCTGTTGCCTTCACTTCTCCTGCGGGCGCCCATCACCTGGGCCTGGCCGTCAGCAATGAATTCGGCCATGAGCAGCGCTTTCAAGCACCGGTCTTATCCATTGGCCGTTCCGTCCCGTACAGCAATCAAACCCTCTGGCTGCGCCTGGACTGCCCAGAATTAACCACTGTGCAGCAGGACACCATCGCTGCAATGACCTGGGTTGTCCGCAAACGCCTGGGCGACCGCCCCATTATCCTGCCACCCCATGAGCGTTTTTACCAGCTCATTAGCCCGGAAAGGCAGGCCCTTGTAACGGAGAATATCGCCTTTTTACAGAATCGCCGGGACCTGCTGGACCTGATCATCGCCCATCATCGCGATTTTGCCTATCCGGTCATCCCGGACCTGGATGCGGATGCGGCCCTTTATCAGATGGGCTTTCTTTCCACGGAAGAGCAGGACTTGTGCCGAAAATACCACCTATTGCCCCTGGGGGAAAAAGCCGGTTTGATTGACCGGTTTAAAAAACCGGAAATCCGCACCCTGGCCGGCCGAATCCTCTCCCGTAATTTTCCGGAGCAAGCCCTGCCCAAGAAAAGCGAAAAAGACTTTCAAACCTATATGGGCCGAATCAATCCCCAAAGACCGGAAGATGCTTTGCAGGATTTCAAAGGCGCTCAAAGAATGACGCCGGCGGCGGCCCTTACGGAAATTCAACAACTGCGGACAGCCGGCAATCTTGATGAGGAACAGTGCTTGTTGCTGAAAGAATTGCAGACGGACATCCAACAACGCTTTTGCTAGGTGATGAATATGCTCAGAGCAGCTAGAGGAATTCTTTGGATCGCCATCGGCGTGGCGCTGTCCCATCTGCTTCATTATCTTTATTTTACGAGCATCACCGACCAATCGGAGGCGGCTTTTTCCGGCCAATTCGCCCGGCTGCTGCTTCAATCCCTACCCGTCATTAAAACAGTTTTCAGGGCCGTGATCTTCGCCATACCATGGCTGCTGCTGCTCGCCTTTGCCGGCGCCGGCCTCATCCTTTTTCTGCGCCATAAGCAAGACCTCACCATCAGCGCCAAGCTGCGCAATGCCGAAGAAATCATGGAAGAGGCCGAAAAGGAGCGCAACCACTACCAAACCCTCGTCAGCCATTGCGAGGAAGAGTACAATCGCAAGGAACAGAGCTTAAAATCCCAGTTCGCCAAACGCGAAAAAGCCCTCACCGATGACTTTGTCCGCAAGCAGGCCCCTTATACGGAAGAGATCAAGCGCCTGAAAGAGGAAAAAGTGGAATTGCGCGAAGCCGTGACCAAGCTTATGAGCATGCTCAAGAAAAAATAGCTCCTCCCAATTAGGTACAACAGGTCCAGCCGTCAGCCATGGTCATTATTACGACCAGGACCAATTAAATTCGAATATCGAAACACGAAATCCGAAACAAATTCAAAACTCAAATGACCAAATATCCAAAACCAAGACGGTGATAAAAACCATTTGACTTGCCTGATCCCAACAGGTATATGAATAAATTTAAGGAATTAAATCGATAGGATAGACAGAGAAACGCTTATGACCATTGAACTTGATTTCAGCAAATTTAACGGGCTGTTACCGGCCATTGTCCAGGACCATCAAAGCGCCGAGGTGCTCATGCTGGCTTTCATGAATGCCGAGGCCTGGGCCGCAACTTTAAAAACCGGCAAGGCCACTTTTTACAGCCGCAGCCGTAAAAAGCTCTGGGTAAAGGGCGAGACTTCGGGACATGTCCAGCTTGTCAAGGAAATCCGCATCGACTGCGACAACGACACGGTATTATTAAAGGTCGAGCAGGTGGGCGGCGCCGCCTGCCACACCGGTCACCGCAGTTGCTTTTACCGTCAATTGGAAAATGAATCCATCAAAACCGTGGACCAGCCGGTTTTTGATCCCAAGGAGGTATATAAATGAATGAAAAACTCAAACTCGGCATTCCCAAGGGAAGCCTCCAGGAAGCCACCGTGGCCTTGTTCCGGCGCTCGGGCTGGAAAATCAATGTGAACGGCCGGAGCTATTTTCCGGATATCAATGATCCCACCCTGCAATGCGCCCTGTGCCGGGCCCAGGAAATGTCCATCAATGTGGAAAACGGCACCCTGGATGCGGGCCTGACCGGCAAGGACTGGATCGCCGAAAACAATTCCGATGTGCATGTGGTCACGGATCTTGTTTATTCCAAGGTCAGCGCCCGCCCCGCCCGCTGGGTGCTTGCCGTGGCTTACGATTCACCCATCAAACGCCTGGAAGACCTGGAAGGAAAAAAGATATCCACTGAGCTGGTGAAATTCACCCAGCGCTTTTTTGCTGATAGAAACATCAATGTACGCGTGGAATTCTCCTGGGGCGCCACGGAAGCCAAAGTCGTGTCCGGCCTGGCCGACGCCATCGTGGAGATCACCGAGACCGAAAGCACCATCAAGGCCCACGGCCTGCGGGTCATTCACGAATTGATGCAGACCAACACCCAGTTGATCGCCAATCATGAGGCTTTCAAGGACCCGCTCAAAAGAAAGAAAATCGAACAGATCGCCCTGCTCCTGAAAGGCGCCCTGCTGGGCGAAAAGCTGGTGGGTCTGAAAATGAACGTGCCGGAAGCCTGTATCAAGGAGGTGGTGGCCCTTTTGCCCAGTCTCAATGCCCCCACCGTGGCCCATCTGTATCAATCCGACTGGTTTTCCGTGGAAACCATGGTGGCCTCCGAGGTGGTGCGGGACCTGATTCCCCAATTGCTGGAAAAAGGCGCCGAGGGCATCGTGGAATATCCGCTGAACAAAGTGGTCTGAATGCATTCAACCAAGGAAACCTCCTACCGAATCGCAAAACGGGCGGCGGATATGCCGCCCTTCATCGTCATGGACGTGCTGGAAAAGGCCCAGGCCATGGCCAGGCAAGGGATCCGGGTTCTCCACCTGGAGGTGGGGGAACCGGATTTCGACACCCCGGCCTGCGTCAAGGCCCAAGTCTGCCGCGCCCTGGAATGCGGCCATACCCATTACACCCACAGCCTGGGGGATTTGGACCTGCGTCTGGCCATCTGCCGCCACTATGCCGCCACCTACGGTGTGACTGTGGACCCGGAACAGGTGATCGTCACCTCCGGGACTTCGCCGGCCATGTTTCTCCTGTTTGCGGCCCTGATCGAAGCCGGCGACCAGGTCATTGTGTCCGATCCCCACTATGCTTGCTACCCCAATTTTATTCGCTTTATGCAGGGGGAACCGGTTTTCGTGCCGGTTTATGAAGCCGAGGGGTTCCAGTACCGGCCGGAGGAAATCCGTGCCAAACTGACCGAAGCCACCAAGGCCGTGGTCATCAACTCCCCTTCCAATCCCACCGGCAACCTGCTTTCCGCCGAGCGTATCCGGGCCATTGCCGAATTTGCGCCCCTGATCATTTCCGATGAGATCTATCACGGCCTGGTGTATGAGGGCCAAGAGCATTCTGTCCTGGAATTCACCGACAATGCCTTTGTCCTGAACGGCTTTTCCAAACTCCATGCCATGACCGGCCTGCGCCTGGGGTATTTGATCGCCCCCAAGGCCTTTGTGCGGCCCATCCAGAAAATTCAGCAGAATTTCTTCATTTCCGCCAATTCCGTGGTCCAGCAGGCCGGCATCACGGCCCTGTCCCAATGCGCCGCGGACATTGCCCGCATGAAAATGATTTATAATGAGCGCCGGCAATACATGCTGGCCCGTTTGAAACAAATGGGCTTCGGCATTACCGTGGAGCCCACCGGCGCCTTCTATATATTCGCCAATGCCAAGGCCTTTTCCCGGGATTCCTACAAACTGGCTTTTGATATTCTGGAAAAAGCCCATGTGGGCGTGGCCCCCGGCATTGATTTCGGCAAAAACGGCGAGGGCTACCTGCGTTTCTCTTACGCCAACTCCATGGAAGTCATTGTGGAAGCCATGGACCGGCTGGAAAACTACCTGCACGGATCTGCACCATGCCCATGATCATTAAAACCGCCGAATTCATCACCAGCGCCGTAAAGCCGTCCCAGTATCCGGAAGAGTCCCTGCCGGAAATCGCCTTTATCGGCCGCTCCAACGTGGGCAAGTCCTCCCTGATCAACACCCTGGTGAACCGCCGGCACCTGGTAAAGACCAGCTCCACCCCAGGCCGGACCCAGTTGATCAATTTTTTCAACATCAACGACGCCTTTACCTTTGTGGACCTGCCCGGCTTCGGCTATGCCAAGGTACCCTTCCAAGTGAAAAAAACCTGGGGCCCCATGATCGAGACCTATCTTGCCCAAAGAAAAACGCTGAAGGGCGCTGTCGTGATTCTTGACTTGCGACGTTTGCCCGGCATTGCGGAGATGAACCTTCTGGATTGGATGAATCTTCACCACCGGCCCTTTGTTCTCATCCTGACCAAAGCGGACAAACTGAACCGGGGTCCCCAGAAGGATCAACAACGCAAGATCGCAGATCTCTTGGGGGTGGCGCAAGAACACCTGTTGCTGTTTTCCGCCAAATCCGGCCAGGGCAAGGAGCAGGTCTGGGAAAAAATCCAGCAACTCCTTGCGGGCGATTTCCCCATCCTCAACAGAAAGGTGCAAACCCCATGAACTTCCCGGACGAACCCATGCAACCCATGCATGCTTCGGATTTCAAATCCGGCTTCATCGCCATAGCCGGCGCCCCCAATGTGGGCAAATCCACCCTGCTCAACCGGATTCTCGGCCAAAAAATTTCCATTACTTCCCGCAAACCCCAGACCACCCGCAACCGCATCCTGGGGGTTATAAACCGGCCCAAGTCCCAAATGATTTTTATTGATACCCCTGGTGTGCACAAGGCCCGGGAATTATTCAACACCAAAATAGTAGAGCAGGCCCTTTCCGCCTTTCAGGATGCCGACGTGATCTTAGCACTCGCAGACGCATCCGCGCCGGATCCAAAAGCCGAAGCCTTTTTGCGCGAATGCCTGCAAGACCTGCGGAAACCGGTGATCCTGGCCCTGAACAAGATTGATCTTATAGCCAAGCCCCAGCTTCTGGGCCTGATCCAGGACTGGTCCCAAGCTTACGATTTCAAGGCCGTCATTCCCATCTCGGCCCGCCACGGGACCCAGGTTCCGGATTTGCTCACCATCATGGAAACCTGCCTGCCGCAAGGTCCGCCCTTGTTCCCGGCCGAGACCCTCACAGACCTTTCGGAGCGGTTCATTGCCGCGGAAATGATCCGGGAAAAGGTGTTCCGCCTCACCGGCCAGGAGATTCCCTATGCCACGGCCGTAACCGTGGAGCGTTTTTCGGAAAAAAAAGAAGGCCGCTTGATCCATATCGAAGCTGTGATCCATCTGGAACGGGACTCCCAAAAAGGGATTCTGATCGGCAAGGGCGGCAGCAAACTGAAGCAAATCGGGGAGGCCGCCCGCAAGGAGATTGAACGCATGACCGGCACCAAGGTGTTTTTGAAACTCTTTGTCCGCATCCAGAAGAACTGGAGCAAGGATACCAAGGCGCTGCAGCGACTGGGCTATTGATGATCCTTTCCTTTCATCCCTGTTTTGAAGGGGATCGCAACATCCTTTGCGCCGGCCGCGCGCCGGATGAAAACGATCAGGCCGCTGTGCGGGCGGCCCGTGCCGTCATATTGCCCCAGGGCTGCCCGCAGCCCTTGTTTGAGATGGTCCACTGCCATGGCCGCCATGTCTTCCCCGACTACCGGGCCCGCTTTCGCTATCCAGGCAAAACCGGCCAGATCCGGCTTTTTCAGGAAACCGGCACCCGCCATCCCGACACCCGGATTTATAACTCTATTGAAGATTATACCCTATCCCTGGATTCCGATCTTTTGCCTGCCGACTTTAAATTTCCAGTGGTTTTCAAATTGAATTGGGGTGGGGAAGGTGAAACGGTTTTTTGGGTTCAAAATCCGGCCGATCTTTCCGTGGCTCTTCAAAAAGCCGGGTTCGGTGAAGCCGCCGGCCGCAGCGGCTTTCTTCTGCAAACCTTTATCCCCGGCAATCAGCGCGCCCTCCGAGTGGCCGTCATCGGCCGAACAATGCTTTCCTACTGGCGGGTTCAACAAGACCCGGCCGTGTTTGGCACCAGCCTCGCCCACGGCGCCGTCATCGATAGCGTCTCGGACCCGCAACTACAGGCCATGGGGATTCAAACCGTAAGCGAGTTTTGCCGCAAAACCGGCATCAACCTGGCCGGCTTCGACCTCCTGTTACCCGGCACCACACCGCACCAAACTCCCTATTTCCTAGAGATCAACTACTTCTTCGGCCGCAGGGGCTTAGGCGGCTCCGAACGTTTTTACGCGGTACTGAATCAGGAGATCCGTCATTGGATTAAAAGTTTGCCGGCGGGGGAATAGGCGAGATGCAATTGGGGCTAAAGGTTTTGTATAAATATTAAAATGGATTAGTTATCCGCAAGCGATCATCTACCACCAAACCGTCATGCATATCTTCCGAATATACTATTTCACATTCCGCCAGAATGGCAGCGGCCACGATCATTGAATCATACACGCTCAAGCCGTACTGCTCGGCGATGCGCCTACCCTTGTCATGGGTTTCGACAGTCAGGGCCACCACTGGACATACAACCCGAATCAGTTCCACCAACTCGGTGATTTCCACCCACGACATGTTGAGCTTCCGGCGGGCGACATGGGTCATTTCATTCAATACCTGGACGCTGATAATAGCACCCGTTCGAAGGATGGACTCTGCGCGATCTGCCCTTACAGCATCGTGTGATAATAAATAAAGCAGTACATTTGTGTCAATGAACGCTTTAGCGTCTGGCATTTGCTTCTTCCCGATCAAATTTGAAATCGGCCGGCAATTTTCCGCGAAATCTTCTCAAGCACGATAAAATATCATCTTTTCCAGGTTTCTTTTTAACCTCAAAAATTCTGGCGTTTGACACGACCACTTCAATGTCGTCGCCTTCATTCAGCTCCAGCGCTCGAACCACCGACCTCGGCAATCTGATTGCCAGACTGTTGCCCCATTTGGTGACACGCATACTAAACACCTCCTTGATATACATTTTAATTCTGTATATCATTCATGCGCCTCGAAATCAACAAAGAAGTCCTTTAATCCACCAGCGCTTCCGCAAAAACCTCCATGGTGTGCCGGACCGTGATGGCCTGACCGGCTCTGGAAAGCTGGTCCGTGAGCTGGAGCATGCAGGCCGGGCAGCCGGTCACCACGGTACGGCAGCCGCTGGCCAGAATGTGATCCCGTTTCTGGGCGCCGATGGCAGCGGAAAGATCAAAATGATCCATGCCGAAGCTGCCGCCCATGCCGCAGCATTGGGCGGCGCAGGCCATTTCCTTCAGGAGCACCCGCGGATTGGCCGCGATCAGTTTGCGGGGCTGGGCGATGATCCCCAGGGATTTGTTCAAGTGGCAGGGGTCGTGGTAGGTGACCGGAATCGGCTCCTCTGTAGGTGTTTGTATTATGGAAGCAGTGTCGAGCCGGTCTGCCAGAAATTGGCTGATGTCCATGGTTTTGTCGGCCAGGCGGTGGATCTGCCCGCCGACTTCTTCCGAAAAACGACCGGCCATCAAGGGCCAGAGTTTTTTCAGGGTAAAGGTGCAGGTGGCACAGGCCGTCACCAGGCAGTCCCAGTTTTCCGTCTGGAACAAGGCCAGATTGTGGCGCACAAGTTCATCAAAGGTTTCCACCTCCCCGGCGGAAAGGGCCGGAATCCCGCAGCAGCCCTGACCCTGGGGCATGAAAATACCCAGGCCGAAATGGGTTAGGGCCTGAATGGCGGCCAGGGCCACCTGGGGATAGACTTTATCCAGCAGGCAGCCTGGGAAAAAGGCCACCCGCAGCCCGCCGGCAGCGCCAGGGGTGCTAAGGGAGGGAAGGCGTTCGTGCAAGGGCGGGTTCGCCAGGGGAGTAAAATGCCGTTCCTTGAAAAAAGCCGGCCCCAGGCGGCCGCAGGAGGTTCCCAGGCGGCTCAGGGTGGATTTTGAAAACAGTTGCTGGTGCCGGGCGGCCCAGGCCATGAGACTGTCAAAGGTTTGCGGCCGGGCCAAAATCCGTTTGAAAAGCATTTTTTTGGCCATGGGCAGGCGACCGTATTCCGCCATCAGGGCCCGGGCTTTGAGAAAAACCTCCAGGGTCTGAACGCTATTGGAGCAATTGCGCTCGCAGGCTCCGCAGAGCAAACAGCGGTTGAGGCGCGCGGCAGTGATATCCGCCTTTGCAAACAGGTTCCGGGACAAACCGCTGAGGAGCGCCAGCTTGCCCCGGGCCACATCGCCTTCATGCCCGCTCTGGGCAAACACCGGGCAAACCGCCTGACACATGCCGCAACGGGTGCATTTGGACAGCAAGTCGTCCAATCGCTGCATCATGCGGACCAGTTCGGAAAAACGCGCCATGGTGCTGCTACTTGGCCATCAAATGGCCGATCGCTTTTTCCAAACCGTCCAGAGTGAGTTCGAACATGGGGAAAATGCGGTTGATGGTCATGATGGTCTGGGTGTAATTCCACATGTGGGGCGGCACCGGGTTCAGCCAGACACTGTGCTTGAACAGATCAGCCAGGAATTTCAAGCGTTCGATGCTGGCCTTGCCGCTGCGCTCATGCACATAGATGGAGCCGTCCCGGGCCATCAACTCATAGGGCGCCATGCTGGCATCACCCACCAGAATCAAACGGGTTTCCGGGTCCCGGCGGGCCAAATCATCGATTTTGACCGGCTTCTTGTAGCGGCTGGGATCTTCCCAGACCGTGTCATAAATGGTGTTGTGAAAAAAATAGGTCCGCAGGTCCTTGAATTGGCCCCGGGCATAGTCGAAGATGGTTTGAACCACCGGGATGTAGGGGTCCATGGACCAGCCGCCGTTGTCGATGGCCAGGATGATTTTCAGGCGGTCCTTCAGGCTGCGATCAAAGATGATTTCGATTTCACCGGCGTTTTTCATGGTGCGGTAAATGGTTTCATCGATATTCACCTGGTCCTTGGGACCGGAGGGCACCAGGTTGCGCAGGCGTTTGAGGGCTTCGCCGATCAGGGCCTGGGTAAGCGGACCGCTCTTGGAATAATCCTTGTAGCGCCTTTCCAGGGCCACTTTCACGGCGGATTTGTTGCGGGAAACACCCCCCACCCGCATACCCCCCGGATGATGGCCGGAATGCCCCACCGGCGAGGTTCCGCCCGTGCCGATCCACTTATTGCCGCCGTCATGGCGTTCGGTCTGATCCTGCAACCGTTTCTTGAAATATTCAATGAGTTCGTCCGGAGTCAGCTTGCTCAAATCGGACTCATCCATGCCCAGGGCCCGGGCCAGATCCTGGGGGTCCTTGAGCCATTCCGCCAGCATGGCCCGGGCCATCTCATCCAGCTCCAGTCCTTCCGTGTCCGGCATTTCCGCACCCTGGAAATGATGGGCGAAAATCTGATCGAACAAGTCGAAATAGCGCTCGCTTTTCACCAGGATGGAGCGGGCGGCGGTATAGAATTCGTTCAGGTTGTTCACCAGACCGGTTGAAAGGGCCCGGTGCAGGGTGAGAAAGGCGGTGGGGCTGACCGGAATCCCGGTTTCCCTCACTTTATAGAAGAAGTCGATGAACATGGCCCCACCCCTGCTGGTCTAAAAAAGTTTCCGCCGGCTGACATTGTTTTGGGCCCTGGCATAATCCTGGCTTTTCTTGAACAGCACGCCCAAATACGGCAGTTCGCCCTTGGCCAGTTTTTTGGGCGAAAAATCCGGATCAGATTGCAGGGCCCGCACCCAGTTGATCAGCTCCCGGGTGGCCGGCCGTTTTTCAACGGAATCCAGCTCCCGCAGGGCATAGAAGGCCGTGACCGCGTGATCCGCCAGGCTGCCGTCAATGTCCGGGAAATGCACATTCAGGATCTTGCGCATCATTTTGGGGTCCGGAAAGGCGATATGATGGAAATTGCAGCGGCCCAGGAAGGGGTCGGACAAATCCTTCTTGGCATTGGAAGTGATGATGATCACCGGCCGGTGCCGGGCGGTGATGGTTTTATCGATTTCAATGATGTCGAACTGCATCTGATCCAGCACATCCAGCATGTCGTCCTGGAAATCCGTGTCGGCCTTGTCGATTTCATCAATCAATAGTACGGTGCGGTGCTCGGCGGTAAAGGCCTGGCCGATCTTGCCCATGCGGATATATTCTTCAATATTGCTCACATTCCGGGAAGAGTCGCCGAAGCGGCTGTCGTTCAAACGGGTCAGGGTGTCGTATTGATACAAGGCGTCCACCAACTTCATGCTGGATTTGACGTTGAGCACGATCAAGGGCATTTTCAGGCTTTCGGCAATGGCATGGGCCAGCATGGTCTTGCCTGTGCCCGGCTCGCCCTTGAGCAGCAAGGGCATTTCCAGGGCCATGGAAATGTTGACAATCTGGGCCAGCTCCTCATCCAGAATGTATTTGGCGGCGCCGGCAAAGCTGTTTTTTGAACGGGTTTCGAACATAGCTACTTACCTCATTTTATATTGATATTTTTTCGACGGCGAATGGTATCGGATAATCCGGCGGTCAGCTCCAAAACCTGCACGGCCTGGGCCAGGGTCAGGGAACCGGTGCCGCAGGCCGGTGTGATCAGGGATTGGGATATAATACAGCCCGGATCGATTCCCACCAGGGCCGTGAGTTGTGCCACCCTTGCCTCCCAGAGCGCGGCCAAGGTGTCGACCCTTTCCTTGGCCAGATCTTCCGGATTCAGAGTGGGGATGAGCCCCCAGGCGATCATGCGGCCGGAATTGAGAAAGTTGCGGAGCTGCTCCGGATACAGCATTAGACGGTCAAAATACGCATAAGCGTCAAAACTGAGGATATCCGCCGGGGAGTCCAACACCAAGGACCATTCGGCATTGGCGCAGACATGAATCCCGGCCAGTCCGCCTTCGGCCTGGACCGCTGCAATGACTTCCGCAAAACAAGCGGCGATATCAGCCTTGGATATGCTGATAAAAGCCGCGGAACCGAAACCGGTCAGGGCCGGCTCATCAAAAAACAGGATCACCGGCCGGCCGTATTGCGCCAAACGCCGGACCTGCCAGCGCGCCTTAAGGGCCAGCAGTTTCACGGCCGCATCCCGCAAACGCTCGTCATAAAAGATCGCCCGTCCGTCCTGGTCGGTGATACCGGTGCCCAGGGTGATGGGGCCGGTGATTTGGGCCTTTACTGCCAGGGGTTTTGCAGACGCTGCCTCCAATTGGCGGAGCATTTCAAAAAAGCCCGGGGCAAATTGGGGTGAAAGGGCGAAGCGGGATGAGTCCAAATCGCCGGCGCCCTCGCCCGCCGCCAGATAGTCTTCATAAAAACCCAGCAAATCCGCCTCAAAACCAGGGCCGTCGCTTTGAATGTATGTTCTGCCGTCCTTTTCCGTCAGGCCGGGAAAACCCGGCAGGAATTGCGCCATCATGCCCTCTTGGGGATAAACCGGAAGCTGGACCCACAGGGGGATGTCCGGGGTATGCTGCCATACCAGCCGGGCCGCCTCCTGATGATTGTCCATGGGAAGGCTGCCGATGAGGGTGGCATGTCCGTTTGCCTGAAAAGCAGCGTGCATATGAGCTCCTTTCCTGAAGTTGCCGCTTGAGCAGATAACGTGCGGCATGAGTAACAAAATTTATAGATAGTCGATTCTGCCGAAGTTCTCAAGGGATTTCGAAAACTATCATTTGTCGCCTTCAGTACGATTGCGTGCAAAATATCCTTATCGCTCGGGGTCGGTATCGGGGTCGGTATCGGTATCGAAAACAATTCCATTTTTCAATACGTCGTTAATACAAACGATTCACTATAGAAGGAGCCTTTTCTTGTTTATTCTATTGCCATTAACGGGCGACCCCGATACCGATAGCGACCCCGACCCCGAAAAAAACCACCCGCGCTTCCCCCATTATCACCATTACGGTCGGTTGACACACACCAAACCCGGTGATATACCTTTTTCAACAATGAAATAAGAGGAGGTCTCTATGTTTGGTATCGGCATGTCGGAATTACTGGTCGTCCTGGTAATTGTCCTGATCATATTCGGCGCCGGGAAATTACCGGAAATCGGCGCCGGGCTGGGCAAGGGCATTCGCAATTTTAAAAATGCCACGTCCGAAGGCGAAAAAAAGGAACAGCTCGAGAATAAAAAAGATTCAACCGAACCCTAATACCACTCAAATCGCAGCGTTGATCCTTCGCATATAATTCCGAGCCGGCCCAACCCGTCGGAATCCTATCGATCAATCCTCAGCTTCAATTCTTTTTAACGGAAATCAACGACTTTGATTTGCTGATGATGTGTTCGGGCAACTGCAGAACCCGGAGCAGGGTATCGGCCATGGAGGCTGAAACCGCATTCACCGGCGCAAGTTCGATCTCGGGTTTAGCGGTTGTGCCTTTGATGCTCAGGGTGACCACGATGAGTTTGCCGTCGTCGCCGGTGAGCACCCAGCCGATCACCGGAATGGCACTGACGGCCCGGTCAATGGTCTCCAGGGGCTGGACCCCCACCAGGGCGTCGATCTCGCCGGTATTGACAGCATATGCGCCCACCGCCGACAATTGAATGGAATCGCTGTCCAGATAAAAATCATCAAATCCGGCCCGGCCTTGTTTCAGATCCAAATTGACCCGAATGTTGTTGAAGGCAAAGCGCTCCTCCTTTAAATCCAGATTGCGGGACTTGATGATCTTATAAAAATTCAAGGCCCCGAACAATTTGGTGACCAGGGAGGATTTCATGGTATGGCCGTTCTTGGCCGAGAAGGATAAGCGGCCGTCGAGTTCCTTGAGGGTCCCCGCAATCCGGCCCTTCATTTCCAGCTTGCCTTGGATCAAGTCTTTATCCGCATAATGCGTATTCAGCAGGCGCTGCACGCCCTGATCCTGCAAATCCAGGTGAAGATCCAGCCGGGTCGGCTCGGCCTTGGCCATTTCCACTTCCCCCTTGATGGAGCCGTTTGGGCCGTTCAGGTCGGTTCCGTATAATTTCAACCGGCCGTTTTCCAGCCGGGCCTTGGTGCTGCCGGTTTCAAATGGAATGTCATAGAATTCCAGGTCGCTGAATGTCAGGCCGGCTTCGACAATGACATCCTCCGGCAATTTCGTCTCTTCACTATCCTGCTTGCCGACCTTCAAACCCTGGATGGCGGCATTGCCGCTGAAGCGGGCCGGTGTTCCTTGCCGGTATTCCCCTGAAACAAGAAAATGAGTGTTGTTGCGCAACAGGCTGAGGCTTTTTGTGGAAAGCAGGTCGCCCTCCAGGGCCAGGGGGCCGTTGACAATCACCAGGCTCCCGCCCTGATGGACAATGAAATCTGAAAATTGGATTTGACCGGAGAAGGGCCTGGACTGGTCCCAGCCCAGCTTGAGCTGAACATGCCCCTTGAGCGGATGCCTGGGGCTGGGTTGGCCATCGATGATTTCCTGGGCCGCAATGGTTCCCAGCAAGAAAAGACTGCCGGACTCTTCCGACCAGTGATGCTCCAAACGCATGCGGCCGTCCGGCATTTTCAGCTCCAAATCGGTGAGCTCAAGGGAAAACGTCGGCCACAAGCGGGCGGTTATTTTGCCCGCGCCTTCCAGCCTTCCTTCCGGCAGGCGGTAGTGTCGGCCCAGGAGTTCAAACCCCTGGCATTGAATCTCGACTCCGCCGTTGATGGTATTGCCCTTGCCTGTGCCGGTTACCAGAATGCGGCCGGTGGGATCCAGGGCGAAACGATTGGTCTGGGGCAATTGGGCTGCTTCCAGTTGGAAACGATAACGGGCCTCGCCCAGGGGTTCCTGGATATCCAGATCCAGGCGGCGCACAGGAAAACCGTTGAGGGTTCCGGTCAACTCCGCATGCACCGGCCGGCCGAATTCCCCAGCCGCAGCCGTGCCGGAAAGATGCTGAAACACACGCTTGCCCCAGGTGAAACTACCGTCCTGTACCCGGACATTGCCTTTGATCAGCGGCTTTTTGCCGCTCATGCCTTCCTGGTAAACCACTTGGGCGGAAACCAGGCCGCCTTGGACCTGGTCCAATGGATCCAGCAGATGAAAGACCGCCTCGGGCCACATCCCGGCCCGAAAGGCTTTCAAAAAATGGGGCCCGGGCAGCTCCACATCCACGTTCACTTCCACCCGCCGGCCTTCAAGGAGGATGCCGGGAAAAAGCAGATTCACCGAACCCATGCGCATATTTTCAAGCGTTCCCTGAATATTGTTGAAAATCAAGTCCCCGCCGCTGGTCTTCACCGCGGCCTGGATATCGGTGATGCGGTCCTGGCTGTGACCGGCGCCGAAGCTTGCCCCTAAAATCTCGCCGTTGATATTCAGGCGCTTGAAAAAATCCCCTTGGGCATTGAAATCACTTAAAGGACCGGTATAGGTGATGGATTCCAGACGGGCCCGGCCGTTGCGGATCTGGCGGGCAAGCAGCACGGTCAGCCAGTCCGGCAGGATTTTGAGGGGCAGGTGGCGGATCAATTCCTCATAGTCAAAAGTGTCGGTGGCCAGCGTGAATTGCAAATCCGCGGTTTCAAGTTTCTCAAAATTCCAGCCGCTGTTCAGCCCGGCCTGGCCGGATATATTTATGAAGGGCGTCCCAATCCTGACAGTGGACAATTCCAGGCTGCCGGCAGACAGCCCGGCTGCCAGCCGGCCTTCCAGCTCCTGGATGGGCTGGCCGCCGCCCGGAAAGGATAAGGCCTTGGCTTTCAGAATGGTTTCAACAACAAGACTTTCTTGCCCGGCTTTTTCAGCCCGGATTTCCAGATCAGCCGTGCCGTTGATGTCCTGATTCAATTCATGCAGGGGCAAGGCCTTGATATTGACTTCGCCTTTCCAGCCGGATTTGAGGATATGCATGAAAATCTGGGTTTCCGCGTTCAGAAAACGGGCGGTGAGTTGGAGGGCCTGGACATCCACCCGGCCGTTCAAATGGGAAAGAACGAATTCCCGGTCCTTGAAAAGAACGGTAACGGCCCCATCCTCCATTTCCATGGTGGGAAAGGCTTGTTCTTCAAAAGACCGGTCTTTGGTCAGATCATCCAGGCGCAGCATCAGGTGGGGGCTGGTCAGAAGTATACTCTGAATAGCCTCGCGCCCCAGGATGAGCCCCCAAATGGAGAGGCGCAGCTTGACATTGCCGGCCGATAAATACATGTGTTCGGCTTGCCCCAATTGAATCGCGCTCAAATCCACGCTGAGACCATCCCCAAGACTCAGCTTGACCTGGCCGATGGCAATGGCCTGCCCCAGTTTGCGCTGGATCTCGGCTTGAATCAAGCCGCGCAACCTGTTCTGATCCAGCAGGATTCGGCTGAAATAATAGCCCCCGCCCGCCAGGACCGATAAAAGCACGATAAATACCGCCACGCTGATTTTACGCAGGAAATTATTCATGAAAATGGGTTTGGATTTTAAAGGCTCCTCATTGGTTGCCGAATCCGTTCTGGGCGCCGCAGTCCGGGCACTGCCAGGTGATGCCGTTGCAGGACATGCCCCAGACGTTTTCATTCATGCAGGTCTGGCAAATACTGAAGCCGCAGCGGCACTGCCAACAGAACGGCATTTCCCGCCGACAGCAGCAGCAAGCCGTGCTTCTGCTGCGCCGTTGTTTCTTTCGCTGCGCCGCTTGTTCTGAAACGCCGGTCATCTATTCCACCTTAAAATTCCGGTACCTGGCACTTGTCGTTTCCCGCCGTTCGTGTTAATGCGAGCTACTATACTACGGATTTTTTTCAAGCCGTCAATAATTTATCAGGAAAATCGCCATGACCCATCGCCAAACCATCTATCTCATCGATGGCAGCGCCTATATTTATCGAGCCTACCATGCCATCCGCAACCTGTCCAATTCAAAAGGCCTGCCCACCAATGCGGTCTTCGGTTTTACCAAGATGATCCTGAAATTGATGGCGGACAAAGCGCCGGAATTTGCCGCGGTCTTTTTTGACGCCAAAGGCCCCACCTTCCGCCATGCTGTTTATTCCGATTACAAGGCCAATCGCCCGCCCATGCCGGATGATCTTGCGGTTCAGCTCCCCTATATCAAGGCGGTTGTGGAAGGCTTCAACCTGAAACAATTGGAACTTACCGGCTTCGAGGCCGACGATCTGATCGGCACCATTGCCCGCCTGGCCGAGGAAAGCGGATTTGCCGTGGTCATGGTGACCGGCGACAAGGATTTCATGCAATTGGTCACGGAAAACACCGTCATCTGGGACCCCATGAAGGACAGCCAAGTGGACACAGCCGGCATCCGCAGCCTCCACGGCGTCGCCCCGGCCCAGATGATCGATGTCATGGCCTTGTCCGGCGATACCTCGGACAACATTCCGGGCGTGCCCGGCATCGGCCCCAAAACCGCGGCGGCTTTGATCCAGCGCTTCGGCAGCCTGGCGCTTTTATATGAGCAGCTCGATCAAGTGCCCCAGTTGAAACAGCGTGAAAAGCTCTTGAATTTCAAAAGCCAGGCATTGCTCAGCCAAGAGCTGGTGACCATCAACAAACATGCACCGGTTGCCTTTGAGCCCGAGGAATTCAAGGTCAAGAGCGCCCTTAACGAAAAACTGGCCGCCCTTTATCAGGAGTTGGAATTTCGGCAATTGCAGCAACAGGTCGCGGCACCCAAAGACATGGCGGAGAAAAAGTACTACGGGGTGAAAAGTCTTGCCTCGCTGCAGACCCTGGTTGAAAATCTCTCCGCCGCCGGCCGCTTTGCCATCGATACGGAAACCACTTCCATCGACCCCATGCAGGCCCGCCTGGTGGGTATTTCAGTGGCATACCGGCCGGATGAGGCTTTCTATATCCCCGTGGGCCATACCGGCGACGATGCCGCCGGACAACTACCCCTCACAGAAGTGGCTACCTGCCTGGGGCCGCTCCTGGCCGATTCCCGGCTCCAAAAGATCGGCCAAAATATCAAATATGATTGGATCGTCTTGAAACGCCACGGCCTGCCGTTGAACGGCGTGGTCTTTGACACCATGCTGGCTTCTTATCTCATTGATCCTTCCAAGCGGGCCCACAGCCTGGATCAGATCGCCCTGGATTTTCTCGGGCATAAGATGATCTCCTACGAGGAAGTGGCCGGTAAAGGCAAGACCGCCGTCAGCTTTGCCGCCGTGCCTTTGGAAAAAGCCATAATCTACTCCAGCGAAGACGCTGACATGACCCTCAAGGCCTATCAGGTCCTAGGCCCGCTGCTTGCCTCTGCCGGCTTGACTGAATTGTTTGAAAAGGTGGAAATGCCCCTGGTGGAAATTCTGATGAAGATGGAAATGCAGGGGATCTGTGTGGACCAGGACAAATTGCGGGACTTGTCCAAATCCTTTGAAATCCGTCTGGACCGCCTCGAGGCGGACATTTACGCCGCGGCCGGCGAAACCTTCAATATCAAATCCTCCCAGCAACTGGGGGACATCCTGTTTGAAAAGCTTAAGCTACCGGTTCAAAAAAAGACCAAGAAAAAGACCGGTTATTCAACCGATGTGGAAGTGCTGACCCTCCTGGCCGACAAGCATGAACTGCCGGCCCTGGTGCTGAAGCACCGCACCCTGGCCAAACTGAAATCCACCTATGCCGATGCCCTGCTGGACCTGATTCATCCGCAAACCCGGCGCATCCATACCTCTTACAACCAGACCATCACCGCCACCGGCCGGTTGAGCAGCTCAGACCCCAATCTCCAGAATATCCCGGTGCGGGACGACGACGGCCGCGAGATCCGCCGGGCCTTCATCCCCAGGCCGGGCTGGAAGCTGGTTTCAGCCGATTACTCCCAGATCGAACTGCGCATTCTGGCCCACTATTCGGAAGATCCCATCCTGATCAGCGCCTTTGAACAAGAGGAGGATATTCATACCCGCACGGCCAGCGAGGTGTTTGAAATGCTGCCGGCTTTCATCACCCCGGAAATCCGGCGCCAGGCCAAGGCCATCAATTTCGGCATCATTTACGGCATGAGCCCCTTCGGCCTTTCCAGGACCCTGGGCATCAGCCAGAAAATGGCCAAAACTTATATTGATCACTATTTTGCCCGTTACCAGGGCGTCAAACGCTTCATTGACGAGACCATCGCCGTAACCCGCAAAACCGGCCGCACCAACACCCTCCTGGGCCGCATCCGCCTGTTGCCGGACATCAACAGCAGCAACCAGAATCTGCGGCAGTTCGCGGAACGGATCGCCATCAACACACCCATTCAGGGCACCGCCGCCGACCTGATCAAGCTGGCCATGATCCATATTGCCGCGGCCTTTGAAAAAGAGAAATTTCAGGCAGCCATGCTGCTGTCCGTGCATGATGAACTGGTTTTTGAAGTCCCGCCGGCGGAGCTTGCGCCGGTCACCAAAATGGTGACAAGCTTGATGGAAGGGGTCTGGAACCTCAGGGTTCCCCTGAAGGTCAACATTGCCGAGGGTGGGAATTGGGCCGAAGCCCATTAGACCATTATTTGGTTTCCCCTTTGTCTTCCCCCTGCTCGCTGCCGGGGCCGCGGACAGCCTCTTCCACCGTGCGGTAGATGGCCCGGAAGGATTCGTCAAAGGCTGCCGGGGAAATGCGGCCCACCTCGATGAACTTCACCACAACTTCTTTGGCCGTACGCAGGATTTGTTCATCCATGGAGGACATGGGATCACCTATTCAATTTTGTTTCAGCCACGAAAAACACAACTATAGCGCCGGCAAAACGCACAACGCTTTTATGTTTTTGAACGGTTTGTATCAGGGGGGCGGAGTTGTGTCAACTGGGCAATCGCATATATCAAGATACCAAGGCAAAGATAGGTCGCTATTTTGAGTGTATTCAGGTGATACAGAAAAGGATTAAAAAAACGCGGATGTGGGTTTCCTTACCATATGAAGCGCACTAACCAGGGCCAAGGAAGCCGGGGCTGACCGACCCCGGCTTCCGTACCAAGTTTACATGGGATTCCCATGGATCCCCCCTGGATTGCCCCTTGACGGATTTGTTCCTCCTGAATTATGAAGAATTTGATCTTATTCGCTCATTCTCCGTTGTGGGAGCGGCTTCCAGCCGCGATTCGGCTACAAGAATGATCGCAGCCGATATTTACAGCATCACTATCTTTGCCTGGGGAGGAAACAAAATCGATAAGCAAACAGTAGCCGAAGCAGCGGATTTTATCCGCAAACAGATCCAAGCCACGCCGCTTGCGGGGATTCTCACCGGCACCGGATTGGGGGAGGCCGTGGCCGGTATGGAGGTGAAGACGGCCTTGGATTATGCCCATATCCCTCATTTCCCAGCAGCCACAGTGATCGGCCATACAGGTAAGCTCTTGATCGGCACCCTGGGCCGCAAGTCCATCCTTGTCCTGCAAGGAAGATTTCACTTGTATGAAGGGTATGATGCCCGGCAGGTCACATTGCCTATCCGTATCCTGCAGGCCCTGGGCGTGAAAAACGTGATTCTGCTAAATGCCGCCGGCGGTTTGAACCTGGATTTTCAGGCCGGCGATATCATGGCCATCAAGGACCATATCAATCTTACCGGCTGCAATCCGTTGAGGGGACCCAACGAAGACGAATGGGGACCGCGCTTTCCGGATATGACGAGTGTATATGACCCCCAGTTACGCGCCCTGGCCGCCAGACTGGCAAAAAAGCTGAATCTCAGACTCCAACAAGGCAGCTATGCCGGGTTGCTGGGTCCTTCCTTGGAAACCCCGGCGGAGACCCGCTATCTGCGCTCGATCGGCGCCGATGCTGTGGGGTTTTCAACCGTTATGGAGGCCATTGCCGCAGCACATGCCGGCATGCGCATCCTGGGCCTTTCCATCATCACTAACCTGAATGATTCGGACAGGCCGGAACGGACCACCGTGGAGGCCGTCATCCAGGTGGCCCGGACCGCGGCTGCGCCCCTTTCCGCCCTGCTGGGGCAAATCCTGGAGCAAATGGATGAACCGCCAAGCACACATCCTGATTAAAAACGGTATCGTTGTTCCCAAAGCCTTGTCCGCAACCTGGATACCGGACGGCGCCGTGGCCATCACCGGTACGCGTATCGCCGCAGTAGGTTCCGGCCTGGAAATGGCGGAGTGGACCGCAATCGAAACCATCGATGCCCGGGGCGGCATCATCATGCCCGGTCTCATCAACACCCATACCCACTTGCCCATGTCCCTTTTTCGCGGTCTGGCCGATGATTTGCCCCTCATGGCCTGGCTTAATGAGCATATCTTTCCGGCCGAAGCCTCACATATCAATCCGGAAACCGTGGGCCTGGGCACCCGTTTGTCCATTGCCGAAATGCTTTTGTCCGGCACTACCACCTGCTGCGACGGTTATTTTCATGAGGATACGGTGGCGCAAGCGGTCTTGGAAAGCGGCATCCGCGCTGTATTGGGCCACGGTGTCATCGATTTTCCGGCGCCCGGCGTCCCGGACCCCGGAAAGAACGTTCAGACAGCGGGTGATTTTTGTGACAAATGGCGCGGCCGATCCGCCCTCATCACTCCTTCCATTTTCTGCCATTCGCCCTATACTTGTTCCGCCGCCACCCTGAAAAAAGCCAAAGCCGCGGCAAGCGAAAGGGGGCTCTTGTTTCAAATTCACGTGGCGGAAACCAAAGCCGAGAAGGAGCAAATTCAGGCTGAACACGGGCTCACGCCGATTCAATATCTGGACCGTCTGGGGTTGCTGGATGCGAAGACCCTGCTGGTTCATGCGGTCTGGCTGGAAGAAAGTGATATAGAACTTATCGCCGCCCGTGGCGCGGCAGTGGCCCACAATCCGGAAAGCAATATGAAACTCGCGGCCGGTATCGCACCGGTGGCGGCCATGCTTGCCGCCCGGATTCCAGTGGGGCTCGGCACGGACGGCTGCGCCAGCAACAATGATCTGGATCTGTTCAGCGAGATGGATACCGCTGCCAAGCTGCACAAGGTCTATCTGCTGGACCCCACCCGCCTGGATGCCGGGACAGTGCTGGACATGACCACCAGCAGCGGCGCCAGAGCCCTGGGATTGGAACAGGAAATCGGTACCCTGGAAATCGGGAAGCAGGCTGACCTGATCATCATCGACACCCAAAAGCCCCATCTCACCCCCATGTACAACCCAATCTCCCACCTGGTCTATTCCGTGCGGGGAGCGGATGTCCGCCATGTTTTCGTGGCCGGCAAAATGCTGGTAAAAGATCGTTCCTTGCTGACTATGGATTTGGAATCGCTTCTCAAACAGGGGGCGGAATTCGGGCGCACAGTAAGCCAATAAAATCCATATTTTTAAATTGATAATCCAAAATGTATTTCAGCGATGTGGTGATCTCCGGAACCTGCGATATGATTTTTCATTTGAAAAAATCCCTTTGATTGGAAGGACATCAACGATTTCAAAGGAAAAAAATCGGCGGCAAGTATGACCAATATTTGCGGGATTCAAAAGCCAGCATCAGGCAAAAGAACGGGGGCTGCTATAACGGATGCAGTAAAAAATCCGGTATGGTTATCGTGGAACACATCATTGACCGATGCATAAATATAATATGGAATTCTATCGGTGTTCCACGGGCTTTGACACCAGCCCGGCCCGTACCGGATTGAGGTCGATATATAGGCCAGGCAGTTGATCAGGGTCTCGCCTTTCTCGACAATCAGGCTCTTGAATTTTTAAAGTTATTTAGCTCGAAATCTGCACATATATTGTTTGCCAAAATATATATTTCATAATTGAGTTAAACTTATCGAGACATGGAATAATTTACTTTGGCACGACCATCCTTATGAACTCGAGAAGGAAATTCAAACCCGGATCAATTTCCCAGGTAACCGAAAAAAAAACCTTGACCAAACTCAGAAATTATTTCATCAAGAATCAGTTCGGGATACGCTATGGATTTCCATGATAAGAACCTTTTGATCGGAAGCAGATGTGTTGAAAGCGCTGTTGGATGGATAATACCAAGGAGTTTTCATGATTAACTTGACGATTACCGATTTTCTGAAGGAACGGGCAACGAGAAATGCAGATGACCTGGCCTTTCGTTTCCTGGGCAACGGTGAAGTGGACGGGCCCATTACAGAATGGACTTTTTCCGAACTCTATCGCCAGAGTGTCGGAGTGGCCGAAGACTTGACGGAACAAGGTCTCGCAGGCGCGAGTGTCATGCTGGCCTTCCCGCCCGGGCTGGACCTTGTGAAGGCCTTTTACGGCTGCCTGCTTGCGGGAGCGCGGGCTGTTCCTGTCCCGCTGCCCAATCCCAACAGCAAGAACCCTTTAGGTAAAATCCTGAAAACCGCCGGGGCCTGCGGGGCTTCGACGGTTCTGACTAGTTCGGATCTGGCAGCAATGGTCGCGGCCATAGCCTCCCAACTGCCCGTTTGTTTGAGAGCCGTGACCGACCGTATCGGGAGCGACTGGTCCGGCCCGCCGGCTGAGATGGACACGGTGGCTTACTTGCAATTCACATCCGGCTCCACCGGTCACCCCAAAGGGGTCGCCATCAAACACGCCAATATTGTGTCGAATCTCCGCGTGATGGGCCAGATGCTGCGCATTAAATCAACACAACCGGCGATTGTGTGGGCGCCCCATTACCACGATTTATGCCTGGTGGGGCACATTCTGGGTCCGGTGTATTACGGCTTTGAGTCCACCCTGATGTCACCCATGGATTTTCTGATAAAGCCGGTGCGGTGGCTGCGCGCGATCAGTCACTATAAAATCGCCAACACCGCCTGTCCGAACTTCGGTTACGAGTATTCGGCGCGGCGGATCAAATCCGAAGAATGCAAAGGCCTTGATTTGAGTCATTGGCTGGTAGCGGGAAATGGCGGGGAGCCCGTCCTTCCGCAGACGATGGAAAAATTCATCAAAAAGTTCGAACCATACGGATTTCGGCCGCAAACCTTTATGCCCTGTTACGGCATGGCGGAGTCCGTGCTGTTTGTGGCCGGGATGAAGTCACTGTCCGAGCCGCCCAAGGTACTTCGGCTGAGCGCAGCGGATTTGGAGATTCACAGTGTCCGCATACTGGCTGAAAATGAGCCCGCCGAACGTAGTGTTGTAAGCTGCGGAAAACCAGGATACGGCCACCGGATAATCGCCGTGGACCCGATGACGCTCACGCCATGCAATTCCAATCAAGTCGGCGAGCTGTGGGTGCAAGGCCCCAGTGTGCCCGGCGAATACTGGGGCCTGCCGGAGGAATCCGCGGCCACATTTAAGGGGCACTTGGCCGACACGAACGAGGGGCCCTTTCTGCGCACCGGCGACTTGGGCTTTGTTGCGGATGGAGAGGTTTATATAACCGGTCGATTGAAAGACCTGATTATCATCGCCGGACGAAACCACTACCCGGGCGACATCGAGCTCACTGTCCAGGAGTCCGGCGCTCCGGTTCGACCAGGGGCTTGCGCAGCCATTTCTGAACGGATCGACGGTGTCGAAGAACTGGTCATTATTGCGGAAGTGGATGACCGCAAGCTTCCTGTCCAGGCCAATTCCGGGGGAACGGGAGCGGAGTCCATGGATGAGTTCTGGGCCGCGGCTGTAAAAAACATCCAGGGGGCCGTTTCAGCCGGGCATGGCCTGTCGTTGCGATCCGTGGTGTTCGTGGAGCCGCGGAGTCTCGAAAAGACCTCCAGCGGCAAGCCGCGGCGGCGGTATTACCATGAGCTCTATCTCAAGGGGAAACTCGCTGTGGTCCATGAGAAACGGTCGCCCCAGACCATTTGAGCTTAATTAAAAGGGCTTGTTGCTTTCCTTCAGATATTCAAAATCAAAGCCCAGACTTTTTTCACGTTGAAGGTCATCCATGTATTTTCCTCATCAGTTTGTCGAAAGTCTGCATCTACCAGATGGCATTCACAATCTTCCAAAGATGATCGAGCTCGATTCGTCCTCGCTCTGTCGCGCATGCAATCTCAGCGGCGCTTATGGGTGAGGGGTTTTGGACATTGATATTAATCATGGCGAAATGGTAGGCCATGACTATGGAGGTGTCAAGGCTATATCAAGACCGGGAAGATAGTGATTGACGCCCTAAATTATTTTGGATAAAATCCAATAATCTGAAATCACGTTCCTTTTTTCTGATGACTTGCTTTGCCGTCGTTATTCAATTGGGCTCGCAACACGTGTTCTAAGAGAAATCCTTTGCAAGGCGGTTGAGCAAATGCCGGCATTATATACTACCAGATGGCGGATGATCTTTTTATTCCTTTGCTGGGTCCCCATCTCCCTGTGGGCAGGGGAAAAGGACTTCACGCCGGATTCAGCCTTGCCGATAACGCCGGAGCAAAGGAATTTCCTACAAGCTCATCCCATCATCCGCGTTTCCAATGAAACGGATTACCCGCCCTTTGATTTTGCCGTAAACGGTCAAGCCCAAGGATTTTCCGTTGACCTGATCAATCTGGCAGCACAACGCATGGGTATCAAGGTGGAATATATTAATGGATATACCTGGGATGAATTACTGAAATTATTTCAAGATCGGAAGATAGATGTCATCCATCCCATTTACAAAACCGAGGCGCGTGAAGCTTACGGCTTGTTCACCAAACCCATCTATAGTGGTAAGAACAGATTCATCATTCGCAAGGATTCCCCTGAGATCAACCATGTCGACCAATTGGAAGGGAAAATCTTGGCATTGCCCAAGGGCTGGGCCTTTGAAGGGTATTTTAAGGAGCATCACCCCCGTATTCATATCCTCAGTTTGCCGAGCGTCCAGGACGCCTTTCAAGCCGTGGATCGGGAAAAGGCCGATGCGACTTTGGAATTGGAAGCCGTGGCCGGATATTTTATTCAAAAATATTTATTTACCGATCTGAAATTATCAGGCAGTTTTAAAGAATACGAGCGCGGCTCGCCCAAAGCCTATCACATCGCGATTCGCAAAGACTGGCCCATCCTTTACAGGCTTTTTGAAAATGCCCTGATCTCCATTCCACCTGAGGAAATCCAGAAATTGGAAGAAAAATGGTTTGGAAAGAGATTGGGAATTCAAATGATCCGGCTCACTCTGGAAGAAGCCGATTATATGAATCAGAGCGGTCCTTTTCGGATTTGTGTGGATCCGCAATGGATGCCCATTGAAGGCCTGAATCAAAAGGGCGAATATACCGGGATCGGGGCGGATCTGATGGCCTTAATAGGCAAACGGACTGGAAAGGACATAGAAGTGGTGCCCACTCGCACCTGGAGTGAAAGCCTTGATTTCGCCCTAAAGCGAAAATGCGATATTCTCCCGCTGGTCATGGAAACTCCGGGTCGAAAGGAATATCTGAATTTTTCACCGCCGCTGCTGGAGTTTCCTTTGGTCATTGCCACGCGCAACGACCAACCCTTTGTGGAAAGAATGGAGCAAATCCTGGATAAAAAGCTGGCGATTATTAAAAGCTTTTCTTTTGTAGAGATTCTGCGACAACGCCACCCGCAGATCCACTTGATTGAAGTGCAAAATATGGAAGAAGGCCTTCAAAAGGTCCGAAGCGGAGAGGTTTTCGGGATTTTGGATATGGCTGCCACCTTGAATTACGAGATTGCCAAAATGGGCCTGTTTGATGTGAAAATCAATGGCGCCTTAAGCGATTACTATTCATTATGTGTTGCCGTTCGCAACGACAATCCCGTACTGTTCAACATCATTCAAAAAGCGGTGCAATCCATCACAGAGAAAGAGCGCCAGGAAATTTACAACCATTGGATCACGATGCAGTATGAAAGAAAGTTCGATTATCTGCTGCTGTGGAAAATCATGGCAGGTGTGGCCATATTCCTGGGCGCCTTATTTTATTGGAATCGGCGCTTGGCAGTGCTGAATCGAAGAATCAGGAAGGCGGATACGGCCAAAAGTGAATTCCTGGCAAATATGAGTCATGAGATCCGCACGCCCATGAATGCGGTGGTTGGAATGGCCGAGTTGCTGATGAGCACGGAACTCTCGGCCAAACAAAAAGATTATGTAACCGCCATCTCGGATTCAGCCGGCATGCTGCTGACCGTTCTCAATGACATTCTTGATTTTTCGAAAATTCAGGCCGGCAAACTCGCAATTGAGCAAGTTCCTTTTAACCTGCGTGAGATCGTGGAACAGATCGGTCAGATACTGGGTCTACGCGCACAGGGCAAAAACATTGAAATAATCGTCAAGTATCCACCCGGCATACCGGATGATTTTTGGGGTGATCCCACCCGCATCCGCCAAATTCTTTTAAATCTGGCCGGCAATGCCGTGAAATTCACGGAAAGCGGCCATGTTCTGATGGAAGTGATGCTGGAAGAGCGCGGGAATGACCAATGCCGCCTTCAGTTTTCAATTGCCGATACAGGCATCGGAATCCCTGAGGAGAAAATGAACGACATTTTTCAGCATTTCTCCCAGGCGGATGAATCCACAACGCGGCGTTACGGTGGTACCGGACTTGGCTTGGCCATTTGTCACCAATTGGTGGAGATAATGGGGGGAAAGATTTGGGTGAAAAGCCGGATGGGTAAAGGCTCGATCTTTTCATTTTATTTGGATCTGCGCCCGGTGAGCCGGGGTGCGCCGGCCGCGGCCCCCACGGATGATCTCTCGGGTGTTACCGTTTTGATCGTGGACGATAACAGCCTGAATCGGGAAATTGTCGCAGAATATCTGGCGCTTCGTTCCATTCCTTGTGAGAGCGCTATTTCAGCTTCGGAAGCTGTTGAAAAATTGCATGGCGCCGCTGCAGCCGGTAATCCGTTTGACATGGCGCTTCTGGATTATTGCATGCCTGGAATCGATGGACCGGATTTGGCCCGCATGATCAAAGATGATCCGCGGATTTCGAATACGACTTTAATCCTGCTTTCATCCTTAAGGCCGGAAAATGAACTTAAGAGCGGGGTCGGCAGCCTTTTTTCTGCAACCCTGAATAAGCCCATCCGACTTATGTCCCTTTTGGAAACCCTGGCAAAAGTATGGCGATGGAAGCTTCTGAACCAACCGCTGGAACCCAAAGAAATGGCGCCCGAGCATCCAGCACAACCGGAAAGCAAAATCACGGCCCAGGTTCTTTTGGTGGAGGACAACAACATGAATCTGCGCGTGGCCATGGAAATTCTCAAGCATTGCGGTTGCAGCGTCATTGTCGCCCAAAACGGCAAAGAGGCGGTTGCGCTGTCTGAAACCATGCCCTGCGATATGATCCTGATGGACATTCATATGCCGGTCATGGATGGCTTTGAAGCCACCCGCTTGATTCGAGAAAGGGAAAAAGGCCGGCAGCCTGTCCCCATCATCGCCATGACCGCTTTGGCCATGCAGGGGGATCGGGAGCGCTGTCTTGAAGCCGGGATGAACGATTATATCGCCAAACCCATTCAATCTGAAGCCTTGCGACAAGTCGTATTAAAATATTGTCCCCCAAAGCCATCGGTTGAAACCAAAAGCAGCATAAGGCACGAATCACCGCGTAATGCAGATGAAGAAAAAGTCCTTAATGTTGAAAACCTGCTGGATATCAGTGGATGTGACCCGGATATCCTTCAAGCGCTGATTGATGAATTCATGGGGGATGCCCGGCGCTATCTCCAAGAATTACGGGCAGCCATTGAAACAGATGATGCGGATCTGACTTATAAAAGATCCCATAGACTAAAAGGACTGGCAGCCAATGCCGGCGGTGAAAAACTGCAAATGATCCTGACGGAAATTGAAACCATGATCCAAAAAGGAAAATTCATTCCGGACACTGTTGACTTCACCCTTTTGGAAGATCAGATGCAATTATTGGAGCAGGCGCTTCTTGATACTGATTGGAGGACATTATGCGCCCAAAGAAAGTGAGAAACAACTATTGCCGGCAAAGCAGGATGTCAATCCGAGGATTGGGATTCCATGCAATGCAGAAGCGGGAACATGTGCCGGAGGTGGGATGATGAAAATTGTTGTGGCAGAAGACGACGGCATGACACGCCTGGCTCTGGTAAAGAATCTGGAAAAATGGGGCTATGACGTTATTCAGGTCGAAGATGGAATAAAGGCCCTTGAGATTCTTAGCGCGGAGGACCCACCCCGGCTGGCCATTCTGGATTGGCTCATGCCCGGTATGGAAGGGATTGAAATCTGCCGGCGCTTGCGCCAGTCAGTGGGCCGGCCGCTCATCTACACGATTCTGTTGACCATCAAAAAAGAAAAGGCCGATATTGTCCGAGCGTTGGATGAGGGCGCCTATGATTTCCTTTCCAAGCCGGTGCATACCGGTGAGTTGCGCAGCCGCATCGCCGTGGGCTCCCGTCTGGTGGCGGCCGAGGATAGAATTCTGGCCCATACTAAAAGTATTGAAGAAAAAAATCAGGCCCTGGAACAGGCCCTGGGCGAAATTAAAACCTTGCGGGGCATCATACCCATCTGCGCCAATTGTAAAAAAATCAGAGATGACAAGGGCTATTGGAATCAGATTGAAAAATATATTCAGGAACATTCAGCCGCGGCCTTCAGCCATGGAATTTGCCCGGAATGCGTTAAAATTTTGTATCCTGAACATAAAATTCACATGGAAAATCCATCAAAGGACGGGCGATCGGAGCCCGGCCCTTGATTCGGAGAATCCAAATGCGACTACCCAGAATTGCATATAGTTTCAAGTTGATCCCCATGCCAAAGGGGTTTATATTGCACAGGACAGCACTGAACGCCGGCCAGTAATTAAACAAAATTAACATTTGATTCTTCGCTACGGACAACCCATGTATCCATTCAACTCAATATACTCACTATTTTTTTGGGCCTTGGTGATCTGGTTGACGTTCAAGATCGTCAAGACCGCCAAGCAGGTAGAAAAAGACCATGACCTGCTTTCTGAAATTCTGGCGCGCATCCGGGCCCTGGAAGCCGGGGGCCGGCCTAACCAGGCCGCGGCCCAAACTCCGGAAGAGAGCCGGGTCGGGGATCAGATGCCTATGGCGCCGCCGCCCCTGCCTGATTTTCCGGAACCGTTAGGGGCACGGGACACGGCAACTCCTACTGTTGAACCCCCTGCTTTTGCGAGTGAGGAAGCCTTGCCCCTGGATGATTCAGACGAAATGGATTTTGCCCAGGATTCGGACGGCCCGCCGCCGGCAAGCACCAAATTGCCAGTGACGATGAACTGGGAGCAGTTCATGGGCGCCAAGCTGTTCGCCTGGCTGGGGGGGCTGGCGCTTTTTCTAGGGGTGGCCTTTTTCGTCAAGTATTCTTTTGAGCATAATCTGATCAGCCCGCCGGTACGGGTGGCCATGGGCTTGGTGTTGGGTCTCGGCCTTTTGGCCGCTGGATTGTTGCTGGACAGAAGCCGTTATGCCGTCAGCGTGCAAACCCTGTGCGCCGCCGCCATCCTGATTTTTTATGCCGATATCTTCGCGGCCTGCTCCCTGTATCATCTCCTGCCCAACTCCGCGGCTTTTCTGCTGATGGTGCTGATCACCGTGGCCGCCTTTGTGCTGTCCTTGCGCCTGGACGCCCAGGTGGTGGCCGTGCTGGGAATGCTGGGAGGATTTCTCACCCCGCCGCTTTTGTCCACCGGCGAAGACCGGCCCCTGGCCCTGTTCAGCTACATTGCCATGCTGGACCTAGGTTTGCTGGCCCTGGTTCTGATCAAGCGCTGGGGTTATCTTTGCCTGCTGGCGGCCCTGGCCACCATGGTCATGCAATTCGGCTGGGTTGCGAAATTTTTTGATGCCGCTAAAATCCATACTGCCCAGGGAGTGTTCTGCGCCTTTGTGCTGCTTTTCGCAGCGGCCCTGTGGATCACCCAGCGCAAGGACAGGGCCGATAAATATGTTGCCGCCGGCGCCGGGCTTTTGCCTTGCGCGGCCTTATTGTTTGCATTTTACCTGTTGGCCTACCCTTTCCGGCAGATCGCCCAAAACCCTTTTCAGGTGTTCGGCATCGTACTTACGGCGGATGCGGCCTTGCTCTTGGCGGCCTGGCTGCGCCCGAAGCTGCGCTGGATCAACATGGGGGCCGGGGTGGCAGTTTTTCTGTTGCAGACCCTTTGGATCACTGAATTTCTCACGCCGGATTTGTTGAATCAGGCCTTGCTGCTATGCCTGCTGTTCGCGGTCCTGCATGGAGTCTTTCCGGTTCTGCTAGAAAAGATCAAACCCCTGGGAGCACCCGGCTGGTGGGGTCATGTATTTGCGCCGGCGGCTTTGCTGCTCACCATGATTCCCTTGCTGAAATTCGAGGAGCTGTCCATCGCCGTTTGGCTGGCCATCCTGCTGCTCAACTCCCTGGCGGTTCTGCTGGCCTTGCTGACCAAAGCCGTCAAGGGCATTCTGGCGGTCTTGCTGATTACAGCCGCTTTGGTTTGTTTCTGGCTTACGGATATTCCGCTTCACATTGCCGGCCTCCTGGAGATGCTGGTGGTCATCGGTGCCTTTGCCGCCTTTTTCTTCATGGTGAGCATTTTGATTCTGAAACGGGCCCATATGGTCCGGACAAGCCCTATCCAGGACAGCCCACCGGATTCCGGCGCTACCGGATTGATGAAAAATTTGTTGCCGACGGATCTGTCCGTTCACATTCCGGCGCTTTCCGGCCTCCTGCCCTTCCTGCTGCTGATTCTGGTGGTGCTCAAGCAGCCCCTTGAAAATCCTTCGCCGGTCTTTGCCCTGGCGATTTTACTGGGCGTGTTGCTTTACAGCCTGGTCTTTTTCTGGCAGGCAGACCTGCTGGCCGCCGTCAGTCTGCTGGGAGTGATCTGCCTGGAGCAGGCCTGGTTCAGCCGGGGCTTTACAACCGCATCGGCATTTCTGCCGCTGGTCTGGCTGCTGCTTTTTTATGCCCTGTTTGCCGTCTTTCCCTTTTTGTTTCAGCGGCGCATGACCGGCCGGATCATCCCCTGGGCTGTGGCCGCCCTTGCCGGTCCCCTGCAGTTTTTCTTCGTATACCGGCTTATCCGGGCAGCTTATCTCAATCCCTACATGGGATTTCTGCCGGCCCTGTTCAGTCTGCCGTCCTTGCTGGCCCTGTTCCGGCTCGTGAAAACCCTTCCGCTGGATACCGCGGAAGGCCGGCGGCTTGCCGCCTTGTTCGGCGGCACGGCCTTGTTTTTCATCACCGCTGTTTTCCCCATTCAGTTCGAAAAGCAATGGATCACCATCGGCTGGGCCCTGGAAGGGACGGCCTTGCTCTGGTTGCTGGGACGGGTGCCCCATGCCGGGCTCAAGCTTGTGGGTACGGCTTTGCTGATCACGGCCTTTGTACGTCTCGCCCTTAATCAGGAAGTTATTCATTATCACCATCGTGCCGATGCTCCTATTCTGAACTGGTATTTGTATGCCTACGGCCTTGTCAGTCTGTGCCTGTTCAGCGGCGCCAAATTGCTGAAACCGCCCGGCCATCTGATTAGAGGCCTGAATGTTCAAGCTCTGCTGTACGGTTTGGCCACGGTGCTGGCTTTTATCCTGCTGAATATCGAGATCGCCGACTACTTCAGCACCGGACAATATATTCAGTTTCAGTTTTCCGGCAATTTCGGCCGGGACATGACCTATTCCCTGGCCTGGGGAGTATTCGCTTTTGTGGTGTTGGTGGTGGGCATTCACAAGGGGTCTAAAATGGTGCGTCTGGGCGGAGTCGGTTTGCTGGTGGTCACCATTCTCAAATTGTTTTTGCATGATCTTTGGAGCCTGGGCGGCCTGTACCGCATCGGCGCGCTGATGGGGCTCGCCCTGGTATTGATTCCGGTCTCCTTTTTATACCAACGCTTTTTGGCCGAAAGGTCTGCCGAACCAGGCAAGGAATAAACACGGATATGAAAACAAGATGGATGGTGGCCTTGTGGATGGTGCTGGGAATCACCGCCATTGCCTGGGCGCAAGTGCCCAAGGAATGGAAATACGTTCAAAGCCTGCGCATCGAACAGCCCGGTTGGGTCAAAATCAGCCTACCCGTGGAGACCCTTTCCGCTGCCCGGCCGGGACTTGAAGATCTGCGCCTGCTGGATGAAAGCGGCAAGGAGCTCGCTTATCTCATTGAAAGGCCGCTCCAAGCAGGCCCGGTAGTAAAACCGGCCGAAAACCTCGATATCCGTCTGACCGGCCATCAGACCGTCGTGACCTTTGCCACGGATTTGCAAATGGAAGTGGACACACTTACCATGGAAACTCCGGCCAAGGAATTCATCAAGGCTGTTTCCGTGGAAGGTTCTCCTGATAACGGCGGATCATGGCAGATGCTTGCGCAAGACGCTGTTATTTTTCAGCGTGGCGAAACAGGCCGCTTACAGGTAAGCTTTCCGGCCGGAACCTGGTCCAAGATGCGCGTGACCGTTGACGACAGTCGTGAGAGATCGATTCCCATCACCGGTGTGCGTGTGCATGCCTCTGCAAAAGAACCGGCACCGGCCGAACCCCTGCCCATAAGTATCATCGACCGGGAGGAAAGCCCGGGTCAAAGCCGCCTGACCATCAAGCTTCCCGGCAAAAATCTGACCCTGGCGGACTTGAGTATTGTCACGCCGGAACAACTCTTCACCCGCAAGGTGCTGTTGCAGTACCGCCGGTATGTGGACAGTGAAATCCGCGAAGCCGGCCTGGCCCAGGGCGTCCTGTATCGCCTGGCGGTTAATACCGGCGCACCGGTGGCCTGCCTCGGTTTTGCCGCGGATGTGCAAGTGCCGGCCCAGGAGTTGATCCTGATCTTCCAAAACAACGACAATCCGCCCTTGCAGGTTACAGAAGTCCAAGGAGCCAGGCGGCCGGTTTATCTCGTTTTCCTGGCGACGGCACCGTCGGTATATCAACTGCTAAGCGGCAATCCCCGTTGCCCGGCCCCGCGCTATGATCTTGTGGATCTGCAGGAAGGCCTGGCCCCGGCCCCCTTAGCCCAAGCCGTGATTTCGCAGCCGGCAACGAATCCGGCCTGGACCCCGCCTGAAGTTCTGCCGGAAGTAAGCGAATCCGGCACGGCCATTGATCTCGGCAAATGGAAGTACCGGAAGCCGATCACCATCCATAATCCGGGAGTACAGCGTCTGGAACTGGACCCGGAAGTCCTTGACTTTTCGCATCCGTCCCTGCATGACCTGCGGGTAGTGAAAAACGGCCGCCAGTTGCCGTATCTGGTCGAACGGACTTCGTCCCTTAAAGTCCTTATGCCGGAAGTGGAAAAAGCCGATGACCCCAAGCGCCTGTCCGTCAGCCGCCTGCGCTTGACCCTGCCCCATAAACGCCTGCCCCTGCACACCTTGGAAGGTGAAGTCGACACAGCCTTCTTTCAACGGCAGATAACCCTCTCTGAGGAAGTGCCGGATCAGCGCGGCAATCTGCAAACCCTGCTGCGCGCCTCAGCCCTTTGGGCCCGCACCATCGGCGCGCCGAAACATCGTATGATCCTGCCGCTTTCCTTTCAGATGGTAACCGGTAGGCTGATCCTGACCATTGAAAACGGCGACAATCCGCCCCTTGACCTGCGGGATATCCGTCTGACCTATCCGGTCAACCGCTTGCTGTTCAAAGCCTCTCCAGGAGAAGAGACCTTTTTATATTTCGGCAATCCGGCAGCTCCTTTGCCCCATTACGATATTGATTTGATCGCCGGTCATTTTCTCGCTGCTGAGAAAAATGTGGCGGTCCTATCACCCCTGGATGGCCAAGGCGCCATGTCCTTTCAGGAAAAATACCGTTTCAGTGAAAAGGCGGTCTGGCTGTTTTGGGCGGCCCTTTGCGGACTGGTAGCGGCCTTGATCGTAATCATTGCCCGCCTCTTGCCCAAACGGTAGGGGCGAAAAATTTTTCGCCCCTGCATCCGTCCCGTCACATCCGCGATTTGTATCATGGAGGGTATGTACGGGCGGTTCGCGAACCGCCCGTACCATCATAAGCAGGACCGACTTCTTTACCTGCAAGCAGTTCTTCAGCCTTCAACCGATCCTGGGGCGCGTTCACATTGAAAAATGAAACCAGTTCCGGATCTTGTTGACGCAAGAGCGCTTCCGGAATGGTTTTGACCCTGACCCGTTCAAAAAGATCCCGGATCTTGAATTGTCTGCGGCCCAGGCATTCTTCCGTTGCCTTGAGGCATGCGTTGGAATACACGGCACAAAGCGGTTCAAAGCCGGCCCTGGTTTGCGGGACAATGATATCCGCCTTTGGATCGATTTGTGCCAGCACCAGTTGAACGATTTCTTTTTGCAGAAAGGGGACATCACAGGCCGTGACAAAGATATATGGCCGTGCGGCATAGAACAAGCCGGCATGCAGGCCGGTCAAGGAACTGCGAAAATCATACAAATCGGTGACCACCTGGATATCCCAGCCGGCATAGGTCAACGGGTCATTTGTGACAAGCAGCACTTCATCAAAGAGGGCGTGGAACACCTCGCAAATGCGGCTCAGGATTGGTTTCCCGCCGATTTCCATCAAGGCCTTGTTCGAACCGGAAAACCGGGAATTCAGGCCCCCTGCAAGGATGACGCCGCTGCAGGAAGATTTCATGGGTTTGCTCCTGCCCTTGATTGTTAACATTTCTGAATGATCCTATAGGCCTAAACCGAATCAAATGCAAGGGCGAATGCACGCAATTCCCCTGCCGGGCCGCCCACATTCTGCTTGATATCAAGGCAAGGCTTGATATATCCTTTCAAAAAACACAATTTTCAGATAGATGACGAACATACACATTTTGCTGCCGGAAGGCGGCCCCTGTCAAGATTCTTTCGGAGAACATGAAAGATGGCAATTACCATATTGGAAACCACAGATATCAGCCGGATGATAACCCGCATGGCTTACGAAATTCTGGAGACCCATAAGGGCACGAAAAATCTGGTCCTTATCGGCATTCAAACCCGCGGTGTTTATCTGGCCAAGCGGATTCAGGCCGATATATTAAAAGCGGAAAATGTAGAAATCCCGACCGGAGATATGGACATCACCATGTATCGGGATGACTGGACCCGCATCGGCGTGAACCCGGTGGTGCGGGCAACGGATATTCCCTTCAGCGTGGATGGGAAGCGCATTGTCCTGGTGGATGATGTTTTGTTTACCGGCCGGACTATTCGGGCGGCCATGGATGCAGTCATTGATTTCGGCCGGCCGGACCGGATTGAACTGGCGGTATTGGTGGATCGGGGGTTCCGGGAACTGCCGATTCAGGCTGACTATATCGGTAAATTCATAAAGACCAAACGCTTTGAAACCGTGAATGTTCTGCTCCGCGAGTACGACGGTGAAGATAAGGTCATGATCGATCAAAGCGAGGGAGGACCATGAGCACTGCTGAGCATAAGCAAACCGAATATCGGGAACTGACCATAGGCATCCTGACCGTCTCCAGCACCCGCACCCTCGAAACCGATGTCAGCGGCCAGTGGCTGACCAAGCTGGTGAAAAGTGAAGGGCATATGCTTGTGGTTCATCGGGTCATACCAGACGATGCCGCCATCATTTCCGCCACCGCCCTTGCCGTCATCAGCGAATTTTCCCCCCGGGTGTTGATCATGACCGGTGGAACCGGCATCAGTCCCCAGGATGTGACCATCGAGGCCGTGCGGCCTTATTTTAAAAAGGAATTGAGTGCGTTCGGGCCGATTTTTGCACAGTTAAGCTATGCGGAAATCGATTCGGCGGCTTTGCTTTCCCGGGCCACTGCCGGCATCATTGGCCGGACCCTGGTTTTTTGTATTCCCGGTAGTCTCAACGCCTGTAAATTGGCTTGCAAGGATCTCATCTTCCCAGAGCTGTCCCATTTGGTACGGCATATGGAAGAATAATATAGAAAGCAGTCGCCATGATGGAACCTATCATGAAAAAAGCAAGGGGCGATGGCGTTGAACTCCAGGTGGCTGTTTGGCCCGGTCATGGCGGCAAGGATGTGCTCTGCATCCATGGTTTGACCGCAAATTGCCGCGGCTTTGACCTGCTGGCCGCAGCCATGACGCCCCCCCACACCACCCTGGCCTTTGATCTCCGCGGTCGGGGCAACTCGGAAAAGCCGCAGGAGGGGTATTCCGTGGACCGGCATTGCCGGGATATTCTTTGTCTGATGAACAACCTCGGGATCAAGCGGCCGGTCTTGCTGGGGCATTCCCTGGGGGCCTTGATCGCCCTGGCTTTTGCTGCGGAGAATCCTTCGGCAGTAGACCGCATGATTTTAATAGACGGCGGCGGGGTGTTGTCCGAAGCCCAACGGGAAAAGGTGTTGGCCGGCATCAGGCCTTCCCTGGAAAGACTGGGAAAGCGCTTTCCCACAGTGGAAGACTACCTGACTGCTTTAAAAAACACACCTTTTTTCCAACCCTGGAATTCCTATTTGGAGCAATATTTTCGTTATGAAATAGAGGTTACAAACCAAGGCGTGGGCGCCGGGATCGAGGCGGCCCATATTTTGGAGGAAATCAAAAACATGCAAGCCGTTGCGCCGACTGCGCTTTATCCACGAATTCTTTGTCCGGTCCTGATTTTGCGGGCAACCAGGGGGATGCTTGCGGACGATGATATCCTGTTGCCGGAGGAGGCTGTCCAAAGCATGCTGCAGGATATGGCCCGGGCCGAATGTGTCGATATTCACGGCGCCGACCATTATTCCATTTTATTCCGGTCCCACCCGCTTCGCGATCAGGCCATCAGGTCCTTTTTGGATTTGTAATCCTGCCGCCTTGATATGGGAATGATAATTTGGAAAAAAGGAAAAGATCCATGGCCAATCTAGATCAGACATCTGTACATCGCAAGGTTTTCACCCCCTGGTATGATGGTGAAACCGCGTGCTTCATAACCATGGCGGCAGCAGCCGCGGTGCTTTTATTTGCCGTGGTGGGCATTTTCGTGGCCTATGAAGATACCGCTTCCCATGACTGCGCCTGGGTGCCTGTTACCCTTGCCTTGATGTGCCTTTGGGTGCTGCTCTCGGTCGGTGTTCGTTTGGCCAGGCGTTACATTGTCCGCTTCAACACCAGGTATTCAAGGCGATGAGTCCGGCCTGGCTTGTTCTTGGAATGTTTTCAAGGACATGGTTTTATAGCTGTTGGTGGAAATATACTTCAGAAAAGCGATTAGATCTTTGGAAGGAATATAGCCCGGACGATTACCGATTTTTTCCCCCTCTTGGGTTAAAAACCAGGTGGTGGGCAATCCCATGACACGGTATTCACCAGCGCGCTTTTTATCCTGATCGGAATTGATTTTAATGGAGATGAAATTTTCCTGCAAAACTTTTATCACCTCAGGATCGGCAAAGGTCTCCTTTTGCATCTTTACACAATAGCCGCACCAGTCCGCATAAAAATGCAGGAATACTTTTTTGCCTTCACGGGCACTTAAAGCCAGGCCTTCATCAAATGGAAGCCAGTTGATGGTCTGGTCGGATGCAAAGCAGGTTGCCTGGCTCAAAGTCAAAAGCAAAATTCCCAAAACCGTCAACCGACTCATGGAAACACGTACTTTTTTAATCATAAATACCCTTTCTAACGCCCTGCGAGCATAAAAAACTCATCCAAGAGCAGCAACAAGCCGATGATCATCAGCAGCAGCCCTGCCCCCAGATTTATATATTTGATCATTTTCACGGCTTTTTTGATAAAAGACAACAGGAAATTGATAAAAAACGATATGACGATAAAAGGCAGGGCCAATCCAGCGGAAAATACCACCAGCAACCCCACTCCCTGCCAAACGGTTTCCTGACTGCCGGCCAGGATTAATATTGAGCCGAGCAAGGGGCCGATGCAGGGACTCCAGCCGGCGCCAAAAGCCATTCCCACAATAAAAACACCCAATAATCGATAGGGCTTTTTTTGAATATGAAAGCGTTTCTCAAAATCAAGCCCCGGCAGGCGAACAAGGCCGGTCAAATGGATCCCGAACAGGATGATTACAAACGCACCCACCCGGACAATGATTTCCTTGTTTCCGGAAATCCAGTTTCCAAGGAGTGAAGCTGAAGCGCCCAGCAAAATGAATACCGTGGAAAAGCCGCAAACATATGCAAGGGTTGACAGCACCACTTTGAGCCGCAATTGTGACCGGGGCGCCGTGGTGAGTTCTTCCAAGGAAAAGCCGGTGATAAAAGTAAAAAAGGCTGGTATCAAAGGCAAAACACACGGTGTGAAAAAAGAGGTAAGTCCTGCTATAAACGCCAAATGATATGGAATCGACTCAGTGAACATGGATGAATGCTCGTTTCCTGTAAGCCTGTTGGTGGAATATTTATTGACTCAAAGCCTTTGAGCGCTCAGCGGCGGCCTTGATGGCATCGATGATGATCTCTTTGACGTTGTTGCCGGTGAGGATCTTCAAGGCCGCCTCGGTTGTTCCGCCCGGGGAAGTCACCTTTCGACGCAAATCCATGGGTGCCTCTTTTCGTTCCAGGAGGAGCCGCAAGGCGCCTTCAAAGGTTTTGGTGGTCAGGGTCGCGGCAGCGCTGGGATCAAACCCCAGTTGGATGCCGGCTTCGATCATGGCTTCCACAAAATAAAAAACATATGCCGGTCCTGAACCGGAAAGGGCGGTGACAGCGTCCATCTCAAGCTCTTGCACCTCCAGCACCGCTCCCATGGCAAGTAAAATGGCCCGTGCCAGAGACAGATCTTCGGTGGTGGCGAATTTATTCCCGCTCATGGCACTCATGCCGGCCAATACCAGCGACGGCGTATTCGGCATCACCCGAATGAGCGGCAGATTCCGCTGCAAACCTTCTGCAAGATTGCCATACAAGATCTCCTCCAATTTCTTCAGGCGAATACCGGCGGCTATGGAAATAATCAGCTTCCGCTGGGTCATCCTGGAAAAATCCGGAGCGCGCTCTATATCGGTAACCACCTCCGCCATTTGTTGGGGTTTAACCGCAAGCATAATGATATCGCTTTTGAAAAACAGTTGCCGGTTGTTTTCAGCCGGAACAACGCCATAAATTTTGTGCAACTCGGCAAGACGTACCTGGGAAATATCACTAATGAAAATGCCTCCAGCCGCGGTCATTCCGGATCGGATAAGGGCGCCCACAAAAGCCTCGCCCATATTGCCGGCACCGATCACCCCAATGGTTTTTTCCAGTTTTTTCAAGGCATCTCCTCCATTCTAGCCCGCCTGATAAAAACAATACAGGCCACCATAGCGACCCAGGCATGGAAATGTCAACGCTTTTAAGGTGCTTGCATAAAATTGCTTGACTTCCAATGGATATAACACTAATTATTACTTCTAATTACACGTGCCGATGATACCGCAAGCGCTACCTTGCCACGCAACCATGAAAACAGGCAGGTGAATCATGAAGAAAATTACGCCGGATGAAATTCAGCACCAACAATTCAAAATCAGATTCAGGGGTTTCGATGTCCGGGAAGTGGACGGATATCTAGAAAAAATGGCGGTTCATGTTGAATCCCTGGTAATTGAAAACACCAAAATCCGGGAAAAAATCGATCGATTGAATCTGGAAAATCAGGGCTACAAAAAACGGGAAGAAATCTTTAAACGGGCGATCTTGAATTCTCAAAAAATAGTCGAACAGATGAAAGCCAATGCCCAAAAATCCGCTGAACTGATCATTGCAGAAGCAGAAGTAAATGCCGAGAAAATCCTGAATCAAGCCCATAACCGCTTGGCGCAATTACACAAGGACATTGCCGAGCTGAAGCGGCAGCGCATTCAGCTTGAAGTTCAAATCCGGGCAGTGATCGAATCCCATTCCAAACTTTTGGATGTGGAAAAAGAAGAGGCTAAAAAGAGCGATGAGACAGATGAAAAAGTGAAATTTTTTAATCGCCATTAGCGCGCAGGCTGCCCTAAAAAATCATATCAAATACAGAATAGCAAGCGAAGGACCGATCCATGGCGAAAATAGATGCTTTTTTTAAATTGATGCATGAACAAGGGGCCTCCGACCTCCATCTTGTGGCTGGTCAGCAGCCCATGTTACGGATCCGCGGCGAAATCGAACGGGTCAAGTACAACCATCTCACCAACGACGAGCTGAGAAGTATGCTCTATGAAATCGCCCCGGAAGACAAGGTGAAATTGTTCGAAGAGACCGGTGATGTGGACTTCGGCTATGAGATTTTGGGGTTGGCCCGTTACCGTGCCAATTTTTTCATGCAACGCAGCGGAGTCGGAGCGGTTTTCAGGGAAATCCCCAGCGTGATCGCCTCGGTTGAGCAGCTCGGACTGCCGCCGGTGGTGAGCAAGCTGGCTACCCTGCCCCGGGGTATGGTGGTGATTACCGGCCCCACCGGCAGCGGCAAATCAACCACCCTGGCAGCCATCATTGATGTGGCCAATCGGGCCCGCAAGGATCACATCATCACCATTGAAGATCCCATTGAATTTGTCCATCAAAGTCAAGGCTGCATCGTCAATCATCGCGAGGTCGGCATCCACACCAAATCCTTTTCAGCAGCCTTGCGCGGAGCCCTGCGTGAAGACCCGGATATCATCCTGGTGGGTGAAATGCGGGATTTGGAAACCATCTCCCTGGCCATTGAGGCGGCTTCCACCGGTCATTTGGTTTTCGCCACCCTCCACACCACCAGCGCTGCCAAGACCGTGGACCGGATCATCGAAGTTTTTCCCGGGCCCCAGCAGGCCCAAATCCGTTCCACCTTGGCCGACGGCATCCGGGCCGTGGTTGCCCAGGTTTTGTTCAAACGCGTTGATAAAAAAGGCCGCTGTGTGGCGCCGGAAATCCTCATCGCCACACCCGCCGTCCGCAACCTGATTCGGGAGGGAAAAACCCACCAGCTTCCCTCCATGATGCAGACCGGCCGGAAATACGGGATGCAATTGTTGGATGACGCCATCATGAATTTGTACCAGAAAGGCTGGATTTCAGCAGATGAGGCCTATGCCAAGGCAAATGATAAAGAAATGTTCAAGCCGTTCCTGAAAAGCGCGCCGACGGATTTTACCGAAGCATAGGCCGACACCACTATTGTGTACGCTGGAGAATAGCCCATGAAAAAACATGAAGTGGATCATATTCTTGCAAGGATGCTGGATGCATATGAGAATGTATCGGATTTAAATCTGACCGTGGGTCGGCCCTTGCAGGTGGAAAGTTCCGGGGAATTGCTGCCGGTGGAAATGCGGCCGTATTTTAATGAATTGACCCCCTTTCAGACCGAGGTGATGGCCTTTAATTTGGTTGCCCATGATCGCCGCTTGACGGAAAAGCTGGTGAGCGAGGGCTCCTGTGATTTGTCCTACAGTCTGCCCGGCAAGGCGCGCTTCCGGGTGAATATTTTTTCCCAGGGCGGCAATTATTCCATCATTCTGCGGCGCCTGGAATCCAGCGTGCCCACCATTTCCAACCTGACCCTGCCGAAAGTGTTTTATAAAGTCGCTGAAGAAAAAAACGGCATTGTCCTGGTGACCGGCGCCACCGGTACCGGCAAATCCACTTCCCTTGCGGCCATCCTGGAGCACATCAACGAAACCAGATCCGTGCATGTGGTCACCCTGGAAGATCCCATTGAGTATCAGCATCCCCATAAAAAGGCCACCTTTAACCAGCGGGAATTGGGCCGGGATTTTGATAATTTTGCCAACGGCCTGCGGGCTGCGTTGCGTCAGGCCCCCAAGGTCATTCTGGTGGGCGAAATGCGCGACCGTGAGACCGTGGAAATCGGGCTCAGGGCTGCGGAAACAGGTCATTTGGTTTTGACCACCCTGCATACAGTGGACGCCGGTAAAACCATCAACCGCATTCTCGGCTTGTTCAGTTCCGAAGAGGAAAACCAGGTGCGCATCCGTGTGGCGGAAACTTTAAAATGGATCATATGCCAGCGCCTGGTGCCGAAAATCATCGGCGGCCGCGTGGCGGCGTTTGAAATCATGGGCACCAACCTGCGCGTCAAGGACGCGGTTTTGCACGGGGAGTCCGAGGGTAAAACCTTCTATGACATTATGGAGAAAAATCATGCCTTCGGCATGTCCACTTTTGATGACAGCATGATCGCGCTGTATCAGCAGGGATTTATCTCAGAAGACACGGCCATTGCCTATTCCTCCAGGCGGGGCATTGTCAAGCGCGGCATCGACATGGTGAAAAGTTCACGGGGCGAAGCCACCACCGACATCGATAATCTTGAGATCGATCGCGGTTATGGCAAGATTCGCTAGCATATGGGCTTTACGCTGGAAATTATTTTAGGGAGCCTGATCTTTCAATGGAAATAACCTGCAGCAGTTGCGAGAGCAAATTCAAAGTCGCCGATGACAAAATTCCCAAAGGCCGCAGTACGAGTCTGAACTGCCCAAAATGCAAAAGCAAGATCATCATAGAGCCGCCACAGCCCGCACCTGTAGAGGAAGTACCGAAAAAAGAGGCGAAACCGGCGGCCAAGGAACTGCCGGAAAAGGATGACTTTGATTTTGATTACGATTATTCGGAAAGCCAGGAGGCGGCCGATAGTGTTTTTGATTTTACCGAGGAGGAAGGTAAAACCGCTTTGATCTGTGAAACCGATCCTTCCATCATCGAGCCCATTGAAAAAGTGCTTGACTTCATGGAGTATCATATCACCAAGACCGATAATGCCAGGGAAGCCATCAAAAGAATGCGTTATCACAACTATCATTTGCTGATTGTGAATGAAACCTTCGACTCCCGCAATCCGGATGCCAACGGCATCTTGATTTATCTTGCCCGGTTGCATATGGACACCCGGCGCGATATGTTCGTCACCATGCTGACCCGCCGATTCCGCACCATGGATCAGATGCTGGCCTTGAACAAAAGCGTCAACCTCATCATCAACATTGATAATTTGGGTCAGTTTGAAAATATTTTAAAACGCGGCTTGTCGGATTACGATATTTTTTACCGGATCTTTCATGAAACCCGCAAGAATATGGGTATTGCCTGAGGATCAATGAGAACCACATGATGGAAAGCAATCCTGTTTACACCTGCACTGACTACCGGGCGGAAATGATGCTGCTCGGTTTACATCTGCGCCTGACCCGGGAAGATCTCCCGGAATGCGAAAAAGAAAAAATCCGAAACGATATCCGCAGGCTTGAAACTGCCATGGGCATGCAATGACCGGCCGGAAAGAAGCCCTGGAGTGAAAGCGCAAATCCGCCAGATAGCAGCAGGTCTTTTCCAGATCACGCTTTTTCCCCCTTTTCCCGGTTTTGAAGACTTCATCGGTGTCTATCTGCATCAAGGCCCGCCGGCTTTTCTGGTGGATGTGGGCCCGGCTGTAACCGCTCCGCAATTGCTGACGGCCTTGGATGAAATCGGCATTCCCTGCCTTGACTATATTTTTCTAACCCATATTCATTTGGATCATGCCGGTGCTGTAGGTGAAGTGGCGGCGCGTTTTCCAGCGGCCCAGGTTGTTTGCCATAAGCTTGCTTTTAACCATCTGGTGGAGCCTGGGCGCCTGGTTCAAGGGACGATAAAAACCCTGGGGGACCTGGGACGCGGTTATGGTCCCATGAAAGCCGTGCCGGCGGAGCGTTTGTCTGATGCCGACGGATTCAATGAAAAATCGATTCATGCCGTTCTTACGCCGGGGCATGCCCCCCATCATGTCAGTTATCTTTTTGGATCAATCCTTTTTGCCGGCGAGGCCGGCGGTGTCAGCCCGCCGTTTGCCGCTGCCGAAATGTATCTGCGGCCGGCCACTCCGCCCCGTTTCTTCCTGGAGACAACCGTTAAAAGCATCGACGCCTTGATGGAATTAAGCCCGTCAAGCATTTGCTATGGTCATCTTGGAATCAAGGAGGATGCGGTGGGAAGGCTTGGCGCCCATCGCCGGCAACTGCTTGACTGGTTTGCAGCGGCCGTCGAGGAAAACCGGCGCACGGTAAAAGCCGATTTGGCGCAAGTTCTGCTGAGACGACTTGCGGCCGAGGATCCATTGCTTTCAATACTACCCGGTCTGCCCCCGGCGGTCCGTAAACGGGAAGAATTCTTTTTAATGAATAGTATTTCAGGCTTTATCAGCGCCCTGGAGGCGCTCACTGATAATCCGTAGACCTTCCAAAGTCAAATCCGGCTCCACGGCTTCAATGGTCTCGGACAGGCCGTGAATGAGCCGGGCCAGCCCTCCGGTGGCAATCACCTTGGGCTTTTGTCCCATTTCTTTCACCATCCGCTTCACCATGCCGTCCACCAGACCGGCATAACCGTAAATTATGCCGGCTTTGATACTGCCGGCCGTGTCACGACCGATAACGGCCGCCGGCGCAGTCAGCAGATCCACCCGGGGAAGCTTGGAGGCATGCATGAAAAGGGCTTCCGAGGAAATCATCACCCCGGGTGTGATGGCGCCGCCGATGTATTCGCCTTTTTCCGAAATCACATCAAAAGTGGTGGCCGTGCCGAAATCAATTACGATCAAGCTGGTGCGATAGCGTTCATAAGCGGCCACGGCATTGACGATCCGGTCTGCGCCCACTTCGGCCGGGTTGGTGTAAAGGATGGGCATTCCGGCAGCGGAGGCAGCATCCACCCAGTGGGGGGCATGCTTTAGATATTTGCGGCAAAAGGCGTCATAGATGCGCACCACCGGCGGAACCACGCAGGAAATGACGGTTTTTTCAATATCCCGGAAGCGGATGCTGCTGCTGTTGAACATGCTGTTCAGCAAAACCCCGAGCTCATCCTCAGTGGCATTACGTTCCGTGCGAAAACGCCACTGTTGAATCAAGCGGCTTTCTTGAAAGATGCCGGCCACTGTATTCGTATTTCCGATATCAACCACCAAGAGCATTTTTTTGTCCTTTGCCGATTGTAATCAAGCCGCGGTTTTGATGGCATCCACGATTTTTAAGGTGGTGCGGGCCAGGCCGACATCATGGCAGCGCACGATATGGGCGCCGTTCAAAACAGCCGCGGCAATACTGGCCTGGGTGCCGGTTTCAACAAGGGTCGAATTCGGGGAGGGTTCGTTTCCATCGGCTTCCCGCAATAGATGCCGGATAAAGGCCTTGCGGGATGATCCGACCATCAGGGGAACCCCCAAGCTTTCAAAAGCACGCAGGTGTTTGAGCAGGCTGAGATTCTGCCCAAAAGTCTTGCCAAAACCGATCCCCGGATCGACAATGATGCGCGCTTTTGGAATTCCATGCTGTTCCGCATTTTGAACGGCTTGCTCCAAGAAGCGCCGGATTTCTCCGAGCAGATCATGATATATGGGCGCCATCTGCATGTTCTTGGGAGTGCCCTGCATATGCATTAAAATCAGGGGTACGCCTTGCCGGGCCACCAGTCCGGCCATTTCCGGATCGCCCCGCAAGGCGCTGATGTCGTTTACCATGGAAGCTCCGGCCTGGATGGCGGCATAGGCCACGGCCGCCTTGGTGGTATCAATGGAGATGGGAACGGGGATTTTTGCAGCCAGGGTCCGAATCACCGGTTCCACACGCTGGATTTCTTCTTCAGCGGAAATGGAGTCGGCGTAGGGACGGCTGGATTCCCCCCCCACATCGAGGATGTCGGCACCGGCCGCCACCATATGTTCGGCCTGGCAAAGGGCGGATTCATACGAAAAAAAACGGCCGCCGTCGGAAAAAGAATCCGGTGTGATATTGAGGATGCCCATCACCAGCGTCCGGGGGCCCAGCACAAGGCGGTGCCGCCCCCAGACGATTTCAAAGGTCTTGGTGGAAGTCATTTTATGCTTCAGCCTTTTCATCTGCTGGGGAGGATTCCGGTTCCTGTACTTCCGCCGCGGTAGCTGAGGAAAGCTTGATGCCCGGCCGCATGGAACGGATCAGCTCGTCCAGTTCAGCCCCCATGACAGTTTCTTTTTCAAGCAGCAGTTCCGAGAGCTTATGGAGGATATCCATATTTTCCTTAACCACCTGTTTGGCTCGATCGTAACTTGTATTGATGAAGCGACTGATTTCCTTATCAATAGCTTTGGCAGTATCTTCCGAAAAATCGCTTTTTTGGGCGAAATCCCGTCCCAGAAAGATTTGTTCATCATCCTGGGCATAGGAAAGCGGGCCGAGCAGTTCACTCATACCCCAGCTCCGCACCATTTTTTGGGCCAGCTCGGTTGCTTTTTTGATGTCATTGGAAGCCCCGGTGCTGATCCGGCCGAATACCAGTTCTTCCGCCACACGTCCGCCGAAAAGAACGCTCAGCCTGTTTTCCAGTTGGTCTTTAAAAACCGTATCGCGTTCATCCGGTAAAAACCAGGTAACCCCCAGGGCGCGGCCCCTAGGAATGATGGTGATTTTGTTGACATCGTCGGTTCCCGGCAAAAAGCGCGCCACCAGAGCATGGCCGGCCTCGTGATAGGCCGTATTCTTGCGATCTTCTTCCTTGATGACCTTGGATTTGCGTTCCAGCCCCATATATACTTTATCCTTGGCCTCCTCAAAATCCAGCATGTGTAATTTTTCCTGATTTTTTTTGGCAGCCAAAAGGGCGGCTTCGTTCACCATGTTTTCAAGATCCGCACCGGAAAACCCAGGTGTGCCCTTGGCCAAAACCGTGACATTGACATCCGGGGCAATGGGGGTTTTTTTCATATGAACTTTCAGGATTTCCTCCCGGCCCTTGATGTCGGGCAAGGGCACCACCACTTGCCGGTCGAATCTACCGGGTCGCATCAACGCCGGGTCCAGGACATCCGGTCGATTGGTGGCGGAGATCAGAATGACGCCTTCATTGGATTCAAATCCGTCCATTTCCACCAGAAGCTGATTCAGGGTCTGTTCGCGTTCATCATGGCCGCCGCCCAAGCCCGCGCCGCGATGCCGCCCCACCGCATCGATTTCATCAATGAAAATGATGCAGGGTGCGTTTTTTTTACCCTGGACAAAAAGATCGCGTACCCGTGAAGCGCCCACACCCACGAACATTTCAACAAAATCCGATCCGCTGATGCTGAAAAACGGCACCCCGGCTTCTCCGGCAATGGCCCGGGCCAACAAGGTTTTTCCAGTGCCGGGGGAGCCCATCAACAGAACGCCCTTGGGGATACGGCCACCCAGGCGTGTGAATTTTTTGGGGTCTTTCAGAAATTCGATGATTTCGGCCAGTTCTTCCTTGGCCTCCTCCACTCCGGCAACATCTTTGAACGTCACCTTTTCCGCCTGGTCTGATAGCAAACGCGCCCGGCTCTTGCCAAAGGAAAGGGCCTTGCCGCCGCCACCCTGCATCTGGCGCATGAAAAAAATCCAGACACCGATCAAAACAATCATGGGGAACCAGGAGACAAGAATGGACATGAACCAATGGGTTTCCGCCGGAGGCTTGGCATTGATGGAAACGCCTTTGGCTCTCAGAATGCGGATCAGATCCGCATCTTCCGGCGCATACACCTTGAAGCGGCCGCCGCTTACATCCGTGACAAACAGTTCCCGGTCCTGCATGACCACACCGGTGATCCGGTCGTTTTCCACCATGGCCAGAAATTCCGTATAGCCGATGGTTTCATCCGAACGTTGATGCTGATTGAAAATATTAAAGAGCATGATCACCATCAGGACGATCACGATCCAAAGGGACAGATTTTTATAAAACGGATTCAAAAGTGATTCCCTCCTCATGAACTGCTTTTTTAGTTGGAATAAAAATAAACTCAATTAAACGTAATCATTTTTTTTCAGCCCGCAAGCAATAATTCCGCTTTGACAATTCTGGTGGTATTATGGGTGACTTTGACCGAATCGTCAATCCGATACCCCACGAGCCAGATGATCTTACCATTGCTTTCCAAAACCAGGCAAGTTGCCCTTTCTGTCCGGGGCACTTTATGGTTGATGAAAAATTTTTTAATTTTTTGACGGCCGTTCATGCCAAGGGGCTGAAACTGATCTCCGGGTCGTGGGTTTCGTAAGATCATGGGGAAATCCAATTGATCCAGATCAAAAAAAACAGTGCGCCCGTCAGCAGGTCCCGTGGCGTTGAAGGCATCGAAGGCGGCATAGGCAAAACGGATTTCCAGGTCAAGGCTTTCGATTCTCAGCCAAAGGGGTTGGAACCTGTCCGTAAATAATAGACGGGATTCAAAAACACCGTGTTTCCCTGTTGGAGAATTGGCCGGTCTGGGCCGCTTTTCAGCGGTTTTATAGAAGCTGAGCTTTGGGCCTGAACGTACCACCAGGATGCTGCTGGGAAGGTTTAGAGCCCCTTCTTTTTTCAGATTACCGGCAAGGTTCAGAACAGCGTCCAGGTGATCCGCGGAAATTCGTCGTAAACCGCCGAGCAGTTGTTTGATGATCGCCCGCACCAATCTTTTTCTTGCCGCCACATGCAGCGCCTGCAGGTCTGATATGGAAAGTCCCAGACTTCCGTCTTGATTTTTCATTACCAAGGCGACCATGGCCGTTTTTATTTTCTCTTCAGCCCAGGCCTCCTCGTCTTGTAAAATACGGCCCAAGCGGTTAAGGGTTGCCACCATGCGCGGGTTGTAGTTGGCGACAAGCAGCGGCATCAATTCATGCCGGATGCGATTCCGTAAAAAATATTGATCCTGGTTGGATGTATCGGTGACAAAAGCGATTTGCCGTTGGCACAGAAAAGTGAGAATCTCTTTTTTGGAAATCTCCATGAGGGGCCGGACAATTTGATTGCCGCGCACAGCCGGTATTCCGGCCAGGCCCAAAATGCCGCTGCCCCGGATCAGATTCATCAGGATCAACTCGGCATTGTCATCCTGATGGTGCCCCAAAGCCAGTTTTGTATAATTGTTTTGATCAAGAATTTCCTGAAAAAATTCATAGCGGGCTTTGCGAGCCGCTTCCTCCAAGGAGTCTCCGCTGCCCTGATGAAGGGCGCTTACATCTGTTTTTTGAACAAAAAAAGGCAGACTTAAAACCGATGCCTGGGCGGTCACAAAGGCTTCATCCTGGTCTGCCGCTTTTGGGCGCAGGCCATGATTGAGATGGGCCATGGCCAATTGAATTCCAAGGCGCTGTGACAAGTGGATCAAGGCGTGCAAAAGCGCCATGGAGTCCGGGCCGCCCGATACGCCGATCAATACCTTGTCGCCTGGATTGAGCATCCCATGGCGGCGGATGGTCCGGGCCACTTTTCGGAAAAAATTTTCTGGTTGATGTCGGGTGAAATCTGTCGGCGCCATAGGAATCAATTCGTTGGAAAAACCATTTTGGACAATTTGTGAGCAGCCTATGATACGGCCTTGGAATTGTCAATAAAGAGGGCAGGCGGCTTGGGGGCCATCGCATTTGGTTTTCGGGGTCGGGGTCGCTATCGGTATCGGGGTCGAATTATTTTTTTCGATTCCGATTCCGACCCCGATACCGACCCCGAAAAAACCTGCATGCATTTCTCCTTAGCCCGGTCAATATTTCCCTTGCAAAAATGCGGTTGTGGTTATATACACCCAAGCACTTCATGATTGCAGCATGATGCTCTCCGCCCCTTAGGGCTTTGAATCCCGGCCCTTTATTGATGGGCGGACCATGCTGATCGGTCGCCGCGTAACAAATCCTCACGAACCTCGTCAGGTCCGGAAGGAAGCAGCGATAAGCGATGTGATTTGTGTCGTGGATCGATCCCGGTCATGCCATGGTCCGCCTTTCAATGAAGGTCCGGCTCGGCCTTGTCTGAAAAGCCTGAAAGCCTTTTCAAATCAATACGATTTTCCCGTGCAGTCAACCCTTGACATCGATCCATCCAGTCTTATTTTCCACTAAATTTCTTTGGTCTGACAGGCACAAGGCCTGGGCCTGTTTGAATAATGACAACCGGATGATTGGATTTTCAATTCAATCCATAAACAGGAATTGAGGGAAAATTGGGCACAGAGAGCATTTGTTTGGATGAAAAAGAGTCGCCTCCGGAACCGACCGAGGATCATGGCCATGCGCCGGCGGACATGGCCGCTGCTGAAGCTTTGAACGCGGCAGATGTTGTACAACCCCAGTCAGACAGTGAAACTCCGGATGATGATCCGGTTAAAAAGCTGAAGGAAGCTCTGGAAGTGGCTCGCAAGGAAGCTGCCGACAACTATGATCGTCTGCTGCGGGTATCTGCCGAATTTGACAACTATAAAAAACGCAACGCCCGGGAAATGTGTGAATTGCGAAATTATGCCAATGAATCCATCATCAGGGATTTTCTTCCGGTTTTGGATAATTTGGAACGGGCGCTTAGCTCTTCTTCTGCCAATGGGGCCCAGGCCAACAATTCGATCCTTACCGGCGTTGAGATGACCCTGAAGGAAATATTAAGAATCATGGAAAAACATGGAGTTTCACGGGTGGAGGCCCTTGAACAGCCGTTTAATCCGGCTTTTCATCAGGCGGTCATGCGCGAAGAAACCGATGCCTGCCCGGAAAACATGGTGACCCAGGAGCTGCAAAAGGGTTATCGCCTGCATGAACGCCTGATTCGCCCGGCCATGGTGGCGGTATCCGCGGCCATGACTAAAGCACCGGCAACAGAAGAAACATTTCAGAACGAGACAGAATAATTACTATATACGGCCGATATCATAAGGCGAGCATTTTTAATTTAAGGAGGAACATAAATGGGCAAGGTAATCGGAATCGATTTGGGTACGACCAATTCATGCGTGGCGATAATGGAGGGCGGCGAAGCCAAGGTGATCACAAATCCCGAAGGAGGCCGAACCACTCCTTCGATTGTGGCCATATCTGAGAGCGGGGAGCGCTTGGTGGGTCAGATTGCCAAACGGCAGGCCATTACCAATCCGGAGAATACCGTATTTGCAGTGAAAAGACTCATCGGCCGAAAGTTTGGTTCACCGGAAGTCCAAAATGACATTAAAATTCTGCCGTATAAGATCGAGCAAGCCTCAAACGGCGACGTTCACGTCAATCTCAGGGGGAAACAGCACAGCCCTGCGGAGATTTCCTCTTTTGTGCTGGCTAATATCAAGAAAACCGCCGAAGAATATCTGGGTGAAAAAATAACGGACGCCGTCATCACCGTACCGGCCTATTTTAACGACAGTCAGCGCCAGGCCACCAAAGATGCCGGCAGAATAGCCGGCTTGAATGTGCTCAGAATCATCAATGAGCCCACGGCAGCCTCCCTGGCCTATGGTTTGGACAAAAAATCCGAGGAAAAAATCGCTGTATTTGATTTGGGGGGCGGAACTTTTGATATCTCCATTTTAGAAATCGGTGAAGGCGTCTTTGAAGTCAAAGCCACCAACGGCGATACCCACCTGGGCGGCGAGGACTTTGATTTGCGCCTGATCGATTACCTGGCCGATGAATTCAAAAGAGACCAGGGCATTGACCTGCGCCGGGATAAAATGGCCTTGCAGCGCCTGAAAGAGGCGGCGGAAAAAGCCAAAATGGAATTATCTTCCTCCATGGAAACCGATGTCAATCTGCCGTTCATTACCGCCGATGCCAGCGGACCAAAACACTTGAACATTAAAATCACCCGGGCAAAGCTGGAATCCCTGGTGGCCGATCTGTTGGACAAGCTGGAAAACCCCTGTAGAATCGCCATGAAAGACGCCGGCCTAAGCAATAGTGACATTGATGAGGTGGTGCTGGTGGGCGGCATGACCCGCATGCCGGCGGTTCAGGAACGGGTTAAAAAACTGTTCAACAAGGAGCCCCACAAGGGCGTCAATCCGGATGAGGTCGTGGCCATCGGCGCCGCCATCCAGGGGGGCGTATTAAAAGGGGATGTCAAGGATGTATTGTTGCTGGATGTGACCCCCCTGTCCCTGGGCATTGAAACCCTGGGCGGCATCATGACCAAGCTCATTGAAAAGAACACCACCATTCCCACCAAAAAAAGCCAGGTGTTTTCCACCGCCGCCGACAATCAGCCGGCTGTATCCATCCATGTGCTCCAAGGCGAACGGGAAATGGCCGCCAGCAATAAAACCTTAGGACGGTTTGAACTGGTGGGAATTCCGCCGGCTCCCCGGGGCGTGCCCCAGATCGAAGTGACCTTCGACATTGACGCCAACGGAATCGTCAAGGTCTCCGCCAAGGATATGGCCACTGCCAAAGAGCAGTCGATTCAAATCACAGCCTCTTCCGGCCTTTCCAAGGACGAGATCGATCGCCTGATCAAGGAAGCGGAAATCCACGCCGAAGACGATAAAAAGAAAAAAGAACTGGTGGAGGCCCGCAATACCGCCGATTCCCTGATTTATCAGACGGAAAAATCCATCAAGGAGCTGGGTGACAAAGTGGATGCCCAGACCAAGAGCAATGTGGATGACATTACCACCCGTCTGAAAAAAGCCATGGAAGGCGATGACGCGGAAAAAATCAAAAAACTATGTGAAGAACTGACCCAATCCTCCCACAAGTTGGCCGAGGCCATGTATCAGCAAGCCTCCCAGGCCGGCCAACAGCAGACGGCCGGCGAGGCCGGTGCCGGCTACTCAGGATCGAAAAAAGCCGATGACGACGTAGTGGATGCCGACTTCGAAGAAGTCAAAGACGATAAAAAATAACTGTAGGTAAATAGACCGAAGGCTGAAGGATGTTAGGGGAAAACAACGTTTCTCTTTTAACCTTCAGCCTTCCTTTTTCAGCTTTCAGCCTATTCCCCTATCTTAAAACTCTCGGCCATTCCTGTAAATTTTTGCCGCAATTTGGGTTTTTCAATTTTACCGGTGGGATTGCGCGGCACATTGTCGAAGATGATGCGACGGGGCCGTTTATAACGGGGCAGGTTCGTGCAATACGCATCCACTTCTTCCACGGTCAGGGTCTGACCGGCTTTTACCTGAATAATGGCCGTGGCGATTTCCCCCAGACGCAGACTCGGCAAACCGATTACCGCCACATCCTGAATCTTGGGGTGGGCTTGGAGAAAGGCCTCGATATCCACCGGGTAGATGTTTTCACCGCCGGTGATGATCACATCCTTTTTACGATCCACCAGCCAGATGAAACCGTCTTTATCCAACCGGGCCATGTCACCGGTCAGCAACCAACCGTCCTTGAGGCAATCCCGGGTGGCTTCCGGATTTTTATAATAAGCCTTCATAACCCCCGGCCCCTTGACCATGAGTTCGCCGATTTCCCCGGTTTTCAATGGAGTTGATTCATTGTCCACGATTTTAAATTCCCAGTCAAAGCCCGGCACGCCGATGGCGCCGATCTTGTGCATGTTCTCAAGCCCCAAATGGATGCAGCCGGGACCGGTGGTTTCAGTCAGGCCGTAGTTGGTATCATACTGATGATGGGGAAAAATGGCTTTCCATTCCTTGATCAGGCTGGGCGGCACCGGCTGGGCGCCGATATGCATCAGGCGCCATTGGTCCAGCCTGTAGTCGCTTAAATGGATATCTTTGTTTTCGATGGCAAAAAGGATATCCAAGGCCCAGGGCACCAGCAGCCAGACAATGGTGACCCGCTCTTCGGAAATCACCTTTAAAATCCACTGGGGCTCGATGCCTTTTAAAATAACGGCCTTTGCCCCCACGATAAAATTGCCGAACCAGTGCATTTTGGCACCGGTATGGTAAAGGGGTGGGATGCATAAAAAATTGTCTTGGTGGGTCTGTAGATGATGCCGGTTTTCCACATACGCCGCGTATTCCAAATTGCGGTGGGTCAGCAGGGTGGCCTTGGGAACACCGGTGGTTCCGGAAGTGAAGTACAAGGCGGCTTCATCGCCAAGATCCAAATCAATGTGGGGGGCGGTGCTTGGTTGCCCGGCCAATACCGTGGCAAATCCCTCGGCATATGCCGGCCGCAGGCTTTCCGGCCCCACAAAAATAAAGGACCGGACAAATGGATCCAGATGATTTTTGATGACATTCACATGCTGAATGAATTCCGGACCAAAGATAAAAACCGCGGCTTCGGCGGTTTCCGTACAACGGCGTATGGTATCGGCCTCAAAACGGAAATTCAGGGGCACGGCCCAGGCCCCTGTCCGCAAAATGCCGAAATAAATCGGCAACCACTCTAGGCTGTTCATCAAAAGATGCACCACCCGGTCGCCTTTTTGGATTCCCCGTTGGATCAAAGCCCAGGCCACCTGATTGGCCTGCCGGTCAAATTCCGCCCAAGTTATCTCCCGGCGCAGGTTCTTGGCAGGTTCCCTTTCCACCAGGGCGATTTCAGCACCGTACATGCGGCTGTTGCGCGCCAGTATCTCTGTAATGATCATAATTTTTCCTTATCAGGATGGTGGGTTTTTTCCAAACTACTTCCTTCCAAGCCGGTCATACACTGCTTTCAAAAAGACGGCGCGCAGACCAGCGCCAAATCCCCCAAAGCTGGGAAGCCAGCATGCCGGTCAGCATCAGGGTGCACCCCAGCAAGCTGCGCAGGGTCATGGCCTCGTTCAGCAGCACCCGTCCTCCGATGGCGGCAAATACCGCCTCCAGACTCAGTAAAATGGCGGCATGGGCCGGATGGGCCGACTTCTGGGCCACCACCTGCAAAGTATAGGCAACCCCCACGGAGAGAAAGCCGCCATAGGCCAGGGGTATAGCCGCTTTCCATACTGCGGCGGCGTCCATGGTTTCCCATATAAGCGCTGCGGATAAACTCAGGAGCGAACAAATGGCGAACTGGGCAAAAGCCAGCCGCAAGGCGGAGGTTCTGGGTGAAAACCAGGCGATGACAAGGACATGGATGGCCCAGACAAAGGCGCCAATAAGCACCAGCAGATCACCCACAGCAATGGTGAGCGCACCGCTGATACTGAGAAAGTACAGACCAATGGCCGCAAGACCAGCCCCCAGCCAAATGCCGAAATTGGTTTTATGGCCGATAAAAATACCGATAATGGGCACGATCACCACATACAAACCGGTAATAAAACCGGCATTGCCGGCGGTGGTGTATACCAGGCCGACTTGCTGCAAAGAGGCGCCGCCGAAAAGGAACAGACCGGAAAGGATGCTGCCCCAAATAAAATGGTTGTGATTTGCCGAATCCGGCGCTGCATTTATCTCTTTTCTTTGGCGTAGGTCTTGCAAAACCAGGGGCAGCAGAACCAGGCAGCCCAACGCAAAACGAATGCCGTTAAAGGCAAAAGGCCCGATATAATCCATGCCGGCCCGCTGGGCCACAAAAGCAAAGCCCCAAATAACGGCTGTTAGCAGCAGCAAGACATCGGATTTGATTGTCAGCGCTCCCATCTCTTTTTATTTCTCCCAGGTTTGGAATCATACACAATCAGAAACCATACCCATCCTGATGGGCTTGGTCAAGAAAATAGCCAGGGTAGGGCAATGGTTCCTTCAAGGCTGGATTTTATTTCAGGATTTCCACTTTTTCAAACAGTGCCAGAGCGGATTCCAGTGCCGTGGATTTGAAACGGGCCTGGATGGCTGACCTGAGCATATCCTTATGAAGCACAGTGCCCAGGCGGGCGAGAACCATGAGGGCTGCCAGGGACCAGTCCTCGCGTTTGATGCCGAGGTCTTTAAAATCCGCAAGGTGGATGCTTCCGGAAACCGTGGGCAGATCCACCCCAGGTGTTTGGATGATCATGGCCTGTGGATCCAATTGCCGGAACACTTTTTGGCGGGTATTCACCCCTGCTTGGCCGATGGCGAGAATGACCCCGGGTTTGGTAATACCCGTGAAGTCGATTTCATCCGGGGAAAGAATGATTTCACTGATGGAAGGACCACGCAAAACCGTGATGTGGTAGTCGTTTTTCTGGGTCACACGCAAACCGGCGCTCATGCCGGCCAGGCAAAGGATTTCGCCGGCGGTTTGCACCCGTTGACCGGCATCCCCCAGAATCATGATTTCCCAGCGGGCATTGGAAGGCGCCGGGTGTTGGGGCAGCATGCTGACAGGCGGCTGGGCCGGTTTTTGAAGGGCGCTTTGCTCCCGATAGCGGCGGCCGTATTCTTTGCGATTGATTGGGAGGTGGTGGGTTTGTTCCAGGGGCTGATGGGCCAGCTCCTTTTCAATCATTTTGGGCGAAAGCTTGTTTTTTTTGGTATAACGCCCTGGGCAGATGCCGCGGATATCCAGGACGGCAAAGCCTTCAAAGCGCAGGGCCTGCTCGATTTCTTGGGGAAGATTTTTTTGAAAGCTGGAACAAGCGGCGGTGTAAGCAGCACCAGCGGCCTGGGCCAGACGGCAAACATCCACAGGGGTTTCCAGGCGATTCAGGAAGCCGGATTCCACGGCTGCATCGACAGGCGTGGTGGCTGAAAACTGGCCGCCGGTCATGCCGTAATTGAAGTTGTTGAGCACCAGCAGAGTTACATCCAGATTGCGGCGGCAGGCTGAAAGCAGGTGGGCGCCGCCGATGCCGAGCCCGCCGTCCCCCATGGTGACAATCACCGTCAAATCCGGACAGGCCAGTTTCAGACCGGCGGCATAGGTCAAAGCCCGGCCGTGCAGGCCGTGCAGGGCATGGGTATTGAAAAAGGTATCAAATAACCCGGAACAGCCGATGTCGCTGACAATGGCCACCTGATGGGCGGCAAGGCCCATGTTCATCAGGGCCGAGTTCAGGGCCAAGACCACCCGCTCATGGCTGCAGCCCGGACAAAATACCGGCGGTCGGCTTTGGTTCAATAAACTATCGGGCATGTCGAACCACCTCCATGATTTCCAGGGGCGTGATCAAAGTACCGTCCATGCGACCGTGAAAATGAACCTGTTTGTGGGGCAACACCCTTTGAATTTCATTGATATACTGACCGAGATTCATTTCAATCACAAAAACCTGCTGAACATGCCGGGTTTGTGTAAGGATGATTTCCTCCGGCACCGGCCAGAGGGTTTTCAGCGCAAGGACCGCGCCGTTTCGTCCCTCTTGGTTCAGAAGTTTGACCGCCGCCCTGGCCGCCCGGCTGGTGACCCCATAGGTGAGGATGATAAAATCCGGCGGTGCGTTTGTTTTTTCAGGATATAGGGAAAAAAATTCAGGCGCGCCTTGGAGTTTTTCCAGCAACCGCTGTTGAACCAGGGCGATTTCCTCTGGATTGGTGGTGATATACCCGTCCGGCCCATGGGTGGAAGAGGTCTGGCGCACGATGGTTCTGCCCCCTATTGGTAAAAAGCCGGGAACTTTTTGATCGCCGTTTACCCCAAAGGGCAAATAGGGCAGGTCCGGCCGGGGAGCCGGGCGCTCCCGGCCAGGCCGGGGCTGCCGTACATCAATGGCAACACTTTCCTTGGTCATGGCGATTTCCTTGTTGGAAGCCACAAAAACCGGGCACCGAAAAGCTTCGGACAGATTAAACGCCTCAACCGTCAGCTCAAAACAGTCCTTTACATCCGTAGGTGCAAGGACAAAGACCGGCAGGCCGCCGCTGTTGCCCCAGCGTAGAAACTGGATATCCCCGTCCGCCCCACGGGTGGCGGAGCCGGTGGAGGGTCCCAGCCGCTGAACATCCACGATGACAATGGGAATCTCGCTGCCCACGGCAAAGGAAATCTGTTCGCTGCACAAACTGATGCCGGGGCCGGAGGTGGCGGTCATGACCTTCATGCCGGCCACGGAAGCTCCCAGACAATAGCCCATGGAGGCGATTTCATCTTCACCCTGGAGACAGATGCCGCCTGCCGGCGGCAGGATGGCCAGCATGGCATTTAATATTCCCGTGGCCGGCGTGATGGGATACCCGGCAAAGAAGCGGCAGCCGGCCGCCCAGGCGCCCCAGGCCACGGCTTCGTTTCCGTCCATCAGACAAAAGGACATGTTCCACTCCTGTATTTGAAAATCGGTGTATAATTTATAGTCAAGTGGCCGGAGAATGTAAAGATTTTACTTATTTTTATTTCATTCATTTATTTTTTGTTTTGCTGCTCTGTTGCGGCTGTTGATAGGGAGCGGCTTCCAGCCGCGATAGGGCTGAAAAGATTACCAAGAACCTTTTCAAATTTTGTTAGACACGGATTGCGCGGATTTCACGGATGTTACAAGAATTAAAGAAGGGGACTTTCCCTGATACACCCGAGTTTTGGCTAAACGGGCAAAATACCGCCCAGACAGAGATATTTGATTTCCAAATATTCCTCGATACCGTATTTGGAGCCCTCCCGGCCGATGCCGGATTGCTTCATGCCGCCGAAAGGCGCTGCTTCCGTTGAAATTGTAACGGTGTTGACTCCCACCATGCCGTATTCAAAGGCCTCGGTCAGGCGAAAGATACGCCCCATATCCCGGGTATACAGATATGCCGCAAGGCCGTATTCCGTATGGTTGGCCAAGCGAACAGCCTCCTCTTCGGTTTGAAAACGAAACACTGGTGCCACCGGCCCAAAGGTCTCTTCCCGGGCTATGCGCATTTCCTGGGTGACATCACCCAGAACCGTGGGTTCAAAAAAGGACCCGCCCAGGCTATGGCGTTTCCCGCCGGTCAGAATTTTCGCCCCTTTGGCCAGTGCGTCCTCAATCTGGGCCTCTACTTTTGCAACCGCCTGCATGTCAATGAGGGGGCCTTGTTGCACGCCCGGTTCCAAACCAGGGCCCACTTTCAGGCGGGCCGCCGCCTCTGCCAGTTTTTGGGCAAAGATCTCATAGATCCGGTCTTGAACGAGAAAGCGGTTGGCGCAAATGCAGGTCTGACCGGAATTGCGATATTTGGAGGCCATGGCGCCACCCACGGCAGCCTCCATATCCGCATCCTCAAAAACCACAAAAGGCGCGTGACCGCCCAACTCCAGGGAAATTTTTTTAACCGTATTTGCGCAGCGGCCCATGAGCAGCTTGCCCGTGGCAGTGGACCCGGTAAAGCTCAGTTTGCGCACCAACGGGCTATCGGTCAGTTCTTGCCCGACAATTTCCGACCGGCCGGTGACCATGTTCAGCACTCCGGGCGGAATACCTGCGCGGCGGGAAAGCTCTGCCAAGGCCAGGGCCGTGAATGGGGTCTGGCTGGCTGGTTTCACCACCATGGTGCAGCCGGCGGCCAGGGCCGGGGCGACCTTGCGGGTGATCATGGCTGCCGGAAAATTCCAGGGGGTGATGGCGGCGCAGACGCCCACCGGCGCCTTGAGGACCAGGATGCGGCTGTCCGGCAGGGGGGACGGAATGATATCGCCGTAAATCCTTTTGCCTTCTTCGGCAAACCATTCGATGAAGGCAGCCGCATAAGCAATTTCGCCCCTGGCCTCGGTAAGGGGTTTGCCTTGCTCAGTGGTCATCAGTATTGCCAGATCCTCCTGGCTTGCCAGAATGAGCTCAAACCAGTTTCGCAATAGTTTTGAGCGCGCTTTGGCCGTCAACTTGCGCCAATCTTCCCAGGCCCTGTCGGCTGCAACCACGGCCATGCGGACTTCGGCTGGACTTAAATCCGGAACCGTCCCGATTTTTCGGCTATCGGCCGGATTAAAAACCGGGAGGCACTGCCCTGATTCCGCCGTGATCCACTCACCGTTTAGATAAGCCCTTTGCTGAAATAGGTTTTTTTCTCTCATGGAGCCATCGAGCATTTGTTTAAAATTAATTATCCACCGATTTTCTTGACCCGATAAGCGTCATATGCAATCATCGTCACAGCCACGTCGAAATGGATTTTTACCAAAATCGCCGATCAAAAGAAAGGGGGATTGTCCCCCTCTATTTTAATCAGCTATAACTATATGATGATATTAAAAGGATTTTGCCACCCACTATCGATGCCTTGGGATTCGCAAGTATAATGGAACTAATTGAGAAAATGGCGGATGAAAAAAAACGTTATATCCGGATGTTAAAAGAATGATTCAAGAATACAAATTTAGAACCAATGAGTTTGGAGAGCGAGTACTTGATGTAACTTCCGTCCCTATCAAAAATAGAGCCAAAATGTCTGCTGTATAAGTTTCTACTACCAATTGACTATTTCTATTAAAAAGTGGCAAGGCTGACAGATCGAAGACACAGTGTTTTAAGAGATTTTAATAGGGAGTCATCGGACAAGAATGTTAGACCAGAATCGATCACAGTTCTTGTAATTATCATGGGCATTTTAACAATAAACTGAAATTTATTTTTTTCAATATATATGAGACAACAATGAAGACAGGCCGTAATTTACTGTGCCTGTATTTGAAACTATTTCAGCAGTTCACCAGTCTCGCAATAGTGTTTCAGCGCTTCGGACAAAAAGTTCATCACCAACTCCATTTTCACCCGAATGGTTTCATTGGCCATTGAATTGGCTTCTTCATCCAATGCCGTGAAAATCATATGCCAGGTACAGCTTGACACCCCCTTTCCCACTTCTCGGAATTCGACTTTCAGCCAAATCATGGCTTTTCCGGAAAGATTCAATTGGAATACAATTCGATACCTATCCGGATCATGAAGGGCCGTCACCCAGGTGGTTGTCAGCGGCTTCTCAAAAAAATGCGGGCCGGATTGATTTTCATTAAAAATGCAATTGGTTTCATTCACACCGCTTTTTGAATAGATTAATTCATAATCCCAATCCGGTATCCATCTCAATTCCTCCACCGGGCATGCCAATGGAAAAATTTTTTGCGGCGATGTTTTAATTTCTTTTGTGACAATTGCCTCAACACGTTTATTTTCTATTGCCGGTTGATAGGAAATGGTTTTGTTTTTTGACATGCCGCCTCCGCAATGATTTGCCAAACATACGATTCAAATTTATAATGCTCTTTTGAAAGAAACGTTCATCCATTGGATAATCCGATCCTATCGCAAGGAGGAGTATTGATATTGAGTATTGACGAAATATTTTTGCTTTTTTGCGAAAAAGTGAATTGGTTTGAATCTTAAATATGAAGACGTATCCATTAACCGCATCTGCCGACCTGCTGCATATCCTTTTAAGATACGCCTCACAGATAGGGATCGATGAACAAAACATCTTTTCCGAATGCGCGGTGGACCTTTCCGCATATAAATTCAATGAAGCACGGATTCCAATCCATACCTTTCATCTGATCTGGACATTCCTTATAAACCGAGCCGATGACCCGGATTTCGGGCTTCATTTTGGCGAACACGCGCACAAGCTCCTCAGCCGGCACCTGCTTTTTGCTATGATGATGAACTGTGACAATGTGGAGCAGGCGATCCGGAAAAATTTTCAATATCATAATTTAATCATGGACAGTATCCGTCCGGTGATAAAAGTTGAAGGCACGCTGGCTTGTCTATCATGGGAAATGAGTCATCCGTCCTTACTCCCGGAACGCCATTTTTCAGAATCCATCCTCGCGCTGTTTGTCGCCATGCTGCGGTCTTTGACCGACAACCAATTCAGATTAGAGGCGGTTCGATTCGCCCACCCCCATCCTGAAAATACAGCCGCACATGAGCGGATATTTCAGGCGCCATTGGCGTTTGATCATCCATGTAATGAAATCGTCTTGTCCACAAGCTACCTAAAAATTCCCATTCTGTTGGCGAATTCGAATATTTTGGAAGGATTGGAGCAATTGGTGCAAAAAGCCCTGCAGCGGGTATATGCATTGAATTCATGGTCTGAGAAAGTGGCTCAAATCCTTTTCAAAGCGCTGCTCAAGGAAAAAAACAGCAATATCGAAACGATTGCCCGCCAGCTTGCCCTGACAACCCGTAACCTTCAGTTAAAACTTAAAGCGGAAAACACATCCTTTCGAAAGATTCTCGATGGCGTGAGAAAGGAAATAGCGGTCAGCTATCTTAAAGAGGTGAATGCCTCGATCTGCGAGATCGCCTTGCTGTTGAATTTCGCCGACCAAAGCGCTTTTCAGCATGCCTTCAAGCGTTGGACCGGCAAAACCCCCGGCGAATATCGAAAAAATGCGGATTAACAAATTGACAGCGTAACCAGCGAGCTGATAAAGTGCAGAATATCGGGAGCAATGTGCATTATTTTGAGGTGGTTGCACTATGTCAGTTTATGGCAAGTAGTCCAGCACTTTTGAGGTATTCGTTTTCAGTATTCGATACACGCTGACTGCGAGGTTTGTGGGTTAGATGAACTGAGAAGAATATGCAGATCATGAACCTATCGGCAGAACCAGAATGGTAAACCAAAAACATCGGGCATTTACATAGGCAAGCGCCTTACGCGAAAGCGAGTACAACCGAGGAACCGGATGCGGGAAAACCGCACGTCCGGGTCTGTGCGGGGGGTGCCGGGTAACCGGCATTCCTACCGCGAGAGGCAACAACAAGAAAGGAGCAAAGCATTATAAGCGACATGACAGAAAGGACGAAGCGACCAACTTCGATAACGGTCATATGCGTGATCGGGTTTCTTGGGGTGCTAATCGCCGTCCCACTTGTGCTCTCACCCATAGCTCAGCAAATCGGCTCTTGGTATCCGCCATACCTGGGACTTTGTTCGGTCATAGGGCTGGTGTGCATGGTCGGACTGTGGATGATGAAAAAATGGGCCGCTTACACCTACACAGGGTTTGTAGCACTCAACCAAATTGTTCTACTTGCCATGGGAGTATGGAACGTCATGGCTCTGCTTATTCCAGCAGTATTCGTATTCTTTGCACTAAAGCATGTTTCCAAAATGTCATGAACCAGTTGCCTATAGGGATAGGGAGTGACCTCACGGCCACCCCCTCCCACACCACCGGACATACGGATCGCGTATCCGGCGGTTCGGTTGGTTGAAACAGACCAAAGGTAAAGGTCTGTCTGGTTTTAGGGAACGCAACGCTATCGGCATTGACAACAGAATCGCCGGACTGGTAAAAGTGCACAATTACAGGAGCAATATGCAGCATTTTTAAGTGGTTACGCTGGGCCAGAAAATGGCAAGAAGTGCTCCATTATCGATTAAATCATTTTCCGTCTTCAAGAGAATTTTGACATAACCAACCTGATAATCATTGGTTGGGCCTTTATCAAAGGTAAAACATGTTCGAATACCCAGTTATCGCTTTCTCTAAAGCTGGATGGGTTAAAGAGGTTGAATCTGAATCGGAAGGTTTCGACGCAAGCCCAGATGATAATTTGTCCGAATGGCAGAATATGGTGATCTACGATTCATCGGGAAAGAAATTCCACGTTAAAAATGCCTATCTGGATAGACATGGCCATACTTGGAGGCTTTGGCTTAACCGGCTTTTTAAACAATCAGTCTACGTTGAATTCGACATTGATATAGTTGAAGATACTTCTTTAGATGAATTGAAGCAGAATATCGCCAAACATTATGGAGAACTATCCGGATTGATATCAGCCCAGAGCTATAAAGAAGTCATTGAATTGTGCCTGTAATATAATTTTACCCAAACCAACAGTTCCACCAGAGCGCAGACGCAGTGGCATTCTTGAAATGCATTGTTTTTTGAAAGCTGTTCCCATTTTTTATCTGTCGGCCCCTGCGCTCTGGTGAGCTGAAACGAACCGCTTATATCCAGGAAAAGTTTTTGATTGGAAAAATTAAAAAAATCTTTTCAGGACTTTTTTTTATATTCGATTCTCTTGAATTTGCGATCGTAGCTATATTTGCATCATTTTTGTTCTTTGCAGTTCCTTTTTATTTGATTGTAGGTCTTTACCGAAGCGGGCAACTTTTGTTAGCCTTGACCATGTCTTTTATTGTATTTGGATCTTTCGGAATCTGCACTCGAGATATTAAAAGAAAAAAAATAAGCCTATTGAGTTTTTGCGTGGGTGTATGCTGGGGGATATGTTTTATTACCGCCGGCTGGCATTTAATGTCATAATGCTTAAAAAGCATTACAAAACGTTGGTAAGGGACCGCAAGGGGCCTCCGGTTTTGGCTCTTACCATTGTTCTTATTAACGAGCTTTCTGCGGGTGGCCCGTTCCCCTTGCGCCCCCACACCGTGGACATTATAATCCATGGCAACTATACTTCAAATAATTTTTCTCATATTGGGCGCTATTGGTGCATATTATGTTTTGACTCATATCTACGGTGACAAAAATCCAAGAAAATGGAAGTCAGTACTTTTCTCAAAAAACGATACTTTAAAAAATGTATTTTCCCCTTACATAGGAAAAAGGAAAGAATCTGATGAAAAATTAAAAGAGACTTCATCTAAAGATTCTAACCTAAATAATTTGTAGCAGATCATAACAAAGCGGACGAACCAGACGAGGATGAAACTTGGCGTTTTTATATTAAAACCCTGAAAAGCTCGAATGCTGTACGTCCTCTGGTTATCCGCCCCGTTCGTTCGGCAAGGAATAAAATGAAAAAGATATCAATTCTTTCCCTGCTCTTTCTTTCCTTAATGATACCATCTGTTGCATCTGCACATAAGGTGACTGTTCAAAATGGGAACTTGATAATACAAAACCATGATGGCAAGGAAACAGTACTTACGCATGCCGGGCAAGATACCGAGCCAGCGCTTTCACCTGACGGTCAATGGGTTGTGTTCGTGAGGCAATATCCTGATAAACCAGGCCCATGGGGGCCAGGAACCGAGCTGAGAGTTATCCGCACTGAGGGGACTGGAGAACGCGTGATTGTCAAGGACGGCGCCGCAAGCGGGCAAAATAACTTCTTGAGTAGTCTTAATTCGCCACAGTTTTTAAATGATAGTCGACGTGTTGCATTTCACAGTGGGTGGGCTGCAACACATGGCAGTGTAAATGTCGTCGACATTAAAACCGGATTTATCCGGTTTGTCTCGGAGGGTAATAGTGTATGCGTCGTGAATTCCGACGAGTATAAAGATAAGTTCAAAGATTATCTAATTATAAAAATCCGAAATTATTTTTTCGCTGGTGGGTCATATGAGTTCTATTATTTAGTGTCTCTTGATGGGAAAGTAGGTGCCCCTGTTGGAGATAACGAGATGAGTATTGCAGATTTTTGTGAGCCGTGTGCTGAAAAAATAACCGAAGGAATGAACATCAAATCGGGTAATGGCGGATCTCTTTCCCGCCCTTCCAACTGAAAATAGCGTTTTTAAGATTGAAAACCAGACCTGACCAAACAAACAGTTGAAAATCTTATAAACACACTTGTTTCAAAACTTGAAAAAAGAGCTTTCACTCCTGACAGAGTTACAGATTACTTTTTAACTACTTGGGAACAGTTATTTATATACGAAATTATTTGGCAGAAGGCTGTGGACTGGATAGAACTAAAAATAAAATCTAGTAAAGAGACAAGCCCATATTCAGATTCTGATTTTAAAATTACCTCAATTAACCTTAAAGTTTTTTTAAACATATGGGTAGAGGAAAATAACTTCTCTTTATTTAATGATAATCAATCAATCGACCTTGATTTATTAATAGAGGAAATTTGGTTATTCGGTATTAAGAATTTAGATGATCTTAATTCAATAATTCCAAAAGATTATGCCAGAATAGCGAAAGACAATGATTTTACCACAACATATTTTGGTTTAGTGCGAGATTGGTTGATAATTAATAATTACGAACGATATATTGATAAGTGCTGGCGAAGAAAGTGGTTGAATTTTGGTCAGCCTTTATGGCTTTTCAATTATTACTTACCCCAAAAAAGCATAGATAATATTAATGGTACCCTTATTCATTGGGGTGCTCCATGAAGATATCGCCCAAGGCTTTCACGGGATCGCGGCAAAGAGCGCTGCTCCCCGTGAAGCCGGGCGTTATATTTTTAATCAGCTTCAATAGGTAGGATTATTAATGATCGAAGACTTTAATTTAGACTATAAGAATTTTTTCGAAGAAACGGATAGCCTGAAACGGTGGAAGTCACTTATCAAGATTTATAATAAAGATTATGGAAGCTTTCGGGTTCTATTTCTTGTTGAAGCCATGGCTTTTCTCGATAAATGGAAGGAGCCCTCTGTTGAAGATCTAAATAAAATCTTATCTCATATAATGGATGGAGGAAGAGTTGCTATTCGAATTGGTCGTATAATCGATTTGTTCATGCCAGTATGGCCATTAGAGGTAGCAAAATATGATATAATGCAGTTAAAAATATATTCTAATAATTTTACGCCTAAAAATTATTTTTTCACATATATCAAAATATTTTCAACTGCCCTTGTTCAAACATGGTGGGCTTTTGAAACTTTAATGAACGATTTTGCAAGCATTATACTTGAGCAAAGGAAAGAATCCTTAAGTCATGTTGAGAAACTCTTCCTCCAAGACAAAAACATAATTCTAAACAAAAAGGGAATAGTTGAGGAGAGGCTAACATTTCAACCTTTGGATACCAGAATACAATTTATTTTTAAATTGCTTACAGGAAAATCCATAGACCGCCAAAGCCACGATTGGCAAAATATAATGAATTTGAAAAACGCACGAAATTCCTACGTTCACAGGATTGGTAAAGATGACAACGGAAAATTTTCTTTTTTAGACAAAAAGGTTATTCTATCGGGATTCAAAAGTGTTCAAGAAATAATTTCACAAGTATTTTTAAATACGCCTGAATTTTCAGAGCGTTTTATCTATAAATTTCTATCGTTTTGGTCTTGCAAAAACGATCATCCGTTCATGTGGGACGGCAAGAGTGGAAAATCGTTTTATTTAGGTTTAACTGAAATGGATCCTGACGCAATAATAAATCTATATGCCCCAATGGAAAGTTCCTTTGAACAAATGGATAATTTTAAAGAAAAAGATATAACATCTGCTTTCACCGCGACGGCAAAAAACCGCCGCTCGTGAAGCAACCGTTCGGGATATCAAAATTCGTATTTATAGAGCCGAGCACTACGACTATCTATCTGCACCGACAAACCGCCGTCAAAAAGTGCAGATAGTCTTTTTCATTCCGCAATTAACTTGATAACAAATTCAATCCAAGATCCTCCTTCGAATTACCATTGTTTTTTTCCAAAATGGTTATTTCTTTTTTATCGGTTTATTCGCGAATCGCTTCGCTCCAGTCACCCATCCGGATCGCGGATCAGTCAAGCCCCTTTGGCGTGCTTGGCGTCTCGGCGAGAGAAAAAAAGAAGCGGACAGTTCCCTAACCTTTTCGGGCCATCAGGGCGGCCAGGTCCGCGACTCTGCAGGAGTATCCCCATTCATTGTCATACCAGGCAACCACCTTGGCCATGTTCCCCTTCAACACCTGGGTGAACTCCAGATCGATTATGGAGGAACTCGGATTGCCCTTAAAATCCATGGATACCAGGCGCTCATCTTCGCAGGCCATGATTCCTTCGAGTTCGGCAGCGGCGGCGCGTTTGAGTTCGGTCCGGAGGGTTTCCGTATCGGTCGGCTTTTCAAGCTGTGCCACAAAATCGACAATGGAAACCGTGGGTGTCGGCACCCGCAGGGAATAGCCGTCAAATCGGCCCGCCAGCTCGGGAAGGACAAGGGCAACGGCTTTGGCGGCACCGGTGGTGGTGGGTATGATGTTCAAAGCCGCGGCCCTGGCCCGTCTGGGATCTTTATGGGCAAGATCCATGAGGCGCTGGTCAGCGGTGTAAGCGTGCACCGTGGTCATCAATGCTTTTTCAATTCCAAAGGCGCGATGAACGATCATGGCCGGCGGCGCCAGGCAATTGGTCGTGCAGGAGGCATTGGAAACAATATGATGTTTATCCGCCTGATACTTCTCATGGTTGACGCCCATCACGATGGTGATGTCTTCCTCCTTTGCAGGGGCTGAGATGATGACTTTTTTGGCCCCGGCTTCCAAATGGGCTTTGGCTTTTGCAGCACTGGTGAACAGTCCGGTGCTTTCCACAACAATTTCCACACCCACATCATCCCAGGGAATGGCAGCCGGATCACGCAGGGCAAAGATGCTGATGGGGCGGCCGTCCACCACCAGCCGATCGCCGTCGGCTTTGACTTCCCCCTGGAACCGGCCGTAATTGCTGTCATATTTAAACAGATTGAGATTGGTTTGGACACCAAAAAGGTCATTGACAGCCGCCACGGTCAACTGCTGGGGGTGTCTTTCCAATACAGCCTTCAGGACCTGCCGTCCGATGCGTCCGAACCCATTGATTCCAATGCGAACCATGATGTACCTCCTTTCAATTATCATCCAGCCGGTATTTATGGGCCACCAGCAGATCGTAATCCTTTTGCAGGGCTTGGTGCAATCTGGCGTTTTCCAGGGCAATGGCGCTCAAATTGGCCACAGCTTCCAGAAATTTTTTTTCATCTTCATCAAATTCACGCTCTTCCTGGGAATAGGCCCGCAATACGCCGATGGCCTCGTTCTCAATCAGCAAGGGAACCACCAGCACGGATTTGATGCCTTCGGACAGGGCTTTTTGATTATATTGAAAATCCTTGTCGGTCTGGGCGTTTTTAAGCCAGATGGTCTGACCTTGGAGGGCCTTTTGATCCAGGCCGCTCTCTTCAACCATGATGGGTCCCTTGCGAACATAGTCTTCTGACAGGCCGCAATAAGCGCCCATGATCAAGCGCTTTTTTCGAGACTCCAAGACCCGCAATGAACATGCCTTGACCCGCATGGCCTTGGTGACACAGGTCACTATTTTTTCCAAAACCTCTGCAGGTGAAAGCGAGGCATTGACGACCTTCGCCACATGGTAAAGCGAAATGAAATAATCATTTTCCTTTCCAGTCATGGGCCACCTCACGAATTGAATGGTTAAGTGAATCAGGCAGGTAGTGTAAAATAAATACCCTGAAACAATTCATTAGTCAAAGCATGATTTACCTTTGGACGGTTTCCGTGGGTGTCCGGGAAATGCTTTTCATCCAGTTGTTTCAGAATTGCTCCTTTGATAATTGTGTGGCATGGTTCAATGGTTTTCAAGCGGGCGGCTGGTTTATACACACCGCCGGGAGCATTATCACGGAAATGGATTGTAAACGCCCATGCGCAGGCACAATGAAGAACGGCCTCAAAAACAAAGTCGCTGGAAAACGGGTGCGGTGAAGATGCTTCGCGTTGTAAACCGGCTGATCGCTGCTGCCGTTGCTTTTTCCATCCTGGCAGTGCTCTGCCTGCGCTGGTGGCCGCCGCCCACCAGCGCTTTTATGGTACAAAAATATATCAAAGGCTTGTTGGATCGTGAAAAGAAAATCGACATCCACTATCGCTGGGTGGATTGGAAATTGATTTCTCCCGCGATCAAGCTGGCGGTGGTGGCGGCCGAAGATCAAAAATTCATGAACCATCGGGGCTTTGATTTCAAATCCATTTCTGATGTGGTCACCAAGAAAAAGAAACGCGGCCGCCTGCGGGGCGCCAGCACCATCAGCCAGCAAGTGGCCAAAAATTTATTCCTATGGCCGGGCAGAAATTATTTGCGCAAGGGCATTGAAGCCTATTTCACGGTTCTTTTGGAACTGCTATGGAGTAAGAAACGGATTTTGGAGGTATATTTGAACATCGTGGAGTTCGGCGACGGCGTTTATGGTGTACAGGCGGCCTCGCAAAAATTAATCGGCAAACGTTCCGCCCAAGCCCTGACAAGAGAGGATGCCGCACTTTTGGCAGCAGTTTTGCCGAACCCGCGGCGCCTGAAAGCCCGCAATCCCTCTGCCTATGTCCTGCAAAGAATGCACTGGATCGGCAGGCAGATGGCGCTGCTGTCCGGAATTACAGAGTTGAATCCGGCTATGCTGAAGTAAAGACGAAGAACAGCCGCCGATCAATCGGTTTTGTTCAAAGGGGCGCTGGACGAATCAGCGGCCGTTTCCAGGATTTTTTGGGCCAGGTGGCCTTCCCGACGCCAGACCCAGCAAGTATCGATTAAGAATTGATTCATGATTTCCTTTGAAATATTTTTATCTTGGGGCTTTTGGGCGCGGTTGCTCCAGTATCCCTGAACAGCGGCGGGCGCCATGGCCAGCAGCAGGGCGGTCAAATGGGCACAGCCGTTTTTGCCGCTCAACAGTTCTTTTATTCTTTGGGTAAAACCCGGAGCGATACGCCATCCATTGATTTGATTCAGGCTGACCGCTGCCTGGGGGCAATCTGCCTGGGGAAAGTCATCCAACCGGGATTCAATCTCCTTGATGCGCAGTTCGTCTCCCTCAATGTGCATGCGGATGATCATGCGGTGCACGGTGTGGGGCGGATGCTTTTCGCCGCTGATGCGGTAATAGGGCTTGAGCCGATCATCCTGCAAAATGCCCTCAACGATGATGCTTTTATCGCCATGGGCGTACGTGGAAATATCGATTTTACGCGTGTGAATTTTTTCGCCTGGAATGGGCTGGTCAATATGCATGTGAACTCCTTATTTTTATGAGTAGATGGATCATGTAGTCCCCTGCAAATATCTTTGATTCAAAAGGCCCTGAACCAGGGGTAGTGCAGCCGGCGGCGGCGGCTGAAAACCGAATGCCGTTTCCAGAAAACGTATGGTGATGCGATAGGTGGCGCCCCAGAGGTACTCGGTGCCTTTCTGATCCTGATGAACAAAACCGGGAAATGTCATCTCCTCTGCCCCGGCATGAATCCCCGGTGCGTTCTCAAAGCGCAGATACAGCCTGCAATACCGATCAGGATTTAAAAGCGCGCGCATGGGGATAAAGATGATTTTTTCCACTTCCCCATTGGGGAAAAATCGATGTTGATGGGTGATCCAGCCCACCAACGGGAAAATCAGGCGGTGGAACATCACCAGATGTTCCGGTGGCAATTGGCCTAGAAAGCGAACGCCAAGGGGGTTCACGCGCATTTCCTCAAAGCCCTCCCGCAGAGCGGCGGCCAGCATAATCGATAAGCGCCGGGCCTTTTCAGGATGGTGCTTGCGCCAATTCTTCCAGGACGGCCAGGCTCCAAGGGCAAGGAAAGGGAGCCCAAGGAGTTTGGCAAGGAACGGATCCAAACGGGGATGAATGCCGCCGCCCGGGCAACAAAGATCCCCTGGCTGGCGCACATTTTGGGAGCGCTTGTTGAGAATCAGACAAGGCTCCCCGCCATGCAGTCCCAAGAGAAAAAGGACTGCCGAGGAAATTGTCATGTCCGCATGTTCTGCTGAAAAAAAATCCGGCGCGCCAACATGCCTATCGAGCCGGGTGCTGATGCTGCGGATCAATTCGGCAGTGCTGATAAAAGATGGCAACATATGGTGTGGCTTGCGGTTGAGAACGCCGGCTGCCCGGTGTTCCATATGGTTTTTCCAGGACTCATGTTGCGGCACTATACGGGATCAGTACACAACCCGTCAAGAGCGCCCGAATTGATCAGCAATTTTTATGGTTATTCGAATCGCTGAATCCCATTTGACGTCCAGGCCGGTTTGTGATTTATCTGATGAAAATCCATTTTATATCATTTTTAGTCGGAAAATTAACATCAGGAGAAGGGATGCAGCATCTAGCCGAGATGGTTCGACAGCGCTGCCGGGTGGACCGGGAAAAGGCCGGGTTCCTTTGCAAGAAAAACGGAAAGTGGCAACCGGTGACCTGGGGGGCGGTGGAGGAGCAGGTGGATCAAATTGCCGCAGGCCTGATTTCCCTGGGTGTTAAAGCCGGTGAGGCGGTTTCCATATTGGGCAACACCCGCTTGGAGTGGACCCTTACGGATTTGGCGGTGCTGTGCAGCGGCGGCGCAAGCGTCGGTATCTATCAAACCTTATCAGGAGAGCAGTCGGCCTATATCCTGGAGGATTCGGGCTCAACCATGCTGTTTGTGGAAAATGATCAGCAATTGGAAAAGCTGGAACCCTATTTGGGAAAACTGGATCGGTTGCGGCAGATTGTTGTTTGGGAAGGGCCAAGCAGGCAGCCCAATGCCATTCTGCTGAATGATCTGATGGTAAGAGGCGCAGAAGTTCTACAGCAGGACCCTGAATTGGTGAAACGCGCTGAAAAGCGGATCCGGCCTGAAGATGTGGCGATTATTATCTATACTTCCGGCACCACCGGTCCACCCAAGGGTGCTTGTCTGACCCATAAAAATATTCTTTCAGAATTAAAGGCCACGGCCTTGATCCCGAATGAAATCCTGGGCAACATGATGATGTTTTTTTTGCCACTCGCCCATGTGGGTGAACGTGTGGCCGGCCAGTACATGCGGATTTGGCGCGGAATTACGGCCGCCTACGTTCAGGACATTACACGCATCTTGGATGATATCATCGAAATTCAGCCGACTTTTTTCGGCAGTGTCCCGCGCATTTTTGAAAAAGCCTATGCCCGGATTCGCTCCGAAGTCAAAAATGCACCGGCTTTGAAACGCGCACTGTTTGCCTGGGCCGAAGGCGTGGGTCGCACCGTCAGCCGGAAAAAGCAGGAAAATCTGATGGTTCCCTTTTGGTTGCAAATGCAATATGGACTGGCGGATAAATTGGTGTTTCAGAAAATCCGGAAAATTTTCGGCGGCCGGGTACGCTATTTTTTATCTTCGTCAGCGCCCATCTCAAAGGAGATCCTTGAGTTTTTTCATGCTTGCGGGATGCTGGTTTTGGAAGGATACGGGCAAACCGAAGTCTCCTGTTTTTGTACGGTCTGTACACCCAAGGCCTATCGTTTTGGATCCGTGGGGCGGGCCTTGCCCGGGGTTGAGCTGAAAATCGCCGCCGACGGAGAAGTCATGGTAAAAGGCGACATTGTGTTTCCAGGCTATTTGAATCAACCGGAGTTGAACCAGAAAACCCTGACTGCGGACGGCTGGATATATACCGGTGATCTGGGCAGGATCGATGCGGACGGCTATTTATGGATTACCGGTCGCAAAAAGGAAATCATCGTCACTTCGGGCGGCAAAAACGTCACACCTTCCAATATTGAGAATTTGATCATGGATCATCCGCTCATAGAATTGGCCATGGTCCATGGAGATCGCAGGAATTATTTGACGGCCTTATTGTCGCTCTCCCCTGAGAATCTAAAAACCTGGGCCTTGGCAAACGGTTATGGGGAGATGGTCTTTGCCGATTTGATAAAGCTGGATGCCCTGAAAGCTGAAATTCAGCGGGCAGTGGATGGAGCCAATGGTCGTTTGGCACGTTTTGAGACCATAAAAAAATTCACGATTTTACCCAGTCCCTTGACGGTTGAAACCGGTGAGCTGACCCCCACCATGAAAGTGCGTCGTAACATCGTTGAGGAAAAATATAAAAACATGCTGGATGCCATGTACAATGAAGCTTAAGGATTAAAATGTAAATTGTCGGAACCGCTCTGCCGACAATATCAAAATGATTTGGAATAGAAAATTATGAAAGCAAAAAAGATTATCATCGTTATAATCAGCCTCTTGGTTATGGGCTGCGCTGCCTATTCATCCCAAAAAGCATTACGCCACATTCGGATCGGCATGACCCGGGCCGAATTGGTTGATATCTTAGATAAGGCCGAATGGTCCGGCAAAAAAGGGGATGACCGCTTTTACATGAAATATTATTTAGTGGACGATGCAGCGGTGGGGACCGCCTTTTATTTTGTTTTTGACCAGGAAATGCAACTGGTGGAGTGGTATGAGGATAAATATGATGATGTGGTGGACAAGGGCGATGTTTTTATGCATCTCATGACGCCCTGATGAGAGGGGAAAAACATGCCGCCATGTGTTTTGTTGAATGCCGATTATTCTTTTCTCAATCTTGTGGATTGGAAGCGGGCCATGCGCCTGATGATCAATGACAAGGTGGAAGTCCTGAGTTATTCTGAAAAAATCATCCGAAATGTTGAAGGACTCCATATTAAAATTCCTTCGGTCATGAAGCTGGTGAAATTCATCCGCACAATCTACCGCAACAAGGTGCCTTTCAGCAAAAAACACGTTCTGATCCGCGACGGGTTTACCTGCGCCTATTGCCGCATCCAAACCCCGGAGCTGACCGTTGATCACATTATTCCAAAGCTGCAGGGGGGCGCTTCCACTTTTGAAAATTGTGTGGCCTGCTGTCGGCTCTGCAACAGCAAAAAGGGCGGCAGAACCCCCCGGGAAGCGGGCATGGCCTTGAACATCAAGCCCCGCCAACCCACCATTTCAGAATTCATCAGAATTCGATTGATGCGACTTGGAATAGATGATCTGTTGCAGGACATCTGTTTCCGGTAAAGGATGTAAAAATGCCGGATAAAAAAAAACGCGTGTCTTCAGGGGTCGGCCAATTGGACCAGTTGCTGGGCGGCCTTTACATCGGCGACAATGTAATCTGGTATGATGATGCCGGAAGTTTGGCAGCCGTGTTTTGCATGAATTTCATCAAGGAGTCCCAGGTCCAGAACAAACCGATCATTTATGTCAGTTTTGATCGTTCCCCCAAAAACCTGCTGGAAAAACTCGGACCATTGGCGGAAAATCAAAATTTGACGATTTTAGACTGTTTTACCAACGGCAAGGGCGACAATTCGGAAATTTTTAATAAATTTTATGAAAAAGACGGGGCCCAGTGGCCTTATCAGGTCATCAAGGTGAATGAACCTTGGAAACCGGAAAAAGTCGCCGAAGCCATATACGGTCTGCACAAAACCATGTCCGGTGATGTGCGTTTTGTCATTGAAAGCCTCACCGGCATGCAGGATTTATGGGAAGGTGAGGAGCATGTACTGAAATTTTATTCACGTTCCTGTCCCCGGCTTTATGAGCTGGATACCATCGCCTATTGGATCATTGAAAAGGGAGCCCATTCCGGTCGGTTAAAGGCGCATATCAACCAGATCGCCCAGGTGGCTGTAGATCTTTCCATTAAGCGGGGCAAATCCACCCTTACGATTCTGAAAGCTGAAAAACGCGACCCCGCGACCCTGAACGAGCCTTTTCAATATTACAGCCAAGGCCATGAAATCGGTTTTGAAAAAGGCGGACATGTTGTTGACGGTTATGAATTGGGTCACAGAATCAAGACCATTCGGCAAAAGCAGGGGCTTTCCCAAAAAGAATTGGCCGGCATGATCGGCGTGACACCCAGCACCATTTCCCAGGTGGAGAGCAATCAGATCTACCCGTCCTTGCCCGCCTTGTTAAAAATGGCCGAGAATTTATCGGTTTCAGTAAGCTCATTTTTCCACGGGAAAAACGAAGCCCGCAAGCGCATTGTATTTTCAAAGAATGATGGGGTCGCCATTAATTTTACCGATGTGCCCAAAGGCAGCATCAAAGGCGAACTGCTCATCGCCCCGGACTTTGACGGCAAAGTCGAGCCCTATTTGATTCAGATTCCGGTTAAAAAGAAATTGCCCGCCCATTTCTTTGTGCACAAGGGCGAGGAACTGGGCTATGTAATGGAAGGCGTGCTACAGGTCACCATCAAGAATAAGGATTATGAAATGCAGGCAGGGGATACCATATATCTGACGGCAGAAACACCTTCCCAATGGAAGAATATGGGAACACAGACTGCTAAAATTTTGTGGATAAAAATTAAATAAAGTGATCCAGGCCGACCCTTTGAATGCATAAGGCCTTCCAAGACGGACTCGGAAGGCCTTATTTACGCATTCGTCTTGAAAGTAAATACTAGCTGTTCAAGATTTTCTTGGCGGTTTCATCATTGATGTCGGCAATATGAGCAATGCCGGTTTCTTTGGCGGTTTCCCGGTTGGCTGCGAAAATATCGCGGCGACTGATTTCTTTTACGGCAAATTTGCGGGCGCCGGCCATCAGTTGCTGCAAGCCGCAGGAGAGTTTATCAGCCATGGTCCAAATGGCGATGGCACCCAGGGGGATGTTTTTCATTTCATTTTTGCCGACCTTTTTCTGAACGTCGAAATAGGAGGCAAAAATTTCTTCCGCGTTGTTGCCGATGCTGCTGACGGTCTTGGGCAGTTCGGACCAGTTGCCGTTGAGTTTTTCCTTACGCTCCGGATGCAGCACACCTTCGATATTGGCGCCCAAAAAGCCGGGAACCATGATGGCGCGACCCATGCAGATCAATTTGGTATAGGGCGCGCCCAGGGCCAGGCCCTTGAAGATGCTGTCTTCCAGGGCAAAACCGCCCGCAAAGGACAGGTCAACCACCCTTTGGCCCTTGGCTGCCAGGATGCTGGCGTATTCATAGGCTTTGGAATGCAGGTTGATGGAGGGAACGCCCCAGCTTTGCATCATGTTCCAGGGGCTCATGCCGGTGCCGCCGCCGGAACCGTCGATGGTGAGCAGATCCATCTTGGCATCCGAAGCGAATTTGATGGCCATGGCCAGTTCTTCCATGCCGTAGGAGCCGGTTTTGAGGGAGATCCGTTTGAAGCCGAGGGATCTCAGATAGTCGACGCTTTTCATGAAATCTTCACGCACCAGGTCCACCGTATCCAGGTTGGTTCCGCCCAGGCGGCTGTGTCTGGCAAAGGATTTTATGGCGCCCTGTTTGAACGCTTCCTGAACTTCGGGCAATTCCGGATTGGGGTCAACCACGTAGCCGCGCTTTTTCAGGAAGAGGGCGTATTCCAGGCTGGTCACCTGGATTTCGCCGCCGATATCCTTGGCGCCTTGGCCCCATTTCAGTTCGATGATGCATTTGTCGCCGTATTTGCCGGCAATGTATTCGGCCACGCCATTGCGCGTGTCTTCAACGTTCATTTGCACGATGATAGCGCCGTAGCCGTCATAATAGCGCAGGTAGGTATCCACCCGGCGATCCAGTTCTGGCGATTTGGTGACTTTGCCTTTGGTTATGGTGGATTCCTTGTCCACACCCACCACGTTTTCACCGACAACAATGGGAATACCGATCAAGGCCCCGCCCACGGCAAACGAATCCCAGTATTTCGCCGCGATAAAAGTGGAGCCCAGGGCGCCGGTCATCAAAGGAATTCTGGATTTGGTTTTGATTTCATAGCCGAATTCGGTGGTCAGGTCCACATTGGGAAAGATGCAATCATCCGGATCTTTTGACAGGTTCTTGGCAATACCATGGGCGCCGTAGGCATAACCCTGGATACGCAGGGAATTGTAGGACACGCCCACATGGGTGGTGTTGTTGGCGCCGGCTGTCACCAAACCGAAATCCCTGGGATAAAGCAGTTTCCGGCCTACCAGGCTGGACAACCAGGTCTCGCATTTACCCTGGCAATCGGCGCGACAAAGGGTACAAAGACTGGATTCTGCGGGATTCCCGCGGTTGGCGGTTCCGAGGACGTCATTGTTTTTTGAAAAGCGCATGTTCTTTCTCCTTATTGATGAATGTGATAAAATCATACCAAATAAAAAAGGCGTCTATCTATCCCTCTGGTAAGGAGAGGGTAAGATAGACGCCTTTGTCTTTAGTAGTCAGCCTTATAGCCTCGGCACGCCTTTGTGCCGCACTATAATCGTAGCTTTATAATTAAGTATATCTGAAAAAAAATGTCAAGGATTAAGTTTGAGTGGACTTGAATCACGATTTGGCGTGATACAATTCATCCGACAGTATGATTGCTTCCGCCACCTGTCGCATGGACTTGCGGGAATTCATGCTGCGCTGCTGCAACCAGCGATAGGCTTGATCCGCCGGGATACTATTTCGGAGCATGATAAGCTCCTTGGCTTTTTCAATCAATTTGCGGGTCTCCAGCTCTTCCTGGATGATTTTTTTTTGAACCATAAGCTCGGTGTTTAAAATGGCCACGGCGGCCTGATTGGCCACCGTGACCAGCAAATTAACTTCTGTCTCGGAGAATTGATGGGGATGAGATGTAAAGCAATTTAAAACGCCGATGACTTTTTCGTTTTTCAACTGAAGAGGTACCCCCACCATGGAAACAAGGCCGAGTTTGCGGGCCATTTCTTTTTCTTTAAAACGTTTGCTTTTTAAGACATTTTGAATGACATGGGGTTTTTTGCGGGTCGCCACATATCCCACCACACCTTCGTTCAGGTCCAAGGATCTGTCTTTTATATATTCCGGATTGATGGCCTGGGTGGCTTCCAGTCGAATTTTGGGAGGGGTCTCAGCTTCATTGATCAACCAAAGGGAACAGATATCCACGCTCATTACTTTAGCGGTCACCATGACAATGAGCTTGAGCAGGTCTTCCAAGAACAAGTCCGAGGTGATCGCGCGGCTGATATCCATCAATGCTTTGATGTATTTATCATAGGAAGTCGGGTCGGTCTTTTCCATAGCTTCACATTATAAAAAAAGACCAGGAACTTCAATAGGTAATATTTATTGCGAAATACAGCGGAACAGAACCTCCTTGACAATTATTTGTACTAAAAATAAGAGAAATTCATTATTTAAAATAAACCAAAGGAGACCCCATGTGCCGTTTACTTGCCATCACCAGTGACGAATTCATGACACCGATCCGCGCCTTGCAAGGCCTGCAGGTAATGCGGGAGGGTTATGACGGATCCGGTGTGGGATTACTGTTGCGGGACCTGGGCGGACCTTTTCTGAAAATGAAACGCTCGCCAATATTGTCCGGAATTTTCAGCGATGCCGGATTGCGCAAGCTGGACAAGTATATGCTGCAAAAAGGTTTTTTAACCAAATACAAGATTTCCTTTCGCTTGCCCCATACCCCACCGGCAGGCATTCCCAAGCGGGACATCTATCTGATCCGGGCCTATGACTACCCGTCTGATTGGGAAAGCCTTGAAAAAGAAGAAATCAATAACCGGTTGATGATGATGCGCCTGGATCTCAGGAGGCTGGGAGAACACGCCGCAGACATGATTGTTTTTTCATTTTGGCCGGATACCATCATGATCAAGGAGATCGGCGAACCCATGGCCATCGCGGAATATCTTCAACTTGACCGGAAAGAGCTCAGCGCCCGCATCGTGATGGTTCAAGGCCGGCAGAACACCAATTATGCGGTGGATCTTTATGCTTGCCACCCCTTTTTCCTGCAAGGTTTTTCAACCATGACCAATGGAGAAAATACGGCTTTTATATCCAACCGGGAATATCTCATTTCCCGCGGCTTTCCCGGCTACAGCGGCTATTTTTCGGATTCCGAAGTATTTACACATATTCTGCATTATGCTAATGAGTCACTTGGATTGGGGATCGAGGCTTTTAAGCATATCATCACTCCCCTTGGCAAAAACCTGCTGGACCAGCATGCCCAAGCGGGAATGCTCAAGCACCTCAAGCAGTCTTGCCGCCAATTGATTATCGATGGTCCGAATTGCGTTGTGGGTTGTCTGCCGGATTGCACGCTGTTCATGATCCAGGACAGCAAGAAATTGCGTCCGGGGGTTGTGGGCGGGCGGCCCGGGCTATATGTGTTTGCCTCTGAGATCTGCGGACTGGACGCCGTCATACCGGAACGGGATAAAACCAAAGACTTTCAACCCATGCATTTGGACACGGCCATTGTCAGACCCGCTAGAACGGAAATGCTTGTTTCCCATCAAACCGATGCCTTGTTTATGAATTAATTTCAGGGAGGATAGACATGAATGTAACCGATTGGGTTCATGTGATCGCCGGAATCTTTATTCTGATCAGTCTTGCTTTGGGAACCTGGATCCACCCCTATTGGTATTTTTTTACGGCCTTTGTCGGGTTTAATCTTTTTCAGTACGGCTTTTCCAAATTTTGCCCAATGGCCCTGTTGCTCAAAATAATGGGTGTGAAGGAGCAGCGCTGACCAGGGGCCGATGCTGTTAAATCTTTTTGTTTTGGGTAGTTGGTCATTCTATCATAACAGTTCCCCGTTCTTTTCAACCGGCAGGTGAATGAAAAAGAAGCCCTTGCCATCTTTGGCTGCTTTGGGTATAAAAGCATTACATTCCTGTAACTGAATGAATTCAGCCCTCGGCAAGCTAGTCTTCCAGGGCTCGGTGCATTGCCTCTGAAAATCCGACTTTGGGGTCTTGCCGCTTGAAATAATTATTACATTCATGGCTTTTGAGTGTTGATTAGGGTTGGTCGCAATTAATGGCTCCAAGAAAATGCCTTTTGCCGACTTGTTAGAAAAAGGACAAAAAAATGAGTTATCTGCAAACTTTTCAGGTTTTCCCAAAAGTTCCGGAACCACTTTCATTTCTAGAAATACTGATTCGAAATTTATGGTGGTGTTGGCATCTGGATTCCATTGAGCTTTTTCGGCGCATCAATCCCAGACTCTGGGAAAAAGCTGAACGCAACCCCATTGTTTTTTCGACCTTGATTTCCCAGGATCGTCTTGAAGAACTGGCCAGGGACGACAGCTTCTTATCCCATCAACATCGCGTCAAAGCCGCTTATGAAAGGCATATTCTCAAGCCGCTGGATGGAGCTGCAACTCCCTTTGGACAAGATGGAAAAATTGCATATTTTTCCATGGAGTACGGCATCCATGAAAGCTTGCCGCTGTTTGCCGGCGGATTGGGAATTTTGGCCGGCGATCATTTAAAGGCGGCTTCGGACAATGTTTTGCCCATAGTCGGTATCGGGCTGCTTTATCGCAGGGGCTATTTCCATCAATATCTGAATCCGGAAGGCTGGCAGCAAGAAGAATACCCGGAGACGGATTTATATCATATGCCGGTGCAACGCGTCAAAGATAGTGAAGGCAAAGATGTTTTTGTGACCGTGACAGGACCGGACGGTGAAATTCGAGCATTGGTCTGGCAATTGCAGATCGGGCGCATTCCCTTATTTCTGCTGGATACAAACTTGGCTGAAAATCCGCCGGCTGTCCGCGAAATTACGGCCCGACTTTATGCCGCGGACTCGGTCATTCGCCTTTCCCAGGAAGTCTTATTGGGAATAGGAGGAATGCAGGCCCTTCAAAAAATGGGGATCAATCCCCTGGTTATTCACATGAATGAAGGCCATTGCGCCTTTGCCGGATTGGAAAGGTTGGCCCAATTCATGTCCATCCATGGCTTGGATCTCAAGGTGGCCATGGAAATTCTGGCGCGTACCACCGTTTTTACCACCCATACCCCGGTGGCTGCCGGTCATGATGAATTTCCCGTGGATCTGGTCAGGCCATGTCTGCGACCTTTTTCAGAGCGGTTGAATATAACCATGGAAGAACTGATTCGTTGGGGGCAGCCTGAAAAACATGGTCATGATGCGCCTGTATCCATGTTTGTTCTGGCCTTGCGGATGTCCCAGTATTGCAACGGTGTCAGCAAATTACACGGCCGCACGGCTCGGCGTATGTGGGCCCATGTCTGGCCCGGACGGCCGGAAGACGAAGTTCCCATCACCCATATCACCAACGGCATCCACATTCCTTCTTGGATCTCAATTGAAAACTCACTGCTTTTCGATCGTTATCTCGGGCCGGAATGGTATATGAAAACCCACGAACTGGAAATCGTCAACCGTATCGATCAGATCTATGAAGAGGAATTATGGCGCGCCCACGAGATGAGTCGCGCGCGTCTCATCCGCACCTGCCGCGCCCTCATGGTAAAGCAATACGGCCGGCGCAACGCTCCCAAGGCGGTTATGGAAGAGGCGGAGTCGGTGCTGGATCAGGATAGCCTGACCATAGCTTTTGCGCGACGTTTCGCAACTTACAAGCGCGCCAATTTATTGCTTCAGGACCCGGCCCGCTTCGAGGCGATTCTGACTTCCACCAAATACCCGGTCCAGTTTATTTTTGCCGGCAAAGCCCACCCAAAAGACAATGAGGGCAAGGAGTTGATAAGACGCTTGATTCAATTCGCGCGCAACCCCCAGATTCGCCATAAAATGATTTTTCTGGAAGATTATGACATCAATATCGCCAGACATTTGGTGCAGGGCGCGGATATCTGGCTCAACAATCCACGACGCCCGTATGAGGCCTGTGGTACTTCCGGGATGAAGGCGGCGGTAAACGGAGTCCTGAATCTCAGCATCATGGACGGCTGGTGGGATGAGGCCTTTTCCGAAGAGCGGGGCTGGCGTATCGGCAATGGCGAAGAATACGGTGATTTTGTCTACCAGGATGCCGTGGAAAGCCAAGCTTTGTACAACATCCTCGAAAACGACGTGATCCCCTGTTTTTATGACCGGAAACACGGCGATGTCCCCGAAGTCTGGCTGAAACGAATGAAAGCCTCCATGAAAATGGCCATGCGGCAATTCTCCGCCACTAAAATGGTGGGGCGCTATGAAGAACATTTTTATCGGCCGGCAGTGGAAAGGCTTCACCGCCTCTTGGCCAATCAGGCTGAAGAAGCCCGCAAATTATGTTCCTTGCGTGAAAGACTTCAAAATGAATGGGATCTTATCCGGATTCATCCGCCGGTTCGAAAGGCTGAAGGCCCTTTTCAAGTGGGTGAAAAATTCCGCATGACCACTGAAGTTTTTCTCGGAAATTTACTGCCAGAGGAAGTTGAAGTCGAGCTCTATTATGGAACTCTAAAATCGGTTGATACCATCGCGCCGGGCTTGCTGGAAAGAATGAACATGGAAGAAGATTTAGGCGGCGGCAGATACCTTTATGTCTGCAACATTGAGTGCCATGCCGCCGGTCGCTACGGATTTACGGCCAGGGTGACACCCCGGGGGGATGACTTGATTCGGTTCACGCCCGGCTTGATCACCTGGGCTTAATTTCATTAATTAAAGACAGGGTCCTGATGCCGAGAATCAAAAAATCACCAAGGGTATTGATCGTGACCCCGGAAGTGACGTATCTGCCGCCGGGTATGGGGAATATTGCCAACTACCTTACAGCCAAAGCCGGCGGCTTGGCGGATGTTTCCGCAGCATTGATCGGCGCCTTGTTCGAACAGGGCGCTGATGTGCATGTGGCCCTGCCGGATTACCGCATGATGTTTGATAACGGCTTTTCGGATCTAATTAAAAAGCAACGGAATTTGATTTGGCAAAAAATGCCGGAAGATCGAATTCATCTGGCCGAGGATCGGGCTTTTTTCTATTTGAATCGGGTATATTCAAGCTATGGCGGGGAAAATATCAAGATTGCCCTGGCTTTTCAAAGGGAAGTGATCAATAACATTGTGCCCAGGGTTCATCCGGATCTGATTCATTGCAATGATTGGATGACCGGGCTGATTCCGGCCATGGCAAGGTCCATGGGAATCCCCTGTTTGTTCACAGTTCATAATGTTTATACGGTTAAGGCGCTTTTGGCCCAGGTGGAAGATCGCGGAATTGATGCGGCCTATTTCTGGCAGCATCTATATTATGAAAATACCCCTGGTCAATATGAAGACGCACGTGAATCCATTCCCGTGGATTTTCTGGCCAGCGGCATTTTTGCCGCTCACTTTGTCAATACGGTCAGTCCCACATTTTTAGAGGAAGTTGCCCAGGGCCGGCATCATTTTATTGAACCGCAGATTCAAAGCGAACTGCGCAACAAACTGAATGCCGGCTGCGCAGTGGGGATATTAAATGCCCCTGATCCGGCCTTTGATCCGGAAACAGATACAAACCTGGCAAAACCCTTTGGACCCGCGAACCATGCTGCCGGCAAACGCCGAAATAAACTAGCCCTTCAGGGGGCTGTGGGTCTGATTAAGGATGACAATGCCCCCTTGTTTTTTTGGCCGAACCGGCTGGACAACATCCAAAAAGGGTGTCAGTTGCTGACGGAAATACTATATGCGGTTGTGTCAAAATATTGGAGCTGGAATTTGCAAATCGTTTTTGTGGCCAGCGGAGATTTCAGACGTCATTTTGAACATATCGTCGGTTTTCATCAATTGGACGAACGGGTGGCCATTTGTGAGTTCAATGAGGAACTGGCTTGTCTGGCCTATGGGGCTTCTGATTTTATCCTGATGCCTTCACGGTTTGAGCCCTGCGGTCTGCCCCAAATGATCGGGCCCATATACGGCGCCTTGCCGGTGGCCCATGACACCGGCGGTATCCATGACACCGTGCGGCAATTGGATGTGGAGCGCCATACAGGCAACGGCTTTTTGTTCCAGTATTATGATTCGGAAGGTCTGTTTTGGGCCATTGATCAGGCCATGCTGTTTTTTGAGTTACCGTCTGAAAAAAAGGAGTTCGAAATCAAGCGAATCATGGGTGAAAGCCTGGCTGCCTTCAATCATGGGGTTACGGCCAGGCAATATATCGACTTGTATGAAATGATGCTCAATCGTCCATTGATTGCCAGATAAATTAAACATGGCACCCCGTAAAAAGCCCAAACCCTATCAGCCGCTCATCGATACCGACCCCTACCTGGAGTCTTTTCGAGAAATCATTGCAGGCCGTTTTGAAAAAATCCTTCAAATGGAAAAGCGCCTCACAAAAGGCCGACAATCCCTGGCTGATTTTGCCAGCGGCCATGAATATTTTGGAATGCATTTTCGTGAGAACAAATGGGTCCTGCGCGAATGGGCGCCCAATGCCACGGGGATTTATCTCATCGGGGACCTGAGTGATTGGCAGGAACGGCAGGCCTTTGCATTGAAGAGCAACGGCAAGCCAGGGGAGTGGGAAATCCGTTTACCTGCCGATGCTCTTCAGCATATGGATTTGTATCGCCTGAGAATTCATTGGTCGGGCGGCTGCGGGGATCGCATTCCGGCCTATGCCAGACGGGTGGTGCAGGATCCACAGAGCCTTATCTTTAATGCACAAATCTGGCAGCCGCCCCAACCGTATGAATGGCGGATAAAAGCCTTTGCCGGCCAGCAGGAACCGCCTTTGATTTATGAAGCCCACATCGGAATGGCCCAAGAAGAGGGTAAAATAGGCTCCTACCGGGAGTTCACGGAAAAGGTACTGCCGCGCATTGTTGCCGCCAAATACAATACCCTGCAATTGATGGCTGTCCAGGAGCACCCATATTATGCCTCATTCGGCTATCATGTTTCAAATTTTTTCGCCGCCTCCTCAAGATTCGGCACGCCTGATGACCTGAAAGCCCTGGTGGATGCCGCCCATGCGGCCGGCCTGGCCGTTATTATAGACCTTGTCCATTCCCATGCGGTCAGCAACGAGGTGGAAGGTCTGAGTCGTTTTGACGGCACCTTGTATCAGTATTTTCACGACAATCCGCGCGGATTGCACTCGGCCTGGGATTCCCGTTGTTTTGATTACGGCAAGATCCAGGTACTGCATTTTCTGTTGTCCAATTGCCGGTTCTGGCTGGATGAATATCATTTTGACGGGTTTCGTTTTGATGGTATTACCAGCATGCTGTATTTTCACCACGGCCTTGGCATGGCCTTTACCGATTATAGCGAGTATTTCAATGACAGTGTGGATGAAGATGCGCTTACCTATTTGGCTTTGGCCAACAAAACAATTCATCAGGTAAAACCCGCTGCCGTCACCATTGCAGAGGATGTCAGCGGCATGCCGGGTCTGGCTTTTCCGGTCCAGCAGGGCGGTTATGGGTTTGATTTCCGATTGGCCATGGGGATCCCGGATTATTGGATTAAGCTCATCAAGGAAAGGCCGGACGAAGATTGGCCCATGGGGAATTTGTGGCATGAATTGACCAACCGTCGCAAAGAAGAAAAGACCATCAGCTATGCAGAATCCCATGATCAAGCCCTGGTGGGCGACCAGACCCTGATTTTCCGCCTGGTGGGAGCGGATATGTATGACCATATGAGCTGCGCGGACAACCATCTGCGGGTGGAGCGCGGTATGGCCATTCATAAGTTGATCCGGATGATTACCAGCACCACAGCCGGAAATGGTTATCTTAATTTCATGGGTAACGAATTCGGGCATCCGGAATGGATTGATTTTCCGCGTCCGGGCAACAATTGGTCCTATCATTATGCCAGACGGCAATGGAGCCTTGCCGAGCGATCAAGTCTGAAATACGGGCTATTGGCTGGTTTTGATCGTGATTTGATCGCTTTGATAAAAAAACATAGAGTCTTGGCCTTCCCGGATATCCGTTTGTGGCATGAGCATTCCGAAGATAAGGTGCTTGCCTTTGAGCGCGCCGGCCTTTTTTTTGTTTTTTGTTTCCATCCCACCTGCTCCCACACAGGTTATGTCATCCAGGCTCCTGCTGGAAATTATCAAATGCTCTTTGATACAGATCGGTTTGAGTACGGCGGTCATGGCCGCTTGGTCCCCAATCAGCTTCATGTTGCTCAACCACTTGAATTCACAAATTCTAAAATAAAAAACCTCCGGTTATATCTTCCGGCTCGTACGGCCTTGATTCTTAGTCGGCTGGCTTGAACAATAAGTCGTTTTTTATCGAATACTTTCCAAATGGCGTTTAACGCAACGAAAAGAGAAATTGTGATTTACAAGAAATTTTGCTATTTCCAGCTTAACTGTTGCTCCCCATTCAAATCAGGTGTTTCAGCAGGAAAGCCGCCATGGATAATATTTTACATTTTTTGCGTAAGGTTCCTTTGTTCAATTCACTGACCGACCATGATATTTCGGCCATTCGCGCAGTTTGTCATGAAGAGTGCTATAATACCGGAGCAATTTTATTCAAAGAGGGTGAGTTGGGGGATCGCCTGTATATCATCATGGCTGGAAAAATTGCCATATACAAGGGTAATACTGATCAGCAGACATATCCCCTAACCTTACTTGAATCCGGCGAAATATTCGGAGAGATGGCATTGATCGATGGCGTGCCACGCAGCGCCACAGCCATAGTAGAAGATGATGCTAAATTGCTGGCTGTCCTTCAGAAAGACTTTTGCGCGTTTATTCAGAGCGGACCAGGCGTTTCCATTTCCATCATGCGGGCGCTCTCTGCATCCTTGAGAAAGAGCAATGAACGTTATGTTGAACAATTGCAGAAGGACAAGCAACGCATCGAACAGGCCAATCAAGCACTGCAACAGGAGATCGCCGAGCACCGATTGGTTGAAGCGGAACTGAAGCATTATCGGGATCGCCTGGAAAAACTGGTTGGCGAGCGAACATCTGAATTATCAGCTTCCAATCGCCGGTTGAAAAAAGAAATTGAAGACCGGAATCGTTCAGAAGAAAAATACCGCATGTTGGTGGAAAACGCCGGAGAAGCAATTTTTATCATCCAGGATGATAAAATCAAATTCGCCAATTCGGAAACAGGACTCATGAGTGGACGCCTGGCCATTGCCCTTGATCAAGAACCGGTCATTAATTTTATTCATCCAGGGGATCGTGAGATTGCAGAAAGCCGACTTAAAATGGTGGAGAAGGGTGCCGCCTCCCCCCAGACTTTTTCACTGCGATTATTAAATGCAAACCATGAGATGATGTGGGCTGAAGTGAATACCGCTAAAATCTCCTGGGAAGAAAAACCGGCCATGCTGTATTTCCTGAGGGATATCACCCACCATAAAAAAATGGAGGAAGAGTTTTATAAAGCCCAAAGAATGGAAGCACTCGGAACCTTAGCCGGTGGGATTGCTCATAATTTTAATAATTTGTTGCAGGTAATCCAAGGCAATGTATCTTTTGTTATGATGGATAAAGATCATAGCCATTTATACCATGAAGAGATGAAAGGCATTGCCCAGAGTGTTGAAAGCGGAGCCAATCTGACCCGCCAATTGCTTGGCTTTGCCAGGGCCGGCCAATATCTTGTCAAACCCTCAAATATAAACGATATCATTGATAAGACCGCAGAAATGTTTGCCCGCATGAGCAAAGGCGTCAAGATTCATAAGTATTTTCAGAAAAACATCTGGACAGTGGAAGTGGACCCCGGACAGGTCGAACTGGTATTGTTGAATCTTTTCATCAATGCCCGCCAGGCCATGAAGGAATGCGGTGATCTCTATCTGGCCACTGAAAATGTAATCCTGACGACTTCCCAGGCTGAGGCTCAAAATGTTTTTCCAGGCCGCTATGCCAAGGTTGCAATCACAGATACCGGTATCGGAATGGAAGAGAGTGTGCGGGTCAAGGTTTTCGAACCCTTTTTTACCACAAAGAAGGAAGGCGAAGGCACTGGATTGGGGCTGGCTTCGGCTTATGGAATTATCAAACGGCATGGCGGATTCATCAATGTAAGCAGCGAGAAAGGCCATGGAACAACATTCAGCATTTTTTTTGCAGCATCTGAAAAAGAATCAATTGCACCCAAACCCCAAGAGGAAGATTGGGTGTCTGGTTCTGAGACCATTCTGCTGGTGGATGATGAAGACATGGTGGTTAAAATCGGCGAGCTGATGCTGAAAGAAATGGGATATCAGGTGCTGGTTGCCCGGGGGGGGCGCATGGCCATTGAAAAGTTCCAGCGGAACTCCAAGAAAATCGATATGGTCATTCTAGACATTGTCATGCCGGATATGGATGGGAAATCCGTGTATGAACGCTTGAAAAACATTGATCCACGGATTCGGATTTTACTGTCCAGCGGATATGGGATTGATGGAACAGCAACCATGCTGCTGGAAAATGGTTGTGATGGATTTATCCAAAAACCCTTTAATATGAGCCGGCTTTCCAGGGAGATCAGGAAAATTTTAGATTATTCACTGGAAAAAGAGAAGCTGTTTAAAAACAATGGTGCTTAACATGTCTTGGTAGAAAACGGCGCTGTCGTTTTACCAAGACCGTTAAGCCAGTGATTTAGAAGGCAGGAAATCGGTTTTAAAACAGCTTCCCATGGGCACGGGCGTTGCTAGCCCATTGGCATGGCGCAAAGATGGCTCATATCCATGTTGTGATATTTTCCATATACAGGCTCGTTGGTAATTGTCTGGTAATTATATTCATGGGTGTCAAGATATTGGGAAACCGTTTCAGCCAGGGCCGCGCCTGTTTGATTGGATCGCCGGTCGATGCCGCCGATGAAAAGGCTTTCCCGACTAAGAATCATCCAGGGTTCGGTGTTGCTCGATATATCAGCCACTAGAATCGAATTTCCAAAAGGATTATGGCATGGGCTGCAAATGATTTTAATCAAGGCGCTGCCGAAATAAAATTCATCCCCCTCTTTGGCCACATTGTGGGTAGTCTGATCCAAAACATTGAGATAAAATATCTCAGCACCGGTGCGCAATTTCAGCTCCATATTGCCGTTGAGATGTTGGGCTTCATTGCTGGTATCAAAGATGTGGGTAATTTTAAGGCCATGTGTCAGGGCAGTGTTGATATAGTCATGTACACCGCGTTTGGGATCAACGACGCATGCTGTCTTGGTTTTTGTGCAGCCGATTAAGTAGGAAAGGGAGCCGGTGTTGTCCATGAAAATTTGTTTTAAGAACATCTCATACCTCCTCCGGAATCTCGGGGGTTGCTGGTTTGGCGAGGCCTCCGCAAAGCTTTTCTTTTGACCGCACGCCGCTTTTCCCAATATATTACATTGCGCATACAATTTTCTTGCCAAAATTTTGACGTTTTACTATTTTTCATCTAAGTTACGATAATAAAATACCATTATTGGTTTCCGCTCATCCCGGATAAGGTCTATTTTTAAAAGTCAGATCCATATTGTCCTGTATCACAGGATATTTGTCCTGTATCACGGGACATCTTATCATTAAAATTTTCAGCCCCTAACTTGTGTAAAGAAATCGGTGAATCCGTCGATCTTTTAATCAAATGCAGCTATTTTATTTTGTCTCAATTTATAGTGAGACGTTTCATCGATTACCACCGGCGTAAAAACCAAAAGGAGGGCAGGATGTGGGTTTTTAAATATGGAATTCTTTGTACTTTGGTCTTGCTTTTTTTCTTAAAGACACCGGCAGTGGGAGATGGCAGTAGTTCGGCCATTAGCCTGGAAGAATTGATGCGTGATATGGGAGTGCGCCCGGCCAATTATACATTGCAGAATGTTGCGCCGGGGGGCAGTATTTGGACTACTGTTGTTGAAACCGCGCCGCTATCGGTATTGGGCGTTACCAAGATCCAAAAAGGCCAGCGCGTATGTTTCATTCATTTGGATGACCTGCATTGGCTGGTTTATTCACCGGCCCACAACCAGCGTATCAAGGTAAAAATTCGTCGTCACACCAACCCGGTTTCAAAACCCCGTGTTCAAGTAACTGCCGTATATCGATAATGGGCGCGGCCGATGGGTCAGGCATTTATTTGGCAGCGGCGTCTTCGATCAGTTTTTCAACACCGCCGATGATGAAGTCGACCGCATCTTCGCCAATGGTCATGATATCTTCCGAACGATTTTGCCACAACAAATAGTGGTATCCCACCCGCTCATAAATCCCGACAATGCAAACAGCCATCACTTCTACGGAAAGACGGGCAGTGAAATCGGCTGCGCGCCTTTTACTGATTTGGATCAAAGCGTTTTTAATGTCAGCGGTCAATTGATCAAAAAGGCTTTTTCGCAAGGTTTCCACCTCAAGGCTTTGGCCGGTGGATTCACGGAATAGAATGGCAACTTTCTCAGGATTCTCAAGACAAAAATTTTTAAAAAAAACAAGCCCGGCGGACTTGAAGCCTTCGATGCTGGAATCGAATTTGCGAAATTCAGTTCCCACCAACATGCGCAGGAATCCGCCGATTTCCGTCAACAGATGAACCAGCAAATCCGCTTTGTTTTTAAAATAAAAATATACCGAGCCGGTGGAAACTTCCGCCAAATCAGCGATCTGTTCCATGCTGGTCTGATGATAGCCGTTCTGGGCGAACAAGGTTTCAGCCGCCCGCAGAATCGTTTGATAACGCAATTCTTTTTCGCGCTGACGACGCAAGGCACTTCTGGATATGGTACCATTGGAGGGTTGTTTATCCGTCATTTTCGATCTTCCATTGTTGATAGTTTTAGCGCCGTTTTGTTGCTTTTTTCCGATAGACCCAATCATCCATGAAATTTCAAGGTGCATTCACACGGATGACAATTTTGCGGTATTGATAACAGAGCCAGAGAAAATTTTCAATCCTTTCAATATGCATGTACTGTGCTGGGTTCAGCAACAACCTAAACCCTTGCCCTTGAATTGGTTTATTTTCGAAGGCGCACATACTTTGCCGATTTTTATGGGCTGAATCCGCCCGGCTGATTTTGTCCTTTCTGATTGGACAATATTTGATGTCAACTGCCAGGAGGGATGCAAATGCGAAAATTCTTCCGGTCGATTGAAATTTTCTTATTTGTTTGTTACAGGGTCCTGTAAATTAAATTCACAGACAAGGATTCTACGGAAAACAATGTTATCAAAATGGCTATCAATAGGTACACGCTGGTTTTTGGCCGGCGTTTTTATTTACGCCAGTGTGGATAAAATATTTCATCCAGCGGCCTTTGCCCGATCGATTTACAATTACCAGATATTGCCGGATTGGATGATCAATTTCGCAGCACTGGTTTTGCCTTGGTTGGAATTGCTGTTGGGACTTTGCTTGGTGACCAAAATTTGGCTTCCAGGTACTTTATTGTTGTGCAATGGCTTGTTGTGGGTTTTTATGGGTGCACTGGTATATAATTATTGGCGTGGATTGAATATTCACTGCGGCTGCTTTTCAAGCGGCCAGGAAGAAAATGGAGCAGCTCCGATGCTATGGTATTTGACACGCGATATTTTTTTTCTGCTGGTGGGTGGGTATTTGATGTATAGCCATATAATCAAAGGGGGAAATCATGTTGAAAAAGATAATTGATGACAACATCATTGTAGTTGAATTTGAAAACGGTAAAACCAATTCGTTTACCATTGAGGTGTTAAGAGAACTACAAAAAATAATTCAAGAAATAAATGAAAACGACGCCTTGAGAGGCTTGGTATTGACCGGGGCCGGTCGTTTTTTTTCCAGCGGCTTTGACCTTCCAATGTTTTTAAGTTTTAAAGATATTAATGAGGTCGTTGCCTTTTTTAACGAAGAAGAACAAATATTGCTGGATCTGTTCATGTGCAAGAAGCCGGTGGTTTCAGCCATGAACGGACATTCAGCCGCCGCCGGGCTCATTTTTGCCATGGCTTCTGATTATCGGTTGATAAAGAACCATCCGAAAATCAAGGTGGGCATGAGCGAAATCAAGATCGGCCTGCCGCTCTCCATTGCCCAAGCGGAAGTGATGCGATTCGGCTTGAACAGTGATCGCTGCTATCGCGATGTGATGTTTTTTGGAGAAATGGTTGATGTGCATCGGGCCAAGGCAATGGGGTTGGTAGACGAAGTAGTTGAAGAAGGGGTTTTGCTGCAACGAGCCAAGGAAATCGTATCCCTATGGATCAACACACCGGGAAGACCTTTTATTCCATTGAAATACGCCATGAAGAAGCATGTTGCCGAAAGGATACAGAAGAGCTTGAAGGAGGAGAACTGGCAGTCAAAGCTCAATTGTTTTTTTGAAAAGGACGTGCGCGCGACCCTTGAATTCGTTCAGGCCGGAATGGCGTAATGGTTGACAAGCCCGCTTCAGGTTACTATATTCTTCCAATTATTAATAATCCGTAAGGAAAGGAATCGTCATGGCAAAAGGGATCATGGAGATAGATGACAGCAATTTTGAAGCGGATGTTCTGAAAGCAGATCAGCCGGTTTTGGTGGATTTTTGGGCGCCTTGGTGCGGACCCTGCAGGGCCATGGCACCGGTGCTGGAGGAATTCAGCAATACTTTTGGCGATAAAATCAAAATCATGAAATGCAATGTGGATGAAAATCCGGTAACTCCGGCGAAATATGAAATCAAATCCATTCCCACTCTTATTTTTTTTAAGGACGGCAAGGTCTTTGAGCAGATCATCGGCAGAACAGCCAAAGCCAAACTCGAGGATGTCCTGAAAAAAATGCTTTAGGAGCCAAGCCCCTAATGAAACAAGCGGATTATAATCTTGTCATCATCGGCGGGGGGCCGGCCGGCCTTACCGCCGGACTATATGCAGCCCGGTCACGAATGCATGTTCTTTTGGTGGAGAAGATCGTTCCAGGCGGTCAGATCTTGGTGACTGACTGGGTCGAGAATTACCCCGGCTTTCCAGAAGGACTTGCCGGCGCTGAACTGGTTCAACGCATGACGGACCAGGTCAAACGTTTTGATCTGCCCATTGAATCCAATGAGGTTCTTGGGTTGGATCTGTCCCAGCCGGTTAAAAAAATCCGCCTAAGCGATCGGGAGATTTCAACCCAGGCGATTATCATCGCCTCCGGGGCTTCACCGAAAAAGCTGGGTGTTCCGGGTGAAGATAAATTTTACGGTCGCGGCGTATCGTTTTGCGGAACTTGTGATGGACCGTTTTTTAAAGATCGGGTAATCGCTGCTGTGGGTGGCGGGGACACCGCTGTCCAGGAAAGTCAATATCTGACAAAATTCGCAAAAAAAGTATACCTCATCCACCGCCGGGATAAGCTGCGGGCTGCTAAAGTTTTACAGGAACGGGCCTTTGCCAATCCAAAAATTGAGATGGTCTGGGATTCGGTTATCACCGCCATTGAGGGACAAAAAGAGGTTCAACAGATTGTGCTGCAAAACGTCAAGACCGGTGCCCGCAATGTTTTGCCGGTTGATGGTTGTTTCATTTGGATCGGCATCACACCCAATACGGAATTTATAGACGATCAATTCCAGCGGGATGAATACGGTTTTATTGAGGTCAATGCGCGCATGGAAACCTCGGTTCCCGGCGTGTTTGCCGCCGGTGACGTGCGCAATACGCCTTTGCGCCAGATCGTTACTGCCGTCGGAGATGCAGCCATTGCGGTTTCATCGGCTGAACATTATATTGAAAATTTACATTCATGAAAAATACCATTGCGATCATCCTTATCACCTTGTCAATAATCGGTTCCGGCTGTGCCTGGTTTAAAACGGAAACGGAAAAGAGCGCTGAAGAGCTCAATGAAGACGGGCGGCAATATTTTGAAGACGAACGCTATAAAAAAGCGATTGAGTCCTATAAAAAACTGAAAGACTGGTATCCGTTCAGCAAATATGCAACCAACGCAGAACTGAAAATCGCCGATGCCCATTTTGAAATTGAAGAATACCCGGAGGCGATTTCAGCCTATGAGGAATTTGAGAACCTCCATCCCACCAATGAGAACATTCCCTATGTCATTTACCAGATCGGTCGCTGCTATTTTGTTCAACTGGATACAATCGACAGGGATCAAGCTACGGCTCAAAAAGCCCTGGAAACGTTTAATCGGCTGATAAAAAGCTATCCAAAAGACCAATATGTGATTCGCGCCAAGGAGCATATCAAAGACTGTTTGAAAAGCATGGCAGCCAATGAAATCTACGTGGGACTGTTTTATTTTAATAGCAAGAAATATAAGGCGGCCCAATGTCGTTTTAAATCCGTGATTGAAAATTATCCGGATGTGGGGCTTCACAAGTCGGCGTTTCAATATCTTGCCATGACCGAGGCCGCCCTGCGGGATGAACCCCTGAACCAGGAAAAGGACAAGGCCAAACATTAAGGTGTCCTGTTGAAAAAATGAGAAAAAAAGCCCTTTACAATCATTCAAATTTATTGTATTAGCGCTAATTCTGTCAGTTTAAAAGTTTACAATATCGAGTTCAGGAGTGACCAAATGGCTAAAATGTGTGAAATTTGCGGAAAAAGACCAATGGTCGGCAATTATGTCAGCCATGCGCATAATGTGAACAAACGTCGTTTTAATCCGAATCTGCAGCGCGTCAGAGCCGTCAATAACGGTCGTGTAAAACGCATTGAAGTTTGTACCAATTGCATCAAGTCCGGCTTTGTCGTCAAAGCTCCGTAATAGCCCACTGACCCGGTCTATACCATAATCAATCCTGGTTTGATCATTGTTTCGCCGCTCCCCTGATTGTGGGAGCGGCTTCCAACCGCAATACGGCCGAAACGATGATCAAGACCGCGATATCGTGCCGGGAATTAATCATCAATCCGTTTCACATCGTGTACCTGCTTGATCTTCCGGATGGAAGATAAAATCCTGTTCAAATGGCTCGTATCTTCGACGGCGATGGTGAAATAGCTGTCCACGATATTACTTTCATGGATATCGGCATTGGCCCTGAGAATGTTGGCGCCATTCTTGCTGATGTTGGCGGTAATGTCCGCCAGCAGTCCAAAGCGGTCGTAGGAACGTACCAAAATTTTTACTGGGTAGGTTTCGGATTTTTCCTTGTTCCAGGTCACTTCAATGCGCCGTTCCGGTGTCATTTTCATGGCGTGGATGCAGCCGGCCCTGTGGACTGTCACTCCTTGACCCCTGGTGATATATCCGATCACGCTGTCGCCGGGTACCGGCTGGCAACATTTGCCGAAACGCACCAGGATGTCATCCATCCCCTTGACTACAACCCCGTCATTGACCTTTTTTTTCCGCACCCGACCGATTAATTTGCCGAACAGGGAGTTGTCTTCTTTCTCCTTCTCCACATTTTGTTCAGCCTCTGATTTGGGCAGGAATTTACGCACCACCTGTAAGGGGGTGATCTTGCCGTAGCCCACATCAGCCACCAGATCATCCACATCCTTAAAACCGAATTCGGCGACGATTTTCGGCATCTCCTCGGTTTTGACCAATGTATTGAAATTCAACCGATATTTCCGAAAGGCCTTTTCGCACATCTCCCGTCCCAGGGAAATGCTGCGCCCTTTTTCCTGAACTTTAATCCACTGGCGAATGCGGGAACGGGCTTTCACCGTCTTGACGAAATTCAACCAATCCTTGCTGGGGTGGCTGCCCTTGGTGGTAATGACCTCAATGATATCACCGGTTTTTAATTCGGTTTGCAAGGGCACCATGCGGCCGTTAACCTTGGCGCCGGTGCAGCGGCTGCCGATCTCGGTATGGATCAGATAGGCAAAATCCACTGGTGTGGCCCCTTTGGGCAAGGATTTGATATCCCCCCGGGGAGTGAAAACATAAACTTCATCTGGAAACAGATCGATCCTGACGTTTTCCATGAATTCGTTCGGATCTTTAAAATCCTCCTGGTTTTCCACCAGGTTTTGGATCCAGGCAAAAGCCTCTCCGGTTTTTTCATCAACGCTGCGGCCTTCTTTATAGCTCCAATGGGCGGCGATACCGGATTTGGCCACCCGGTCCATTTCCCAGGTTCGTATCTGAATTTCAATACGCTCCCCAAATGAACCGATCACGGTGGTATGCAAAGACTGGTACATATTGGCCTTGGGCATACCAATGTAATCTTTGAATTTTTTAGCGATCGGCTTCCAAAGGGAGTGCAGGACGCCCAGGGCTTCATAGCACTGGGGTACGGTATCCAGGATGATGCGAAAGGCGATGAGGTCGTAAATCTCTTCGAATTCAAGTTGCTGGGTCACCATTTTCTGGTAAATGCTGTAGTATTGTTTGAAGCGACCCACCACATCGCATTTCAGGCCGGCTTCATCCATTTTATGCTTGATGTAGGATTTAACGGTTTCAATATATTCCTCCCGTTCCTGCATGCCTTGATCCACCAGATTTTTGATATTGGCAAACTGTTCCGGCAGGACATATTGAAAAGAAATATCCTCCAGAATTTGTTTAATCCAATATATGCCTAAACGGGCAGCAATGGGTGCATAGATGTCCAGGGTCTCCTGGGCAATGGCCATACGTTTTTCCGGGCTTTTATGATATTGCAGGGTGCGCATATTATGCAAACGATCAGCCAATTTAATTAAAATCACGCGGATATCATCCGCCATGGCCAAAATCATCTTGCGGATGCTTTCGGCCTGGCGGGCTTGGGAGCTATTCAAGGGAATGGTGCTGAGCTTGGTCACGCCGGAAACAATATGAGCCACTTCCCGGCCGAAGATATCGCTGATTTCATCAATGGTGGCATGGGTGTCCTCCACCACATCATGGAGCAAGCCGGCAGCCACACTGATGCGGTCAAGTTTCATGTCCGCCAAAATATAGGCGACTTCCAGGGGGTGGGCCAGGTAAGGTTCACCGGAAAGGCGCACCTGACCGGCATGCACCCGGGCGGAATAAACATAGGCCCGGTCGATGATGTCCAGATCCGCGTCCGGATAATATTCAACGATTTTATCCAGGATGTCGTTGATTCGAATCATTTGCCCATCTGAAGGCGGTCAAGCCGCTCTGCTTTTAATAGGCTTTGGCGAAAATTACCCGACGGTCACTCGGCCGGCCGCAACAAACACACGGGCCGACTTCATTTGGTCCTTTTTCAAACGGAATGCAACGAATGGTGACCATCAACCGTTCCTTGGTTTCAGCTTCACATTCGGCTGATCCACACCAGCGTGAAAGTGAAAATCCGCCGTGTATTTCCGGTTTTTCCGGATTTTGCGGTGTGAAAAAACGATTGAATTCATCTTGATCGTCGATGCAAACCGTATGGTCTTTACGAAGGCGCAAGGCCCGGGCAAACAAATTGGCCTGAATCTGGTCGAGAATTTCTGATATTTTTTCAAGAAAATCCGGTCGTTTCAAGGACTGTTTTTCCTGATGGGCGCCGTCGCGCCGGGCGAAAAAAACCGAGTCGGCGGCAATATCCCGCGGGCCGATTTCCACCCGAATTGGGATACCTTTTTTAATCCATTCCCAGCCCCTTGCACCGCCGATATCCCGATCATCGATTTCCACCACCAAGCGTCTTCCGCCATAAACCTTTTCCCGTAAAGCATCGGCAAGCTGCCCCACATACTCCATGACGCTTTGCCGTTCCGAAGCCTTGCGAATGATAGGTAATAGGACCACATGGGCAGAAGCAATCCTGGGCGGCATGATCAGGCCGTCGTCATCGCCATGGGTCATGATCAGGCCGCCGATCAGCCGGGTGGAGGCCCCCCAGGAAGTGGTCCAGGCGTATTCCTCCTGCTTGGTTGCGGATTGAAAGCGGATGCCCGAGGACTTGGCAAAGTTCTGACCCAAAAAATGAGAAGTACCGGCCTGCAAGGCCTTGCGATCCTGCATCATGGCCTCGATGCACAGGGTGTCTACTGCTCCTGGAAATCTTTCAGAAGGGGTTTTCTCGCCCTGGATCACCGGTATGGCCAGATATTCTTCTACAAAGGTCGCATACACGCCAAGCATCTGACGGGTACGTTCCATGGCTTCTTCGGCAGTGGCGTGGGCCGTGTGGCCCTCTTGCCACAAAAATTCGCTGGTGCGCAAGAAGGTGCGGGTGCGCATTTCCCAACGCACCACGTTGGCCCACTGGTTGATCAGCACGGGCAGGTCGCGGTAGGAGCTGACCCATTTGGCAAAGGAATCGCCGATAATGGTTTCCGAGGTGGGCCGCACCACCAGCGGCTCGGTCAGTTTGCCGGCCGGAACAAGTCCGCCATCTGCGCCCTTTTCCAGACGGTGGTGGGTGACCACGGCGCATTCCTTGGCAAACCCCTCCACGTGCTCCGCTTCTTTTTCAAGAAAACTCAATGGAATGAAAAGCGGGAAATAGGCATTTTTTACCCCCGTGGCCTTGAACATTTCATCCAGTACGCGCACCATATTTTCCCAAAGGGCATAACCCCAGGGTTTGATTACCATGCAGCCGCGCACCGGCGATTTTTCCGCCAGGTCCGAGGCTTTTACAATTTGCTGATACCATTCGGGATAATCTTCCTCCCGCGTGGGTGTTATGGCTGTTTGAACGATTTTATTCATGCTTTTCCTTCTGTTTTTTGGCCTTGATCATCTTTTGAGCCGTTCTCCCTTTGGGGGAGCGGCTTCCAGCCGCGATTTGGTCGATACAATGACCAGGGCCTGTTGTTTCGTATTGCGCTGCTGCCTGCAACAGAACTTCCACCAACTGGTCCTGGGGGAATTTTTTCACCACTTTGCCTTTTTTAAACAAGATGCCGATACCGTCGCCGCCGGCAATGCCGATATCCGCTTCCCGGGCCTCGCCCGGTCCATTTACCACACAGCCCATGATGGCGACCTTGATCGGCGCTTTATGGGAAAGCAGTGCGGTCTCCACCTGTTCGGCAATGTTGAACAAGTTGATGTTGCATCTGCCGCAGGTGGGACAGGAAATGATTTCCGGTCCATGCTCACGGATTCCCAGACTTTTTAAAATTTCAAAGCCCACCCGGACTTCTTCCACCGGATCACGGGTCAAGGACACCCGGATGGTGTCGCCGATACCCTCGGCCAGCAACATGCCGATGCCCATGGCTGACTTGACGATGCCGGCAAAAAGCCCGCCGGCTTCGGTAACACCCACATGCAGAGGCACATCGGTCTTTTCCGACAACAGGCGGTAGGCGGATACGGTCCGGCCCACATCCGAGGCTTTGATGGATATCTTGATAGCGTGAAAATCAAGATCCTGCAACAAGGCAATATTACGCAGGGCGCTCGCCACCATGCCTTCTGTGGTTACGCCGCTGTATTGTTTCAAGATATCTTTTTCCAGGGAGCCCGCATTTACCCCCACCCGAATGGGAATCTTCCGTTCAGCAGCACAGCGTACAACTTCCCGCACCTTGCGCAGGCCCCCGATATTGCCGGGGTTGATGCGCAGGCCGTCGGCGCCGGCTTCAGCCGCGGCAATGGCCAGGCGGTAATCAAAATGAATATCCGCAATCAGCGGGATCTGGATCTCTTTTTTGATGGCCGCAATCGCCCCGGCCGCTTCTTCATCCGGCACCGCCACCCGGATGATCTCGCAACCGGCTTGTTCCAGTCGCTGTATCTGGGCCACGGTGGCAGCCACATCCTGGGTAACGGTGTTGGTCATGGACTGGACCGTTACTGGTGCCATTCCACCGATTTTGACGTTTCCCAGCTTAATTTGACGTGTCTGTTTGCGAATAATTTCCAAGGGTATACTCACAATGCCGAAATATCTGCACAATGCTATTTTTTAACAGACCATTTGCCTTTGTTCAAGCAAAATAGCATGACTAAAATAAGCAAATTGTCATTTTTACAGCAAAAATTGATATTGACTTAGGAGATATTCCGCGTCAATCCCTGGGATAGGTGCATGAATGGTTTTTCAAACAGGCTGATGAGTCCACGCAGGGCATTCCGAGCCCTTGGTGCCGGAAGGGACTTTGCTAGCAGATAGTCAATAGTCGTGATAGTCGTGGCGCAAATGAAGGCATCAATGCGCGACTCTTCGACAAGACAGAAAACAGCGACGGCGGGTTTTACAAAAGGTTCACGCCCGAGCAGAACATCAAGCACTACGTTGGTACCAACGATCACTGTCATGCGATCCGGAAAGCGGTGGAAGCCGATACCCGGGTCGATATCGGAACACTGGCACAAGATCCGGAAACTGGAAAAAGACCGCATGCGCATTATCGCGCCATTGAGACAACCGATTGCAAGTACGAATAATCGATATCGTAACAAATCTTGACGACCGGAATTATTGATGCTATGATGCTATATAATTTAGCATCTTATCATCAAATATTGTTAAAGGAAAGCATCATGAGAACCACATTAACTATCGACGATTCCATCATCCAAAAGCTCAAAGAAGAAGCACATCGTTCCGGCCTACCTTTTAAAAAAATCGTAAACATGACCTTGGAACAAGGTTTGAAGCAACTCCATGAAAAGCCAAGAACTTCAAAGTACAGATTAAAAACATTTCATATGGGCTTTCCGCCTAAAACGGATTTAAACAAAGCGCTTCAAATAGCATCGACTATAGAAGATGAGGAAATTGCAAGAAAACTGGAGATGCATAAATGAAAGTCATCGATTTGAATATTTTGATTTATGCCGTGAATGCGGATGCTCCAAATCATGAAAAAGCACGTATATGGTGGGAAAATTCTCTTTCAGAAACCGAAACCATCGGACTTTCATGGAGCGTGCTACTCGGTTTTCTCCGGATTACAACCAATCCTAGAATCATGCCAATACCGATAGCCTACCGGCAAGCGATTGATACAGTCGATAACTGGTTGAAGCAAGCACCCGTTCAGTTGGTCACTCCTACGGATCGGCATTGGACAATTTTAAAGCAACTTCTAGGCCACTTGGGAACCGCCGCCAATATTACAACGGATTCGCATCTTGCTGCTTTAGCGATTGAAAGGGGAGCCACTTTAATTTCAACAGATCCTGACTTCGCTCGATTTCCGAATCTTAAATGGGATAATCCTCTAAGCTGATTCATTTTTTGCCATACAATTCATCCAACCCATACCAAAGCACATCAGAATCAAGCCGAGCATTGTCTTCCGGTTTTTTTCTTAAAAATATCCGTTTGCCGATGGTGGCCCCGCGCGGATTAGGAAAGGCGGCTATTTTTCTTTCAAGCTCCGACAGTAAGACCTTGTATGATTTGACAGGCCCCCATTTGCATTCCCCGAGATCGGTCCAATGATCATCCCTCAGGCCGACCACATCGATTTGGATGTCCTTGTCCCAATATTCTCCGATTTCAAAAGCGGCCGTTACCCCTTCCCGTTCATAGATAAACGGTAACGCCTGACGGCACAGGCGCTCAAAACATAGGCCGAAATAAGCGGGCAACTCGGGACGAATTCGGGCTTGCAAGGCCTGCGGCGGCCCCATTTGCTGAATGAAGCTGAGGTTGGGAAATACGAACCGGAACCAGAATCGCAGCAGGGGATCTTCGATGGTATAACGCACCTGCTTTGGGTTTGGTTTGCTACCTGTGAGGGGGCGTCGCCGACCGATATGGCCGATGTTGGTCAACTGCTGGATGTAGTAATGCAGGCTTCTTTCAGGAATGCCGGTCTGGGCCGCAATTGCCTGATTGTTGGCATGTCCTGCTGCCACTGCGGTCAGCACGGCATAGTAATTCTCCACATCCCTGAGCTCTTCCCGTAGCAGGAATTCGGGTTCACGAAACATGGGCCCGAATTCATCCAGCAATGCGTCTTGGATATTTTTTTCCACGGATTGAGCCTGATTGAAAAAGTGAAGATACAACGGAATTCCGCCGCAGATGAAATATGCGGCCGCGCGATTCATAAGCGACCAACCTGGATGAAATTCCGCCGCCTCAAGATAAGAAAAAGGCTGTAAAAAAATCTGGGCTGTACGGCGCCCGAATAAGGGACTTTTTCGTCCGAGCACCTCACGCTCCATAAAACCGATAAAAGAGCCGCATAGAATCAGGACAATGTTGCCTGCCTTCTGCCAGTGGCGATCCCAATATTCCTGAATGATCGAAGGCAATTCAGGGCTCGCACTGGCCATCCACTGGAACTCGTCAAGGGCGATGATGAATTTTACTTTGGGTTTGCATTTTTCTGAAACCGCCTTAAAAACGTCGGCCCAACTGTTCACCGACAAGGATGATAAAAGCGGTTCATCCAGTGCGCGGGCAGCTTCCTGAAGGAATTCCCGAATCTGCAATGCAGCGGGCGCCATTTTTCCTAAATAATAGATGCCGGGTTTTTGATTAAAGAAGGTGAGGATCAGTTCGCTTTTCCCCACGCGCCGTCGCCCGTAGATGGGAATAAAGGCCGATTGCTTGCCGGCATACGCGTCTTCAAGAACGGCAAATTCTTTGCGCCTCCCTATAAACATCCGTTATTTTTCTCCTTTTGAAAGAACTTACGCCACGTTTTGGATTTTGTCAAGTCAAGACTTGTCTTGGATAGACTTGTTAAAAAAACGGGAAGGCAATGCGGCCGCATCGCGGCTGGAAGCCGCTCCTACAATGGGGGATGGGGGGGGGCATAAGCGCATAGTTATCAAGCGATAACATTAATGAATATTAACTTAACGCTTATGGGGGGCTGAAACAATGACCCAATTAGACCGCACTGGCGCCGCCGTCCACCATGATGGTCTGTCCGGTGATAAAGTCGGCGCCTTTGGAACACAGGAAAAGCACCGGATGGGCGATGTCCAGGGGTTCGGGGATCCGGCCCAGGGGGATGGTCTTGACGATTTCCGCATGCAACTGAGAATTGGACCAGAACAACTGGCTGAAGCCGGTTTTCACCATGCACGGGGCCACGGCATTCACCTGGATGTTGAAAGGCGCAAGTTCCTGGGCCATTACTTTGGTCATCATCTCGATCCCGGCTTTGGCAATGCCGTAGATGCCCATGGCCGGCGCGGCCCGCCGACCGGCAATGGAGGAAATACTGACGATTTTGCCGCTTTTCTGCTCCCGCATGATTTTGCCGGCCTTGCGGCTGCACAAAAAGGTTCCATTGAGATTGGAATCCATGATTTTTTGCCAAAGGGATGGTTCCGCCTCCAGCAGGGAGGTGACGAGGTTCATGCCCACATTGTTGATCAGGCCGTCCAGGCGCCCGAATTGATCCAGGGCCTTTTGAAAAAGCTGCTCCACATCCAATTCCTTTCCGATATGGGCGGCGATGGTCAGGAGGCGCCCCGCCTCGGCATTCAGCCCGGCTTTAGCAGCAGCAAGACCATCTTCCTTGCGGCCGCAGATGATCACCCGGGCCTTTTCCTGCAAGAGCATGCGGGCGATTTCCAAACCGATACCGCGGCTACCTCCGGTAACCATAAAAACCTTATCCTCAAGTCCGTAAACAGGTGTGTTCATCTGTTCCTCCTTTTGTTGCACTATAAGGTTGCTGCAATCAGGGCTGCGCCGATGGCGCCGTTGACCTGGGCGTTTTCAGACACCATGATGCCGGTTTTCAGTTTTTTCTCCAGGGCCTTGACCACCCCGATGTTTTTGGCCACCCCGCCGGTCATCATGACCGGGGCCTGCAAGCCGATGCGGTTGCCCATGGCAATGACCCGGGCGGCAATGGATTCGTGGATGCCGGCAATGATGTTGGCGCGTTTTTCGCCTTTGGAAATCAGTGAGATCACTTCCGACTCGGCAAACACCGTGCACAGGCTGCTGATGACCGCGGCATTGTCGGCGGTCAAGGACAAGTGGCCGAAAGCATCCAGATCCACTTCCAGGGCCCTTGCCATCACTTCTAGAAAGCGGCCGGTGCCGGCGGCACATTTGTCGTTCATGGCAAAATCCTTGACCTTGCCTTGGCTGTCGATGACAATGGCCTTGCTGTCCTGACCGCCGATATCGATGATGCTCTTGGTTTCAGGCTGTAGGTAATGGGCTCCGGCAGCATGGCAGGTGATTTCCGTCACGGCTTTATGGGCAAAGGTGACACTGTTTCTCCCATAGCCGGTGGCCACGATGCGCTGAATTCCTTCCGGCCCAATTGATAGGCGCATCAGGAGTTCGTTAAAAACCTGCTCTCCGGCGTTACGGGCATTGTAGCCGGTTAGGATCACATGGGTGCCGAGAATGTTTTGGTCCTGAATTATGGCGGCTTTGGCGCTGATGGAGCCGATGTCCACGCCTGCTGAGATCATTAGAGGCCCTCTTTGTTTGTGTTTAAATGGAATTATTTCCTATCACCTTCCCATGAAATGGGCAATGCAAACCCCATTATTTCAGCATTTCGATAAAGGCATCAATACGGGTTTCGATTTGGCTCTCGGAAAAATTGCGCTCGTCCACCATATCGGCCTCGATCATCAGGGTGGGGAGTCCGCGTTGTTCCTGAACAATCCTTTGAATATCATATTGGCCCAGAGAATAGGGCTTGCAACTACGGTTGGAATGCAGCACCAGACCGTTCACCTGGTATTTGTCCGCCATTTCAATGATCCGCTTGGCCATTTCATCCGTGCCGGTATTTAGAAAAATGCGGGTATAGGATTCCGCCAGGGAGCCCAAAAAATTGTTTTCATCCACATATTGCAGGGAGCTGCACCAACCCGAAGTATACGTGTCGGCCACCAGGCTGGCATCATGGGCCGCGAATTTTTCGGAAAGCCAGCGGGTCTTATACCAGATGGGCAGGTTGTCCCAAAGCAGCCTGTATTTTTCATTGGGCAGCATGCCGATGCCTGCGGCGATTCTGGCCTTCATTTCCGCTAGCAGCATTTCATAATAATCCACCACTTCCTGCTTGCCGCGCAGGGTTACAATCAGCGCCAAAAAGAAAAAGGCGTCAAAACAGGTCATGGGCGCGGGCTTATGCAAGGTTGTATCGAGAATGTCCTGCCAAAGGCGTTGACCCCTTATGGATAAGGCCCCGACTTCTTGCATGCGGTCATAATCAAAGGGTTTACCGCAAACCGTTTCCAGGAAGCGGATATATTCGAGAATCTGTTGTTCAACATAGGCTTTGATTTCTTTGGAGTATTCCCGATGGCAAATGGGCGTATCCAATATGAAAAGCGGTACGTTGAAATATCGCGCCTGGACTTCATACCATTTCATGACCGTACCGCAGATATTGTTGCAGCAAATCAACATGTCGGGTTTGGGCAAACCACCGATGGGCCCACCGTTTATGGTTGCACTGGCGATATCGGCCCGGGCATAGGAACAAAGATCCCGGGCATAGCCCATCTCTTCAGCCTTTTCACACAGGTCCACCCCCATTTTACTGGCTCCGATCATGGCACCGTAATTTTCCGGGTAAACGGGGATGACGTCCATGACAATCAGGGGTTCAACCGGCCCGCCGCTGGTGATCCAGGCGATTTTCTTTCCGGTTTGCTGGGTGGGGGTTTTGGCTTCAATATAATAGGCCGTCATTATTTCCTTCATCTTTTGGACGGCTTTAATTTTGCGTTTTTCCTTAAAAGGATCTTTTTCCTGAACCGTGCTGGACATGGCGTTCTCCTTCATCCTGAAATTTCATTGGGGATTACAGCATTTCGATAAAGGCCTCGCAGCGGGTCCGTAATTGGCCCTCGGCAGCGACTTGGTCTTCGATTTCAAGCAAGAGATGCGGGATGCCTTCTTTCTCCAGCATGGTTTTCATGTACGGATAATCAAAGGCATGGGGATCACAGAACTTCAGAAAAACGAAAATAACCCCTGCGGCATTCTGTGCTTTAACCTGTTTCAGTAAGTAATCGCCCCGCGAATAGATGCCGGCATGTTTGGCCGGACACACCACGCGGGTGAGGTAGCGCCCGGCAATGGCATTCAGGATCGGTCCGTCATTTTCAATCATACCTTCAAAATAGCGGGCACCCGTACAAAAATCATCCCAAACCACAACGCCCCCCGAGGCTTGGATCACCTGATAAATATCCGGCATATTGCAAAGGCCGCCGGTGAGAACAATTTTTTTGGAATGAACAGGCTTGCTGTTTTGGGTATCCATTCCTGCGATGAAGCCCTCCAGGGCATCGGCAAACTGATAGCGATCCATGAGCATGGCGGTCTTGAATATGGTATGGACCATGCTGCCGCTCACCAAATTGGGAAAGCTGCGCCGTAATTCATACAACTTGGCAAGTCCGGCGCGGATGCGGTTGTGGACTTGGACAGCGGCCCGGAGGTGCTCCGCGGTGATTTCAACTGATAAAGCAGTCTGCAATTCGTTTTTAAATTTTTCCAGCACCTGGGTCATATAATCCCCGGCACTGTCTGTGTTGAGTTTGACCGGCAGGATAATATCCATGTGAAATTTATCTCTGATGTTCAGACGCCAGATATCGGAAAGCCGCTGAATGGAGTCACAGGTATGGGGGAAAACCGTTCCATCCAGGAAATCCAACCGGCCGGCCAGGGCATCCTCCAGTCCGCCCCGGACAAGGCTGCAGCTATATGCTTGCAAGTGCGCGTCGGCCCTGGATATGCTCGCGCTTTTTCCGAAGATGCGAAATGGCAAGGCCCCGGCAGCCGTAATGATTTCCTCCGGAGTATACGAGCAAAAATGACCGACGATTTTTCCTTTGGTTGCTTTTTTCCAATCAGCAGCATATTTACCAGGATCCTGGGCAATGTTTGAAAAAAAGGTAATGGGCTCCATTATAATGGTCTCCTTTGTAATAAGCTTGACCAAGATCAGGCATTTTGAAACAAACGCTCAGGCTTGGATCAATCCTTGCCGGTTGAAAAATAAAAAAACATACCGAACAGTCTGTTTATTTAGTATAGCCTGTTTTACATGTCAATATATATAAAATTTAGATGAGCAGAAAGCTTGAGGCAATGGAATGATAAAAGCAAGCGACCCTTCCTTACCCATACCCATTGGATACTTTGTTTCAGCCCATGGTTTTGGACATGCTTCCAGGGCGGCTGCCGTGATGGAGTCGATCCATGAGCTTCTTCCGACTGTGCGCTTTCATATTATTACCACTATTCCCGCCTGGTTTTTTTCAGATTCCCTGGGAAATGGGTTTCAGCATCATGCCTATCAAACCGATATCGGTCTGATTCAGAAAGGGCCGCTGGAAGAAGATATTCCGGCCACCATTGAAGCTTTGAATGAATTTTTTCCATTGCGGCCCGCGCAAACAGATCCGCTTTGCCGATTGATGGCGCAAACCGGATGCCGGATGATCATCTCCGACATCTCTCCTTTGGGTATTCATGTGGCCGGGCAGATAGGCCTGCCGTCCATATTGGTTGAGAATTTCACCTGGGATTGGATTTATGAGGCTTATAGAGATCAAACTTCCGGCTTTCAAGGACATGTGGGTTATTTACAGGGCCTGTTTCAGCAAGCGGATTTTCATGTTCAGACCGAACCAGTGTGCCGCAAGCAGATTTCAGACCTTTGCGCGGCACCCATCAGCCGCGGCAATAGGACTTCGCGAAAGGAAGTACGGCAGCGCCTGGGCATACCGGATGAGATGCCGGCCATTCTGATTACCATGGGAGGTGTCAGGGGCCGGATGGATTTTTTAGACCAATTCGGGCAACGCCCGGATGTTTGCTTTGTCGTCCCTGGAGGAGCGGACAGCACAAAGAAAATAGGAAACATGGTTTGTCTGCCCCATCATTCGGACTTTTTTCATCCAGACCTTGTTCAGGCCGTGGACGGAGTTGTTGGAAAAGCCGGATACAGCACCATTGCGGAAGTATACCAAGCCGGTGTGCCCTTTGGATTCATTGCGCGTCCGCGTTTCCGCGAATCAGAAAAACTGGTTGAATTCATAGAAAAAAATATTCATGGCGTGTCTATTGAGCCAGCGGAATTCCAATGCGGGTCTTGGGTTGCCCGCCTTGATGACCTACTGTCATTGCCCCGTATTGCCAAGAAGCGGGCCAACGGGGCTCGACAAGTTGCTGATTTTGTTATCGGCCATCTGCCGGATGGCCGTTCTTATCCATAACGGCCGAGGGCAGGTTGATGATTTTATTATCCGGATTTTTCTTGACAATATCTTGGGGTTTGACCGCCCGCAGCTTTTTATGCTGATACAATTTTTCATCAGCGGATTTCAAGAGCGATCCATGGTTTTCAACTTCTGCCTGGCAGGTGGTGGCAATCCCGTAGCTTAAGGCAATAAAAACTTCATATTGCTGAAATTTATATGGATTTAACTGTAAATGGGCGACTATCCGCGCCATCAGATTTTCTGCTTTATGCTGATCGGTCTCCGGCAGGATCAATACAAATTCATCTCCGGCAAAGCGGGCCACAATGTCCGATTGCCGGCTCATTTTCATCAGGATTTCAGCCATAAAAACAAGAATGTCATCACCGCGCTCATGGCCATAGGTGTCATTGAGGTGCTTGAAAAAATCAAGGTCGATAAAAACCACGGAAAGCGGTGTGTTGTATCGTTTCGCGCGCTGAAATTCACGTTTTAGTATTTTTTCCATGACCCGGCGATTCAGCAACCCGGTGAGGGCATCATGGTATGCCAAAAATTTCAGCTTTTCATGGGCCGTGACATTGGAGAGACAGATGGATACTTTTAGGGCCAACTGTTGAAGCAAAGAAGTGTCGATGCCGGGCTGAAACCGGGATGGGGAGGCATCAGCCTGGTTAAGACTACCGATGATTTCACCATCCAATGCCAGCGGAGCAACCGCCAAGGATTTGATGAAAAACTTTCGATTCTGCGGGAACAGCTTAAAATACGGCTTCAGTTTTTTATTTATCAAAATCGGATCAGCATGATTCTCGATCAGATCCAAGAACACTTCCTTGTCGATGATGTTAATGTGTTCCTTGAGCAATTCAGATGAGCCCAGGGACTCTATCAGGTTGGAGATTTCGCAATTTTCCACCATGGAAATCCAGACATAGGGCACCTTGAAGTTTTCCTGGATTTCAGTGAGCAATACCTCGAAAAGATCTTTGAAATTGAGTATGGAAAGGATCTTTGTTTCAACTCGATGAAATTTTTTGGTGATTTCTTCGTTTTCCTGGAGCCGGAGAAGGATGGCGTCAAGTTCATTCATGATTTATTGTCGCATTTCAGTAAGTTGTACATTCAGAGCACATTTCCCATTGGGATAGGATTATGGATAAAACCATGAACCCTGTCAAGGTTAAAGGTGCCTTTCAGAAAATATGCGAAACCGGTTATTTGATGTTGATTCAGCCCAGTGAACCAGGTAATATAAACCGTGATAGCTCATGATATCTTATCTTATTTTTGTCCGCTCCCCACAGCACATGGATCAAAATAACAATATGTGAAAGAACAGGATGCTATGGATCTGAACGAAATTAAAAATAAATTTAGAAACAAATCCCGGGTCGATCTTCAGGACGTGGACTTGGCGCTGAGGGCTGTTCCTGTGCTTGTGCGGGAAATCGAGCGCTTGGAAGCCGAGCTGGTGGAGGCGGAAAAAAAATATAACCATATTGCGGATCTGTTCGGAAAAAAAAGGCCGCCCTTGGAGCGGGAAGGCAAAAAGGGCAATTCCAAATGGCGGGTTTGGCTGGATGAATCCAGCAACCGCCTGTATATTGAGCTGTCCGGCTCCATTGATTACCGCTTTTCCAAACAAGCATCCAACGGCATCCTATCAGTTTCTCCCAATTTGCGGGAAGGTTTCAATGTCATTATAGATATTGCCAAACTTACGCACCTGGAAGACCGGCGAGTGATCTTTCAATTGCGGAAAGTGTATTATAATTTAAAATATGGAGGAGCAGGTAAAGTTGTGCGAGTGATTAATTCGGATGCACGGGAAGTAAATGGAATTTTTGAAACCAGCGAAAAGGATGTTGAGCTGAGCGTTCATTTGGTGGATTCCATGGAAAAAGCTGAATCCACCATTGAAAACCTGGGGAAATTCCTCAAAGCCTGAGCAGGATCAATCCGTCAAGACGAATTGTCGAATTACTCGGATTCAAAACAGATCTCGACTATGAATTTTCCTTGCGCGGTTGTAAATGGAATTGCGATTTGTGGGCCTTCGGTAATATGGGTGATCTTATGCCCTCGGCCCCGAAAAACACTGGGAATGGCCCCCTGAAAGACATGCCCGATTTTTTCCAATTCCCGACGCGCCATCCCGGATATCATATTCATTAATTCGCCGGCAGCATCAGCCGCCTCGCTGTTCAGTTCCGGCCAGGGCTTACCGAACATACCGGATACGATGTGCAGGAAGCCGGCTTCATCAAAGCTGATGGAGATTGAACCGTTCGGCCGACCGGTCAACCCCACTACACTGGTCACGTCACCGGTGGCATAAGGATCTTTTTTCAAATAGGGTTTATCAGCCTGGGCTTTAATATGGGCCATGGTCTGCAGAACAGCAATGGTTGCTTTAATAAAAGGATTGATCAATGCGGCGTCCATATCGATACTTTTAAATAAAATTTTCAGGAATTTCAAGGAATGAAAAAATGAAAAGAACAAAAATAATTGCAACGCTATCTAAAAAGCGCTGCGAGCCGTCTCTTCTAAAAGAGCTTCACCAAGCCGGAATGGATGTGGTCAGAATGAATACAGCCCATCAAACACCGGAGGAGGCCCTGGCCGTTATTCAAAATGTGCGCACGGTTTCCGAACGGATCGCCATCATGATCGATACCAAGGGGCCTGAGATCAGAACTACTGAATTGCAAGGAGAAATTCCAGTAAAATGCGGCGATGTAATTCTGGTCAAGGGGGATCACGAAAAATCATCTTCCCCGGAATGTGTTTTTGTCACCTATGATCATTTTGTGGATGATCTTTCCCCAGGAGACAGGATTTTAATTGATGACGGGGATATTGAACTTGCCGTATTGGAAAAAACCGGCCAGGCGTTGAAATGCGAGGTGAAAAACGACGGCGCCATCCGCGGCCGCAAAGGGATCAATGTGCCGTCCGTCAAAGTCAGAAACCTGCCCTCCCTGAGTGAAAAAGACAAGGCCTTTATCGCTTTTGCTATTGATCATAATATTGATTTTATTGCCCATTCTTTTGTACGATCAAAGGAAGACATTCTTGCTATTCAGACCATCCTGGATAGCCACAAGAGTAAGATAAAAATCATCGCGAAAATCGAAAATCAGGAAGGGGTCAACAATATTGATGAAATTTTGGATCATGCCTATGGCGTGATGGTGGCCCGCGGGGATCTGGCCATTGAGATTCCGGCGGAAAGGATACCGATTATCCAGAAAAATCTGGTAAGGAAATGCATTGAGCGTAGAAAACCGGTGATCATTGCCACCCAGATGCTGCAATCCATGGTGAATTCACCCAGGCCCACCCGGGCGGAAGTTTCCGATGTGGCCAATGCCTGCCTGGATCACACGGATGCCATCATGCTTTCCGCTGAGACCGCCAGCGGCAAATATCCCCTGGAGGCTGTTAAAATGATGGCCAAAATCGCCGAGGAAGTTGAGTCCAGCCTCAGCACCTTTATTGATACTGCTTATGAGGCCAAGAACAATGTTACCGGTTATTTATCCAAGGCAGCGGTGAAAGCATCCTTGCGGCTCAAAACCAGAGCCCTGATTGCCGATACCATCAGTGGCAAAACCATTTTGAGTCTGGCCGCCTACCGTGGCGAAAACCCGATTTTTGCCCAGTGCTACAGTAAACGGGTGATGCGGGAGCTGGCTTTGTCCTATGGGGTTTATGCGGATTACATGGAATCGGATTTGTCTTCCCACGAATTCCTGCGGACCGCCTTGACCCGTTTGTTGAAAGAAAAATATTTTGACGAGGATAGTCTGATCACAGTTCTGGCCGGCAATTTCGGCTCAGATTTCGGCGCTTCATATATTGAAATCAGCACTGCCAGAAATTTGTTGAAACGAAAATAGGCCCAAAAGCCTTTTCAAACGCCTATGGCTCTCCCTTGAATACCAACAAACGACCCCGAATCGAAACCATCGGTTCGGGGTTTCTTTATCCTAAATCTTCTTTAAGAAAAAAAGCCTGCAACCTGGGTTGCGGTGTGAACCGACTGGGTTGCCATGATAAAACCCACGCCGGCCGGGCATCCATCAGCAACGGCAAGTTTGGTACAGCAACTTGGGTTGCCTGGTATTCATTTTAGCAAGATTCATTTATATTTGAATATTATGATATAATTACAATAAATTATATTAATTTTTTTCCATGGCACCCCCCTTGCTCAAGTACAGGGCAACGCTCACAACAAAAGGGGGACGCACCATGGCAACAATCAGATTCACCAAACAACTTCCGACCATTGAAAAAATCACCCGTCAGCTCATCAATGAGGCCTTGAAAAGAAGCGGCGGTGATTCCCGCACAGCAGCGAAAATGCTGGGTATTTCCGCCCAAAGCCTCGGAAAACATCTGAAAAAATGGCAAGTCGTGACCAAACAGATGATAGTAATCTGTTTGCTGGTACTGGCCTGCGGTTTTGCAGAGGCTGCTGAAAATCAGGGTTATGTGGAAGGTCAGGTGGTGGTCAATTTTAAGCCGGAGGCGGACATGGATGCCATTGCCGGCCTGATCGACGACCATGGGCTGACAGTGCATGAAAAGATTGAAAAAATTCATTATTATGTTCTGACCTTGCCCAAGGGCGCATCTGTGACCAAAATGGCGGCGGAGCTGCGGCGTCATCCCCTGGTAAAAACCTGTGAGCCCAATTATACCAGCGAAACCCAAGAAAAACCCAATGATGAATTTTTCCCACGCCAATGGAGCCTGAGCAATTATGAAACAGAGGGAGCCGACCTTCAGATCACCAAGGCCTGGGAAGTGGAGTCCGGCAATGAAAACATCATTGTGGCGGTGATCGACATGGGTTTTGATTTGACCCATGAAGATCTGCAGGAAAATATTTGGCATAATCACGGGGAAATTGCAGACAACGGTATTGATGATGATCAAAACGGCTATGTAGATGACGTGGTGGGCTGGGATTTTGTTCATCAACCGGTGGGCCTGAATGATCCGAACAATGATTATCAAGATGAAGACAATGATCCCACCTTTCTGTTATCCTCCCATGGCAATCGTGTGCTGGGTGTTATCGGCGCCACCACCGGCAACGGTATCGGCATCGCCGGCATTGCCGGTAAATGCAAAATCATGCTCATTCGCGCTGGCTACATGAATACCGATGGCTCTTCGGCCCTGAGTTCCTCCCATATCGCTAAAGGCGTGATTTACGCGGTTGATAACGGCGCCAAGGTGATCAACATCAGTTCCGGCAGCAACCGTTACAGCAACAGCTATAAAGCCGCCCTGGAGTACGCCGTCAGCAAGGGCGCCCTGGTGGTATGCAGCGCCGGCAATGAAGGCTCGGGCGCCCTGGTATATCCGGCGGCATATGACATTCCCGGGCTCATCTCTGTCGGGGCCAGCAGCCGCCAGGATAAAAAAAGCTGGTTCTCAAATTACGGCAATTGGGTGGATGTGTCCGCCCCAGGGGAAAACATCATCTCTACCCTGACAAGCAATAATTACGGCGAAACCCAAGGTACCTCCTTTGCCGCCCCCATGGTGGCAGCCGTAGCAGCCTTGATCTTCGCCCACTATCCGGATTTGACCCCGGTCCAAGTCAAGGATCAAATCATGAATACAGTGGACACGGTGGCGGATCTGCATGAAGCCAACATTACCTCCGGGCGCGTGAATGCCTATCAGGCCTTGACCGCCACGCCTTCCAGCAACCAGACTATCACCCGCCAGGCCACAGCCAATACGGCTTCTGCCCCGGCTCCGGCTGCGGAAGGCGGCAGTGGCGGCGGCTGTTTCATCGCCTCTTCAACCGACTTTCCCCCATCGGCTGGCATAGTGTGGCTCGTGATAGGTTCTCTCGGCCTGATCGGCATTCGGCCGATGGTGAAAAGATAATCCGGCTTATTCTTGATGATTCGGTACAAGGATGCTATGAAATAAAATCAACTTGTTTTATTGAGGATGAAAGACGACCCCGCGCTGGCAGCCAGCAACGGGGTCGCCGCATTAATGATATAAAAGATGAAACAACCTGCCATGAATCGGACCAAAGGCCAAATAGAAGCTGAAATCGCCGAAGCGGTGATCAAGTTTGAAAAAGAATTTATGGGAAGAGGCCCGTTGGAGACCAAGGCCTACATTCTTGATGATATGGTGCTGGTACGTTTAAAGGGCGTGCTGACCCAGGCCGAGCACAGCCTGGCAGATACCTCCAAACAGAATGAAGGCCGCGAGTTGATCAAACGTGTTCGGATCGCGTTGCTTGAGAAAGGGCGGCCATTGCTGGAAACTGCCGTGGAAGCCATCACCGGAATTAAAGTAAAGAGTCTGCATACCGATATCAGCACGGTCACCGGCGAGCGTGTGATAATTTTCACCCTGGTATCGCATTCAAAATTTGGATGATTTTGCACACGCATAAGCACCCAACGGAATATTTATTTCACCAGTGCAAATATAATCCTTGACAAAAAACATGCATTATAACTATTAGTCAACTCCAACCAATTTAAAGAACGGCGCGCGAGCGAAATTCTTCTGAAGGGTTGAAGTGGTGACACAATTATAAGCCTGAGGGTTTGAATGGGCCCTTCCCAAGTATTATGGAAGGGTGCTTAAAAAAGATTAGGCCGTCATTCGTATTCCGAATGACGGCCTTTTTTTGTGGAAAAGGAGGAAATATCCATGACCGCGACTGCCGGTTTCAAGTTTTTACGACAAGGAAAAGTCCGCGATGTTTATATATGCAGCGATGACCATCATCTTTTAATCGTTGCCAGCGACCGCATTTCAGCCTTTGATCATGTGCTTCCCAATGCCATTCCAGGTAAGGGGGCAATGCTGACACGTTTGTCAAACTTCTGGTTCGATAGAACCACGGATATAATCGACAATCATATTGTTGATAAAAATCCGGTCTTGGAGGATTGGGTTGACAACGAACGCTGGCGGCGAGAGGAATTGGCCCAAAGAACGGTGTTGGTGAAAAAAGCCAAACCATTAGCAATTGAAGCCATTGTACGTGGCTACCTGGTCGGCTCAGGCTGGAATGAGTATCGCCATACCGGTTGTGTATGCGGTATTGAGCTACCCAAAGGACTTATAGAGGCTGACCGTCTACCTGAACCTATTTTTACGCCTTCCACCAAGGCTGATGCAGGGGCGCATGATGTGAACATCTCTTTTGAAAAGGCCGAACAAATTGTAGGCGTGGAAATTGCCCACAAGGTGCGGGACATCAGTTTGCGGTTGTATAACCATGCTGCCGGATTTGCTAAACAACGGGGCATCATTATTGCAGACACCAAATTTGAGTTCGGCCTGATCGGTGGCGAACTGATTCTGATCGATGAGATATTCACTCCGGATTCATCTCGGTTTTGGCCGGCTGATACGTATCGGCCAGGGATGTCTCCGCCGAGCTTCGACAAACAATTTGTAAGGGATTATCTGGAAAAAATACAGTGGGACAAACAGCCACCAGCTCCGGAATTGCCTGCGGACGTCATCAGCAAGACAGCGGAAAAGTATGCTGAAGCCCTGAACCGATTAATTGGAAAACAATAATACGGAGGTGATGGGATGATCCAGAGAAATCACGCCGGGGACAAGCCCCGTATTGACATCACGGCCTTTGTTCATTCATCGGCCGTGGTGATCGGCAATGTTCAGATCGGCGGAAAAGTCTTTGTGGGGCCCAATGCCGTGATTCGCGCGGATGAGCCCTGCGCACAGGGAAAGGTGGAGGCGATTGTCATTGAATCCGAAGTCAACATCCAGGATGGTGTCATCATCCACGCCCTGGGCGGCGCCTCGGTTCGAATCGGAAAGGGTTCATCTTTGGCCCATGGAGCCGTTATCCACGGGCCTTGTCATGTGGGCGAGAATTGTTTCATCGGATTCAAAAGCGTGGTGTTCAAAGCCTTTCTAGGCAAAGGTGTGATGATTCAACACCAAGCCCTGGTGGAGGGGGTGACCATTCCGGATGGCAGACACGTACCGTCCATGACCGGCGTACTGACCGAAGAAGATGTACAAAAGCTGTCTCCGGTCTCTTTTGAACTGGCGGCCTTTGTCGATAATGTCCGCCGGGCTAATGTATTTTTAGCAGAGGCCTCTTGATATGAATAATACAGCCGATAAAAAAGGAGCTTTTATGTTCAAAACCCAAAAAATGATGGATGGAAATGAGGCTGCGGCCCATGTGGCCTATGCCCTGAGTGAAGTGGCAACGATCTATCCGATTACGCCGTCCTCTCCGATGGGGGAAATTGCCGATGAATGGGCGGCGGAAGGCCGTTTGAATATTTTCGGGCAGCCGTTGTTGGTCCGGCAACTGCAGTCGGAAGCGGGGGCGGCGGCGTCTGTACACGGTTCGTTGACGGCCGGCGCTTTGACCACCACCTTCACGGCCTCCCAGGGACTGCTTTTAATGATCCCCAACATGTATAAAATAGCCGGCGAGCTTCTTCCGGCAGTGCTCCATGTAACGGCCCGGTCTATATCCACCCATGCCCTTTCCATTTTCGGCGACCATCAGGATGTCATGGCCGTGCGCCAGACCGGTTTTGCCATGTTGGCGTCATCCTCGGTCCAAGAGGTGATGGATCTTGCTTTGGTGGCACATTTGTCGGCCCTGGAAGCCAGCGTGCCGTTTTTACATTTTTTCGACGGTTTTCGGACATCCCATGAAATTCAGAAGATCGAAACCATAGATTATGCCGATATGGCGCGGCTGGTGAATCCGGCGGCCCTTGCGAGATTCCGCAGCCGCGGTGTCAGCCCGGAACGGCCCGAAATCCGGGGCACGGCCCAGAATCCGGACATTTATTTTCAGGGCCGCGAAGCCGCCAATCCCTATTACCTGAAAACAGCCGAAATTGTCGAAAACTACATGAAAAAAGTCCGCGAACTCACCGGTCGATCATACAGCCCCTTTGATTTTATCGGCCATCCCAGGGCTGAAAACATTATTGTGGCAATGGGTTCAGCCTGTGAAACCATTGAAGAAACCGTGACTCATTTGGTCCAGGCAGGCGAAAAAATCGGTCTGGTCAAGGTTAGGTTGTTTCGTCCTTTTTCCGTCCGGCACCTGATGGCGGCGATTCCTCTCACGGTTCAACGCATTGCCGTGCTGGATCGCACCAAGGAACCGGGCGCCCTGGGCGAGCCGCTTTATTTGGATATTTGTGCGGCGTTTTACGGGTGCAAAAACGCACCGCTCATCATCGGCGGCAGATATGGGCTGGGGTCTAAGGAATTCACACCGGCCATGGTCAAAGCTGTTTTTGATAATATAAAGGCGGAAACCCCCAAAGATCATTTTACCGTGGGAATTTGCGATGACGTTACCCAGACTTCGTTGCCGGTTCCCGTGGAATTCGCGCTGCCGCATACGGGAACCGTGCAGTGCAAATTCTGGGGCCTCGGGGCGGACGGCACTGTAGGCGCCAACAAAAGCGCCATCAAAATCATCGGAGATAATACACCCATGTACGCCCAGGCCTATTTTTCCTATGATTCCAAAAAATCCGGCGGCATCACCGTATCCCACCTTCGTTTTGGTCAGGCCCCCATCCGCTCCACCTATCTGATTGAGGCAGCGGATTATATCGCCTGTCATAATTCATCTTATGTAAACAAGTACGATGTGCTGGAGGGAATCAAGCCCGGCGGAACTTTTGTGCTCAATTCCCCTTGGAGCGCGCCTGAAATGGAAATCCGCTTGCCGGCCCACATGCGACGCACTATAGCGCAAAAAGGCTTGAAATTTTATAATATTGATGCGGTGAAAATCGCTGCTGAAGTCGGCTTGGGGGGGCGCATCAGCATGATTATGCAAACCGCTTTTTTTGCCCTGGCAGGGGTTCTGCCGGTGGAGGCCGCCGTTGCCGGGCTGAAAGCCGAGATTGCCAACATGTTCGGCAAAAAGGGGGATGAGATCGTGCGGATGAACCAGGCAGCGGTGGATAACACCTTACAGCAGTTGGAAAAAATTCCATATCCGCGGGAATGGGCTGATGCCGCGGATCAAAATACAACCAAAGTCAACAAGGATGAGCCACATTTTGTCACCAACATCATGAGACCCATGCTGGAGTTGAAAGGCAGCGGCCTGCCGGTGGGTGTTTTTGCTCCTGACGGGATTTTCCCGGTTGCCACCACCCGTTATGAAAAACGCGGTGTGGCCATTGAAGTGCCGGAATGGCACGGGGAAAACTGCATCCAGTGCAACCAGTGCGCCTTGGTCTGCCCCCACGCCGCCATACGTCCGTTGCTGTTGACGGCGGACGAAGCCGCCGCCGCACCCAAGGGCTTTGCCGCCATCAAGGCCATGGGCAAAGAGCTCACGGACTATCAATTCCGGATTCAGGTCAACACCCTGGATTGCTACGGCTGCGGCAATTGCGCGGACATCTGCCCGGCCAAAAAGCCGGCCTTGGTCATGCGGCCCATGGAAAGTCAGGTGGAGCAGCAGGTGACTTGCCATGAATACGTCCTCACCATTCCGGTGCGCGATCAGCTTGTCAAGCGTCACAGCATCAAAGGCAGCCAGTTCTCCCAGCCGCTGCTGGAGTTTTCCGGCGCATGCGCCGGTTGCGGAGAAACACCCTATGTGAAATTACTGACCCAGTTATTCGGTGAACGCATGGTGGTCGGAAACGCCACAGGCTGCTCCTCCATTTGGGGTGGTTCTGCTCCTTCGGCACCCTACTGCGTCAACCAGGATGGTTGCGGTCCCACATGGGCCAGCTCCCTTTTTGAAGATCCGGCTGAATTCACCTATGGTATGTTTCTAGGCGCCTTGCAGCAGCGGCAAAGACTGGTCTTGCTCTTGCAGCAAGCGGTTCAGGCGAATGACATTCATCCGGCCGTCAAGGAAGCGGCCACAGGCTGGCTGGAGAACCGGCAGGACCCTGTGGGAGCCAAAAAATTCGGCGACCGTCTCAAGACCCTGCTGCCGGACCATGGCAACCACCCGCTCTTAAAAGAAATTGCCGACTGCGGGGACCTGTTTACCAAGAGGTCATACTGGGTTTTTATGGGTGACGGGGCTGCTTATGATATCGGCTTCGGCGGCCTTGATCATGTTTTGGCCACAGGGGAAGATATCAACATTCTGGTAATGGATACGGAAGTCTATTCCAATACAGGCGGCCAGTCCTCCAAAGCCACCCCCACCGGCTCCGTGGCCAAATTCGCCGCTTCCGGCAAAAAGACGGCCAAAAAGGACCTGGGCGCCATGGCCATGACCTATGGGTATGTATATGTCGCCTCCGTGGCCATGGGCGCGGATAAAAAGCAAATGCTGAATGCGATGCTGGAAGCCGAGGCTTACAACGGTCCGGCCTTGATTTTATGCTATGCGTCATGTATCAATCACGGCATCAAGGCCGGGATGGGTAAAAGTCAGGAAGAGATGCGACTTGCGGTCAACTCCGGTTACTGGCCGTTGTATCGCTACAATCCGGAATTAAAAACCCAAGGAAAAAATCCGTTTATCCTGGATTCCAAGGCGCCGGACGGAAGTCTCAGGGCATTTTTAAACGGCGAAGTACGGTATGCTTCGCTGTCAAAGACATTTCCGGAAGAGGCTGGAGATCTGCAGATTCGTCTTGAAAGGCAAGTATTGGAGCGATATGAGCGCCTGCGGAATATGGCCGGATAACCCTGCGGCGGCGGTTGTCCGAGACTGGAAATTGCGAATTGACATTCGTGGAAATACATGAATCAAATAAGTTTGGGCTGACCCTGTTTACTGCCGCAGCCTGCACTTCCACCATGGATCTGGCCTGGCAATTGTTTGAGGCCGGCAGGCTGCCGGAATGGGCTGGGGTGCTGGCGGAACGCCAGTCGTCCGGTCGCGGGCAGTTTCAAAGGCCTTGGCATTCACCGCCGGGTAATTTGTATGCTTCACTGTGTGTCCCGCAACCGCCCCCGGCCTGGTGCAATTTGATATCCTTGCTGGCAGCCGAAGCCCTGCGGGTGGTGTTAAGCGGGTTGGGGCTCGGGGCAACCATCAAATGGCCCAATGACCTGCTGGTGGCCGGGAAAAAAGTGGCCGGCATTCTGATCGAGGAAAGAGCCGGAACGGTTGTGGCCGGGGTGGGGTTGAATCTAACCTCAGCGCCGATGGACAACCGCCGTGACCGATCCCATGCCATGTCCGCGGGTTGTTTGCAGGAATTCGGCGTTGCCCTTGGGCCCATGGAGATATGGGGACGCTTTGTCCATGAAATGCGCCGAAATTTTTTAGAAAAGACGGCCGGCGGCGCGCCGGCTGATTTTTTACATGGCCTTGAGGCGCATCTGGCTTTTCGGGGCCGGGAGATTGTATTGGACGCCTATAACGGCGCCAAAGCATGTGTTGTTATGCTGGGCCTGGATTCCAGCGGCGGGATACGGGTGCGGACTGGGGAAGGGCAGCAGCGCGTTTTTCATTCAGGCAGCATTTATCCCGCTGCCTGAAATGGCCTTGATCATTATTTCGGCCGAATCGCGGCTGGAAGCCGCTCCCACAATGGAGCATAAACGAAACGATGACCGAGGCCCCAGAAATAAAATAAGGGAGTTATGAAATGAGTAAGACATTTGAACAAGTTGCGGCCGAGATCCGTGGCAAAAAAATACTTGTGGCCAACCGGGGCATTACCGCCCGGCGCATCATCCGCTCCATCCGGGAAGTCTTCAATGCCGTGCCGGTCTTGACAGTGACCGATGCGGATAAAACCGCGCCGTTTACCGCCGGGGCTCAGGAATTGATTCTATTGGGGGAAAACCCCAGGGCCTATTTGTCCATTGACCGCATCATCGCTTTGGCCAAAAAGCATAAAGCCGCAGCCGTGCATCCGGGCTGGGGGTTTGCTTCAGAGGATTCCGGTTTTCCACAAAAATGCAAGGAAGCCGGCCTGCTTTTCATCGGCCCTTCGGCCGAGGCCATGCAGCTTTTGGGTAACAAGGTCAAGGTTCGGGAGCTGGCCCGCAGCCTGTCGATACCGGTGGTTCCAGGGTCCAAAGGGGCGGTTGGAATCGCCGAGGCCCGCCAAACCGCCACCCAAATCGGCTTGCCGGTGATGCTCAAGGCCGAAGGCGGCGGCGGCGGCCGCGGTATTTATGAAGTCCATGATCTTACGCAATTGGAAAACGCTTTTTCCAAAGCTTCGGCCCTGGCCCAGGCCTCGTTCGGCAATCCGCGCCTGTTTGTTGAAAAACTGCTGACCTCGGTGCGGCATATTGAAATTCAAGTCATTGCCGATCGCTACGGAAATGTGTTCGCCTTTGACGAACGGGATTGCACGGTTCAGCGCAATCACCAAAAACTCGTGGAAATCACCCCTTCGCCCTGGGCCGGCATGACGGATGAACGCCGTGGGCGCCTGAAGGAATACGCAGTAAAACTGGTTCAAAAAGTGGGCTATCATTCGCTGGCCACCGTGGAATTCCTGGTGGACGGGGATGGCCGGGAATATCTGATCGAAGTTAATACCCGCCTGCAAGTGGAACACGGTATCACGGAATGCCGCTATGGCGTGGATCTGGTGGAGGAACAGATCGCCGTTGCCTTTGGGGCGGCCCTGCGTTTCAAGCCGGAGCAAACCCTGCCGGTGAGCCATGCCGTGCAGGTCAGAATCAACTGCGAGGATCCCCGCAACGGTTTTGCCCCCAACTCCGGCCTGATCACCCGGTATATCTCTCCTGGCGGACCGGGGGTGCGGCTGGATTCGTGTATATCCGGCGGCTATGCTTTCCCACCCCATTATGATTCCGCCGCGGCCCTGCTCATTGCCTACGGCCGCGACTGGAACAAGACCCTGGCCATCATGGACAGGGCTTTAAACGAATATGTCATCGGCGGCCTCAAAACCACCATCCCCTTTCATCGCCGCATCATCAACAATGCCCGTTTCCGAACCGGCGACTATGATACGCGCTTCATCGAAACCGCGCCGGATCTTTTGTATTACCGCGATGTGGAACCGGAGGCCGTACGCGCCAGTAGGCTGGTGGCTGAAATTTCGGCCCGGGGCTACAATCCCTTTGTGCAATTGGGCGAATACCGGGGCCAGGGGGACAAGCGCCTCTCGCCTTTCACGCCGGTGCTGCCCTTCCTGGACAAAGCCGAAATCAAGGCCGTCTATCCCCGGGGGGATCGCCAGGCCCTTTTGGACTATATCCGCGATACCGGCCTGGTGCATTTCACGGACACGACGCCCCGGGACATCACCCAATCCAACAGCGGCAACCGCTTCCGGCTGGCCGAGGATGCCCTGATCGGCCCCTATCTGGACCGCTGCGGCTTCTTTTCCATCGAGAACGGCGGCGGGGCCCATTTTCATGTGGCCATGATGGCCAACATGACCTATCCCTTTAACGAGGCCCGGAGCTGGAATCAATTCGCACCGGTGACCCCCAAACAGATCCTAGTGCGTTCCACCAACCTTCTGGGCTACAAACCCCAGCCCCGCAACCTCATGCGACTGACGACGGAAAGGATCTGCGAGCAGCACGATGTGGTGCGCTGCTTTGATTTTCTGAATCATGTGGAGAATATGTATCCCTTGGCGGAAGTGCTCATGAATTCCCCTGGAAACGTGTTTGAACCGGCGGTTTCCCTGTCCTGGGCCGAAGGATTCGACGTGCCCCACTACATGGACGTGGTGGAGGAGATAGTGGCCATGGTGGCCAAGGCCAGCGGGCTGCCTGAAAACCAGGCCGTGCGTCATTTCATCATCGGGCTCAAAGACATGGCCGGGGTCTGCCCGCCCCGTTTCATGCGGGCTTTGGTTAGCGCCATCCGGGAAAAATATCCCGAGCTGGTGATTCATTATCACCGCCATTTCACCGACGGTCTGTTTGTGCCGGCTTGCGGCGCAGCGGCCCAGGCCGGGGCCAATATCATCGACACGGCCATCGGCGCGGCCGTGCGCTGGTACGGCCAGGGGGAGGTGCTTTCCACCGCTGCCTTCATTGAAGAAGAAATGGGACTCAAAACCGACCTGAACAAGGAGATGATCCGCACCTGCAATTTCGTGCTCAAGCAGATCATGCCTTATTATGACCGCTACACGGCTCCCTATTTCCGCGGCATCGACCATGACGTGGTTTTTCACGGCATGCCCGGCGGCGCCACCTCCTCGTCCCAGGAAGGCGCCTTGAAACAGGGGTATATTCATTTGCTCCCCTACATGTTGCGCTTTCTGGCCGGAACCCGCCGCATTGTCCGCTATCACGATGTCACCCCCGGCTCCCAGATCACCTGGAACACCGCTTTTCTGGCCGTGACCCGCGCCTTTCAGCGGGGCGGGGAGGAGGAAGTTCGACATTTATTGTGGATTTTGGAATCCGTAGCCGGTGTTCCTGAGGGAAAATTGAATGCGGAACTGAAAAAGGAACGCCTGATTCTGTATCGGGAGGGCAATGACGCATTTCGGGACCTGCTCATGGGCAAATTCGGCCGCCTGCCCCTGGGTTTCCCGCCGGATTGGGTGTATGAAAGCGTTTTCGGCAATAAATACCGGGAAGCGTTAAGCCAGCGGACCCAGGCCTCGCCCCTGGCTTCCCTGACAGAGATCAATCTTGGGGCAGAACGCGCGGATTTGACTCGCCAGATCGAGCGCGAGCCCACGGAAGAAGAACTGGTCATGTATCTCAATCATCCGGCCGATGCCTTGAAAACTATCCGTTTCCGCCAGGAATTCGGCAACCCCAACCGGCTGCCCCTGGATGTCTGGTTCGAGGGCCTCACCCCGGATCGGGAATTGTATTTCAACGACAGCGACGGCAAACCCCACCGCATGATGATCCTGGACATCAGCACCCCTGACCTGCAAGGTATGAGCCTGGTACGCTATGAACTGGATGATGAGACTTTCACCTATCCGGTCAAGGTGGCCGAATCCATGGCGGCCATGGCCGGGACCATGGAAATGGCGGACCGGAACAATCCGGCGCAGGTGGGTTCGCCCAGCACCGGCGATCTGTGGGTCATGTATGTCAAGCCCGGCGATGTGGTCAAGAAAGGGGAGGAGCTGTTCAATATCACCATCATGAAGCAGGAAAAGGCGGTGCTGGCACCCATGGACGGCATTGTCGAACGGGTGATCAAAACCGCCGACTTCAAGCACGACAAAAAAATGGTGCCGGTGCGCGAAGGCGAACTGTTGGTGGTGCTGGGACTAGTGCCTAAAAAATGTGCCGCCTGCCAGGCGCCGATCAAGGACGAGTCCTTCCGTTTTTGTCCGGGTTGTGGGGCTTCCCTAGCCTAGTTTTTTTTAGGCAAATTGGGTGCAATCATTCCCAAGACAATGCAAATTGTCAGATAAAGCCGATTTATTTATCAAGGAGTTGCTCCATGGCGGCAAGAGCCAATATTCAGTTTGTTTCACAGGGATTGGTATGTCGGGGCTGGCTGTATAAGCCCTTAAAAACCGGCAAGACACCTTGCGTTGTACTTGCCCACGGTTTCTGCGGCGTAAAAGAACTGCGCCTGGATGCCTATGCGGAACGATTTGCCCAGGCCGGGTATCATGCCCTGGTGTTCGACTATCGCCATTTCGGCGAGAGCGACGGCTTGCCCAGACAGATACTCAACATCAAAAAACAGCATGAGGACTGGCATGCGGCCATCCAATACGCCCGATCCCTGCCTGAAGTGGATCCCCAAAAAATTGTGGCCTGGGGCACATCCTTCAGCGGCGGGCATGTCCTGGCCGTGACATCAGAAGACCAAAACATCGCCGCAGTCATCTCCCAGGTGCCCCATATGAACGGCTTTGCATCTGCCATGGCCGCTGGTCCTATGCAGAACATACGGCTTGGGCTGGCCGCAGTTCGGGATCTGATCACCAAGATGCTCGGCCAAGAACCTTTCTATGTGCCTGCCTTCGGAAGGCCTGGAGACCTCGCAGCCATGACCGCCCCAGGTGAATTTGAAGCATCCCGCAGACTGTTCCCAAAGGCAGGGCAGTTTAATGAAACCGTGGCGGCCAGAATATTCTTGTCCATCGCCCAATACTCACCCGGCAAGCTGGCTCCAAAACTCACCTGCCCCTTGCTGGTCCAGGTGGCTACAAAGGATGTCACCACACCACCCAAACCCGCAATCAGAGCTGCCAAAAGAGCACCCAAAGGAGAACTGATCACCTATGAGCGTGGACATTTTGAGGTATACGTACAACCCGATTTTGAACGGACCGTAAGTGATCAACTTGCTTTCCTGAAAAAACATGTAGGGTGATCGTAATTTTATCTTGGACTGACATAAAACATGATGTCCGCACGGAAAACCGTCTGGTTATCCATGTTGGTGATAGTAAAGGGTATGGTGATGTCCCCAGGGGTGAGGACTTTGGGATCAAATTCACAACTTCCTTTCAGGGTTCCCTTGGCCTTTTTCAGATACTGCACTTTCATTTCTTTTGGTATCCAGCGCAAATCCGATGGCAGGGAAACATCCACGGCCAGACCGGCGGTGAGCTCCGCCAGATTGCACATGGCTATGGCATGCACGGTGCCGATATGGTTGCGCACTCTTCGCCGGTCTTTCATAAGGCTCCGGCAGGCCCCGGGTCGCAGATCACAGATGAGCGGACGAATGGAACGGAAATACGGGGCTTTGAAGGTCAGTAAACGTGTGAAAATGCGGTTCCCAAAAGGCCAGGGGTTCAAACGTTTGTAGGCTTTTAAAACAAAATTCATTGCTCTTCCTCCGTGTATATTTTTGGCCGAGATCGCCGTTTCAACTGTATCGCGGCTGGAAGCCGCTCCCACAGAGGGGATGGTTGAAACCATGGTTATGGTTTTATCTTTCTTTCAGCGGCAACCGCGATGATTCTGTTGAAGAAACCTATGGCAAAGTCAATTTCCTCCGCCGTGAAGATCCGCTTCATCATCTGATTGAACCCTTCTACCATGGGGATTCCAAGACGGACCTTTGTCCGGCCTGTTTCAGTCAAATAAACGCGAAAGGCACGGCCGTCCTTCTGACAGTCCCGCTTTTCTATCAAACCGCCCTTTTCCATACGGCCAACTAAACCGGTGATGGCGGAATTGTTCAACATCAAGCCGTCGCTCAATTCCTTAAGCAGGCAACCGTTATTTTCCGAAAGAAAAAAAAGTGCTCCCATCTGGGCGGAAGATATACCCAATTGTTCTATCAGCTCTGCATCTGCCCATTTCTGCATTGAGCGCTGTGCTTTATTGATTATGAAAAACAAACGTTTATCTTGCATGGGTTTCCTTTTAATAATTATTTCACATACGAAATAATTTATTTCATATGTGAAATAAAATGTCAATAGGCAACAATATGGTGGACAGGGGAATCGCATGTAGCTTTGGTATGAGACAAGCCTTTCGGGTTGATGGCCTGTCCACATTGTGTTCGCCAAGTCAATTGGTTTAACATTCCATCATCCCGGGCGATCCGTCATCGGGACGGGTAGGGGCGGTTCGCGAACCAACCCCTACGGCAAGGCCATCACATTGGGTCTTGGGGTCAGCAGGGGAAACGTACTTGGGTTTCTGGGTTTACGGCACAACAGGGACAGGGGGCATTTTTTACATGCAATCGCCCTGAATGGCGAGCCAAGGCAATCGTCTGAATGCTATCGTCAACCAAAACAAAGCGATTCGTGAGGGTTTTGGTTTTATCTCTTCCATCCAACCTCTCGGTATCGGGGTCGGGATCGGTATCGAGTTTTTTCCATTTTTTTCCGACCCCGATGCCGATAGCGACCCCGACCCCGAAAAGAACTACATCCGATTGCCCTGGCCAACAACAGAGCCTGTCACCGGCTCTTTCACAGAGATGACCGCGTTTGGATCAGGGCGGTTCACGAACCGCCCCCAGGAATCAGGCCAGGCCGTATTCGGCGCGTTCCACCAGTTCCGTCTGAATATCCCGGTTGAGGGTGACAAAATAAGCGTTGTAACCGGATATGCGCACCATGAGGTTCCGGTAGTTTTCCGGATGGGCCATGGCGTCCTTCAGGGTTTCCGAATCCACGGTATTAAATTGAATCTGCATCCCGCCCATTTTAAAATAAGTCTTCACATAGGCGTGCATTTGTTCCACGGTTTTTTCCCGTGAATCATTGGGCCCCACAGCCAATTTCACATTAAAGGCCAGATTGTTGTCCAGGTTCTCCGGGTCCAGCTTGGCCACCGCGGCGATATTGTCCAGAAAATTCTTGGAAGCCTTGGGACTGGGGGTCAAGCCCGGCGTGAAGGCTTTGCCGGCCAGGCGACCGGAGGGCAGGGTGCCGGAAAGGCTGCCGTAGGCCACATGCTGGGACATGGACCAAAAACCGGCGGTATAAGGCCCGCCGCGGTAGAGGGTGTGCCGGGCATAGGCGTCATGTACGGTTTTGGCCACCCGGTTGGCCATGGCCTGGGCTTCCTCATCGCCGGAGCCGAACAAGGGCACTTGCTTCTGAATCATGGCCAGCAGGGCCGGCTCGTGTTTGAAATCCGTATCCACCGCCGCTTTCAAACGCCGGAAAGATACTTTTTTTTCATCAAACACCAGCTTTTTGATGACCAGGAGGGAATCGGTCACATCCGCCAGACCGATATTGGATGTTCCGCCGCTGCTGTAGCACGCACCGCCTTGGACAACATCTTTAGCACTTTCAATGCTACCATCGATGAGGGCGCTTAAAAGGGGGGTGGGTCGATACTGTTGGTGGGCCTTTCCCAGGAAGTTGTTGAGGGTCACGGCCTGTTCCACGATGAACTCCTGCTGAACAGCCCAGGCCTTGAAAAAACTTTCAAAATCCGGGAAGCTGTCGTCTTCGATGCGGCCGGTTTTCGGGCCTACTTCCCAGCGCATCAACGGGTGGCGGCCGTTATTCAGGGCCATCTCCATGGCAGCCACCATGTTCAGCAAAATCGTGGCGGTATGGCTGAAATGCCGGCCTTGGATGGTGGGCTCCACACAACCGGTGGCGGCCCAATCCCGGACGGCTTCTTCCGGATAGCCGTGCTTGCCCAAAGCCTTGAACACGGCTTCATCACCTTGCATGATGGGCGTGGCCGCGGTGATCAGGTTCACTTCGCACAGGCGCCGCAAATATTGATCGCTGTTCTTGGCCGGATGATAGCGCGCGTTCAGATTGGCATCCCGGATGGCCAGCATTTCCGTGACCTTTAAAATGATATAAGTCATGTCATTGACCGCGTCCTCGCCCTGGGGCGTGATCCCACCGATGGTGATGGCCTGGGTGGAGGAAGCCCCGCCGAAGAGGTAGTTGGCGATATCCGGCAACAGCGGCACATGGTCGGCCATGCGCATGAACAAGCAACCGGTCAATTCCAAGGCGTGGCGGAGGCAGGCCGCTTTCTCCGCCGCGGTAGTACAGCAGTCCATATCATACGCCAAATAGGGCTGGAGCAATTGATCCAGGCGACCGATGGACAGACCGGTATTGGCGTTCTCATTGTGCAACGCCACCCAACAGATCCAGACAGTATTGACGGCCTCATCCAGGCTCTCGGCCGGCTGTTGCGGCACCTTGCGGCAGATTTCCGCCAGACGTAGTAATTCCCTTTTGCGCTGCGGATTTTTTTCCAGGCAGGCTTTTCTTTCCGCTTCCCTGGCCAGATTGGATGCATATGCAATCAGGCCAGTAAGGCAATTCAGCATGGCTTGCAGGGTCTTTTGCTGGTCCTCTTTCAAACCGGGGTCTTCCATACGGCTTTGGATATCGGCCATGATCCCGCCAGCCCCCCGCTGCAACAGGCGCTTAAAATTGGGAATGGTATGGGAGATGCCCACCGACTTCCAGACAAAATAGGCCACAAAACGCTCGTCGATGCGCTGACACAGGGGGCTATTGAAATTGGTGCGCACATATTCGCGGAAAGTCCGGTGCAGCCAGAAAGGAAAGACTTCATGATGCAGAACCCGGGCCGCCTCGGCATCGCAACGATACGGGCAAAGCAATCGCGCACTTGAGGAATTCAATTCCGCCCAGAACATGGTGCCCTGACCGTCGGGAAAAACCGTGGCGCCAATGGCCTTGGTGGTGGTGGTTCCGGCCAGCAGATCATCCGGCCATAGGATCGGCTGTTTGTTCTCCAGCAGGTGTTGAAAGGCCAGGGACTGGCGCAATTCCGGAAACCAGGTTTCACCCTTGATATCTTGTTCAAAACCGTTTTTGCGATACCAATCGGTCATGAGTTTTGGTCTTTCCGGGCACACTTCCGGCAGGGTAGTAAAATGCCGATCCAGAAATGTATTGAGGCGCGGGAAGTCATCGAGGCTGAAATCCGAAAGATAAGGATCGGCCAGAAATTTCACGCCCGGATCAATGCCCGGCGCACCTTTCATCCGATATTTTTTACGCTGGACAAGGACTTGGCTCAATTCGGTCTTTTTCATCGGCGACAGCTTCCTGCGATCAACCGCATCCGCCCGCCGCACCCGCTCCAACATTTTTTGGTGTACTTTTCCCATGAGCAGCGCAATATAATAATTGAACAACTGCAGACAGGAGAGATTTCCTTCCAGAATCATGCGGTTTTTCAGGATCAAGTTAAGGATTTCATTGGGTGTACTGCGGGCCATCTCCTTCAGGGCCCCTTCGTCCACGAATTTCAGGACCACATCCACATCCCCAGGGATAGCCGCCATTACCCGCACACGGCCGTTCTTAAACACGATGGCCTGCTCCACTGTACCGCTTTCAGTCAAAAAGCCCACGGAAAAATTGATCCAGCCGTCCACTCCCTTTAAATATTTGCGCAAGGAGGGCCGCAGGTTGAACTGCAGGGCCATCATACGCAAGACCAGATGGGTCAACCGGTTCAAAATGCCCTTGGCCCCCCGACCATTTTCAAGCACGGGCTTGTTTGTAACCAAAAATAAATTCGCAAGCTGGGAAAAGAAGGATTTACTCGGCATTGGAAGACCTCCTATTTGCGTTAGGATCTTTGCTGTTACGATTTTTTTTGCGCCTGGAATCCGAAGCGCCATCTTCAAAGGGCCTTAGAAGATCTGCCGCCAGTCGCTCCATGGTCGCGGTATATTGCTCATCCGCCTCCTGCAAAACACGACTGTTGTAAAGCGAAACAATTCCGTGCAAGGCGGTCCACAACTGGACAGTCTGGTAGGCCGGATCCAGGCCTTTCAGGTCCGGTCGCGTACTAATTAAGTCTGAAATCACCTGGGCGGCCAGGGCCGCCAATTGCAAGGCCGTATTTTTTTCAACCGCGGCAGTGGGCTCCAATGGCGTACCCACATAATCCGCAAACTTAGGAGTATTGCGCGTGAACATGATTTCATACAGACCCGCATGCTGCAGGCCGAAATCAAGATAAGCCCGGATCAGCGCCTTGATTTTCGACAAGGGCGGCATGACTTCTTGCGCAATGACCGCAAAGCGTTCCAGCAGCATCTCAAACCCGCGGGTCTGAATGGCAAGATAAATTTCATCCTTATTGGAGAAGTAGTTGTAAATATTGGCGGCCGTCATGGACGAATGCGCCGCGACTTTGCGCATGCTTAAAGCGGTAAAGCCTTCCGTCAACATCAGATCCAGGGCCACATCCAAAATTTTCTGCTTGACGGCGGCGACTTCCACCGGCTGGCGGGCGGTTCTTGGCATTTTTGCTTCCTTTGATTAATTAATTGAACAGCATTTAATTAACAGCGTTCATTTAATATGTCAAGCTGTTTCTTCCATTTAGTTTAATTGCCCGCTTTTTTGCCAAGGCTTATTATTTTAAATTTTGAAAATTCGAATTTGTTTCGGATTTCGATAATCGGATTTCGGATTTTCACGATTCCAGAAAAGCATAATCCTGGGTGCGGTTGAACTGCTCCAACCTTTGCACCCACTGGGCATCCGCCGGCCGCAGGAAAGAGCCGCCTTCTACGGCCAGGCCCTCGTCTGAAAGGCCGATGAAAACCGAAAGGGCCTTGTCCCTGGCGTGTCGGACCGCCCGGGCTACATCCGACAGTAAAGGCGCTGTAAATTGCCCCTTTTGAAAAGACTCTTCCAGCAGCGTGCCCCGGGCGGCATAGGTGGGATTCAAATGCATGTTGATGCGGATGCCGTAGCGCCCGGCCATGCCGTGGAGATAGTCGATGGCCCGTTCGATATCCCGCACAGCCTCGGCATCGGTCATCTGGGGCACCGGCTTTTGCATAAAATAGGTTTTAATACGGTAGTTGTACGGCGCTGCCAGGCGCACTAGTTTTTCAAAACCCTCAAAGCTCAAACCCTTATCAAAAAACTGGTTGCGCACATGCTCATCAAAGGCTTCAAAGCCGATGGCTAGTTCCAGCTCCGTTGGGGTATCACCTTCCGCCAGGGCCCGGGCAATGAATTCGAGTTCGGCGAATTCCACAAATTCCGGCCGGGTCTCCAGGGCAAAAACAGCCAGGTTGGGCAGGTGCAGGTTGACCTTGGCCATCAGGTACATGAAAGCCGTGGAGGAGAAGGTCGCCTGATCCAGAATTGATCCGTTGTTGCTGACGATGATTTTGTGGATGGCCGCATACTGCCTGACAATCTCCGGTTGATTGAAAAGGTTGTCGATCTGGGCCATGATGGCTTTGTAGGAAACATGCCGGCTGGACATCCTTCCCGGCAGATTGCAGCCCAAACATCTGGACCAACGGCAAGCTTGCGTAAAAAAGACCACGAAAAGTATTAGCCCCTCGGGGGAGTGCTGGAACCAGAAATCGGCCGGCCGGTGCGGATCATGGTCGTCATTGAACGCATAGTGCTTGCCGGCTTTCCGATGCCCGCTCAAAATCTGATTATAAATGCTTTCCTGATCCATAAGCCCGCCCTTTTTTATCTTCAGTATCATTTGGAATCAACGAACACCCTTTTGCTCCAATTCCCGCAGCTCATCCTCCCAGGCCCGGCGCCCTGTCTCCGCTATGTTCGGGTCCGGCAGCAGACTCTTGCGGGTGCAGTTGACCAAGGCCTGAAGGGTCTGATACCGGCGTGTTTCCTGAATGGCCGGCGGAATATGGTCGGCGATGATGGCTTGCACTTCTTCCACTTGCAAGGTGCGTTTCAAAATGGCCACCTTGGCTTTGAGCTCCGCCCGCAAAGTGGCGAAGCTGGCCGCGGAATAGTTCCGCGCGGCGGCCGTAAAACTCTTGACGACTTCATCCGTGGGTTCATGGGCCAGCACACCTTTCAGGGTCCAGCGAATGAAGGCTTCCTGTTCAGCGCCCTCCGGATCCAATACCGGAATGATTAAATCCCCTACCCGCCCCGGCCGCCTTATATCCGGCGACAGCAAATGAATCCGGGCGGTCATGAGCAGCCAGAACACCCGGCCTTTCATGGTGGAATCAGACATCATGGCCTGGATTTTACCGGTGAGACGCCGTTCCGTATCGTGGGTTTCCGGCCCGACGCCGCCGAACTGGGTATCGGCTTCATCCACAAAGATGATGACCTTGGCCAGGGCATCCAGCACCCGGCGCAGACGTTCCAGAGTCACGTCGGTCTGACCGAACCACTGGGACCGCAGATTTTTGAGCACGATCACGATCATATCCAGTTCACCGGCCACGGCTTCAAAAATATAGGTCTTGCCGCCGCCGATGGGCCCGCACACGGCTGCGCCGGATAAAGCCGCGGCGTCGCGCATCTGCAGGCGGGGGATCAGCTCGTTTCTTAAAAACGTCTTGAGGCGTTCAAAGCCCACAAGATCATCCAATTTATGGTTGGGCTTCTTGAACTCCACCACATCTTCGCCCAATTGGCTTTGGATGTATTCCTCCACCTTGGCCACTACCGCGCCGGGTAATAGCGGACGCTCCTCGTACGCGGCCCCCTTCAGCAACTGCATGAGGGCATGAATGGAAAGGCCCGCTGTATACTGGGCCAATTCCTCAACAGTGCCCCACAGGCGCAGCTCTTTCCCTGCCGGCAGGCGCCCCATGAACCAGTCGATGAATTCCCGGCGCAAATTTTGATTGGGCGCCTCAATGGGCACTTCCATGATCTGGGGCAGGCGCGCCACCCGCTGGTTGATCAGGCTGCGGGATTCGGCCAGCAGCACTACAAAATCGTCGCTGTTCATGAACCCCGGATCCGCAAACCAGTCATTGCAAATGGCCAGGCGATGCCGGTCCGCATCGGATAAATGACTGATCTCCCCTTCTGGAATCAGCATTTCACCGGCCTCGATGATGATGATCAGGTTCTCGGTCAGAGCCGGCTTGCCGTCCACCAGGGACCGGGAGCACAGGCAGATCTGCCGCAGAAATTCCAGGGCCACGGTGGGATTGCCCACCGCAGCCAGCAGGTTGTCGTCAAAAGTTTTGTGCAGGGTTTCCAGATGCGCCCTGGTTTTGGCTGAAGCCAGCATTTTTTGAATGGCCAGGGTGTCGGCATCAAAACCGGAACGCCACCGCAGCCAGGCATCCCGGATCTTTTCGCGGTCCTTGCTTTCCATGAACCGGATGGGGCCGTTCAGTTCATACACTAAAATGATCCGATCCGGCATGCGCCATTGGGCCGTGAGAAAATCCACCAGGGGCATATAGGTGGTCGCTTCTGAAACGTCCAAGGGAAACAGGTCGTGGACATTGCCGGTGAACAGCAGGGTCCGGGTTTGATCGGAATTGATGATTTTTCCGGCCTTGGTTAAAAAAGGACAATCCTTCATTGCAGTACTCCCATGCCTTTACCGGCCTCAATTTCCTCCCAGAAGCGGATTTGCGCGTTTCTGGACTGGGAAAACTGTTCTTCAAAAGCCGTGGCCCGAATGGTTTTGCGCTGGGCCCGCAAAACTTCATATTCCATTTCCTGATCCGGCAAAAAAACCGGGGCCACCCGATCGTAAATGATGGTGGCACCCGGGTGTTCCTGAAAACCCGCTGCCTTCCAATTCCAATACTGGGACAGGGCCAACACCCGGTCGCCCACATAAAGGGCCTCATTCAGTTCGTGGGTGACGATCAGGATGGTATGGGCCGGTGTCTGACCCTGGGCTTTGCGGGTGCAATTTTCCGCGTACAGGGTCAGCAACATGGTCTGGAGTTCTTCGCGGGTGGCCTCGTCCAGGGCCCCGAAGGGCTCGTCCAGCAGCAAAATCGTGGGCCGCATGATCAGGGCCTGGGCAATGGCCACCCGTTGGCGCATGCCGCCGGACATTTCATGGGGGTACAGATTTACCGCTTCGCCCAGTTTCAAGGTCTCCAGCAACTCGTCGGCCTCCTGCAAATGTTGCTTGCGGATTTTGCGCCATCCAGTGAAGGGTAGAAGACGAAAGGGGATATCGGTCTGATCCAGCATGGGGCCGAGAGCCACATTCTCCCGGGCCGTGAGAAAAGGGAAAAGGGAATACTGCTGATACACAATCCCCCGGTCCCGGCCGGGACCGCCCACGAGCTTGGCTTCTGCCCCAGCCCCGGAGCGGATGAGCACTTCGCCCTGGCAGGGAGGATGGGTGCCCACAATGGCCCGCAACAAGGTGGATTTACCACAACCGCTAGGCCCCACCAGGGCCACGATCTCGCCCCGGATGATTTTGAGATCAACGTCATGCAGGACCTTTTTACGGCCGAACCAATGACTGATATGACGACATTCCAGCACGATCTCCCGGTTCATTGCTTGCTCCATCCTACTCTTTTCAATTTTTCCGGACATACCATACAAAGCCCGCCTGTTGCAGTTTGCGGAGGCTGTAGTCCATGGCAAAACCAAAGCCAGCCAGCAGGGCCAGATACGGATAGACCACATTCATGTTCATCAACCGGGATTGCAGCCGGATGCGATAGCCGAAACCCACGTCGCCCACCACCATTTCCGCCGCAATCAGGTAAACCATGGCCGGCCCGATTTGCAGACGCACGGCATCCAGGATTTTGGGCAAAATCATTTGGAAAATGATGTCCCAAATCAGTTCCGTACGGGTTGCTCCCAGGGTGTAGGCTTTAAAAAGCATTTCCTCGGGAATCTCCCGCACGGAAAGATAAACCGATTGGGATAAACTGGGTAAAATCCCGAAGGCGATCATGGTCACAAACATATTGTCGCCGGTGCCCACCATCACAAAAAAAACCGCCAGGGCCGCCGTGGGTGGAACCTTGGCAAGCAGGGACATGGGCGGAACCAGCAAGGCCTCCCAAACGTCGAAACAACCCATCAAAAGTCCCAGGACAACAGCGCCCAGAATTCCGAATACCAGTCCCATTCCCAGGCGCATGGCTGTGGCGTGGCTGTCCAAAATGATCCAGCGTTGGTTGTCCCGGGGATTGATTTCAATGATTTTCCGGACACCGTCCCCCAACTGGGTCCAGGTGGGAATGGTGGAGTCCGCCGGATTGATCTGATGCTGCCAGTAGGAAATCAGGGTGTAAAGACCCATGAGTCCAACAATGGCCCCAAGCCCCAGCAGCAGACTGATTTTTTTTGAAAGCGGTTTACGCAGCATTATTTACTACCCAGTTTCTTGATATATCCGGGATCAAAACGCAAAGCCATACCAGGCGCCTCGGCTGCATTGCCGTAACCCACCGCCGGTTTTTTCGGCACAATTTCATGCTCCACGCAAAAATGGATGACCCGTTCCATGATGTCTTTGGTGCCTTTATCCGTCAGGACTTTTATCCCTTGTTCTGCTGTGGAGTAAAATTGAGTTTGCTTGACCACTTCACGCATGGACTGCAAATTGAGGTTGGAGAATTTTTCCCCTAGTGCCACTAGTGTGTCGTCGGCGGTTTTGGGATCGGCCATGCGCTGGTTCACGGCATAAAAAGTCTCGATCAGAGCCCCGGCAAAGGCCGCGCCGCCGGGCTGTTCCAGCACCGCCTGCCCGATTACCACCATATCGATGATTTCGCCGGGGATCTTGGTGGAGTCGAACAGCACCTTGGTGTCCTTGCGTTTGTTCAGGGTCTCCAGCACAAATGGATTCCAGACCACAATGGCCTCATAGCCTTTCTGTTTCTGCTGCATGGCCAGGGCCGCGGCAGCCGGATCCATATTGGTGAACTGAAAGTCTTTTTCCTTCTCCCCCAGAATTTCCAGATTGCGCACAAAGCAGTATTCGGAAACGGTTTTGGCCAGGCCGTATACTTTTTTGCCGCGCAGTTGTTTGATGTTGTTTATATCGGCCGTGACAATGCAGGCATCGGCGCCGAAACTGGTGGATGTCGGCAGCACGGCCGTGGAAGGACGCGTCAAACTCGGACTGAGAACATCCATATTGGTGATGCAGACCGCATCGCACTGGTTGGAGCCATACATGACCAGGCAGGAATCATAATCGGCTTCATTCAACACAATATCCACCCCCCATTTATCTTCAATGGGGCCGGTCTGGCCTTTTTTCCCGTTGATGAGTTTGACCGCATCGGCCACGCCGAAGGTGCTCCAGGAGGGGTATTCACTCCAGGCCAGTGAAAAAGACGGCTTGTTTTCAGCCAGTGCCGCTCCCTGGAAGAGAAGCAGTATGACTACCAAAACCGGTAAAATGGTGGTGCTTATTAGGTTTTTCCGCATCATAAGCCATTTCCTCCTCTATTTAGATGAAGTGCGAAATTCGAATATCGAAACTCGAAACAAATTCGAATTACCAAAATTCAAATCAAACAGCCACGACAAGCGATTCTACCATTGGAGCACTGCCTGAATTCTGTCTCCTGAGTTCCGCTTTTACAATCCCCTCCTTACTCTGGCAGAGCCGAGGCCTTCTGGGTGGTTTTCGCCTCCGGTTCCTGGGCGGTTTTGTCCGCATCCGCAGACAGTCCTACCAGGGCATCAAATTCATTGCTGGCAGTGGATTTTCGGGCATATTCGAGGAAATCCGCCTCCTGGGCGCGGGTATCGGTTCCGGCCAGTTCCTGGGAGACCCGGGCCTCGGCTTTCACTTCCTGGCGCAATTCCCGCATGCGCTGTAGTTCTTTCTCCGTCCCATCTTCGGCAATGCCGGAAAAGGCGTCGGCGATCTCTTTTTCCTGCCTGGCCGTAATAATGTCGGCCACGGCATCGGTGGATTCGGCCTTGATCTTGTCGATCTCGCGCACCAGTTGCTGGAGCTGAACCTTATGCTCCTTGATGCGGTTGCCGTAATCGCTGACATCCGCTTCCAGCTCGTCGATACGGGCCTGTTTTTCCGCCAAAGTGGAGCTGAAATCATTGAAAGCGGTCAGACATTTCATGTAATCCTCATCATGTTGAATGTCTTCCTTGGAACGTCCTGCGGCCTGGAGGGTGCTCACCCGCTGTTTGGCCTTGGCCATAGCACCGGCTTTGAGGTCCTCCAGTTTTTTGACTTCGCCGGTCAGGGCTTTCACTTTGGCAATCTTGTTTTCCTGCTGGGCAATGAGTCCGGCCACGGCCTGCTTGTATTGCTGAATCCGGCCGGTTTTCTCCTGGACAATGGCGTCATACTTGGCGCGCACCACATGCGGATTCGTGTCCAGGGTTCTCCGGGCCGAATCCAACTGGCCAGTCAGTAGATATCCGATCGCTTTCAACCATCGGGCTAGTGCTTTAAACATTGGGTCCTCCTCCTTAGAATTATAATTGTGGTCAAATTGTGATGCATTCGAAAAAAGTCGTAAAACACCTTTTTCCGTCATTCCCGCGCAGGCGGGAATCCAGTTTTTTCGAGTGGTTCTGGACTCCCGCCCACACGGGAGTGACAGCGGTTGGGACTTTTTACGAGGCCATCAATGATATTCATAATTTTCAGATAAGCATAGCAAATCGTCAAAAACCAATGAAATAATTGCGGTTGGAAGCCGCTCCCACACAGGCCCGCGCAAGGGTTGAAAAGCTGAACATGTCATGCATAAGGCTTAAATGCATGAACAAAATCACCATGCACAAAGTATTTTTTTCCCTTTATTAACTACCGCCTTTCTCATCCACCCCCTCCGGCAAATCAAATTCTTTTTCCATGGACTGCATACGTTCCTTTACTTTCTTGGCCACTTCCAGACTTTGATCCAGTTCAGTGCGGATGGCCGCCAGATCAGAAGCACGACTGCTGCCGTTCACTTCCAGGGCCTGAATGGAAGCCAGCACATGGCCCAATTGGGGGATGGTTTGCATGACTTCCGCAATGATCCGCTCCCGCTCTTGTAAAATGGGTTGCCGGGCGGATTTGCTGGTCATGCGCTCGGCGGTGTAGCCCAGTTCCAGGGATTTCTCCAGGGAATGCACGCAGCGTTGAAAAAGCTGTTCCACGCCGCCTAGAATTTCCGTGGTCGCGCCGTTGGCCCGGGCGATCATGGCATCCCGGCTTTCTTCAAAAGCGCTTGCCAAAGCCCGCAAATCCCGCAGGCAGATTTCCGTTCGGGGATCACCGTCGGCCGCCAGCCGGCGATCCAGCTCGTCCAATCTTTTATCACGTTCGGCCCGGGCCTCTTTTTGCAGGGATTCCAAGGCTTCCGTTGCCAAGGACTTTTTTCCAAGCATCAGGCGGGTGAAAAAATAGCCCACGGCCGCCAGAATGGCGACGATTCCCGCAAAAACAGCCAGGCCCGAGTCCAGGTTGAAAGTCCACAGGGCCAGAAGATCGGTTACCCCGACCACAAAAGGGGCCAGAAAAAACGGATCGGCCGCCAGTTTCAGCAATACTTTTTTCCTGAATCGATCTTGATCCAGGAAGGCTTTGGCATTATCCAACATGGGCAGCGTCTCAATACGGGGGCGAACCCACAATAAAAGATACGGATTGCGAATCCCCTTCACTACCGCCCGGCGGGGCGGCAAAAGTCCGGATTCGGTTGGGTTCGACCCCGGCGGCAATCAGCCGATCGGCCGCGGCCTGGGCCCGTTCCATGGCCAGTTGCAGATTGGCCTGGGGATCGCCCTCGGCCCGGGCATGCCCTTCGATGCGCAGATAATATTGCGGCCAGGAAGCCAGCCGGGTTGCCAACTGATCCAGGTCCCGTTCGCTTTGAAGGTTGATCCGGGCCGTTCCCCGGGCAAAGGCGAGGGGCTCGATGCGCAAAGCGCCCACCGGGGCCAAGGCTTTCCATTCCGCGTCGGCAAGGGGCGGCAGGACCGTTTTGGGCCGCGCCTTGTCCAGCTCGCCGGTTCCCGGCCCCAGACCCTTGATTACATTCATGGCCTTGCCGGGGTGGAAATCCGCGGCCTTCAGATCCGCGAGGATCTTGGCATAAAACAGGGTATGGGCCTTGCCGGCCAAGGGGTTTTCCGATAAAGCGCCGGTTTTAACCAGCACCTCGGTGATGTTGGTGATGATTTCCTCCAGATTGCGAATACCGGAATCGTCCTTGCCGGTTGCCAAGCCGAAATACGCATAATTTTCCAGGGTGTTTTTCCATTCAATGCGTTTGATCATGTTCTCCGCAGCAGCGGCATCCAATTTCTCCGCGCCGGTTTGACCGGCATCTTCCAGCACCAGGGTCTTCATTCCATCGCTTTGCTGCGCGTAAGAATGGGCGGTTTTTAAATAGGCTTCCACCACAGCCGACACCAACTCGCCATGGTCCTTGAGATAATTGCGTTCCACCACCAGGACATCCACTATATAACCTTTGAGTTTGGAGCTGTCCAGCAGCAAATGGGCATCCTTGTTGCTCAGGGCCTTGGTGACATACGGTTCCCATAATACATAGGCCCTTTTCTGTTTTGGATCCGCGCCCACAAAGGCTTTATACACATCCGCCGCGCCGTCGGCTTTGATCAGCCATTTTTCCGGCAGGCGGGGCAGGTTGAAATGAGCGATGATCGTGCGGGCCAGAAATTCGCTGGGAGAGCCGGGAGTGAGTACGAGGCCTGCCTGGGGATCATCCAGGTCCTGGATGCTGCCCACGCTGTCTTTATGGCTGACAATGGCATCGGCCCCTGCGGATTCGTCGATCACCAGCACGATGCTGGCCGGAAAATTGTTGAGCTTCACGGCATTCAGCACAAAGGAATCAATGGTGAACACCGCCATGGCCACATCCTGTTTGGCCAGGGCCTTCATCCGGGCCGCATAATCCGCCCCGTCGTCCTGAATGGTCAGTTTGATGCCCTGGCTTTTAAGCAATTTCTGCATGGCCGGCGAGCGCAGCAGACAATATCCGGAAAAGGAATCCGCCGCGAGTTTGATCTCATGTTTATATTGACTTTCCGATCCGGTCTCCTTTACCAATTCCTTTTGAAAATAAGGCAGAATCAAAAATTTCGCAGCCACTGCCAAGAGGCCGATGATGAGAATCCAAATCACGGCCGCTGCCAAAATCCCTTTGACCTTTTCTTCGCTCATGGGTGGATGGATCCTTTCAATACTTCCGGCTGCGTCTTGTTTTTGATTTGCGGCGACTCAACCAGATAATGGCGATCAGAATCGGAACGACCCAATACCAAAGCGGCTGTTCCTCCTTGGCAGCCTGTTGCTGCTGGGATTGGGGAGCCTGTGTCGTGGGCGCTGATTGCCCCTTGGCTGAATCCACCAAGGGTTTTTCCAGTCCCTTGGGGCCGGCGCTTTGCCCGATGGGGTGATTGCCGCTCACGGCCAGGGCTTTCAACATGGCCTGGGCCATCTCATCCGGTAAGGGCGCAAGCTCGGCAAAGGCTTCCGCATCCGTGCCGGATTGCTCGGTCCCGCCCACCTCGGCAAATACGGCACTCAGGGCGCGGGTCAGGGCTGCCGGATCATCGGCACTCCGGTAGGAGTTCACCCGGGTGGCCAGGGTGTGGGCTTTGCGCATGTTCACGCCGATGACATCCATGGTGATGCCCCGGGCCATCACTTCCGGCACGACTCTTTCCACTATGTTTTCGCGCTCCGTGGCCTCGCCGTCCGTGACTATCAGCAAACGATAGGTGCCGTAGCCGAATTGCTTGGCGCGCTGCTCCAAAAGCCTGTCCGCCCCCTTTTTGATGTATTCGCCCAAAGGGGTGTTGCCGCCGGGTTGGGGCAGCCGGACGGCAGACTCCAGCATAGCCGGATCCAGCTTCCCCAAGGGGTAGACCCAGTTATTTTTCAGATTGCTTGAACTGAAAACCAGCAGGCCGATATTGGTGCCGGCCGGCACCTGGCGCAAGACTTCCAGCAGGGCGGTCTTGGCGCCTTCCATCTTGGTCATGCCGGCTGTGCCCATTTTTTCGCTCATGGACCCGGAAGCATCCAGCACGATCACCACGTTATTGGAGTCGGTATCCACGGATGCAGCCATTCCCGAACCAGGCAGGAGACTCAGCCAAACGAAAACAACGATGCAGACCGACCTGTTCATGCCGTCACCCTTTGCAGTTAAGGATTAAAAATCGAAATCCGATTTGGACGCGGCCTCGGCAGACACCCGCAGCAGACGGAATTCCACCCGCATGTTCTGCATGGCCTCTTGCATGGAGGCGGGTTTGGCGATGAACGGTTCCCGGATACCGGCGCCCACGGATTGGATCTGGCTGGCATCAAAACGGATCCCTTTGGATTGGGCAAAACCGAGGATGGACTTGCGCACGGCCTCCGCCCGTTTTTTGGATAAATTCAGGGCCGCCTGCATGGTTTCCCTGGGATTGGCTTCGCCGGCCCCGTCAAAATAACCGGCTTCGATCAGCTTGATCATGGCGGGTATGGCGCCCAGATCCATGGGTTTGCCGTTCAATGAATAGTTGTAATTGCCCGTGGTGCCGGAACGCTTCACAATGCCTTTGCCCATGCCGGCCTTGACCAGGTCCAAAAGGGTTTTGGTGGGGTCCGAATGCCCGCGGATGGCCACCACGGCATTGCCGTATTTATCCGCCATTTCCACCACCCGTTTGTATTCGGCGCTGTATTTGTTTGCATCAAACTCCATCTGATTGGGCTCAAAGCCGATGGTGAAGGAAGCAATCGTGCGGTCGTCCAGACCGCCGCCGGCACTCAGTTCCTCGATTTCCTTCTGCACGGCTTCAGCCTGGAACCGTTCGGTTTTTTCAACCGTGATTTTGCTCAGATATTTGATGAATTTGGGCGAGTTGAAATCGATTCCCGAGGGCAGCAGGGCCTTTTGGGTCTGGGCATAGCCCCGGTTCACGGCCAGGTTGAGGGCGCTTTCATGAAAGGCGGCGAACCCGTGCAGATTGTTCTTCTGGGTGAAAAAGGCCACATTGCCCGGATGGCCCACGAAAGTACAGTCGGAAAGCAGGCCGTGGGCATCCTCCTCCAGGGTGGGGATGACGGTTTTGCCGTAAATGTCCTGGGTCAGTTGCAGCAATTTCATGTATTCCGGCGAACCCTTGGCTTCATATTGTTTTTTCAAATCCAGCACTTCTTCACAGGCTTTCAGGTACCCGGCCACGAATTGGGTGACCAGCTCGGTATTGGCATCGAAAAAGTCCTTGCGGCACACATAGACATCGGCGATGGAGCGGGACAAGTCGGCGGTGGATACCAGCACCCGGGCGTTTTTCACCGAACCCTCGGCGCCGGAACCGGTGTTGTGCAAGCCGCCGCAAAGCCCGATCATATCCGGCGTGATCACAAAGCAGGCATCGATCTTGGCATTTTTGCGGAACATCTCCGCCGGTGAATCCGGTGTGGCCGTCAAATCCTTGGCCCAGATGATGTTGACATCCTCCCACTTCAACTGGGCTGTGTTCAGAATATCATCCAGCATGCCCACGTGGGGCCCGCCTTCCTGCAGGACAATGGTCTTGCCTTTCAAATCCGCCGTGCTCTTCATGGGGGTGCGGATCACCATGTGGTCGCCGGCCGACCAGGTCATCTGGGCGATCACCATGCCCTGGGTGCGGCTGTCCGCGCCGATCACTTCCGAAGCCATGCCCATCATGCTGAAGGTGCCGCGCAAAAAAGGCGACTTACCGGCCAGGTAGTCCCGCACTTGTTGGGTGAAATTGTCGCCGGCGGTCAACTGGAGCTGCAGGCCCTGTTTGGCGAAAATGCTGCCGACCTTGGTTTGCAAGCCGCCGTTGGCGTAAAACGTGGCCATGTCCCCGCCCCAGGTAATATAAGGCACGAGCAGGGGCTTGGTTTGAGTGACATTACCCACAGGGACATTGCCCACCAGACTTTTAAAGCTCTTCTCCGCCCGGCCTTCACTCATACCCAGAACCAACAGCAGCAATGCAATCAGGCTGGTCTTCACTCTCATGCGCATGTTATCCTCCAGTCATTCCAAAGGGATCGTATCGCTTTTTTGCCTTGTCCTAATCGAAAGACCAAAATGAATAAAATTTCAATTGATTGTGATTAAGAGGCCCGTTTTTGTAAGGGGCATGCCATCGTTAGCAGAGCGAGTATACCTGTATTGCCATGCTATTACAAGATGATGTCCCGGCTTTTTCGCTTCGGCCATTTTTTTATGGTATCGGAAAGGCTTGTAGCCGCATAACACCAGAATCGATGATTCTGCTGAGATCTTTGTCTTTGGTTAAGATAAGAGCTTTGTTCTCCAGCGCAAGCTGGGCAATCAGACAATCGATGGTCGAACGTACAGTTATACCGCGGCGGCGCAGATCGCGAAAGAGGGCTGCGGCGGCAAGATACGTTTCGGGTTCTTGGGGTGTAAGCCAATCCATCTCCCGGAAATGTTTTTCCAGGGTCTTTATGGTTCCCGGGTCTTTTAGCCCTTGCATAAATTCAGAGAGGATCACTCCGCAGGTAAGCAAGTCCACCTCTTCATCAATCAATCGGGCCAAGGCTTCGGCAGCAGGGCTTTTGTAGTCGTTAAAAAAATCAATCCATACCGAAGTATCGACCAAAACCTTCATTTTCGTTTCCTCAGCTCATCCAGATTCCCTTCCCATTTTACTTTACCCCGTAATTGCAGAAGTTCCCGACGCATTTTAGCGCGTGCGAATCGCCGTAAAGCCTCATTCACCACTTCGGTTTTTGAACGGCCTTGGGCATATTCCATGGCCGCTGTTAGGGCCTCGTCGTTGATATTCAAAGTTGTGCGCATATAATATGCCTCCACTAAACATCATAATATCATGATACATATGCCTGTCAAGGCATATTCCAGAGCTATTCAGGGGAATCGCATTTGGTTTTCGGAGTCGGGGTCGCTATCGGAATCGGTATCGAATTAATCTACTGACCCTGCTTGCAACCCTGAAAAAACGGCTCATTCCAATTGCGACCCCGATACCGACCCCGACCTAAAAACCATAAGCGATTTGCCCTAGTGCAGATCCTATAAGCCCAAGGGATAATCCTGCAATTGACCGGAGCCGAAAGAAATGGGTGCAGTGTCCACTTGGGCTGCGGCTTGGGCGCGATAACTCATGATCAGACGATGACCCAGCATTTCTGCCAGGCGTTTGTACAACAGCATTTTCTTTTCCGGCTCATCCTGCAGGATTCTTTCAAAAGCCTGTTTTTCAATGACCAGCAATTTGGTGGGCTCAAGGCAGATGGCGGAAGCGGCATAAGTAGTTCGCTCGATCAGGCTTGACCAACCAAAGGCCTCACCTGGGTGGCTTACCATGTATACACTCCTGCCGTTTTGCCCAATGGTCAAACGCACCCGCCCCTTAAGCAGGATGTAAAAACGTTCAGCCGGGTCCCCTTCGCGAAAAAGCACCTCATCTTTGTCATGGGCATATTTTTGTGCGTTTTCCATAAATTCTTTGGCCACATCCTTGTGCAACCCCCAGAAAAAATCCGATTGCTTCATAATCATGGTGCACCTCCTGTTTGTTAAAGGATAGCAATGGCAACGCCGGACCGGTATCGAAAAACCAGATCTCGCCGTCTATCGCGCATGATCGTTGGGATGCAAGGAATCATCCTGGGGCCGGTTCAAAAATATCATCGGATCAGAAGAATACCGCTGAGCTGTGCAAAATTTTCCGCATCGGCCGGGAAACAACCAAAAATAAATCATCACAGATTCCAATTCCTGCTGAACATGGAATCAAGGGCAGATCAATATGCAGCGGCTTATCTGTTGAAAAATAAAAGAAAATATTCCAGCTTGTCATGGATGCCGACGTTTATGATTAATTGTACTATACGGCATTCCCGTGATGATCTCAAGTCCGAGTTTAAAGAGATTTGAAAGATTGATCGGCATGTGATAGGGTGACCACCATAATCATTGCGAAAAATATTCTTCTAGTTTGGGTGCCTGGGATCCCGCTATTGAGTTTTCTCCGCCATTGCTCAGGACCAATTCATCCGGTTTGTATACTTATCTGCTTTATGGTTGTTTCAGACGTCAACCATTCATCACAGGAGGTGCGTCAGTGACAACAAATTCGGTTCTCATTGTTGAAGATGAAAGAGTGAATGTAAATATTATTCTGGATGCCTTGAAGCCCCATTTTAAAACCTATATAGCCATGAACGGCATCCAAGGGCTGGATAGGGCCAGGCAGAATCTGCCGGACATCATCCTGCTGGATATTGTGATGCCGGGAATGGATGGGTATGAGGTCTGCCGCCAATTGAAGTCGGATGATCGTACCAGCGGCATTCCCATTATTTTTCTAACCGCCATGAGTGATATCGGCTTTGAAAAAAAGGGTCTGGAGCTTGGTGCCGTGGACTACATCACCAAGCCCATCCTACCGGATATCGTCCGACTCCGGGTAGGCCATCACCTTGAAAAAGAAGCTTACCGCAAATCCTTGGAGATCAAGATACAGGAGCTGAAACAGGCCATGGCCCAGATCAAATCCCTTAAAGGTCTTCTGCCCATCTGCGCACACTGCAAAAATATCAGGGATGATAAAGGCTATTGGAACCAGATCGAAGACTATATTCAAAAGCATTCGGAAGCGGAATTTTCCCATGGTATTTGCCCGAACTGCGTAGAAATATTGTACCCTGATGTGCTTTTGAAAAAATAGACCCGGGTCTGGAAAAAAATCTTGGATGCAGCATTCCGGGATGAAATGAGTCTGTTTACAAAACCAGCTTATATCAGACGTACCATGGCCTCGGACCTGGTCTTCTGGCTCAGTCTGACCAGCGCCTGTTTGATTGGGCTGCTGGGCGCGGCCCACTATATTTACGCTGATCATCAGTTGAAACAGGACTTTTTTGTCAAGGTCAATAATATCTCCGAAGACGTGGCCGAAGCCTTGGTGCAACCTCTATGGCGGATCGCCGGAGGAGATTACAGCCATACCCTGGAACCGGTGGCGCAGATGGATCTGAATGCCATCGTCGACGAAGTGAACCTGATGGCGGCCCAGATCGACGCCAAAACAAAAAGGCTGGTGCATTCCGAGGAGCAGGCGCGTTTGGGGCAGGTGGCGGCTGAGGCCGCCACCCGCTTTAAAAGCGAATTCCTGGCTAATATGAGTCATGAAATCCGGACCCCCATGAACGCCATCATGGGTCTATGCGAATTGGTGTTAAAAACGAATTTGACCGTAAAACAGCAGGACTATCTGGCCAAGATGCAGGCCTCATGCCAATCTTTGCGCGGCATCATTGATGATATCCTGGATTTTTCCAAAATCGAGGCCGGCAGACTCCGCATGGAGTCAGTGGATTTCAACCTGGAGGATGTTCTGGACAATCTTATCGGCCTGCTGAGCATCAAGGCCAAAGAAAAAGGGGTCGAATTGCTGTTCAATACCGCCGCGGATGTGCCCCTCGCCCTGGTGGGCGATCCCTTACGTCTCGGACAAGTGCTGATGAACCTGACCAACAATGCCGTCAAATTCACGGAAGCCGGCGAGATTGTTGTTGCCACCAAACTGACCGAAACATCCGGGAATCATGCTCCTGACAAGATCATGCTGGAATTTTCCGTCAAGGATACCGGTATCGGCATCGCGCCCGACCAGATCCGGCATCTGTTCCAAGCCTTCCAACAGGCCGATGGTTCCACAACCCGTAAATATGGCGGTACCGGTCTTGGCTTGACCATCTCTCGACGCCTGGTGGAAATGATGGGGGGAGAAATCCATGTAACCAGTGAGCTTGGAAAAGGGAGCACCTTTGCTTTTACTGCAAGTTTCATCTGCCGCCCGGAAGCAAAAGAACGACGCTACATCATGCCGCCGGATCTTCAGGGGATGCGGGTTCTGGTGGTGGATGACAATGCCTCTTCCCGCGAGATCCTGGAAAATGCCTTGTTGTCCTTTTCCTTTCAGGTCACCCAGGCAGCCTCGGCCAAGGAAGCCGGCGCAGACGCTTTTTTAATCAAGCCGGTGAATATGTCGGTCCTGTTTGACTCCATCATGGAACTTTTTGGAAAAGCGGTAATCAAGAAGGCAGACGTCCTGAAAAAAGATGTATGGGCGGACGAGGCTTTGAAATTGATGAAAGGCGTAAGAATCCTGCTGGCCGAAGACAATGAGATCAATCAACTGGTCGCCTCGGAATTGATTGAGGGCCAAGGAGGTATTGTAACCCTTGCCGCCAATGGCCAAGAGGCTGTTGAATTGGCAGCAGATCGTGAAATTGATGTTGTGCTCATGGACTTGCAAATGCCGGTGTTGGACGGGTATGAAGCAACCAGGAAAATCAGGGAGCGCGAAGCTGAAAAAAGGAACGCAGGCCCGGAGACCCTGCCATGGGATTCACGATCCGGGATTCCGATTATCGCCCTGACTGCCCATGCCTTGACCGGTGAAAGAGAAAAATGTCTCGCTGCCGGAATGAACGACTACATCACCAAGCCGATTCAATCCACGAAGCTTTTTGAAGTTTTGACCAGGTGGATATCACCATCAAATCGACCCGCCACCATTATGCCGCAAGCCGGTCCCGGCAGCGCCGCCGGTGATGCGCTGCCCGCGGCCTTGCCGGGTATCAATATTGAAAACGGACTGTCGTTGCTCCGCGGCAATCGGGTACTCTATAATAAGCTTTTGCACCTGTTCCATGCCGATCATGCGGAGACCCCTGCCAGAATCCGGGCTGCGCTGGCTGGGGACGATATGGAGCAAATCCGGAAAATAGCACATACCATCAAGGGGATTTCCGGCAATATCGGGGCCATGGATCTGTACACAGCCGCCTCTGAACTGGAGACTTCAATCATCCAAAAAAAACAGGAAAACATAGTGGCCCTTCTTGCAGATTTTCAACAGTCTTTCGAGATCGTGATCCGATCCATAGGTACACTAAAGCAGGCCGAAACCCCAAACCCCGCAAATCCATCCACCCCAGACCAAGAAACCCTGGAGGATCTGACCAAAATCAGCCCCCTGTTAGTCAAGCTGGCCGGACTGCTCATAACCGGTGATGCTGATGCCGTGGATTGTATGCAATCGATCCAGACCCAGGCCCAGGGTTCCCCATTCCAAAAACAACTGGAACAGCTTCATGAACTAATTGAGGCCTTCGAATATACAGAGGCACTGGCAACATTGAGGGATCTGGCGGAATCCCAGGGCATTTCCATGGAGCTTGGCTGATGGCTTTTGATGGTTGCCATCATTTCTAAAAAATAGTATAAACTAAAATTATATCGCTTGACCGATCTTGGCTGCTTTTTTTCCCGCCATCTATTCTATTGATAATTCGGTTCGTCATGTATGCGGTGTTGATAAGGCGGCTGATTTAAAAAGACCAACAACAATTTGTTTCCAAAACCCGAACACGGGATGAAATCCACCATGTACAACCTCATGTATAAAGCCATTTTGTATTCAATTGTATGGGTGGTGTTATGCTTGCCTGTGAACCATTCCATTGCCGGGGAATTGGACGGTGAATCGCTTTTTCAGTCTAAATGCGGACTTTGCCATGGCGATGGCATGAAAGCACCTAAAATTGCACCGGTGAAATATGCCGCCATTCAGTGGGAACGCTTCTTTGACCGGGAAAAACATCAGCGCAAGCAGGATATCATTTCGTTGATCAACAAGGAAGAACGCTCCAGAATTAAAAAATACCTTATGGAACACGCGGCGGATTCGGATCTTCCCATTGCCGCCGGCATGAAATAATGGATGGAGGTCTTGGTATGATGAAATTATTGCGAACATGGCTGTTGGCTTTCTTTCCGCTTGTGATGTTTTCAGCAGCCATTTTTGCTGAAGAGGGCAACATGCCAGATATTGATGACCAGGCGCAAAAACAGGAACCTTCATCCGCCGGATCTTTGCCAGCCAATCAAAAAGAAAACCTGCGGGAAGAGTTGGATGAACTTTCCGCACGGTTGGATAAGATTGAAACCAAGTCCATTCTTGATAAAATCAAATTCAGCGGCGAATTTCGAACCCGCCTGGAAACCATACGATATAAAGATTATATTATTGCCGGTGCCAAATCCGATGGAAGCTCGGATGAAGTCTGGACCAACCGGTTACGTCTCAGCCTGCGCTCCGATATCCGGGACAATATCGTCTTTCACGGACGCTTGTCCTATTTCAAATTGTGGGGGGAGTTCACCTTTGATGACCAACCGTCGGACTGGAGCCATCCCAGTATCCCCAATCAGGAAGGCAACCTGCATGTTGAGCGGGCCTACATCGATTATTTTCTGGAGGGAACGCCATTGTCCATAACCTTTGGTCGCTTGCCGGCCAGTGATGGTCCGCCCAACGAGTTGAAAGACAACTCCACCCGCAAATCTACTTGGCCGGTGATGCTGAATGATGTGGAGGCGGACGGCATCATCGCCACCCTCTCCCTGGAAAGTCTAACCGGTTTAAAGAAAAGCATGTTCCGCCTGGTGTATTCCAAATTTCAACAGCATTATTTGCGCTATAAAGCCGCCATTCCGGATTTCGATGATGTGCGCGGTACCGGCGCCGCTTTTGAAACCGAAGTTCCACAAATCCGCAACTCACTGCTCTGGTTAAGTTTTGTTCGGATGGATTTGGCTCCCCTGAAAGGCTTTCCCGGCATCGTGAGATATCCTGAAAGCACCGGCTATGCGGACATGGCCACCATTCATTTACAGTTTGACGATATTAAAACCGCCGGTTTGGATTGGTTCGGGGCTTATACCTATATTGACATGGACCTTGCCCCTGCCGGTACTTTGTTTCAAAACGGCTATGAGATGAGCATTTATTCCGATAATATCAGCAAAACCATCGGCAATCGACTCAAGGGTCACGGTGTGTATACGGGCCTCCGCTATCAATTGCCCTTGTCCTTTCTTAATTTCCCCCGCATCGGCTTGGAGTATAATTATGGTTCAAAATATTGGCTGGGGTTGCTGTCTTCCGGCAGCGGCAGCCTTTCCAACAAGCTCGCCACCCGCGGGAATGCCTATGAAATCTATTATCTCCAGCCACTCCACAAACAAACCATGTTTGCAAGGACCGGCACAATTCTGATGGACCACGCCTTCTTCAGCCCGCTGTACGGCAATCCGGTTGAAAGCGACATGAAAACCATCAATTATTATCTGCTTGTGGATATTCGCTTCTGACAGTTCCAATTATGCAAATCAGCATTAAAAACCTGAGAATAACCGGCTACGCCGTTCTGGTATTTTTGTTTATGGTGGTTTCCGGAATATCCATTTTTCAGGCCAAATCCCTGGAAACCCGCGTCAATTTTTTAACCCAGGAGGTCTCTGGCAGGTTGCGGCTTGCCTATGAAATCGAAGCGCTGATTCTGGCCATGCGCGCGGCTGTGGAAAAATTCATCTACTTGAACAAAGAAGAAGACAACCTGGAAGCCGAAAAAAGGATGCGGGAAGTGGAAGCGATTATAGGCAGCGCACCCAGGCGGATTACCGACCCGAAAATCCAGTCGGTCCTTGAACGCATCCATTTCCTGACCAACAGTTATATGACCAAATACCGTAATGTCGTGATCCGGTTCCGCACCCGCAACGCCAATAAGGAAGCTTTGTTGCTCCTGGGACAAAAAATCCATCAGGTGTTTGAAGACATGGAAACTACTCGAGATGGCACCTTGCGGCTTCACCATGAATTTGACCAAGCCCATCTCTGTCTTCAAGAATACCTGACGGAATTCCGCCCGCCCCTGGCTGCAAAGGCCTTTGCGATACTGGATGAACTGACCAAAGAATTGTCGGCCATGAACCCCACGGGATATAATCATCTGATCTTGGCCATGGAAGATTACCGGGATTATCTTGAAGGCATCGTCTCCGTATCGCGAAAAATGGATGAGGAGGTAAAAGCAGTAATACTGCCCATTGCTCCGGAAATCGTCGGTCTGGCCAACCAAATCTGCATAGACGGCTGGGAGGAAATGGAGCTGGCTCGCAAGGCCGTTGAGCAGGATGTATCTTCCACCCAGGGCGTGGTGCTTCTGATCATGGGCTTTGCCGCGGGACTCGGACTCATTGTGGTTTACACATCCATTACCCATCAGCGTCTGCAACGGCAAAAGGCTGTTTCCGAAGCCGCTGCCCGGGCCAAAAGCGATTTTCTCGCAAATATCAGCCATGAAATCAGAACTCCCTTGAATGCCGTTATCGGAATGTGCGTATTGGCCCTGAAAACAAAGCTGGATCCAAAACAGAGCGAATATTTGAAAGTCATCCATTCTTCTTCCCTTTCCCTGCTGGGTCTGATGAACGACATTCTCGATATCTCCAAAATCGAAGCCGGCATGTTGATTTGTGAAACCATTCCCTTCTCTGTCCGGGAAATCGTCCAGGATATTGCCGACATGTTTCGAACCCAGATATTGGAAAAAGGAATTGAATTCATTGTCGATTTGGATTCTCAAAGCACCACTACGATCATCGGCGACCCCTTGCGCCTGCGCCAGGTTTTGATCAATCTGTTGTCAAACGCATTAAAATTTACGGAAACCGGTTTTATTTCCATGATTGTGCAAGCACAAGAAAGACCTGATGACAAAATCGAATTCCTGTTTCAGATCCAGGATACAGGCATAGGCATTCAGCCGGAAGCCCTGAAACGTATTTTCGATGCATTCACCCAGGCCGATGGAACCACCACCCGGCGCTATGGCGGTACCGGACTAGGGCTTTCCATTTGCAAACAAATCACCCGCCTGATGGGTGGGGATATCAAGGTGGAAAGCCAACCCGGTGTCGGCAGCACTTTTTCATTCAAGCTTATATTTAAGAAAAAACAACCGGAAAGTCAGGGCGGCCCTGCCCAAAATCAAACAGAAACGAACCAAAGCCCGATGACTGAAAATAATCCGGCCCTGATCCCAAGGATTCAGCCGGATCAATTCCGCATCTTACTGGCAGAGGACAATTCCATCAATCAAATGGTCGCCGTTGAAATGCTTCAGGGCATCGGATTTATGGTGGATGTGGCTGCAAATGGAAGGCAGGCTGTTACCAAGGTTTTTCGCCAAAGCTACCATGCCGTACTCATGGACATTCAAATGCCGGAAATGGATGGTCTGGAAGCTTCCCGAATCATACGCAGCAATCCAGCTTTCAAGCATCTTCCAATTATCGCCATGACCGCCGGAGCAATGAAAGGGGATCGCGGGAAATGCCTTGCCGCCGGCATGAACGATTATGTGATCAAACCCATCGATGGGCGGCAGTTGCTGGATTGCCTAAAAAAATGGATCCCTGCCTTGCAGGAACTACAAGAGCACCCCATGCCTGCGGAGCACGAATTTCCGGATGAGCCGCCCCCCCCGGCCAGGGCCGTTCTGGATATCAATGCCGGCGTGCAGCGACTGGGCGGAAAACAGGAATTATACGTCAAGCTCTTGCATGATTTTGTGGCTCAGTATGGGGAATCCGCCGGGTTGATCAGCCGCGCCTTGAACAGTAATGATCCAAGTACGGCGCGCACGCTCCTGCATACCATCGGCGGAGTCGGCGGCAACCTGGGGGCATTGAAACTGCGGGAAGCGGCGACCCGGATCGAGACCGAGCTGGCTGAGCCTAGCAATGAAAAAGTAACTATCCAGTTGCAGGCGCTTCTGGAAGAATTCCGTCTGGCGCTGGAAGATGTAAAAAGGGCTGCAGCGGCAATGCCGAACATGAAAACCGAAAATGCACCCACAGCCGCTCCAGACCAGGCTGAGTCTTGGCCCCTGCTGCTTCAGCAGTGTGAAAGATTGAAAACGTTATTACAAGGCAGCAGTTTTCAGGCTCTTTCCTTTTGCAGCGAAATAAGAAACAAATTATGGGAAAATCATGATTTGCAGCCGGATCTCAGGCTGCTGGAAAAACAGGTCGAACAATTCGACTTCGCCCAGGCCGTCGTGACCATTTCCAGCCTGATTGAAAAAATGAAATCGAATATCTAAATTCGAATTTCGGATTTTACGGATTGGCCGAAGGCTCGTTCTTGAGCAGAATTTCTATAATTTTAGAGAGATAGGCATCGGTTTTGCTGTGATGAAAGCTGCATGCGCCGGCCCCTTTATGACCTCCGCCCTCAAATGCCGATAACATCTGCCCCACATTGACCCGGCAATTGCGGTTGAAGATGCTGTGTCCCACACTCACAATCACTTTTTCCCGATCGCCGTCATCATACCGGATTTTTACGCTGACCGTGGCTTGGGGAAAAAGGGAATATACAAGAAAGCGATTGCCGCTGGGCGCCTTTTGAAAGGAACGCAGATCCGTGATGGAAACATGCCGGTCCACTGTTGTGCAGCGCAGCAAAACCTCCTTGAAGCTTATGTTTTCCGCAACCACCGCCCGGCAACGCCGGTCGACTTCTTCCTGGGCGCGTACACCGGCGATGTCGCCTGTTCGAAACAGATCCACGAGGGTGTTCCAATAGGGTTCATCGGCTTTATAATGGCCTTTGATGGTCATGGAAATCAGGATATAGGGAAATTTTTCAGGATAAATCACTTCATCCTGGGTCAGATCAGCAGAATCGATTTTGTCCGCCGCCTGCACCAATTTCTGAAAATCCTGGCGGAACCTTTTGCGATAATATTGAAAAACAACCCCGGCAGCCGAGGGCGCAATGCGGTATTCGCCCTTGAACGGCTGGTCGATCTTGTTTGAATAATGATGATCGAACCAAAGTGTGCAATTGGGGTGATACGGCAAATTGGCAATCACATCACCGGGAATAATATCCACCTGCCGCTTTTGCATATCATTGGGTTCAACCCATTTTACCGGCAGGTTAATGTTGAGGGCCTCATACAGAAGAACGGCGCAGGCGATACCGTCAAAATCAGGTCGCGTTACGATTCTCATGGCTCGGTTGTGTGCTTCCTATCCTTGGTTTTCAAGTTACTGGGCGCGCAAATTTAAAGCCGCGCCGATTTGTCAAATTGTGATTATTACGACAGTCCATACTTGCCAGTCAATAAAGAAGATGGATTGACCGGCACCATTGGAATTGATATAAATACGTAATTTCATATTGGCTGCCTGTTCTGTACTGGCAATTCATTGACAATCTTCAACCACACCAATTCATTTTGAAAAAAACAAAATCACTGCATTCGGTTTTAAAACTCATCGATATCGCACTGGTCCTGTTTGCCTTCATGGGTGTGCGAACGTATTTTTCCACCGGATGTTTCCCGGCACCGGATATCATTTTGAAAACACAGGAATCCATTCAGAACATGCTCATCCTTACAGGCCTGGCCTTTATTTGGGTGGCAGTCTTCAAACGCCTGGAGTTGTATCCGCGAAGCATCATGATGGACAGAAGGCAATGGATGAAAAGATTGCCCGCAGCAGTAACCCTGGGCGCCATTATCCAATTGGCCGGGGTTCATGGTTTTGGTATTGACCGGTTTGCTGCTGTTCCGGCCGCTACTTTCTGGGTAGTCATGCTGATGCTGTTTTTCTTGTATCGGGGTCTGATTTTCGGATTACAAGCCTGGCTTGAAAAACGCATTGTCCGGCAGATACTGATTGTCGGCGTCAATAAACGCGCCATGGAAATTTTTCAGGAACTAAAAAGCCCCCAGACCGCCATCCGATTTTATGATTTTGATACAAACTCCAATGGTTATGAAAAAATACATCAAATCGGGACCGAAGTAAAACTGGGAACCCTGGCAGAATTCAATAATGATATCTCCAACCAGCCCCTGGATGAGGTCATTATTGCCCTGCCCATTCGCAGCCACTACGATCGTATTCAGAAAATCATTGAGCTTTGCTCCCGCCAGGGGGTCAGCGTGCAACTGGCGGCAAATATTTTCAATCTGCAAAAAAATATACATCAGTTGGTGGAGCCGGTTGCCAACCTGCCGCTGATATATTATGAAACCCAGCGCTATTCCCAATTGCAGTACGATTTCAAACGGTTCATGGATATCCTCGGCGCCCTGGGCGGATTGATCCTGCTGGCACCGCTCTTCTTACTGATCGCTGGCCTGATCGCCGTATATGACGGCTTCCCGATTTTTTACATTCAGGACCGCATTGGTCTGAACAAAAGGCGCTTCCGCATCTATAAATTCCGCACCATGGTGCCGGGTGCCGATCAAATGCAGGACGAGCTGGAGGCCCAGAATGAATATCAAGGCCAACCGGCTTTTAAGATCACCCATGATCCCCGGGTCACCCGGATCGGTTTTTGGCTGCGGAAGACAAGTCTGGATGAGTTGCCGCAACTTGTGAATATTTTATTCGGCTCCATGAGTCTTGTGGGGCCAAGACCGTTGCCGGTGCGGGATTTTGAACGCTTTTACAACGACCGGCATCGGTTGCGCTTCAGTGTCAAACCGGGCCTCACCGGCTTGTGGCAGATCAGCGGAAGAAACTTCATCAAATTTGATGAATGGATGGGCTTGGATATTGAATATGCACAAAACTGGAACCTGCTGCTGGACCTGAAAATTCTATTTTATACCCTCCCGGTGGTTTTGTCCGGAAAAGGAGCAAAATAGACATTTGTCCAAGCAAAGACTGTAACAATATAACAAGAGTCTACCGATGATCAAAAAAATCTGGTCAAAAGGTGAAAGTCGATTTTACGAGAAAGCCATCGGATTGTTTAATCAGGGACAGTACCGCCTGGCTATCCGGCTTTTTAAAAAGATGCTTGTTGAATTTGCCGGCAGCAGAAGCGTGAAATACCGCCTAGCCATGTTTTACTGCGCCCAGTCCTACTACGAGCTGGGAAAAATCCTTTTCGCCATGGGCAACTATCTGGGAGCCTTGCAGGAATTCGAAGAAGTGCTGCGCATTGACCCGGAACGAACCGAGATTTATGAATGTTTGGGCCGCTGCTATGAGAAAATCGGCGCCCGGCCGGCCGCCCTGAAAATTTACAACCGAATGGCCGATTTCAATCCATATCGCTGCCCGGCCGAGCTTAAAATGATTTCGGCATTTCACCGTTTGGGAATTTATGACCGTATTGAAGCGGCCTGCATTCAACGCCTCGAGCAATTTCCCCAGCATGCTGATCTTCATTTTATTTTAGGCCTGACTTATTTGGGCATGGGAAAGCCTATCCATGCCATACCGGCCCTTGAAAAAGCGGTCATCATCAATCCTGCCTATTGGTCTGCCAGAATCCGTTTGGGGGCAGCTTATACCCTGACGGATGAACTCAACCGGGCCGAGACGGAGTTTTCCATGATCCTGGGAAAATATCCGGATTATGTGGATCTCTATCATCACCTGGGGATCATTCATGCCGGCCGCAAGCAGGATCCCCAAACGGCCATGCAATGGTTTCAAAAGGCCTTATCCGGAAATCCCAATTTCAGTGACGCCCGCATCAAATTGGTCATCATGCTGTGCGCAACTGGAAGATTTCAAGAAGCCGTGGCCGTGCTCAAAGAGGGCTTACGTCTGAATCCGGAGAACAGTTCCCTGGCGTTGTTGCTGGCTTATTTCCAGCGCGGGACCCAATACCCGCATACAAAAACGCTTCCAAACGGGGCGGCTGAAGAACTGATTGCCCAAACCATAACCGGCTTTGGGAAAAATCTTGTGGCAGTTCCCAGCATAAGTGAAATGCTGATGTTGACGCGACCGGTGGAAGACATGCATCTGCCCGGCTTGCTTGCCGAGCTCGTGCACGCCTTCCAGGAACCCGGCCACTTATATGCCCGCTACCCGGATTTTCATTGGGGTATGGGGTCCCTCCACTATCGTGTGGGTCATCTGGAGGAAGCTGAGAAAGCCTTCCGCCTGGCGCTGGAATTGAATCCGGGCTATACCCGGGCCCGCCTCATGCTTTTCAACACCCTGAAAACCGCCGGAAAAATCCAACCGGCGCTGGAGGCCGGCAATATACTATTGGATCAGCAAATTGATTATCCGGATTTGCTTTGTGGTCTTGGCGAGCTGTATCTGAAAATCAAATCCCGTGACAAAGCCGAGGAATTATTTAAAAGAACCCTGGAGCACAAGCCGGATTTTTCACGGGCCCGTATTTTTTTGAAACAACTGCTTGAGAGTGAAAGAAATTCATGGTAAATTATAATATTATTTGCATGGAACAGATAACAGCGGAATGGATCAAGGCGGAGCAATGATGAGAAGATGCTGTTTTTTCCTGGTTGGCTGGAGTATAGTGGCATTTCTGACGGCAGGCTGCCATCCTGCCCACTGGCAACGTTCGGAAAAGGGTATTTCAGGCTTCATCCAAATCGAATCCGCCACAGTTGAAGCGGACATTTCTGTAAACGACCAAAAAGTCGGCCGCACCCCCCTATCCTTGCCGGTTTCCTATTTTGCAACAACCCCGCTGCGCATTACCGCCGTGGCTGTGGATCATCATGATTTCAGACAAGACCTGCTGGTGGAACTGCCCCCTGTTCCGGAAAAAATCATTGTGCTGAATTTCAAAAGTCCAGGCAGCCCGCGGCCCCAATCAGACGGAACCGATTTCGGTGATCATGGCAAAGGAGGGGCTGACAAGGAGCCCCGAATTATTGAAAAGACCGTTATCGCAGAGAAATTCATTCTGCCCCCGGTGGTCCTTTTTGATACGGACCGTTACCAGGTCAAAGATCAATATCTGCAGGAGCTGGAGCATTTCGCCGCCGTCATGCAAAAAACCAGATTCAACCTTGCGGTCATCGGCTTTGCCGACGAGCGTCACAGTGTGGCCTACAATCAGGTGTTGTCCCTGAATCGCGCCCGGGCCGTGTACAATCTCCTGAAACAGTTCGGTGTACCTGAAGAAAGGATGAGCCTGGAGGGACGCGGCGAATTGTCCACCGTGGACGCTATCGGCCGGCGTTTTGAATGGCAGCATGACCGCCGGGTGGAAATTCAGCTTTCAGAAGCTTCCCAATAGGATCAACAGGAATTGAATTATGTGGACTTTGATGGATAACTGTCTTGACATGCGGAATGGAAAAGCATCTCTGTTCCGGCGCTTGTGCGCCTGCCTGATGATCATTGCTGCCTTCGCAGGCTGTGCGGCCCAGCCCGAAACCATCCGGCCGCCAGCCATGGAACCTGATACAGTCAAGCCGGTCTTGACCGCTTCCTATCTAATCGGCATGGGTGATGAACTGGAGATCCTTTACCATATCGATCCAGGCACTAGGGTGCCGGAATATGTCATCGACACCGAAGATGAGTTGCGCATTGATTTCTACTATTATCCGGTCATGAGCCGGACCGTGAAGGTAAGGCCGGATGGCAACATCACCCTTACCCCCATCGGTGATGTCCAAGCTGCCGACAAAAAGCCGGCCGAGCTGGCCGCGGAACTTACCAAACTCTACAGCCCGATTCTGTCCAGGCCGGTGATTGCAACAGAAGTTATCGGTTTCAACGCCAAGGTCGAGGACCTGAAAAAAACCATCTATAATCAGGAACGGGGCATGTCGCGCCTGGCCGTGGTCAGACCCGACGGCATGATCTCCCTTCCGTATATCGGCGATATCCATTCCGCGGGCCTGACCACCCAGGAACTGCGCGAGCGCCTGGAATCCCGCTATCAACATCTGATTAAAAATTTAACGGTCTCCGTGGTGGTCTTGCACGCCCGTTCCAACCGGGTCTACGTTATGGGGCAGGTGGAAAGACCGGATTTCTACGAACTGCCCGGCCCCATCACCCTGACCCAGCTCATTGCCATGGCCGGCGGTTTCAGCCGGGAGGCCAAGACCGATCAGGTGGTCATCATCCGGCGCAAGGAAAACGGGCAACCCGATGCCCAGATCGTCTACCTGGGGGAGGTGATCGACCGGGGCACCGTGAGCGACCCGTTGATCCAGCAGTATGATGTGATTTATATTCCCAGAACCGGCATGGCCCAGGCTGCCCTGACGGCCGATTCCCTATGGCGCATCATTCCCTTGAATTTCACTATTTCAGGGATTTATTCCCTGGGCGGCAAGGCCGCTAAATAGGCGGAAGCATATGATCGACACTCCTGTACAGCAACCCCTGCGCGTATCTCTTCGAGATGTTTTGTTCATTGTATTCTCCAAACTGCACGTCCTGGTCGGTACATTTGCCGTCATTGTTGTGCTGGTCATCGGCCATTCCTTTTTGGCCACGCCCCTCTACCAGGTAAACGGCAGCGTATTGCTGAAACCCCTGCTGGATTCCAGGCAGCAGCTGCACACCTTGGAACGATTTGAAGTCTTGCCCGTGTCCCAACAGGACATCAATTCGGAAATCCGCATCATGACCTCCGACACCCTGCTGCGCCAGGTGGTGGAACAACTGAACCTCCAAGCCGAATACCAGCCGGCCTTTTTTCACCGGTTGATGATCAAGGCCGGGATTACGGGCAAAGCCCATCCAGTGGAAGAGGCGGTCCGCAATCTGCGCGAAAAACTGGAAATCGAGCCCGTCACCATGTCCAATATCATTGAAGTGCGCTTGAGGGGTGAGAATCCGGAGCGGATCACCGAAATCGTCAATACCTTCCTGGACCGTTACATCGACCGCCATATCGAGGTTCATCGCACTGGCGGCGGTGTGGATTTTTACAACCGCCAGACCGAAACGGCCCGGACAAAATTGCTGGAAGCCGAAGATGCGTTAAAAGCCTTTCAAAAAGAAGGCTCCATCATTCAAATCGAAGCCCAGCGCACCCAAAACGTGCGCTATCTGCGCACCCTGCGGGAGAATTTGAGCGAAGTCACCACCAAGGTCATGGAAGTGGATATTAAGATCCAGAGCATGGAAACGACCTTAAAAACCGGGGGAGACATTCAAGCCATGATCCAGGAGCTGCGCAGCTACGAAGTCATGGTGGATCTGGAAAAGGCCCTCACGCCCATTCTGGTGGAAAAGGAACGGATCGCCTTGCTGTATCCCGAATCCTCGGTGGAATATCAGGATGCCCAGCGGCAGGTGGATAAAGTGGTTGAACGCATCAAAAGCGAAAAGAAAAAATTGCTGGACGGCATGATCCTGGATCGCGCGGCCCTGGCTAATCACAAGGAGGTACTGGAAGACGAGATTCAAAAGATCGAGGTAAGCTCGGTAGCCCTGTCATTGAAAGAAGTGGAACTGAACCGACTGTTGCGGGAAGTGGAGCAAAACAAAAAGAACTACCAGCTTTATACGGACAAGACCGAAGAGGCCCGCATCGAGGCCCAGCGCGACCTTTCCCGGGTGGCCAACATTTCCGTAAACAATTTGGCTGCGATTCCCATGACGCCCGTGTATCCCAAAAAATTGCTCATGGCCGGGTTGGCCCTGCTGGCTGGACTGCTGGCCGGCATCGGTTGCGCTTTTGCTGCTTATTATTTGGATCATACGGTCAAACGCCCGGAGGATATCATGCGCTGGTTCAACCTTCCGGTATTTGCCGCCATTGAAGATACGCACCTGGAAAAAGATGAAAAAATATGAGCCCTGAAAATCGTTCCATCAATACCCTGAATCCCGGCCCTGCTGTTGTTTCGGGAAAAAAAGGAAAGCCCTTTTCCGGCGGACCGGCCCTCTGGATGTTGGAGCAGGACCGCCACCTGGCCATTGCAGAGGGCTTCCGAACGTTTAAAAACAAATTGCTGGCCATGCAGACCGACCGCTCCTTCAGCGTTTTTATGCTGACCGGAACAGAAAGGGGCGTGGGCACATCCACCGTGGCCTTCAATCTCGGCCTGACCCTGGCCATGGACCTGGCCAATAAAAAAATTCTGTTGGTGGACACCCACCTGGACCGGCCATCCTTGAATGCCGCCTTTCACATCCCTGCCGGCCCGGGTTTTTTAGATCATTTGCTGGGACGCGTTCCCCTGCCGGAAGCGGTCAAATCCTCGCAACTGGCCGGCCTGGATTTGATGCCGGCGGGCCGGATCCCGGACCAGAACTCGCCGCTGTTTGACATGACCATGTTTTCACGGTTTCTGGAGGCGGCCCGCAAAGTGTACGATCTGGTGCTGCTGGATGCGGCCCCGGTGCTGCGCTCCAGTCAGGCCAGGATGATGTCCGCCAAAACCGATGGCGTTATTCTCGTGCTGGAGGCCAACCGCACCCGGTCGGAAGTGGTGGCCGCGGCCCAGTCCTTATTGACCGCCGACGGCGCCCGCTTACTGGGCAGTTTTTTGAACCGGCGCAGGTTCGTAATTCCCAAATGGCTGTATCGCTATGTTTAAATCGTCCCGCTTTCAACTCATCAGGCAACCCGTGGGCTTGGAAGTGTTGTTGAGCCTTCTGGCCGGATCAGCAACCGCTTCCCTGCTGATTTTTTCCGCTGGTCAGGCCCCCAAATGGCTGATCTTTGCGGTCATCTGCATTTTTGTTTTTGCCGCCATCCTGATTATGCCGGAACGGGAACGTTTTTTTCTTTACTGCGCCCTTTTTTTTTGCCCATACGCGTCGACTTTCATTTTACCTATACCGAAGGAATCTGGATAAGGCCCATCAACGGTTTCGGCGTGGGCGCCTTTGATGTGTTTTTTCTGCTGGCCATGGGTGCCTGGGCTTTACGGGCGGTCATGGATCACCGCCTGCGCCTGCGCCTGTTCCCGCAAATTTCCATTCCTTTTTTCCTGATTTTCATCATCACCGCGGCCGGTGTCCTGCGCACCTCCATGCCGGATTTTATCATGACCGCCGTGATTTGGACGGTTTTTAAAAATTGGCTGGTATTCCTTTACATGGCCAATAACATCCAATCCGTGGGTTCCCTTCGCCAGGTGGTGGTTCTCCTCTTGGTCATGGGCATGCTGCAAGCCCTTATCGGCCTGGCCCAATATTTCACCGGCGGCCGGCTGGGATTTGCCATGTTGGGCGAAGCCGAACGCTCCTATTTTGAAATGCGCGCCGGCGCCGGCACCGTCAGCCGGGTGGCCGGAACCCTCGGCCATCCCAATAAACTTTCGGTGTTTCTCAACCTGTTATTGCAGATGAATTTTGCCTTGTTTTTTGCAAATCTTCCCAGGCGAACCAAAATTTGGCTTTTGATGCCCTTTGCCCTGATGGGCATTGCCATGTTGCTCACCTATTCCAGGGGCGGCTGGCTGGGGCTGGCCTTGGGCAGCACGGTGGTTTTGTACTGGTGTCTTACTAAAAAAATTCGGCATCGCTTGCTCTCGGCGGTCTTGCTGCTGATTTTTTTGTCCCTGTCCGCGCTGATCCTTATCAGCACCGTGCAATCCGTTCAGCGGCGCTTGTTTCAGGACGACTATGGCTCGGCGGCCTTACGGGTGCCCATGAGCATTGTCGCCCTCAATATCATCCGCCACCACCCCTTGATAGGAGTCGGGCTCAATAACTACACTTCCGTGATCGAGCGGTATGACACCACGCCGTCGGCGGTCAGCTATGACTTCCCCAAACCCGTGCATAATGAATTCCTGCTGGTGGCGGCCGAACAGGGCCTGATGGTTTTCGTCCTGTTTCTGTTGATTCTTGTCCTGGTGTTTGCAGGTCTGTTCCGGGTCGGCCGGTCCTCCGGGGCCGCCCTTTCAACCTGGCTGGCCATTGGTTTTTTCGGCGGCTGGCTGGGCTGGTGCCTGCACCACCAGTTTGAATATGAGTATGTATTTCTGTCGGAAACAACCTGGATGCTGTTCGGCCTTTTTCAAGCCCTGAATCCAAACGCTAATCCCAGCCCCCCAGCGGCTTGGACTTCTCCGCCAGCCGGGCCGGAGCCAGGCAGGACTGCAACACCATGAGCGCCCCCGGTGTATACGGCAGAATTCTACAAAACACGGTGTTTTTGGTGAGCGGCCGTCTGCTCAGCCGCATCATGCAGTTTTTCCTGTTTATTTATGCCGCCAGACAGCTTGGGGTGCACGCTTTCGGGATTTTTTCCTTTGGCTATGCCACTGTCAGCATGCTGGCCATTGCCATGGATCTGGGACTATCCACTTATCTGGTTCAAGTGGTGAGCCGCAAACCGGAAAGCACCCGGGCCTATATGGCCAGAAGCCTCTTGGCCAAGGCGGTCTTGATCGGTCCGGCCTTTTTGCTGATCCTGCTGGTGGGCTTTTTCGCCCAGCGGGATGCCCAGACCCTTTTGGTGCTCTCCATTTTGGGTTTCGGAACAATTTTTGACAGCCTTACCGTGGTCTTTTATTCTGCTTTTGAAGCCCATGAAAAAATGGCCTATCCGGCCGTGGTGATTGCCGTGAGCAATTTTTTCATGTCCTTGCTGGGCATTCTGCTACTGTATTTCCGGCAAGACCTGCTGCTGCTCTGTGTGGTTTACAGCGCCGGAGCGCTCCTGCGCCTGGGTTTTGCCGGGACCTGGTGCATCCGGCATTTTGGCCGGCCCCATTGGCGCGCCTTGCAGCCGTCCATCTTCGAGCTGCTCCGGCTCAGCCTGCCCTTTGCCCTGGTGTCGATTTTTGTTTCCATTTATTATTACATCGATACCGTCATTCTGAGCCTGTTCTGCTCTGAAGAAATCGTGGGCCAGTATAATGCCGCTTACCGCTTGCTGGAGGCGCCCCTGTTCGTCATCCAGGCGGTCACCACGGCCCTGTTCCCGGCCGCTGCCAAAATCTACGCCGCCGATCCCTCTGAATTGAAGCCGGTGATGTCCCAGTTGATCGAAAAAGCCTGCGGCTTCGGCTTGTCCGTGGCTGTTGTCACGGCCATACTTTCCGGCAAGCTCATCGAACTGGTCTACGGCACAACTTACGGACCGGCCGGACCGTTGTTGGCGGTCTTGATATTCAGCGCCGCTGTCATCATGCCCAGCACGGTTTGCGGAACCGTGTTGCGGGCCATCGGTCGGCAGACCGTGAGCGCCTGGGTCACCGGTCTCGGGGCCCTGCTGAACATACTGATCAATTTTGTATTGATTCCATTTTGGGGCGCCATGGGCGCTGCCTGGGCCACCCTGATCACCGAAGGCTTTGTTCTGGTGGTTTATTTCACGCTGATTTTCCGGCTGATCGGGGCGGTGGGCCGCTGGCAGACCTTGGTGCGCGCGGTTTTTTTGACCGGCTTGTGGTCCCTGACCCTGTTTTTGACCCGCTCCTGGCATGTGCTTTTTCAGATTCTTCTGTGCACGGCCCTCTTTTTTCCCTTCCTTTCCGTCGCGGGCATCCTGACCGTGGAAGAAGTCCGGCGCCTGATCCTCAAGGCTCGGGCCACATGACGGCGCAAGCGGCCATGCAGGCGCTTTTACTTGGTTTGGTTGAGGCCCTCCTGCCGCTGCAAGGGGGGCAAAAAACCGGGCATAACCAGGGCGGCCTGTGGTGCCCTTACCATGGTGAATTTCATGTCCGCTGCGGGGAAGCGGCTTTTCCCATGGTGTTTTTGGGTATGCAGCCGGGGCGCCGGGCCTTGTTCGACCACGGCCTGGCACTCTGTGATTGGATGGTGCGCATGCAAAATGCCAACGGCAGTTGGTATGAGGATCAGGACCAATGGGATGGAACCAGCGTGTTCCAATTGTTGGCCCTTGCAGCCCTGCTGGATACGGCCGGCCCACGGATCGACCCTGAGCGCAAAACCGTGTATTGCCAGGCCTTGACCAGGGCCGCGGAATGGGTTTGCGAAAATATCAGGCTGCGCCGGGTGGTGATCAATTATGTGGCCGGTGCGGCCGCAGCCCTGGCCTTGAGCCATCGGGTTCGGCCCCAGGCAAAATGGCAGAAAAAGGCACGCAGCCTGGCCTTTTTGGCGACCCGGCGGATCAACCGGGAAGGTTTTGTCGTCGGTGAAGGCGCCGGCCGGCGGCTACTGAAAAAAATCTATTTTGAACCCAAGGGCATTGATATCGGTTACGGCCTGGAAATGACCCTGGCCGCCTTGGCCCTTTATATTCAATTGAGCGGCGAAAAACGGCTGATACCGGATTTTGACCGGGCCCTGGCCACCCATCTTGATTTCATTTATCCGGACGGCAGCCTGGACAATTCCCTGGGCAGCCGGGGATACAAGTGGACGATCTATGGCAGCAAGACCAGCCACGGCAGTCAAATGGCCCTTGCTTTCGGCAGTCCGCGCAACCCGGCGGCCGGACAGGCCCTGGTGAAAAGCCTTGAACATCTTGGGACCTGTCTGCAGGACAACCATCTGGCCGACGGGCCCTTTCATGAAACCGGCCAGGGGGTCTCCTGCCTGTACCCCACGGCCATCAAGGCCGTCAATCTGGCCTGCACCCTGGCTTATATGCCCGGGGTGGACCACAGACCCGTCCCCTGGCCAGATGATGAGGACAAACAGGTCAAGGCCTTTGCCAGCCTCAACAGTCTGCGCATCAAACAGCGCTCCTGGAGCGCCACCATCTCGGGCTATGGCCATATGACCCCGCTTTCCGGCCATGGCTGTGACCGACAATATTTTTTCGTGCCCGGCGGCGGCAGCGTCACCTACTTGTACCATGCTGCCTGGGGGCCGGTCCAGGCCGCCACCCAGCTCGCCTATCGGCCCATGGAAACGCTGCACATGCCGGCCCTGGACCCCCGGCCGGAAAGCTTGACACCCCGGGTGGTTCTGCAGACGGATCAGGGTACGGCAACCAGCGCACACTTTCGCAAGGCCCGCATTCAGTGGCAGGCGCATTCCGACGCAATCCTGGTGGAAGTGGAAGGCGACCTGGTCTTGCCCATTGGCAAAGGACAGCCATTGCAAACCGCCTTACAGATCCGCTATATTTGGCAAGGCGATTCATTTACCAAATACTATGCCTTAAACCTGCGGGGCGCCTGCCGGATGCTGGCGATCATGGAGCCGGTGCTGTGGCCGCTGAATGCGGGCTATGCCGAAGAAGCCGCCGGCCTTAGGCTGTTGAAAGACGACCGATGCCTGCTGGTTCAGATGGCGGGCGACTCCGGCCCCTTTGGCTTGCAACCCCTGAAACCATGCGTATTTCCACTGCCCTCCCTGCGGGCCTTGCCCCTGTGCTTCTGCCGCAAGGAGCCCGGGGCCGGCCGGCAGGTTTTGCAGGTGAGTTTTCAAGTGAAAAATTCAGCCAACAAGCATCCAAAGGAAACACCCCCATGCCCGGCTTGCACATGATCCAACACTTTGAGCCCCAGGCCATGGGCCTTTACGGCCAATTTCAAAAGGCCGTTGCCGGGCTATACTCTTTTTCAGGCTATCAACGGTCGATCTATCTTCATACCGATGCCATCATCCTGGGGGTCGGGGCCTATTCCGCCTACCCCATTGTTTTCATGGAAGACCAGGATCATCACCTGCTGATCGAGGGCCGGCTGTATAATGTTTCCGGTCCAAATCTGAAGGCCGAAATGGGTAAGCTCGGCCGGATGATTTTCAGCACGTCCCTGGATGCGGCTTTCCTGCGCAACTGGCTGGAAAGCCAGGATGGCGAATTTATCCTCTTTTTCAGCCACCGGCAAACCGGTAAAACCGCGGTGCTCAATGATATTTTCGGCCGTCTGCCCCTTTACTATCGCTACAACTCCCACAGCCTCAGCCTGGCCCGGGACATCCGCTTTCTGTACAACCAGGGGCAGCGACCGGAAGTCGACCGGCTGTCCCTGGCCCATTTTCTCATGTTGGGCCATGGCCTGGGGGAAAAAACAGTGTGGCAGGGGATCGATGTTTTGACACCAGGCACCCTGCTCTTGGCCGACCCGGCCAAAAAGCAGGTAAGCATCCAGCGGCTGCATGAATTCAATTTCAGTCAGATGGGTCACAAAGATGAAAATGTACGCGGCAACGCGGAGCGCCTGGCGGAAAAATTCGTTACGGCCTGCCGAATAAGGGCCGACAATGAAATGCCCAATCTCGTTTCCCTAAGCGGCGGCCTGGACTCCCGGGCCGTGGCTGCCGGCCTGGCCGTTGCCGGCATGCCGTTTTCAACCGCGACCTTTTATCAGCAAGGCTATACCTCCCAGGTGGAAATCCGTTGCGCCGCCAAGGTGGCCGAGCAACTCAAGGCCCCCTGGCAAGCCATCCCCCTGAAGGGAATCCGTTGCTCTGACTCCCTGGAGCTTCTGGGTATCAAGGCCGGCTTCAGTCCCTTATACATGGCTTTTATCTTAACCTATTTCCGGGAACTGCAATGCCGGTACGGCTTCCGGGTCATTCATTTTACCGGCGATGGCGGGGACCAGTGCCTGCCGGCCTTGCGCCCGCCCATACCCATGACCCATCTGAAAGGTCTGGCCGACTATGTCATCCAGGATAATTTTTTGGGCGGACGGCGGCTGGGACTCGGTTTGAGCGCGGCCTTGACCGGCTTTACTCCCAGGGACCTGCGGGAATCCCTTGCAGCCCACCTGGCGGCCTTTCCGGAAAAAAGCCTGGAAGGAAAATGGCTGCACTTCCAATTTTACGGCATCATTGTCAAAATATATTTTGAGGCCGAGGATCGCAATCGCTGCTATTTTTGGAGCACGAGCCCGTTTTACAGCGTGCCTTTTTATTCCGACGCAATTCAATGTCCCCAGGGCCAGAAGTCAAGATTCAATTTGTACCGCCATTTTTTGGCAAAACTGGCGCCGGCCCTGGGGGGAATAGAGTACAGCGGCTATCACGGCCCCCTGGGCTCGGCCCGCTTTTACCTGAAACATGCTGTGAAAAGGATGAAATTCATCCGGCCGGCCTGGACCTTGTACGGCAAACATCTGCTGAAGGGGCCGGACAAGCTGCCGGCCCAGGCCGTCCTTTTCCGGATCTTGAAACAGATTATGGCGAACCGGCCGGCCCTGGGGGCTGCATTGGATTTTACCCGGCTTGAACACCTCATTGCCCATGGACAAAACTGGGATCGTTACCATGTCTTTAGCCTGTTTTCCACCCTTGCCATGCTGGAATTGGGTTTATACGGCCACAGCACCCTGGAAGACTATCCGAATGTTTTGCTTGTGTGAGGAAACCGATGCCGAAAATACTCTATGTAAGCTATGTGCGGCCGGGGGGCGGGGACTGGGTGCATACCCGTGAATTCCTGGCGGCCCTGAGCCGCCTGCACCCGGAGGTAGCCGCGCATTTGCCGCGCATCTCGGAAAAGCACGGACAGTCGTCCGGCTCCAAATCCATGGCGCCGGATCCTCTTCGGGAAATACGATATGCCGCGGGCATGGTTTTCACTAGGCTTGGGGAACAACTGCGGGTCCTCCAGCAGGCCAAACCTGATCTGGTCATTTTCCGGGCCTGCCGATATACTTCCTTGATTTTCCTGTGCCGGGCCCTGCGCATCCCCATTGTGCTGGAAGTCAACGCGCCCATGCTGGAAAGAAAATTCTTGTCCCAGGCGGAAAACTTCCGGGGACTGCCATTCTGGTGCCGGCTGGAAGCACATGTGTTTGCCGCCGCAAATCACCTGCTGGTGGTATCTGATGTTCTCAAAGACTACTATATCCACTACGGCCTTTCGGCCGGCAAAATTACCACCGTGCCCAACGGGGTTGATCTCAGCCGCTTTCATCCAGCCGTGGACGGCCGTGGCATCCGCAAGATGCTGGGTTTGGAAAACAAGCTGGTGATCGGCTTTTCCGGCAGTTTCACCCCCTGGCACGGCTTTGATTTCCTGGCCGAGTCGGCCCAGGAGCTCATTGGCCTTTACCCCCAATGGAAAGACCGGGTGGCGCTCCTGCTGGTGGGCGCGGCCCGGGATAAAGTCAAACAGGCCCAGGACAGCCGCGTATCCATGACCATTACCGGTCAGGTGCCCCACAGCCAAATGCCGGCCTATCTGGCGGCCATGGATATCATCGTGGCACCGTATCCGGCCATCCAGCCCTTCTATTTCTCGCCCCTTAAAATCGTGGAGGCCATGGCCATGGGCCGGCCGGTGATCGCCTCAGCCCAGGGGCAGATAAAATGGTTGATCCAGGATCAAGAGTCGGGGCTGTTGTATGCGCCGGGAGATCGCCCTGGGTTCATAAACAAGCTGGCTGCTTTGCTGGAAAATCCGGAAATGCGGGCGAGACTGGGGCAAAATGCTTTTCATCGGATTGCCGCTGGTTTGACGTGGCAGCACAATGCCGAACGGATTTTGGGAATATGCAAGCATTTGATCAACAAGCAAAAGCCGCGGAGATGAAAGGCCGGGTGGGCCTGCGGCCTTTTCCCTATCCTTTTTCAGCAGGGCTGGCCCTTTCTTCGGATATCGACCGCTGTGATCCGGCGGCTTTCATCCGCATCCATCAATATCTGAACTGCCCGCGCCAGGGCTTGGGCCTTGCGGTTTCCGACTCCTTCTTTGGTGTGGGCCGGCAATACGGCCATATGGCCTATTATGAAGATGACGGTAAAACGCCGGCGAAAGAGGCTGAACTGATCCGCAAGGCCCTGGAATGCGGACTGATCGACACCCTGCACTCCTGGGGCGCCTTTGACCGCAGCCCCCCGCAAGCGGATTTTCTGCGCAACACCGCCAAGCGGCTGACCGAGGATCTTACCGCGCGCGGCTTGAACATCAAAATCTTGAGCATTCACGGCGCGCCCATCAACATTCACAACCTGTATGCCCGCACCGAGCCGAATTTTTGCGGCGACCTGCCCGACTCACCCTTTTATACCGGCGACCTGGTGGATTGCTTGGGCATTAAATTTTATTGGGCCTCGGAATTACTGGCCTGGCCTTTGTCCATCGGAAGCGGTTTTCAAGGCCGCATTTTGCAATTATGGCGCCTGGTGCAAAATACGGTAAAAAACAGCGTCAAACGCGGCCTGGGAAAACCAGCCCATATCCGCAGGCCCCACCAAATTTTACCCCTGGCCTATCCGCTGAAACTCCGGGACGGCCGAACCTTGCTCGGTTTCTCGCGCTTCAATGCCCACCCGGATGGTTTATGGGGCCTGCCCACCCGGCATACTTTGCGGTATGCCCTGAGCAGATCCAACCTGAACCGGCTGATCCGGCAAAGGGGCTATTTGATCGTCTATACCCATTTCGGCATGCCGGCTGACCGCCAGGACCCCTTGTTTCCGGACCCCGACCGGCAGGCCCTTGAAAACCTGGCCGGCCATTGCCGTGCAGGTCGTATCTGGGTGGCCAGAACCCTTGATCTATTAACGTATTGGCTGGTCTTTCACCATCTGGAATGGACCGTTAAAATAGAGGGCGATGATCTGCTGATCCGCATCCATTCCCTGGCTGATCCGACAACCGGCCGGCGCCGGCCGGAGGAAAAGGAACTGGCCGGAATCTGTTTCTACACTCCGCGGCCGCGGGATACTCAGCTTTTTTTGGGTGATAAACCCTTGACGACGACTCTGTTTCACCCGGATGAAACCGGGCGGCCCTCAGTGGGCCTGGCTTTGCCTGAAAATCCGGATGTGAGTTTCCTGGAAAAATTCAACCATTTTTAAGGAGCATTGCCATGCAAAAAACAATTCACTTGTCACTGTTTCTATTGGTGTCCATGCTCTTGGGCATCACGGGTGAAGGCCGGGAAGCCTTTGCCAAAACCTATTATGTGGCCATCAACGGCAACGATGCCAATCCCGGCACCGCTTCCCAGCCGTGGCGGACCCTTGCCAAGGCCGGCAAACAGGTCCGGCCCGGGGATCTGGTGATGATCGGCGCCGGCACTTATTCCGAAATGTTGCAGGTCACCCGCTCCGGAACCGCCGCTGCCAATATTGTTTTTCTCGGCGATAAAGCCAATCCGCCGGTGATCGAGGCCACCGGCAAAAGACACGGCGTGATCATCTGGGGCGCTTCCCATATTCGGATTCAGGGGCTGCGGATTCAAAAATCCCTGCGCTCGGGTATCCACATCCACGACCATGCGGATAGCGTGGATCACGGTGCGGACTTTAATGTGATCGAAGGCAATTTCGTACAGGAATGCGGCAAAGATGGTTTAAACGGCATTTACGTGGGCGGCCACAACAACCGCATCATCGACAATCAAGTGCTGGACAGCGGCCGACTGACATCCGCCACCAGCGGCGAGGGCCACGGCATCTATGTTTTGGGGAACAACAATCTCGTGCGCGGCAATCGGGTGGTCCGCAGCGCCAAGGTGGGCATCCGCATGCTGGGGGAGAACAATGGCATTGAAAGCAACCAGGTTGTGGATAACCGGGATTTCGGCCTGACCATCTGGGTGGATTCGCCCCTGAAGGGTGAGAACATCACCATCATGAAAAATGTATTTGAAAACAACCGCCGGGGCGGGATATCCATTTACGGGGAGGGCAGCGGCCAGAAGCCCAAGAACATAACCATCACCGAGAACAAGCTCACCCACACAAAGGCCGAATATGGCATTCGCCTGACAGAGGCGGTTTCCAATGTTACGATCACAGGGAATCAGCTTTCCGGGCAATATACCACGGCTTTTCTATATCTGGATGAGAACGCGGGTGCTGGTTTTGCGGAAACCAACAATCTGTTTTGCGGGTTGGGAAGTTTTTATTATCTCGGCAAGACCTATGCAAGTTTTGATGGCTATAAAGCCGCCTCCCAACAAGGGGCCGGCAGCCGCTATATCGCATCGCAACTGCCTGGTGATTGCAAATGAAAATCGCTTACTTCTTCTCCACCTTTCCCCATTTGGGCATGACCTTTTTGCAGCGGGAAATCCGTGGTCTGAACAGCCTCGGCATTTTCCCGCTGCTGGCGGCCAACCGGCCGCCGGCCGCCGGAGATTTTCATCCCCATGACCAGGATCTGCGGGAGACCACCTTTTACCTCAACCCCATTCGGCCGTGGCACTACCTTTCCGCCAATCTCATGTGGCTGGTCCGACGACCCGGCCGCTATTTCAGCGCAGTTGTACTGGCCCTGAAACTGCACGACCGCATTCCGGGTCAGCGCCTCCGCAATTTGGCCCGCCTGGCCGGCGCCGCGGTGCTGGCCAGGCATCTGCACATCCATCAGGTCCGGCATGTCCATGTCCATTTTGCCTTTGGTGCGGCCGGTGTGGCCATTCTGCTGGAGGCCCTGAGCGGGATTCCTTACAGCATCAGCGTGCATGGCTCGGACATTCTGCTGCCCCAGCCCCTTACCCGGGAAAAATTGCGCCGGGCGCGTTTTATCATTTCCAACTGCCACCACCACATTGCTTTTCTGCACCGGCGCTTTCCCATATTGCGCCGACAGCGCTTTTTCACCGTGCCTTTGGGATTGAACCTGGCAACCGATCCCTGGCGCTGGGTTCAGCCCATGGCGGCCGTGGCACCGGCTCTGCGGATTTTACATGTGGCCCGCTTTGACCCGGTGAAAGGACATGATCTTCTGATCAGCGCTTGCCGGCAGTTACAGAACCTGGGCGTCCCCTTCCATTGCCGGCTGGTGGGGGCAGGTCCCCTTTGGCAAGCAGTTCATGAGCAGATCCGGACCGCCGGTCTTGCCGCACAAATGGAATTATTGGGGCCGCTTTTTGAGGAGGAAGTCGCCCGCCAGTTCGACTGGTGCCATGTTTTTGTCCTGTCTTCCCGGAGCGAAGGCACGCCCATGACCGTGATCGAAGCCATGGCCAAGGGCCGGGCCGTTGTGGCCCCTGACATTTCCGGTTTGCCGGAAATGGTGGTCCAGGGCCAAACCGGACTCCTTTACCCACCGGCCTCATCCGCGGCCCTGGCCGATTGCCTGGCCCGCCTGTACCACGAACCGCTGCTATTGGCAAAAATGGGCATTGCCGGGCGTTCCCGGGCTGAAAAACAGTTCAATGCCCGCGCCAATACCAATGCGCTGAAAGCCATTTTTACGGATGAAGTTGGATGAGGACTATGTTCTAGTTTTTACGTTCTTTTACAATAAAATTGAGGGTGCCGCTGGTGGCCCGGAACATGATGCGCGGGCAGCCGGTGGCATCGCAATCCCGATTGTCCGGTGTCCAGAACCGGTCGGTCCAAATCCGGATCGGTGTGGTGATGTGATCATCGGCCCAAACCGCTTTCAGTTTTCTGGGAGAACCGGTTTCACTGGCCAACATGATCACACCGGCCAGGGGTGTCACCGGCGTGAATTCAATTAAAAGGGCGCGGTCCTTACTCATGACATAACCGATGGTCTGGTCCCATTTTTTATCCGACACGCTGATGGTATAGCCGTCATTCAGGACCGGCTCATAGCCCTGGAAGCGGATATGCCGGTCAACGATATAGTCTCTTTCCGTATAGCCCCGCACCGCTTCCGCCGGTCCGGGCGATAAAACCATCAGCCCACAAACCATGCCGATTACCGCAAGATGCAAACCGACAGGGATTGAAAATTTATATTTATAATTTTTAAGGATAAAAATCATTCTTTCAGTCCTTATCCCAATGGTCCGTCATTCTGAATTTGGCTGTGTGCTTCCTGTCCATGATTCCAAATTACCATTTTTTCCTCATGAGAGCAATTTGATAGTTGCTCCGAATGCCGTGTGGGTAGCTTTCATTTCGTTAAGTCAGATGATACAGTTCATGGCTTGGTTCTGGGTGGCAGGGGCCACATGGCCGTCAACCGCCAGGTGGGTCAAATCGGAAAAAGCAATCCATGCAGAACTCACATTCCATCCTTTTCGCCCTAAAAAGGCTTAAATTGCTCCCGGAACCAATCGGAACATCCTCTTTACAATCCCCATATATATTGATAAGCATATTCTTGAGCCGTACATGGCGGCTCAGTTCAACCAATTTTTATCCATCATCCCGCTGAGACACATCGAGAATTTTTACCTGACCGCTGTCAGAGGCGGAATGCTGGAGCGGTGCTCCCCCTTTATGCGGGACGCAGGATAAAAATCTATACGTTATACATAAAGGATAGTTAATAAATGAAAAAGCATTTCCTTGTTATTTTAATGCCTTTTTTGCTAATCTCTGCTGGAGGTGATGAATATTTGTATGTAAATAGCCCGCGATACAATGAGGCAATTAAAAGATTTACAATTACACCTGAAGAAGCATGGAAACGATACAAAAGCTAGGGACAGGTCCTATGCGTAAGAAAAATTGGGACAGGCAAATTATGCATTGATATTCAATTCAATCTGTTTTATAAAAGGATAATGAATGATTCGGATGGGGCGCAATGAACCTTCAAAACCGAGGGCATTGATTGGGATTTGCTTTTAATTAAGTGGATTGATTGAATAGGAGGTAGGGATATGCCAAGAACCGCACGCATTGTAATTCCGGATGAACCGGCGGTGTATCATGTGATGTCCCGGACAGCCCTTGGGGGATATCCACTGGGGGATGTGGAAAAGGATTTTCTGGTGGATCTGATCCGGCGCTTGAGCAAGGTATATTTTGTCGAGGTATTCGGCTTCTGTATCATGGGAAACCATTTTCATGGCCTGCTGCGCATGTTTCCTGAAAAGTCCGTCTCGGATGAGGATGTCAAAAAACGCTATGCGGTCCTGCATGGTA
>DYJD01000039.1 GCA_020723325.1 Desulfosudis oleivorans | reverse complement strand
AGTCCCCCCATTAAAATCGGCCTGGTTCCGCTTCCCGCCCTTTAATGGATATCACTACAAACTAATGTCTTGAAAATAGTAAAAATAGGCCATATAAAGGGCACATCACCCATTAAGTTTCGCTTTTGGCTCCGGCCTTAAAAACCGATGCCGCAAGAGAGAATTCTTGTTGAGTTTTTTTAAGGATCGGCACCGGTGTATGCAATGGATTTATGAAGCGAAAAGAGGGTATGGATTGATAATTCTGAACTACACAGCGCATGTTAAAAAATAAGATTCGAATTACGATCAAATTGTTCTCCGGCCTAGATAAAGAGGTTATCTTAGAGAATTATAATCCTTATAATGGTATTTCTATGGAGGTCCCGAAAGGGACGCGAGTGTATGAAATAGCCAAACTGCTTCATTTGTCTAGAGGAGTACCCGTATTTTATTTTATCAACGAGAGGCGATCTCCCAAGTGGTATCGGCTCCAATCCGGCGATATAGTATCCTGTTTTAAACCGATGAGTGGCGGGTAAAGTTGTTGTATTTTTTCAATTTCGTAACCAAAGGATTCATGAATGGATGTTATTAAGGGGACCAGCAACAAAGTGTTGGAGATCAATCTTACTTCCAAGAAATTTACGGTCTATACTGTTTCGAAAGAAGAACGAAAATTATATCTCGGCGGCAAAGGGCTGGGATTAAAACTTCTGTTTGATCGATTAAAATCCGGAATTGATCCTTTAAGCGCTGAAAATATTTTAGCCGTCATGCCTGGCGTGCTTGAAAGCACGGGGGCGCCATGTACAGCCCGATTCGCCGCGGTGACCAAATCACCACTTACGGGTATTATGGCATCGGCGAATTGTGGTGGCCCTTTTGGCAGTCAATTAAAAACGGCGGGTTGGGACGGGATTCTGATTCGTGGTAAGGCCCCAAAACCGATTTATTTGCGTATCGATCATAGCGGCGTATCGTTTGAAGATGCCAGTGGGCTGTGGGGCATGGATGCGCAGGCTGTTCAGGATGAAGTCGTCGGAAACCAGAAAAATCTTGCCGCCCTGGCTATTGGCCCTGCGGGGGAAAATCTTGTACGATTTGCGAATATTGTGTCCGGCAAGCGCTATCTTGGCCGTGCCGGCATGGGCGCCGTAATGGGTTCAAAAAAGCTGAAAGCGATTGTTGTCGAGGGCGGAAAGTACAAGATTGAACCCAAGCGGCCTTATACGTTTAAAAGTGTGCGGAAAAAAGCGCTGGCCTATATTGATAGCAATGCTGTTACTGCTGGTTCCTATCGCAATTATGGCACGGCCTCCACCATTAATTTGAGTAATGCCGCCGGCATATTGCCAATCAATAATTTCACCATCGGTTCCGATCAACGGGCTGTTGATATCGCTGGTGAAACCTTTGCAGTAGAGCATGAAGCCAGACCCAGTTCGTGTAAAACGTGTGCTATCCTATGCGGGCATAAAGGGACTTTTAACGGGAATACCGCCAAGATACCAGAGTATGAAAGTATCGTATTGATGGGATCCAATCTGGGCATTTTCGATCGAGAAAAGATTGTCGAATGGAATAACCTGTGTGGGAAGTTGGGGTTGGATACCATATCTGCCGGAGGCACGCTGGCGTGGGTCATGGAGGCGACTCAAAAAGGCATGGTAAAGAGTGATTTGACCTTTGGCTCCGCTGAGGGTATTTCCGAAGCCCTTCATGACATTGCATACGCAAAAGGTTTTGGGAAAGAAATGGGTTTGGGATCACGTGCTCTATCCCAAAAATATGGTGGTGAAGACTTTGCCATCCATGCAAAGGGGCTAGAGTTGCCCGCATATGACCCCCGTGGTTCCGTCGGTTTGGGATTGGCTTACGCGGTAGCCAACCGGGGTGGCTGCCATCTTTCTTCTTATGTCGTGGCCATAGAGGTCTTTTTTGGTTTGATGAATCCCTATGTAGCCAAGGCCAAGCCGGAGATTACGATCTTTTTTGAAAGCCTGAACAATTGTATTAATTCAATGGGAACCTGCCTTTTTACCCAATTCGCTTACACAATGGAAGATCCCCTTACAAAAATGACGCCTGATTTGTTGCTTGGTATGGTTATGCAGTATTTGCCGAAAGTGGCAACCAAACTGGTCAATTTTAGTATATACAGAAAACTATGGTCCACCACTACAGGGATTGGCACTTCGAACGGTGATTTTTTAAAGGCTGGCGATCGTATTCATGTGTTGGAACGATATATGAATACCCGTGAGGGTATTGCCAGAAAAGATGATACATTACCAGATCGACTACTGAAGGAAGGCCGAAAAAACGATCCAAAACAAAGAACGGTCCCATTGGAAAAGATGTTGGATCATTATTATGACTTGAGAGGCTTCGATTCCAATGGTATCCCAACCCGGGAAACGCTAAAAAGATTGAAAATAGAAATAAAGTAAAACCCCACATACCGGAAAGATTTTTAACAAATCCTTATTTTTAAAAGGGTTTGCGTGTAGTAATTAACAAATGTAGTCGCATAAAATTAATCACTATAAATTGATAATTATCGTAAACGCCTTTAAAGTAAAGGCTTGATAGATAAATAGCTTATTCATATCAGAAAAGGAGAGTTCATGCATCTGGGCTTTCGTACGGACTAGTTTTTGATAGTCAAACTCATTTTTCTCAGCCGCAAGGTCAAAACGTTCTATCGGTTCCGGGAAAGAGAGTCCGATCAGACCGGCGCCACCCTTTTCCTGGAATGCAGTGAGTGCCTGTCGATAAGAAGAGAAGAAAAACCGGCAATGCAAAACGGATCACCCTGAATAGAGCCTGTCTGAAGGCAATTCAGGATGTCATCAAAGCTGACAAGTTTGTTGATGAGGATTACCTAATGGATGAATTATAAAGCTTTCCCATGGCGGATCGCCGGGTTATCAACTTTTTTGTCCCACGAAAATGAGAAGTGGATATTCTCCGTCATTTAGAAGATACGAGTCGTAGATGCCGTCCAGTTTTACTTTCTGCATGTTTATTCCAGCTTTCTTGAACACTTCATCCCACATGGCTTGTGAAAATAGGCCGAGCACTTGATGATCTGTACGAATGGCCAAATCTCGCTGCTGCCGAATTAAATATACAAATGTGGCTTCATAGGTATTAGGACGAAAGGGATTGATATAGTTGTTCTCTAATAGAGTGACATGGATGCCGTTCTTTTCGCCGGTGTATGCAAAATTATTGTTTTGAAAAATTTCTTTGGTTTTTGCTACCACAAGTAAAACACCGCCTGTCTTGAGATGCATCACAGCGGTCTGAATGGCTTGCTGAAGATCCTCCTGTGAAGCCATGTAGTCTATGCTGTCTGGAATGGCCACAGCATCGAATTGCCGGTTCAGTCGCAGCGTGCGCATATCGCCTTCAATGTATTCAATGTCAGAATGTACATTGCGCGCTTTGTTCAGCATGCCCAGACTGAGATCCACACCAGTTACGGTAAAATGCCGTTTAAAAATCACGTCTTGCCCGCCTGCGCCACTTCCCAAATGCAGTAATGTGCTTGGTGGCTTGGCCGCGGTGCGTTTGATCAGGTCGACGTAGACCATTACTTCATGTTCGTATTCGGCTGGGTCAGCCAACCAATCTTCCGTCCAAGCAAGATCATTGTATGCAAGCCAGGTCGAGGCCAAAGCGCGATCTCCTTTTTAATGGTTGATAATGATTTATTGGGTTCGCCAGGTCAACTGGATTTTACAGGCCATCATGATGGAACGGGTTTTCTGCCTGGATAAATATTCTTTTTCCAAATTTGTTCAGATATTGTATTCTCAGCCCTATTGAAAGAAGGGCCTTGATCATCGTTTCGGCTGCATCACGGCTGGATGCCGCTCCCACCGTGGAGGATGACCGAAACGATGGCCAAGGCCGAAAGAAGCTATTAAAAAATACACCGCATGGTGGCGATTAATGAAACAAATTTTGGGATATCATATTCTCGATGTAATCGAGGATTCGCGCTTTAAAAAAGTATTAAGTGTTCGCAAATCCGAGGGCGAGGAAAAACGAGCTGTCACGGTTTTGAAAATGGTTGCACCGGCAGTATCGGAAAAGGTCCGTTTTCAACAAGTGGCAGCCAAAATACAAGGGTTATCCATTCCCGGTATTATTAAAATTTTTGAAATTAAACCCCATGAAAAAAGCTTTGCCATCATTACCGAAGATCTTCGCGGAATTCCATTTAAAGCAGCGCTTTCAGCCATGGGCCCCCCCAGGTTTAAAATATTCCTAAAAATCGCGCTCGCACTCACCGAAACTCTCGGTCGGCTCCATGCAGAAAACATCATCCAAAACGGGTTGCGGCCTGAACATATTCTCATCAATCCCGATCTATCCGGAGCAAAGCTCCTGCCTTTCGGCTTTATATCCATTTTATCCCACGAAGCCGAATATATTTACAGCCCTGAGGTGATTCAACGCCTCTTGCCCTATCTTGCACCGGAACAAACCGGCCGCATGAATCGACCGGTTGATTTTCGTGCGGATTTTTATGCCCTGGGTGTTTTGTTTTATGAGATGCTGACCCAAGCTCCTCCTTTTGTTTCTGAGGATCCGGTGGAAATCATTCATGCCCATTTGGCAAGAAAGCCGATACCGCCGGTTCGGTTGAATCCGGCGATTCCGGCCGTCCTTTCGGACATTGTAATGAAGTTGATAGCCAAGGAGCCGGAAGACCGCTACCAAAGTAGTTTTGGTTTAAGTACCGACCTCAAAACCTGCTTGGACTACATTGAAAAAGGGGAAAACATCGCCGCCTTTGCCATTGCGGCGCAGGATATCACCATCCGGTTGGGGGAGCCGCTCAGGCTTTTTGGGCGGGAACAGGAGGAGGCCGCCATCAAACATGTCTTGGATGAGATTTGCGAAGGGCAGAGTGCCACGATTTTTGTTTCCGGCCCGGCCGGTATCGGCAAATCCACCTTGATCCAGGAGCTCCAAAAGCCGGTGATGAAAAAGAAAGGTTATTTTCTGCATGGAAAATTCGATCCGTTCAGACGCGACGCCCCCTATAGCGCGATTATCCAGGTTTTCCAACAATTGGCGCGCCAATTGGCTTCCGAGAGCCGGGAACGGATCCAGGCCTTGCAGGAAAATATTTTACACGCCATCGGCCCCAATGTACGCGTGATCCTGGATGTTATTCCGGAAATCGGCTTGATTTTGGGTGGTCCCCTTGAAATCCCGCGCCTGAATCCGGAAGAAGCCCAGAACCGTTTTCAAATGGTCATGAAGGCTTTTACAAAACTGTTCGCTTCCAAATCACACCCCTTGGTAATCTTTCTGGATGATTTGCAATGGGCGGATCCGGCCAGTCTCCAACTCATTTGTTATTTGTTGGGGGATGGGAGCATGCCGCATTTTCTTTTCATAGGCGCCTATCGGGACAATCATGTGCATGAGACCGGTCCGCTCACAGCCACCACTGCCCGCATTCGGGAAAGCGGTATACGTTTCATTCACATTCCCCTGGGTCCACTCCAGCCTGATCAGGTGAACGAGATGATTGCCGCCTTTTTGGGCTGTCCAAAGGATGCTGCCGGTTCCCTATCAAACCTGGTTTACAGCAAGACCAATGGAAATCCCTTTTTCATACATCAGTTCGTGCAACGCCTTTATCGTGAAGGCCTTTTGACCATTGATCCCACCCGCGGCTGGCGGTGGGATGTGGATCAAATCCGCCAGAAGCAGGTGACGGATAATGTGATTGATCTCATGATCTCGAACATCTCCAACCTTGGGGTGGATGTAAAGGAAGCCTTGACGATTTGCGCCTGTATCGGGCACCGTTTTGAACTTGAGACCGTTGCCGCCGTACTCGGGCGATCGGCGGAGGAGACGGCCCAGGTACTGGCCGAAGCTGTGCGGGAGGGTTTCATCGACCGCCTGCAGGGCTCCTATTCCTTTCAACACGATCGCATTCATGAAGTGGCTTATGGACTGATATCCGTGCAGAGAAAGCCGGGACTGCATTATCGCATCGGTCGTGTGCTGCTTCAACGGTTGTCCCATGACAATACCGCCGATGCGCTGTTTCAGGTGGTGGGCCAACTCAATTCAGGCATGAGCCAGATAACCGAAGAAGCAGAACAGGAGGAACTGGCGCGTTTGAATTTGCAGGCCGGAAAAAACGCCAAGGCCGCGGCTGCATATGAAGCGGCCCTGCGTCATTTTTCCGTGGCTATTTCGTTGGTGGGTACTGCCGGCTGGCAGAAATCCTATACCCACACCTTGGAGTTGTTTGAGGAGGCTGCCGAAGCCGCCTATCTTTCGGCTTCCTATGAAAAGCTGGAGCGCCTCTCGGCTGAAGTGATCAAACAGGCCCGCTCCTTGCTGGATGCGATCAAGATCTATGAGGTTAAAATCCGGACCGCCATGGCCCGTAACCGCCTGAACGAAGCCATTGACACAGGCCTGGATGTCCTCCAGCGGATGGGGGTTCGATTTCCGGAAAAGCCGGCCTTTGGCCATGCCCTGCTGGGTCTCTTGCATTCCCAATTGGTTTTACGGGGAAGACCGATTGAACAATTGGTGAACCTGCCCAGGATGAAAGATCCCCAGGCCTTGGCGGTTTTGAGAATATTGGGGAGCATCTCATCCGCCGCCTACTACAGCAGACCGGCCCTGTTGCCCCTGCTTGTGTTTAAGATGGTCAACCTGTTGGTAAGATATGGAAACGCTCTCGGATCATCCTATCAATATGCGGCTTATGGTCTGATCCTGTGCTCCATCGGCCGGATCGAAACCGGCTATCGCTTCGGGCGTTTGGCCCTGGCGATTCTAGAGCGCACAAAAGCCAAGGAGCATTTTGCCAAAACCAATCTGGTAGTCTGCGGTTTTATCGGCCACTGGAAGGATCATGCGGAAAACGGACTCCCATCTCTGCTTTCGACCTATCAGGCCGGTCTTGAAATCGGCGATCTGGAATTCGCGGCCCATGCCCTAATGCTGTATTGCTGGCTGGCTTTTCAGGTGCGCGAGGATCTGACGGGTTTGACCCATGATATTGAGGGGCATGTGGAAACCCTCAAAGCCATGAAGCAGGAATCGCAACTCCAACTGGCCCAAATTTGCCTGCAGATGATCATGAATCTGGTGCGGACGGAAGAAGAACCGGGCCGGCTCTCGGGTGCGATTTATTGTGAGAAGCAGATGCTCGCACTGCATGAGGATGCTTCTGATCGTACGGCCCTTTGTTCCTTATACTTTGCCAAACTTTTTTTAAATTACTTGTTCGGTGATTATTCCCAGGCGTTGGCCAATGCGGAAAGGGCCTGGCAGGTCCTTGGTGCCATCAAGGGGCTTTTTCTATATGCCAATTTTTATTTTTATGACGCCCTCATCCGACTTGCTTTTTGGGAAACCGCCGCCCCCCAGCAACGCCGGTCCCTTTTAAAACGCGTATTGAAGAACCGCAATCGGCTGAGACGCTGGGCCCGCCATGCACCCATGAATTTCAAGCATAAGCATGATCTAATTAATGCGGAAATAGATCGCATCCGCGGCAAAAGCAAGTCGGCGATTGAAAACTATCGGCAAGCCATTGAGGGCGCCCATCTGCATGAATTTCTACAAGAGGAAGCCCTGGCCTATGAACTGGCTGCGAAATTTCATCGGTCCCACGGCTTACAATCCCTGGCCGACATCTATATGACCACGGCCCGGGATAAATACTTCCAATGGGGGGCCACGGCCAAAGCCTTGCATCTGGAAAAATCCTATCCGGATATCTTCATGCGCTCCTTGACCCCGCCCCAGGCATCATTGCCCAGCCATATGGACTATCTCACGGTGGTCAAGGCCCTCCAGGCGATTTCAACGGAAATTATTTTGGAAAACATGTTGAAGCAATTGCTCAAAATCATGGTTGAAATCGCCGGAGCAGGACGGGTGGTATTTATTTCCATCAAGGCTGATCAGCTAATGATCGAGGCTGAACGCGAGGTTTCCACCGGAGGAGATCCGGATGAGGAGGACGGTGCTGTTATTCAGCAAAGGCCCTTGGAGCAAACCAGGGCGGTTCTGCTTCCGGCGGTGAACTATGTGAAGCGGACATCCACTGCTCTGGTGGTGGACGATGCCGGTCAACATCCATTGTATTCCTCCGATCCTTATGTGCAGTCCAACCAACCCAAATCAATTTTGTGTCTGCCGGTGATTCGCCAGGGGAATTTGACCGGCATTCTATATCTTGAAAATAATGAGGCCAGCGCCGTGTTCACGGATGATCGGGTGGGGATTCTGCAACTGCTTTCTTCCCAGGCCGCCATTTCATTGGAAAACGCCCTATTGTATAAAAATATTTTGGAAGCTGAGGGAAAAGTGCAGCAATTGAATGCGGAGCTGGAGCAGCGCGTTGCCAAACGAACAGCCGAACTGCAGGAGTCGCTGGAAGTGCTTAAGCGTACCCAGCGTCAATTGGTGCAATCGGAAAAAATGGCGGCCCTGGGAGGCCTGGTTGCCGGAATTGCCCACGAGATCAATACACCCCTGGGAATCGGCGTAACCGCGGCAACCTTTCTAAAAGACAAGACCGAGAATTATGTCAGAAAGTTCGCAGCCGGCAATTTGTTGGAAAAGGATATGCAGAAATACGCCAATTATGCCATGGAAGCTTCAGCCATCATCCATACCAATTTGAACCGGGCCGGGGAGCTGATCAACAGCTTCAAGAATGTGGCCGTGGATCAAACCCATGAAGAGCGAAGAACCTTTCGCTTAAAAGCCTATATCGGTGATATTCTAAAAAGCCTGCGGCCCAAATTGAAAAAAACCTCCCATTCCATTATAATTAATTGTCCTGAGGAGCTGGAAATCAACAGTTATCCCGGCGCGCTTTCCCAAATCATCACCAATTTGGTAATGAATTCACTGATACATGGTTTTGAGAATATCAAGGCCGGTGAAATGCGTTTTGATGTGTGGGAAGAGGAAGCCATCCTGGTATTGAAATACAGCGACAACGGCTGCGGAATGGATGAGGTCACCCTGAGTAAAATTTTCGACCCGTTTTTTACTACCAAAAGAAATCAGGGTGGAACCGGATTGGGTATGCACATTCTGTTCAACCTTGTCACCCAGTCCCTTAAAGGCTATATTCAGGTCAACAGTGTTCTCAACCAGGGGACTGAATTCATCATCCGTATTCCCATCACCGAGGATCGGCCGGCCAATTGCTGATGGAGGGTCATCTACAACTCTGGGGGTAGTTATGATACAAGCGCCAGTTGAATATAGCCCGATTGAATTTTTTGAAAAAACTCCCCAGCGCTTATTCTATCGTGCCCGACACCGTATGACCGGTGAAACCCAGTTGGTAACCGTTCTTGAAACAGAGCCATTCACGGCCTCTCACATTGCCAAAGCCAAACAAGAATATGAAAAGCTAAAAGCCTTATCGCTGCAAGGCATGGCCCCCATCCAGGAAGTCAGTATCAGTCCCGGCCGCTTGATGGTTGTCCAGGCCGATCTGGCCGGCAGCAGCATTAAAAGACTTTTAAACACTAGGGAATTTAAAATCGCTGATTTCCTGCAAATCGCTCTGACCCTTTCCGAGACCCTTGGTAAATTGCATAAAGAAGGCTTGATTCACAAGGCCATCAATTGCCGCAATATCTTTGTGGATTTGACCAACCGCAAAGTCACCCTGGTGAATTTCAGCATATTGAATCGCTTCAATTTCCAAGGGGATGGATTATACAGCCAGGACGTATTAAAAGACCAGCTTCCGTACATATCGCCGGAAACCACCGGACGGCTGCGACAGGGCGTGGATCACCGCTCTGATTTGTATTCGGCCGGGGCCGTATTTTATGAAATGCTGACCGGCAGTCCTCCTTTTCAATCCGATGATCCCTTGGAAATGATTTATGCCCATATTGCCAAGAAGCCGATTCCACCCAATGAAAGGAATAAAGGGATCCCCACGGTCATTTCCGAGATGGTCATGAAGCTGCTCTCCAAGGCCATGGAGGAAAGATATCAAAGCGGCTTCGGTCTGATGGCGGATTTTCAGGAATGCCTGGCTCGTCTTCAAACAACCGGCAAGATCGAATCCTTTCCACTAGCCCAAAAAGATCGGTCCCTGGTTTTTCGGTTTCCGGACCGTCTTTTCGGCAGGGAAAAGGAACTGGCAGCCCTGCATACAATTCTGGACCGGATTCGAAATGGTGAACGCATCTCGGTTTTGATTTCAGGACAGGCCGGCATCGGTAAGTCCGTTCTGATCAAAGACCTGCATAAATCCCTGGCTGTCGGCAATGGCGCTTTCATTTCCGGAAAATATGAACAATTTTCCCAGGACGCCCCTTATCATGCCATATTTGAAGCACTTCAAAAACTGATGGGTCAGATTCTTTCCCAAGATCGGGAAAAAATCAACTATTGGAAGGGCGCGATGCTGGCGGCCCTTGGTCCCAATGGCCGGATCATCACCGACCTATTGCCGGAAGCGGCGTTGATTATCGGTCAACAATCGCAAGTACCGGCCTTGGGACCGGAAGAATCCCTGAATCGCTTTTACCTGGTGATGAAGAATTTTATAAAAGTATTTGCACGGCCGGATCATCCCTTGCTGATTTTTCTGGATGATCTGCAATGGGCCGACGCTGCCAGTCTTGGTTTACTTAAAACAATTCTGTGTGATCCGGAAATTCGCTTTTTGCTGGTGATTTGCGCCTTTAGACACAACGAGATCTGCCTGAAGCATTCGTTGCCGGAATTTCAAAAAGAGTTGGCAAAGGCCGGTGTGGAGGTTCGTGAATTTTGTCTTGACCCGCTGAATGTCAACCACGTGAATCAAATTCTTTGCGGAAGTCTGCATTGTGAGCCGGAAAAATCCTTGAAGCTATCGGAATTGGTCCATAAAAAAACCGCAGGCAATCCATTTTTCATCAACCAATTCATGGAAACAATCTACAAAATCGGTTTGATGCGCCTGGATCCCTTACAGGGCTGGCTGTGGAATGCGGACGAAATCGAACGAATCAGGGAAACGGATAATGTGGCCAAGCTGATGACCGGCAAAATTTCGCGGCTTTCCCAAGGAACCCAGGCCCTGCTCAAAACCTGCGCTTGCTTCGGAAGTCGTTTCAACTTGGAAACCGTATCCACTTTTCTTGGCATCGGCATGGATGCCGCATATGCTGATTTAAGTGAAGCCATCCAAGCGGGGTTGGTGGTTTCATCAGAGTTATATTTTGAGTTTACCCATGATCAGATTCAGGAAGCCATCTATTTTCTGATTCCGGAAACGGTGAAAAAAGACCTGCATCTGCGCATCGGCCGATTTGAATTGGCCAAGACAAATCTAAAAAGCCAAAGGGCCAATATATTTTTCATTGTCAATCAATTTAACCTGGCCCGGGAATTGTTGGAACAGGCTGCGGAAAAAGATGAATTGGCCCATTTGAATCTGCTTGCCGGACAGGCGGCCAAATCCGCCACGGCCTATGCACCGGCTTTTGACTATTTCCGCACCGCCATTGAGCTCATCGGCGACACTGGCTGGCAGCGCAACTACCGGCTCACCCTCTCGGTCTATACAGAAGCAGTGGAGGCGGCCTATCTTGCCGTTGCTTTTGATGAAATGGAGCGCTTGGCCCAGGCGGTTATCAGAAATGCAAGTTCGACCCTGGACAAGGTGGCGGTATACGATGTCCGGATCAAAACCCTGCGGGCCCAAAACAAGCTACTGCCGGCCGTGGCCAACGGCATTGAAATCCTGAAACAATTGGGCCTGGATTTTCCGGAAAAACCGAAGATATTTCACCTGGTGGGCAGCCTCCTGAAAACCAAATTCAGTCTTTTCGGTCGACATCCGGAAAGCCTGATGAGTTTACCACGGATGAAATCCCCAAGCACCATTGCCCAAATTCAGATCATGTCCACGGTTTCTCCGGCCGTTTACTGGGCTGCACCGAATTTACTACCCCTCCTCGTATTTCAAATGGTGCGCCTGGGAATTAAATTCGGTTTGACTCCCATGTCTCCCTATAATTTTGCCGGTTATGGTCTGATTCTCTGCAGCATCGGCGAAATCGAAAATGGTTATCGCTTTGGAAAAATGGCCCTGCTGCTCCTGGAAAACATGAATTCAAAAGAGCATATGGCCAGGGCCTTATTTGTATTCAACACTTTCATACGCCTCTGGAAAGAACCTGTCGGTCATACGCTGAAGCCCTTGCTTGCTGCCTATGAAGCCGGTGTGGAAACAGGTGATTTTGAATTTGCCGCCTTTGCCTTGCAAATTTATTGTTTCCATAGTTTTTACACCTGCCAGAACCTGACCCAATTGGACCCGGAAATCGCGGGCTATATCCAGGTTATTAAATCTCTTAAGCAAGAGCCCCAGACACACATGACCAAACTGCATCATCAAGCCTTGCTGAATTTGCGGGAGCCCAAGGAAATACCATGGCGATTGATCGGGGCAAGTTATCATGAAGAGGAAATGCTTGCAGTGCACCGGGCTGCCGGTGACCGGACGATTGTCTTTACCCTATATTATTACAAGCTCATGCTGGCTTACCTGTTCGGGTGCCATGATGCGGCCCTGGAATTTGCACAAAAGGCGGAAGATAAGCTTGAGGCTGTGGTCGGATCCATTATTGTGGCCTGGTTCCATTTTTATGATGCCTTGAATCGGCTGGCCATTTACGAAAAAGCCTTACCTGGGGAAAGAAAAGGCCTTTTGCAAAAAGTCCATCAAAGTCGAAGAAGATTAAAGCGCTGGGCCAAACATGCGTCCTCGAACTTTCAACATCAGTACGAGCTTGTAACCGCCGAGCTGATGAAAGCCATGGGTAAAGACGCAGAAGCAGTGGAAGCCTATGATCGGGCCATAAGCCAAGCCCACCAGAACGGATTCTACCTGGAGGAAGCCCTTGCCAATGAAAGGGCCGCGCTCTATTACGCCTCCAGAAAAAAGGGCAAGCTGGCCGGCGTCTACATTCGTGAAGCGCGCACCATATATGCGCGTTGGGGCGCAGCCGGCAAGGCCGCTGAAATCAACAAAACATTCAGCGCGCAGGCCGAATTTCATCAAGTTGAAAGTGATGGATTCTTTCAAGGTGGCGTGGATCATTCCACGGTTGTTCATTCACTGCAAGCCATTTCCACTGAAATCAGATTGGACGATCTTTTAAAACGCCTCACCAAAATCATCGCGGAAAATTCCGGCGCCGACAAGGTTTTGTATATCGCCGTAAAAGACGATCGCTTGCATCTGGCTGCCGAACGAATTGAAAATACGGACAGCCCGGAGCATGTGTTCAAGGTAGTACATCCGATTCCGGTGGAGCAACGCTCGGACCTGCTCCTGCCGGTGGTGAACTATGTGAAACGCACCCGGAAATATGTGGTTTTGGATGATGCCCAAAATCAGGGTGATTATATCAATGATCCGTATGTGCTGCGCTACAAGCCGCGCTCCATTTTATGCTTGCCGGTCATTCGGCAGTGGAGTCTCATCGGCATTTTATATTTGGAAAATACGGCCGCACCCGGGGTATTCACCCTTGCCCGCATTGAGATTCTTCAGCTCTTATCCTCCCAGGCGGCCATCTCCATTGAAAATGCCATGCTGTATGAGAATCTGGCCAACGCCGGCCAGGCCCTGAAGGAATCGGAAAAAAAATACCGCCTGTTGGCGGAAAACGTCTCCGACAACATCTGGGTCTTTGATTTCAAACAAATGAAATTCATGTACCATAGTCCCTCGGTCCTGCAACTGCGGGGCTATGCTCCGGAAGAGGCCATGTCCCAGTCTCTGGAAGACATTCTGCCGCCGGAATCCCTGCAAAAGGCGCTTCAGGCACTGGGACAAGAAATCGCCTTGGAGAAGCTTGGCACAGCCGATCCCAATAGAACGCGAACCATTGAGATCGAAAATTATCACAAAGACGGCTCCATTATCTGGACTGAATCCCGGATGCGCTTTTTGCGGGATGAGAAGGGGCTGGCCGTCAGCATTTTGGGGGTCACGCGCAACATCACGGCCCGAAAAAAAGCCGAAGAAGAGATTCGCAAATTGAATATCGAGCTTGAACAACGCGTGGCCGCACGCACGGCTGAGCTGCAGACCTCACTGGAAACACTCAGAAGCACCCAGGACCAGTTGGTGCAAACGGAAAAAATGGCGGCCCTGGGCGGCATGGTAGCCGGCGTGGCCCATGAAATCAATACACCCATCGGTATCGGCTTGATGGCTTCTTCCCTTTTGGAAGAAAAAACTGAAGCCAGCAAGAAATTGTTTGAGAAGGGTCATCTCCAGCCGTCGACCCTCGACAATTACTTCAAGGTCGCGGTGGATTCTTCCCGGTTGATTTACAATAATTTAAAAAGAACGGCGGAACTGGTCTCCAGCTTTAAACAAGTCGCCGCAGAACAGGCCAGCGAGCAATGCCGCTGGATCATCGTCAAGGACTATATTGACGAGCTGATATCCGGCCTCCAGCCCAAATACCAGAAGCAAGCTCATCATATCAAAGTCAATTGCCCAGGTAATATCAAGATGTACAGTGATCCGGTTTTTCTCTACAAGATTTTTACCAATCTGATCATGAATTCCATCATGCACGGTTTTGAAGATATGCAAAACGGCGAGATCGAGATCGAAATTTGGCAGGAAGAAACCTGGCTGGTGATCGTTTATAAGGACAACGGCAAAGGCATGGACATGGCCATCCTGCAAAAAATGTACGACCCTTTTTTTACAACCAAACGCGCCCGGGGCGGCACCGGCCTGGGCATGCACATCGTATACAATTTGGTTTCCCAATCCTTGAGCGGCAAGATGGAATGCACGAGCACACCCGGAGCCGGGGTTTTATTCCTGATTCGGATCCCGCTTTTTTACGGGCACAGCAACGGCATCACGTAACACTCTTTTGGTTTTGACCATTGTTTCGGCCAAAAAAATTAAATTCGAATATCGATATTCGAATTTCGGATTTTTCTGACCGGTCGAAACAACGATCAATGCCTGATTTCTCCTCAGAGGTCAGTCCAGATCCCGGAAGCGATTCAATTCCGCCAGGGCTTCCATGTCTTTTCGGTATAAACCTTCCCAGCCGGTTTTGCGGATCAAGCGTTGGTAGTATTTTTTCAGGAGCGGCCTGAAAATATAGATCCAAATGGAAGTCCAAAGCTTGCCCTGGTCCCGGGTCCGTTGGGACGGGTCCCACCAGCCTAGAACATTCTGGCGATGATACCAGAAAAGGTATTGCAATTGGGCGGCTTCTAAATGGCGGGTTTTGACATTGGCCCACAAGCCGTTATAGCGCTTGTAGTCATTGGTATTGACGATCAGGCCTTCATCCAAAAGCTTCTGACGCATGCCGGTTTTGGGATAAGGGGTAAGCAGTTGGCAGTAGGCGGCATCTGTTTCAATACTTTTCAGGAATTCAAAATTTTCAACAATGCTGGCCTCGTTGTCGTCCGGAAAGCCGAAAATCAGGCCGCCGATCACCATGATGCCGTGTTTGTGACAATTCTCAACGGCTTTTTTGGAAGCAGCGATTATATTCCCCTTCTGGGCGGTTTCCAGGTTTTTTTTGGAAGCATTTTCAATTCCCAGAAAAACGGATTTGAAGCCGGCCAGCCCCATCATGCGAACCATCTCCTCTTCCCGGGCCATGGTCAGGCAATCGGCCTGGACCACTATGTTAAGGCCCCGATATTTCCGGGCGATGATGGCCCGGCACAGGGTGATGACCCGTTGGGGATCCAGCACCAGATTGTCATCCACAATAAATATCCAACGGGTATTGCGCTTGTGGTAAATGTCGTCCAGATCCGCAAGCACGCGCTCCATGGGAAAGGTCCGAAAGGATCTTCCGTACATATGCTTCATGCTGCAGTAGTTGCAGTTGCGGGTGCAACCCCGGGAGGTTTCCATGAGTTCGATCTTGGAATACATGATGTGATAGCCCCAGGTCAGACGCCGTTTGTCACGGATGGGCAGCTTAAGACCGGCCAGATCCAGGTTTTCCCCTCTGGGATTATGTACAAAGGCACCGTCCACCTTGTAGGACAGGGAAGGGATGTCGCTGAATGAATCCTTTCCGTCCAGGGCATTGACCAAACGTCGGCAGGCTTCCTCGCCTTCCCCCCGGATCATGAAGTCGATCCAGCGGGCTTCGTCGGCAGCGGCAATTTCCGCGCTCATCAAGGTGGCGTGATAGCCGCCGATCACGATCCTGGTGTCGGGCAGCAGGTACTTCACCAGTTTGATCAGGCGGATACAGGTATCGTACTGCCAGGCCATGGCCGACAAGCCCACCAGGTCCGGCTGGATTTCTTGCAAAATGCGGGTCAGGTAGCGTCTTATCCCGCGTCGTTTGCGGATCAGGTCAACAATATAGACTTCATGCTGGGGGTCGATATTTCCCCCCACACTGGCAATGCCGTGACTGGGCATATGGATGGCGGTATCATGGATGATCATGGGCGCCACATCCGGCATGGACATCAGGATGACTTTCATGCTCCCCCTTTTTTCACAAGCTCTGGTACCCCTCCCTGGCAAGACCGCCCAAGGCCTGTTCCGTTGCCCGGGATTGTCTTCGGGTTTCAATCAGATTCCGCGCCGTGTCCATCATCTGGGATACAGAAGCGGATGTATGTTCCGAGTCCGGCAGAATCAAATCCAGCAGTTCAACTGTGATGGTGGTCCTGCCGCAGGTATTAAACAGGAAGCGACCCGGCTGAAAGAGGGTATCGGTATTGTCTATGTAAAATACCGCAATAGGTGCGCGCTGTTTTTTGGCGATCTTGAAGGCACCTTTGTTGAAATTCCCCAGTCGGCCGCTACGGCTGCGCGTGCCTTCGGGAAATATGAACAAATTGCCGCCCGCTGCTAAAAATGCGTTCATACTATCCATCTGGCGCACGAGGATGTCGGTGTGTTTTCCCCCGGCATCCGAGGGCATGTATCCGGAGCAGACCAGCATTTGTCCGAAAATCGGTATGCTGAACAGGCTGCTTTTCACAATGGTCTTATGCCTGGGGAAGAGGGCCATCAGCAACAAGGGGTCCAGATAGGATAAATGATTGCAGACAATCACGGCCGAACGCACGGTTTTAACCTTGGTCTGGACCAGCAGTGTACGCCAGGGCATCAGCATCCGCATCAGGCGGAACAAGCCTTTGAAAAAAAGTTGATTCAGTTTCTGAAAAGCGGTTTCCCGCTGCTTTGAAAACAACAGGGCGGCCAGGTAGAAAACGGCAAAAAACAGCAGGAAGCCGGCTGTAAAATAAAGCCAAAGCATCAAGGTGATCAATAGATCCGGAAGGATCCGGGCCGGGCCGGCAACACTCTGGAGATTCGTTTCTTTCATGCTAGTCGTCGAACTTTTTCAGCAGAAGACTGGTATTCACGCCGCCAAAGGCGAAATTCTGAACAGCGGCGATGCGGATTTTCGCCTCCGTAATGGTTGTGGCATGACGAATCATGGCGCAGCGTTTATCGATCTCGATCAAATTCAGGGTGGGGGCGACCCAGCCTTCAGCCAGCATATACAGGGACAGGATAGTCTCGATCACGCCGCAGGAACCCATGGTATGCCCCATGTAGCTTTTGAGCCCGGCAACCAATGGTTTGTCGCCATAAACTTTGGCAATGGCCTGGGCTTCAATCACATCCCCCATTTTGGTGGCAGTGGCATGGGCGCTGATGAAGTCCACCTCCTCCGGATTTGTGCGGGCATCCTTGAGGGCTGAGCGCAAGGTCAGCGTGATCCCATCCATATTGGGCAAAACCAGATCACCGCCGTTGTTGTTGCAGGCAAAGCCGATCACCTCACCCAGAATATGGGCCCCACGGTTGCGGGCAAACTCATATTCTTCCAGCAGCACGGCGCCGGCACCCTCGCCCACCACCAGGCCGTCTCGCTGGATATCAAAGGGTCGGGGGGTTAAATGGGGGGTGGCATTGAATTTGGTGGAGCAGGCCAAAAGATTGTCGAAAACCGCCACGGTGGTGGTATCATATTCATCTGCCCCGCCGCACAACATGGCATCCTGCATGCCGTATTTCACGGCTTCATAGCCGAAGCCGATGGATTGACTGCTGGTGGTGCAGGCTGTGGAAGAGGAAATCACCCGGCCGGTAATCCCGAACATTTTAGTGATGTTTACCGCGGTGGTATGCACCATGGATTTCAGATAGTCCACGGCCCCGATGGAAGAGAATTTGCTTTGAGAGCCGCCGAAAAACGTACGATAAATATCCCGTTGAACCGTGGGGCTGCCGTGGGTGGAGCCGAAGGCCACCCCCAGGCGACCGGATCCGATAAAAGCCGGATCCAGCCCGGCCTGTTCCAGGACATCCTTGGCCACCTGGCAGGCATAGTAGGCCACCGGCCCCATGGTTTTGCTGTGTTGGCGTTTGAAGGCATAATCAATGGGGTAGTCCACGGTCCCGAACACGCCGGATTGAATATAGCGGGTAAGCAGCCCGTCATCCCGCAACGCTTTCACGCCGGAAACCCCCTTCAGCAAGCTGCGACAAATGTCGGCCCGGCTATGACCGATGGGTGTTATTGCCGAACACGCCGTAATTACGACTCGTCTGTTCATGTCCGTCCTGCTCTTCACAACCAGGGCCCAAGCCGGTCAGTTTCGGCCCCTTTGTGATGCCAACAATTGGATATAATCCAGAATCTGATTAATGGTCCGAACTTCCATGGCGTTTTCCTTCTCCTCCCGGGTGAGTTCGGTATCCAGCATGATTTCGATTTCCCGTAATAACTCAATGCCGTCGATACTGTCAAAGCCATGTATGTCTCTCAGATCATCATCCAGTCCCGGATCTTCGATTTCAAAAGAATTTCTGAAGATTTCGAGAATTCTGGCCTGTATTTCTTCCCGTACCATAAGCACACGTTCATCCAAAGTAAATTTATTTGCGGCAAGGCCCGAATCCGGCTTGCCTGAAAGCCGACGATTCAATACTACACAAACATTTTTAATTCAAAATAAAAGTTGGCTGGTTACAAAGCAGATGGCTTGGCACTGAGAAAAGGCTCGAAATGATACCATTCAAAGGGGTGCGACCGCAGGGCCTGTTCCAGGATATCGGCATACTGTTGCGCGGATCCACGGATGACCAAATCCCGCTGGGATCGGGTTTCTGTTTTGAGAAAAATCGGCGGTGATAAACTGAAATGATAATGTCCGGCCCGAATTCGAAAGGCAAAAAAAATGTACAAGGGCGCGCCGGACAGCAGGGCCAACATATGGGGCGCCATGGGCAATTGGATGTCGCGGTCCAAAAAGCGTGCCGTAACCGCGCGCTGCCCGGTTTGCCAGATAATATCCCCGGTCTGGAGAACCAGGCCGCCCTCTTTTAGAAAACGGACACCTTCCAGGATATCCAGGGGCGAGCCGTCTTCAGTGTCCACCGCCACAATCTGGATTCCGCTTTCCGCCAGATTTTTTTTCTGCAGGCGTTCGATGTCTTCCTTGTGGCGAATGCCCATATACATCAACAGACGCAAGCCGTCCCAGCGCTGCTGGAGCAGGTGAGCCGCCACCTCCCAGTTGCCCAAATGGGACATGAGAATGATTCCGCCGCGTTTGCCTTGCAGGGCTGCATCCAGGTGTTCATGCCCTTGGGAAGTGTAGGTGATGTCTTGGGTCGTTCGGACAAGATGGCGGTCCCAATAAATTGAGGTGAAATTCTGATATTGTTTCCAGGTGCACCACAGATAATACAGTCCGGATTTTCCGGGAAAAAGCGCCTGGTAAAAATCAAGGCCGATCCGCACCCGACGGGGAAAGAAGATAAAATAGCCGGCGGCAATGCCCCGGGCCACCACGGAAAATACCCAGGCGCCTGCCAGACGGGAAACCAGGAGAAGCAAGCGATAGAAAAGTCCCTTCATCTTAATGCATCTGTTCCGTTAAAGCTTTGCCCGGGCTGCGCAGAAATCTGGGCACAAAAAGGCGCAGCACGATCAGGCGTGAAAAGGTTTTAAAATTGCGGATGAAATCCACGAACGGTCGGAAATGGGAAATTCGCTGTTTGCCGGACTGGTAAGCCACCCGCACCGGCGCCTCGCATACTTCCATCCGGGCCCAGCCGGCTTTAACCAAAACCTCCACCTCAAACTGAAATCGCCGGGAGCGGACTCCCAGGCCGAGCACTTCCGGCAAGGGGTATAGCCGAAATCCGCTCTGGGAATCGGCCACGGCCGGGCCCCCTGATATCCATACCCAAAAATTGGAAAAACCCCTGCCGAAACGACTGGTCCACGGCGCCTTTTCCCGGCGCATGCCCTGACGGCAGCCAATTATAATAGGACGCCGGTCCGGCGGAAGGGCTTGTATCAAGCTGGCAGCGTCCTCCGGATAATGCTGGCCGTCGGCATCCAGGGTAATGGCCCAGTCGGCGGTTTTGGCCGCCTCGGTCAAACCGGTCAGGATGGCGGCGCCTTTGCCCTGGTTGACAGCATGCCGCAAAATCCGAACACCTTCCAATTGTTGAATGCTCTGCACGCCGTTGTCGGTGGAACCGTCATCCACAACAATCACCGGCAATTTCAGCGTGAGGGCTTTGCGAACCACGTCCGCCACACGTTCTCCGTGGTTGTAAAGCGGAATGACAATGACCACCTGTTTGTTCATGACCGCGTTGATTGTTTTAATCCAATGGTTAATAATCAATTGTTAACGAATAATGAATAACGTCATAATTATTCGGTTATTCACCGTATACATGCACGGTTTCGGTTTTCCAGATACCCAGGATATTGAATATTTCCTTATCGGCAAAATAGATTTTGCGCAGATTGTGTTTGCGGGCTATATCGCCGATGGCATTGGAGTCGACTTCCGCGTAAAAGCCGTAACCGGAAAAGGGTTCTTTGATGTGAATCATCCGGCCGCTGATATCTTCGTTACCTGCCGTCGGTGTATTATTAAGATCCTTGGTGAGCGGAACCGTCACCCAGGTAAAGGCCGCGCCGCGCAGGAGCTTATCGGCGCAACCGGTGATCAACAGCAGCAGCAGCAGGCCCACGAGAATCCATCCCGGGCTTTTGACGTGATATCCATAAATCTTAATCGCCATACACTACCACCCGCCAGCGCGTGAACAATCCCAGGGCTACCTGAAAGACTTCCTGGTCGGCATGGCGCATCACCTTGATTTGGCCGTTCCGGGCCGCTGCCGCATATCCGGCATCGCCCCAGACCACCAGCCAGAGCACACTATAAGCCTCGGCCGTGCCCATTTTGGAACCCAGGGTGGTCCGGTCAAGGTCCAGATCCAAGGGGGTCGTGGTGTTCACATAGGCGCAGCCGGTTAAACCCCACAGGCTGATGAGCAAGACCAGGACAGCGGCACTGTATCGCTTTTTCAATGTAGGTTTCCTTCTTTCCATGATGGTTGCGGTAAAAAGGCAAGGGCCCAGGTGCCTGGGCCCATATGGGCTCCGGAGGTAAGCGAAAGCGGTTGCAGAATAACCTCGGCCCCGGGAAAGCGTTTTTTCACTTCCGTCTCAGCCACGGCTTGCACAAAGGCATGATTATCCGAATATTCCAGCATGATCAGCGGAGCATCCCCGGATGAAAAACGTGTTTCGAGTTTTTCCAAAGCAAAGGCCACTTGTTCAGCTTGATTTTTGACCACGCCCACTTTTTGAGCGCCTTCGGCCCTGGGACTGATGATGGGTTTCATGTGGAGCAAATCACCGAAAAAGCCGCTGGTCTTGGAAAGCCGCCCGCCGGCAGCCAGATATTTCAGGCGATCCAGGAAAATGTACTCCTCACATTTTCCCACGGCAGTTGCGGCAAAATTGATGGTTTTTTGAATATCCTTTTCTTTCAAGGCATAGCGGGCCGTGGCCAGGGCGATCATACCCAGGCGGCCGGAGGCGGCGCCGGTATCGATGATGGTGAATTGATCAAGGGGGTCATTTTCCATTTTCCAGACCCGGGCAATGTCAAAATTTCCAGTATAGACCGACCCGACGCATAAGTACAATACCCGCCGGTGGAGCGCCAAGGCACTGGCATAGCATTGGTGGCGCTCATACACCGAGGCCTGGGCGGTGGAAACCTTCTGGCCTTTGCGCATGGAAGTATACAGCTCCTCTGGTGAAATAAGGGTCTCGGGCAGGCATTTTTCCCCCAGGAGAAGATAGCTGTCCAGCAAGGTCATCTTCAATTTGCGCGCATCTGCCAGGGTAACCGCGCCGGCTGCATCGGTCATGATATGAATGCACGGCTGCGGCCCTTTTTCCTGCTCCTTTTCCAAGCGGTTGTCCAGCGGCGCATCCGACCATTGCACAACATTTCCCAAGGATTCCATTTTTTTACGAACAGCCTGGCGATCGGCCGCATGGAGATGGATTTTCACATAGGAGTTTTCCGGAACCACCACGATGCTTTCCCCCAGTTCGGCAATGGCTTGCATGTCGGCCGGGGAGATCTGTTGGGATTGAATCAGGGTGTCGATGCAGTAGCCGTCCCTGGTTTCGGCTTCAAATGCGTCTGCAATGGACAAGCGGCCGCTGAAGACTTCCGTTACCGGCGCAAAAGCCTGGGTCTGTCCGGCCAGGCGTGCGAAAAAGGCTTCCAGAAAAAGAAAAATTCCCAAGGCGCCGGCATCCACCACGCCGGCGGTTTTCAAAACCGGCAGCAATTGCGTGGTGGCGCGCACGGAGTTTTCTAGATGCCCAACCAGGGCGTTTACATAAGCCTTGTCGGTAAAGGAATTCATTGCCGGGCCTTGGGAAGCCATGAACTCCTCCAGGGCGCTGAAAACGGTCAGCATGGTGCCGGGCTTGGGGTCCACAACTGCTTTCCAGGCCGCTTCCCGACCCAAGCGGACAACCTTGAAAAGATCAGAGGGGGAATCGGATTTCAGCAAGGCATGTAAAAATCTTCCGGCGATATTGCCGGAATTGCCGGTGGCCGAACGTAACAAGCCCTCAGCCACGGATTTTTGATTGTCATTGAGCCGGCGCAAGGGCGCCAGGCTGATTTTTAAATTACGGCCTGTATCGGCATCCGCCACCGGGAATACATTGATTTGGTCCAGGAGATCGGACCAGGAGGCCATTCGCTCATATCCGTTTACAAAGGCTTGCTGCAATTGCCGGTCCATTAGTCCACCCCCAAAGCCTGCCGGATATCCAAGGGGATTTCAAACAGCAGTTCCATGTCCGGCATTTTCACGGCAACCTGTTCACTTTTGCCCTTGGCGCAAACAGTGCTGTTGCCGGCCAGCCGGATTTCAAAATCCATGACGATTTTGTATTTTGCCTCGGTCACGGCGGCACTGCAGATGAACTCATCCTGATAGCGCAAGGGCACGATGTATTTGGTTGAAGAACGGGTCACTGGAAAGATGATCCGATGCTTCCGGGAATAGGCATATAGATCCACAGCCCGGCTTTTTAACAGCGCAAAGCGGGCCATGTCGAAATATTTTAAATAATTGCCATGCCAGACAACCTGCAAGGGATCCAGATCATGAAAGGGAACAGTCAGGGGAATTTCAACCTGTATGGCGGATTTTTTTTTCATGGCCCAATTTTTTTTGAAAAGGCAAGATTTCTATACCGGTGGTTCTAATAAAAGATATTATGATAGCCTGTCAATTAAAAATACCAATGGGCGTGGATCAAAGCGATAGAACAAATCTAGCGTGGTTGCAAGGGTAGCCATTTCTTTTTTTGAAATATTTTTGCAATAGCGGCATCTTTAGGCACCAGTTGGGTATCTGGATTGACCATGAATTCCAGATTTTCCAGATTGCTGTTCACCAGTAGCGGGAGGGAATTGTCCATGGTGGGATAGGCGCCGCAGGCCTCGCCGGAATCGCAGACATACTGGTCATTGTCATGATCCGTGCCGGCCGCCAGGCGGTAATTCCCGGACCTGATATCTGAAATGCTGAAATGATATCCGTTCGCAACAGAAACAGCCTCCACGGTATGAAGTGATTCGGTGGCATCCTCATTTAGCAGCAGGACGTAAACAAGCCCCACTGTTCCGCCGGTCTTTCCGCCGCTTGGCAATACAGTCATATAAATGCGCAGTTCGGAACGCTGGTTATTGTCGGCCACAAATTCCACTCCGGCCGAGTAGCGCGCCGGGGTAAGGCCGGTTCTATCGACTTGCAGATGATAATCTCCCAAACCCCTGTCATTAACAGCTTGGGCTGTAACCGTAAGCCAGGCAGCTTCATTGACAATTTGGGCGATGCGCAAGAGCGCATTACTGGCTTGGACCTTTACAACCGTCTCGCTGTGGCTGCCGAAGTCATAAGTAATCGGATTAACGGTCAGATATCCGGGCAGGCTTCCGCCGCCGCTCAATTGCTGGGCAGCATGCACGGCCTGCACCGCATCAATAAGACCGTAGCCGTATAGATCATCCCGTCCGGCCGCGCCGATATCGGTGGTGATTTGGTTGTTGAAAAGAAGTGCATCCAAAGCATCGGGCCCCAGGGCCGGATATACGCTTTTCATCAGGGCCATGACACCGGACATGTGCGGGGCAGCCATGGATGTTCCCTGCATGGCTTTATAGGCCGGCGCCCTTAACCCGGTGCCGTCATCCTGGGCGGATGTGCTTAAAATGCCGGGGTCATTCAGCAAATTGCCGCCGGGAGCAGTCACATCAATATATGGCCCGAAATTGGAATAACCGGCTTTCAGACCGTCCTGGCCCACAGCGCTCACAGCGATGACGCCTTCTTCATCCGCCGGCGAATAAAATCCGTCGGTAGATTCATTGCCGGCAGCGGCAATTACAATCACTCCAGCATCCCGGGCGGCCTTGATGGCCTCGGCCAGGGTCTGGGATTGCCCCGGACCGCCCAGACTCATATTGATGATATGCGCAGGCTGGGAAGGAAGGGTTCCGGAACTGTTGCTCAGACCGGCTGAATAATAAATACATTGGGCGATGTCTGCATCCGTGCCCCCAAGGGCACCCAATGCTCTTAGGGGCATGATCCGCGCATTATACGCGATCCCGGCCACGCCTTGGCTGTTGTTGGTTCGGGCCGCAATCGTGCCGGCCACATGGGTGCCGTGAAAGGAGCTTGTGCCGATACTGGCACCGTCGCCGGGATCATCCGGATGGTTGTCGATCCCGTCACCGTCGCCGCTGCCGGCCGGATCAGAAACAAAATCATACCCCGGCACCAGTTGCCCCATAAGATCCGGATGGTCCAAATATACGCCGGAATCGATCACTGCCACAATTGCGCCGCTACCGTCATCGGCCAGATCCCAGGCATTCGGCACATTGATTACAGGGAAATCCCATTGTTGGGAATAGAAATTATCATTGGGGGTAAAGGCTGCATGGCGGATCCGGTTGGGTTCGGCAAATGCGACACCCGCCTGTTTTCGGAGAGCTTTAATATGTTGCAAGGTAGTTAATTTGGCCGCAATTTCAGGAGCAATGTAAATGCCGACTCTTTGTACGGCCTGCAGAATAGATCCACTGCCGGAAACAAGGCCTGCCGCTTTTCGGTCCAAGTCAAACGTCATGAGATTGGCCCGGCCGGGAATGGTGGTTTCCGCCCGCAGGCCCAAAGAAGTCGCAGCCAAGGCGATTCGATTGACGCTGTTGCCGGTTGCGGCAAATTTGCCGTCCTGAAGTTTGACCAGGGCCTGGCCGACTATGAATTCATCGCCGATATTGAGATTCTCCTTGGTTGTTTCGGTTTGGGAGTCGGCGACTGCATCAGAGATGGTAAGCACATAATTGGATGTACCGGAATAAGCATTCACCCATATGTAAAAGTCTCCACCCTGGCTGATGTTTAATTGCTCAGCTCGGCCCGTTCCAAATGAACTATCCAGGAGTGCGCCTTGGCTGTCTATCAGATAGAGATCCAAATCATTGGCCGTGCTGTCTTGCTCCAGCCAATCGGCGGTTTGTAAATAAATTGTCTGGCCGGCAGCCAGAGTTATTTGAAATACATCATCCTCATCCGGATAAATAGCGAAACGGTCGTTGCCGCTTGCGCCGCCACTCGTGGGTGACTTGGTTAAAAATCCGCTTACAGTCGCCGGGTTCAGCAGTTTCTGGGCGGTTGCCAAGTCATTGTTGGGCATAAATGCCTCGTAGGGATCATTGGTATCTCCATCAGCGGTATTTCGGCCAGCGGTGGAGATCGTTCCGGAGATTTGAAAAAGGGGTGCAATCACAATGGAGATGACGGCCGAGCCTGTGGCGCTCTTAGAATCCGTAGCCGTCAAAGTGATCTGATGGGTGCCCACGGAGAGGGTGGTTGTGGAAAGGCTTGTGCCGGTTCCCAAGGCCCCATCCAGATTTGAGGACCAAGCAAGTGAAGCATTGCTCAAGGTGCCATCCTCCGAGTCGGTGCCTGCGCCGGAGAATAGGATTCGATCCCCTTGGGTGAAGGCGCTGCCGTCCTCTGGATTGACAATCCGCGCAACGGGTGAGGCGTTTTGTATTTCTGGGCTCACCGATGAAGCCGGGGGGGATGATTTATCACTGCTGCAGGCCATCAGTAAAAAGCAAACTATGCTGATGGCAACGGATTTGCTAAAAAAAAATACCAGCCTTGTTGATCGGAAAATAGTATGCATGCAGACCTCAATGAATTCGTGATAAAAGTGGACGCGGTTTTTATTTTTTGGAATCAATTTGATTTCCGGTCCAGGACGGTTTTTATGGCTTGTAATAACACATTTATTTTATAGGGCTTTTCCAGGTAGCTGAATCCTCTCTCGGTGATGAGCGGCCATTTGGATTTATGATCCGTGTAACCGCTGCTGAGCAATACTTTCAATTTGGAATCCTTGGCGATCAAACGGTTCACCAACTGAAGCCCGTCTTCATCGGGTAAAACCACATCGCTGAAAATAATATCAAATGGATATTGCGCTCTTTCAAAAACATCCAGGGCTTCTTTAAAACTGGCCGCTGCGGTCACCACATAGCCGTTCTCCGATAAGATTTTATCTGCGATCTCCCGAACCTTTTCATCGTCCTCCACTAGCAGGATGCGCTCGCCCTTGCCCTGCAGATCCGCAAGGGAAATCTCCGGTTCGGTTTCGGTCTTTGCAGGTCCGGAAAAAGCCGGCAGGTATATCTGAAAAACACTTCCATAGTCAGGTTCGGAATCAACGGTGATCCAGCCTTTATGCTGTTTAGCGATCCCGTGAACCACGGATAGTCCGAGGCCGGTCCCCTTGCCGAATTCCTTGGTGCTAAAAAATGGTTCGAAAATATGTTGAACAACATTCTGGTCCATGCCCACGCCGGTATCCATGACCGTTAAAAGTACAAATTTGCCAGCCCGGGCGTCCGGATTGGTGCGGCCGAGGCTTGCATCCACTACGGTATTGCAGGTTTTAATGGTCAGCTTCCCACCATCGGGCATGGCATCCCGGGCATTCACCGCCAAATTCATGATGACCTGCTCGATGTTGCCTTCATCGCCCTGAACATTCCACAAGTCTGGGGCCAACTCCGTGTGAATTAAAATATCTTCACCGATCAGGCGCTGGAACATCTTCAGCATATTTTTGATGATGAAGTTGAGATTGAGGGTGATATACTCCATGGGTTGCTTACGGCTGAAAATCAACAACTGGCGGGTGAGATCAGCGGCCCGCAGAGCGGATTTCTGGATCTGCTGGAACTGGCGGCGCAACGGGTCGCTTTCCTCCACCTTGCGGATACCCAATTCGGCACTGCCCAAAATAGCCGTAAGAATATTGTTGAAGTCATGGGCCACTCCGCCGGCCAGGGTTCCGATGGCCTCCATTTTTTGGGCCTGGAGCAGTTGGGATTCCAGCCTTTTCTGTTCCGTGATATTGCGATAGATGACGATATCACCGGCGATACGGCCTTCCCGGTCCCGGAAGATGGAGGTTTTGATTTGAATATCCAGCAGGGTTCCGTTCCTGGTCAGCCTTTGGGTTTCAAACTGAACTTCTTCACCCCGCATGGTCTTTTCAATGGCCTTGCGGGTTTTTTCATTTTCATGGGAAGGAACAAAGTCGATATTCAGGCCGTAGAGTTCGTTAAGACCCCATCCGAAAGTGCGCTCAAAGGCCTGGTTCACATACAGCACCCGGCCCTGGGGATCGTATACTGTTACCGGGTCCGGAATGGCGCCGAGCAAAATGCGGTAGCGCTCCTCACTTTCCTTCAGGGCTTCTTCGGCCCGGCGGTGCTGGATGAGCTGCCACATGCCTTGCATGAGCAGCGTCAATTGCTGGACATCGGATTCGTCGTAGGGTTCCTGCTTATTGGCAACTCCGGCAGCGGCAACAAGGCGATCGCCGTCAAACACCGGCACACTCAAATGGCGCTGTAAATCCACATGCCCCAGGGGATAGCCTTTTTTAAAGGCCGCGGCAAGGCTGTAATCATTGGTGATGACGGGTTTGCGTTGGCGAATGGCCTCGGCCCAAAGTCCGCCGGTGGCAACACCTTTGATGAAATCTTTTTCCTTGACAGCACATTCCTTCATCACGTTTTTGGACCAGCAGGTTATTGTAAAAACCGTTTCATCCGCATTCATGAAACCAAGATATCCGATGGCGCTTCTGGTAAGGGTAACAGCTTCCTCAAAGGCAAAAGCCGCCAATTGGTCCGGCGAGGCCTCGGTCATTTGGCTGAGTTTCAATAAGGCCTTGATGCGCGCTTCATTGAGCTGCAAGGCTTCCTTGCTTTTTTTGCGCTCGCTGATGTCTTCGATCCAGCCTTCGATGAAGTTAAGATTGCCGTTATTTTCTTTTACGCCATGGGCGTGGATGGATATCCAAATTTTACTGCCGTCCCGGCGGTAAAACTGGGTTTCGAACCGGCTGGCGGTTCCCTTGTTTGTCACTTGCCGCACAAAAGCATGGTGATCGGCCGGATTGACATACAATTGTTCACCAATGTCCGAAATGGACTGGATGAGGCTTTCAGGGGAATCATACCCGAGGATGCGGGCCATGGCCGGATTGACCACCACAAAACGCCCTTGGGCAGTGGTTTGAAAGACCCCCTCACCCATGTTTTCAAAAAGAAGCCGATATTTTGCCTCGGCTTTTTCCTTGGCCTGTTTTGCCCGCCTTTTTTCACGACGAACTTGGGCTTCCCGCAGTTCGCGTTCAATCGCCGGAATGAAACGGGCCCAATGACCCTTGGGTACAAAATCCCCGGCGCCGGCCTTCAATATTTCAACAGCGTCTTCCTCGATCAGAAAGCCGGAAATCACGATGATGGGCATGTCGAGATTTTTGCCTTTCACCGTTGCCAGCACTTTGCGACCGTCAAATCCGGGCAAATGATAATCTGATAAAACAATGTCCCAGGGCTCATTTTCAATGGCGCCGGATAAAGCGTCCACATTATCGACCCGCTTCCATATGGGCTTGAACCCCCCTTTCTGCAACATGCGCACCATCAGAATCGCATCGTCTTCCGAATCTTCCACGATCAATACCCGCAAGGGTTTTTCCATAAGGCCTCCTGATCCGTTGTGAAAAACGGACAGATGAAAATGCAGTCACGGCCGCCATGGCTTTCTGCAATTTCATAGTGAAAGCGGATCATATTGAAAAATAAAAAACAGATCCGCTGTCGATTTCCGACTCAGCCCAGATCCGGCCGTTATGCCGGTTGATAATCCTTCTGGCCGCTGCCAGGCCGGCGCCGATGCCTGCCAAGCGGTTTTCCGGCTGCATTCTTTGAAACAGACCGAACAACCGTTTTTCAGCGTTCCGCATGTCAAAGCCGACCCCATTGTCGCGGATAAAAAACAAGCGTTGTTCCACTTTGGTAACAACACCGAATTCGATGCGGGCTGGATCACGATCGGTCGTGAATTTCCAGGCATTATCCAAGAGTTTCTCAAGCAGGGTGCGGATCAGCCGGCGATCTCCTTGAGCTTCAAGCGGGCGCATGATCCGAATCTCCACCCGGCGCCGGGGATCAGCGGCTTTGTATTTTTCCAGGATTTCCCCGGCCAGTCGGGCTAAATCCAAATCTTCCACAATCATATCGCTCCTTGTTTCGCGCGAAATGGTGAGAACCGCCTCGATGTACCGGCCAAGCAGCTTGGCAGCTTTTTGAATGCGTTGGATATAATCCTGGCCGTCTTTGTCGAGCCTTTCCCCGTAATCCTCGGCCAGGGCCTGGCTGAAGCCGTCAATGGCCCGCAGGGGTGCGCCCAAATCATGGGAAATCGCGTAAAGTAAAAGATCGATTTCCCGGTTTAACTCCTGCAAATCGGAATTTTCTTTCATGTCATGACCAGACATATGATGTTATTGCCCATTTTGGTTGGGCGGCGACTCGTTCAATACGATCCAATACAAGGTCAATTGACTCACGGCCTCCACAAACTGCTGAAAGTCGACGGGCTTGCGGATATAGCTGTTGGCCCCGAGTTTATATCCTGCAATCATGTCCGACTGTTCTTTGGAGGTGGTTAAAATGACCACCGGCAATAACTGGGTCCTTGGATCATTGCGCATTTGTCGCAGCACTTCCAGCCCGTCCAGCTTGGGCAGTTTCAAATCCAGCAGCACCACCTGGGGCCGTTCGCGCGGATTCCGATCCGCATATCTTCCGCTGCGAAAAAGATATTCAAGGGCCTCTTCACCATCGCCCACCACCACGATTCTGTTGCGGATTTTACTCTTGCTCAAGGCTCGTTTGGTCAGCAGCACATCATCCGGATTGTCTTCCACCAGTAGAATGACTTTTTCTTCTTCAATCATCGTCTCTCCTTCCTGTGTGTAAGGTGAAGTAAAATGTAGCGCCTGCACCTTCTTTGCCTTCAGCCCAAACCCGGCCCCCATGCCGCGTCATCACCCGCTGCACAATGGCAAGCCCGATACCGGTCCCCTCAAATTGCTCGGTGGTATGCAGGCGATTGAAGGCGATGAACAATTTGTGCACATACTGCATGCTGAAGCCGGCGCCGTTGTCCCGGAGAAAAAAGACAGGTTCATCATTTTGTCTGTCCATTCCGAACTCAATCCGGGGATTTTCAATGCGCGCGGTGTATTTCCAGGCATTTCCCAAAAGATTTTCCAGCATAACCCGTATCAGGACTTTATCCCCATCAGCCCGCAGCCCATCCGCCACTGTGACGGTCACGGATCTTTCCGGATTTTTTTCCTTCAACTCCTCAAGGATTGCAAGGGCCATGGCACTCAAATCAACGGTTTCCCTTTTCATTTTATAACGGGTGACCATGGCGAGATTCAGGATATCATCTATCAAGTGGCCCATCTTTTGGCTGGCGTTGCGCACGCGCTGCAGATAGTCACGGCCCTGGTGGTCCAGTCTGTCTTGGTAATCTTCCAACAGGGCCTGGCTGAAACCATCCAAGGATCGCAACGGTGATCGCAGGTCATGGGAAACCGAGTAGGAAAAGGCTTCCAGTTCCCGATTGGCCGCCTCCAATTCCGCTGTGCGTTCCAACACCCGCTGTTCCAAATCCTTGTTGAGTTTGCGGATCAATTCCTCCCCTTGTTTGCGCTGGGTGATGTCTTCCAATACTCCTTCATAGTACAGGAGCCGGCCGTTTTCATCCTTGACGCCATGGGCGTTGATCACCGCCGTGATCACGCTGCTGTCCTTGCGCAGAAGCGCGAATTCGAAATCCTTTACAGCGCCCTGTTCGGTGATGAGTGCTTGGAATTCGGATCTTTTTGCAGGTTCTTTCACAAGGGTTTTGGCGGCATTGGCGGTGGATTCCATCAACTCCCGGGGTGAGGCATAGCCGCAGATGCGCGCCATGGAACTGTTGGCGGTCAAAAAGCGGCCGTCAGGGCTGACCTGGAAAATTCCGGAAATGGAGTTTTCGAAGATGGTGCGGTATTTCATTTCCGATTTGCGCAGGGCTTCTTCAGCCTGGTCGCGTTCCTTCAAGCCTTCGGCAAAGCCGGTCAACACAAAATTAATGGTGCTGATCAACAATCCGAATTCATTTTGTGCATGCCGGCGCGGAAATGACAGCAAGGCGGAGGCCGGTCGGGAAATATCCACCGCCGAGATCGTTTGGATCATGCGCAGCAATGGCTTGGTAAGGGTAAAATAAAACAGGAGCGTCAATACAACGGCCAAGGCGATATTTCGGATAAGCCCGCTGAGAATCACAAGGCCTGATCTGGTGATGAAATTTTCCGCCACAAGATAGGCATCCACTGAAACCAGAATATGGCCGATGGGTCTTTCGCGGTCTTTCACATACAAAGGTATGGTGTAAAGCTTGTCGGCGGCAAAAAGCATGCGGATAAACCGGTTAAAAATATAATTGGGGTATTCAAAGGCCGGGCGCGCTCTTTCTTGAAGTACGCCGCCGAAATCATTAATAATTTTCACATTGCGGATGGGCTGATATTCGAACAGGCCGCTGATGACGTTGCCGGCGAATTGCTCGTCGATGTCATAAACTGATTTGGCTGCCGCGTCCCGCAGCATGCTGATAACCTGTAAAACCACCGAATCCATTTGTCTTTGCTCTTTGATAAAATCAAGGGTGATCTGAACCGCGCTCAGCAATATGCCCAGCATGAAGGCGACGAGAACCGTATTTTTCGCCTGGCTGATGGAAAGCCGGTTGCTTAGTTTGATTTTCAATGGCTGCATCCTCTTTGTCCGGCCTTATTCTTTTATTGTGACTTGAGAGCGATACAGTAGGGCGAGTTCCCGGATGAGGTCGATTGTATGATAACAGCTCAGATTTATACTTATTTTATAACCTGAAGATCATCGAATGTCAAATTGAATCTCATGAACGCCGTCATGCTCCACGATTGACATTGGAGCGGATTTTGATCATAGTGGATATATTCGCGTAAATTCCTATATTGTTTCACTTTCTATACAAGCCTGGCTTCATCCGGCTGCGCGGAGGCGATCATGCGCATTTGGACTGTTTTGCAAAAGCCGATTTTAGTGCTGCTCTGTTCCATGGCAATGGGCTATGCAGCTTTTTATTCCTCGCCCCAAAAACCTGTGAATTTTTTGATCAGTATGCTGGCGGCCGGCTTTCCAACCTATTTCCTGCTGTACCTGGAAATTTCCAGCCGTGATAAACTGGATAAAACCCTTGTAAAAAGTGAAGGTCGCCATCGCACCTTTATGGAGCATTTGCCGGACCCCACCATTGTCTATGACATGGAGGGCAGGGTGCTGTACTGCAATCCGGCCTTTGAACAAATGTTCGGCTGGTCTTTTGAAGAATTGATCGGTGAAAAACCGAATTTTGTGCCTCAGGAAGAATGGACGATCACCTGGGACATCATCAAGCGGGCTGTGCAGGGTGAACCGGTGAGACCCTCTGAAACCAGGCGGCTGACCAAGGACGGCCGCATTTTAAACATCCGCTTGAGCACTTCGCCGTTTTACAATCGCAGCGGCAAGCAGATCGGCAATGTGGTGATTCTCGCGGATATCACCGATCTGAAGAATGCTGAAAAAGCCCTGAAAGAAAGTGAGGAGCGCTATCGTTTACTCTGGAAATATCTGCCGGACCCCACCATTGTATATGATATGGAGGGCAACGTCATCTATTGCAGTCCGATGTTTGAAAAAACCTTTGGCTGGTCCACCGAGGAGCTGTTGGGGAAAAAAATCAATTTTGTGCCGGAGGAAGCCAGAACCGAAACCATGGAAAAGGTCATGAACATGTTGCGTGGTGAACGGGTGAGCTCGTTTGAAACCAAGCGCCTGACCCGGGATGGCCGCAAACTGGACATCCGCCTTAATACAGCCCCATTTTTTGATCAAAAGGGCGAGCAAATCGGCAATATGGTTATTCTGCGGGATGTGACTGAGTTGAAACAGGCCGAAGATGCCGTACGGGAAAGCGAAAAAAAATACCGGTTGCTGGTGGAAACCATGAATGAAGGCCTGGTGATTGTGGCGGACAATCTTCATTTTCAGTATGTCAACAGTGCCATGGCTGCAATGCTGGGATACGCAGCCGAAGAGATGATCCAGCGGGTGGTGATGGATTACGTTGATGGCGACAGCAGGCGCTTAATGCATGAATTGCTTCAACAGCCCTTGCAGGACAAAAGCACTTCCCATGAAATCCGCTGGAACAAGAAAAACGGCAAGATCATGCATTCCATTGTTTCCACCAAGACCCTGTTGAACGATCAGGGGGCATTCAGCGGGATTTTTGCCGTAATAACCGATATTACGGATCTTACCAAAACCACTGAAGCTCTGCGCAAAGCCCATGACGAGCTGGAAATAAAAGTGGAATTGCGCACAAAGGAATTGCTGGCCGCCAATGAAAAATTGACCATTGAAATCAACGAACGCAATATGGCCGAGGCGGCCCTGCGCAAGAGCGAGGAAACTTTGAAAGCCATCCTGGACGCTTCCCCCATCGGTATCGGCATGGTCCAGCAGCAAACCCTTTGCTGGGCCAATCGGGCCATGATGCATTTGCTGGAAGGCGAAAACGAGGCGGTCACCACAAGCATAAAGGAATTCTTTCTGAATGCGAATGAATATGAAAGAGTGCAAGGCTTATTGTCCAAAGGAATTCTGGAGCAGGGAATCGGTCAGATCGAAACCCAGCTTAAAACCCGACTCGGTACAAGCATTGACTGCCATCTGCGGGCAAGTGCGCTGGACCCGGCGGATGGGTCCAAAGGAATTATCATCTCCGCCATGAATATCACCCAGCATAAACTCATTCAGCGCAAACTCATCCGTTCTGAAAGACTGGCCGCCACCGGCCAATTGGCGGCCTTTATCGCCCATGAAATCAACTCCCCTTTGCAGGGCATTGCCGCTTTGCTCCATTCCATCCGGCGCAGCATTTCCCAAAAGGAGGTGCTTGGGGATATTGAGCTGGTTGACCGCGCTTTCAACAACATCCGCGATACGGTAAAAAACTTGCTGGACTTAAACAGGCCGCGCATGGAGAATAAGCAGGCGGCGGATATCAACGAAATCATCCAGAGCACCATGGCGCTGTTTCAAGGGCATTTACGAAAAAACAAGATTAAAATTCATTTTCAGCCGGCCGAACATTTGCCCAGACTTATTGCCTCGCCCCAACAGCTCGGGCAGGTCATGATGAACCTCATCAATAATTCAATCGAGGCCATCAGCGGAGTTTCCCAACAGGGCGAGCGGGTCCTGCCGGATCACAAAATCCAAAGAGAAATCAGGATTGGAACGGAATTGTCCGGGAATCTGATAAAGATCATCATTGCCGATACCGGCCCGGGCATTGCGCAGGAAGACCTGGAGCATATTTTCGATCCTTTTTACACGCGCAAAAAAGCCATGGGTATGGGCGTGGGCTTGTCGATCTGCCATGACATCATTGAAGAGCATGGCGGCAGTATCATTGCTGAAAACCATGCGGACGGCGGAGCGGTTTTTTTGATCAAACTGCCGCTGAAGCGGCGTTAGACAGGGCAAGGGGGAAAAGGCATGGGACGATACCATATCCTGCTGGTGGATGATGATCCTTTCATTCTCCAAGGGGTGGCCAAGGAACTGAAAAACGAAGGCTACCAGGTTACAGCCGCGGAAAACGGTGAAAAGGCTTTTGTTTTGTTGGAGCAAACCTGCTTTGACCTGGTCATCACCGATTTGGTCATGGAGCAGGTCGATGGCATTCAGGTGTTGAAAAAAGCCAAACAACTGTATCCGGAGACCATGGTGATCATTCTCACCGGATTCGGGGATATGACCACGGCCATTGAGGCCCTGCGGCTGGAAGCGGATGATTATGTCCTCAAGCCCTGCCATCCGGAAGAGCTGAATATGCGGGTGGCGCGCTGTTTTCAAAAATACGAGCTTGCCAAAAAAGTAAAACTCTATGAAAAAATCCTGCCGGTCTGTTGCCTGTGCAAAAAAATCCGGGACGACACGGGCCGGGCACCTGGTAAGGGTCACTGGATGCAAATGGAAAATTATATGTATACCAAGGCCAAGGTGGCGGTTACTTCAACCTATTGCCCGGAATGTGCCCAGCGGATCAAATCGGAGATCGAGCAGTGAGTCCTTTTCGGAGTGCGCAGACGTGTCTGCGCTTTTTTTTGGTGCGACGCGTCGCACCCCAGGAAAGCGGCGACCCGTCGCCGCACTCCAAAATCAGAAATCATCCGGAATCTTGAGTAGATCGGTTTTGAAGTTTTTCACCGTGGCCACGAATCCGGCCGGAGCATGCTGCGCAAACCAGGCGGCCGAGCACCAGGCATAGTCCTCGGCTTTTTGCGTGATTTTGTGGTGTACAGGATTGTTGAGGACATAATTCAGACGTGCCAGATAGGAGCGCTGGAAAGTGATCCTACTGTCCCAGAACTGGAACCAGACCTTCCGGCCGGCTTGACCATCCAGCTCATTCAAGTGCTTGGAGCTGGTCATGTGCAATTTGGCAAGAAAGCGTCTGAGGCTTGCGGGGTCCTCTGGCGATGCGGCAATAAAATGGTAGTGATTGGGCAATAATGCCCAGGCATGTAAAGTCCAGCCGAATTCTTCAGCGCAGGCAAAGAAGGTTGCCAGGAAGTAATCCCGCCGTTCTATTGTGTTGAGAAGCGGTTGTTTGCGGTAAGTACTTGCCGTCACCATGTAAATGCCAGGCGAAAAAAGCCAATGGCGTGGTGCATGCGGCCAGTTCATTGCCGTCCCTCATTTTTTGGTTTTTGCCGGAGGCTTTGCGGAGTGCGCAGACTTGTCTGCGCTTTTTTCGGTGCGACGCGTCGCACCGTGGAAAGCGGTGACACGTCACCGCACTCCGAAATAGTTCCCATTTAATCGAAAAGCCTTATAAAATCAACGAAAATTCAGCACAAAGCCTGCACGCTACATTTCAATTATGATTTGACATGAAGTTTCTTTTCATATATCTGCGAAAGCTTCGTATTATTGTGAAATGGTCTTATTGTAGTAAATCAGGAGTAGTCAGTTGCTTAAAAGATGTCTGGTTGTATTGGTTTCATTGGTTTTTGCGGCCGGAATTGAGGCCGTGGAATGGAAGATCACCCGGGTCTATGACGGTGATACGGTCAAAGCCCAAGGCTACGGTGTTGAAATCAAAGTCCGTCTGGCCGGAATAGACGCCCCGGAGACCGGGAAGAAAAAGCATCGGGAAAGCCAGCCGTATAGCGAAAAAGCCAAGGAATTGCTGGCCGGGCTGGTCTTGAACCGCTTTGTGGAGCTGGAAGGGTATGGAATTGAGCCCTATAACCGACAACTGGCGGTATTGCGGGTCAACAACAAGATGGTGAATCTGGAAATGGTCAAAGCCGGACTGGCGGAAGTATACCGCGGCAAACCGCCTAGGGGATTTGATTTGCGGCCTTATCAACTGGCAGAAGCCGAGGCGGTCAAAGCCGGTCGGGGCATGTGGTCCCTGGGGCCCGGAAAATATATCTCGCCCAAGGACTGGCGGCAGAGCCGGCAAAAAGATTAAATGTTTCCCTTATCCCGTAGTCGGCAGCCTGAGGATCATGCAAGTGCCCTGGCCCACACTGCTTTCCACCTGAATGGTGCCGTTGAGTTTATCCAGGATTTCCTTGACAATGACCAGACCCAGACCGGTGCCTTCCTCGGTGGTGGCCTTGGCATTTTGGCCTCTATAGAATTCCGTGAACAAATGGGTGATTTCTTCCGCGGGAATGCCGATGCCCGTATCCTGGATTTCGCAACGCAGCCGTCCGGGGCCGTCGGCCTGGATGTCGATCCGGACGCTGCCGCCGTTGGGCGTGTATTTTACGGCATTGGAAATCAGGTTGGTGAAGAGGTCGTCGAAAAGGGTATTGTCGCCCATGACGGCCGGCAGCCCGGCTTCAATCCGATGGCTGAGGGCAATATGTTTTTCATCAGCCTGGGCCCGGTACATGGGTAAGAGACGCTCCACCACCTGACCGATGTGAACCGGATACATTTTCTTTTGATCCAGGCTGGCCCGGCGGATGCTGAGTCCCAAAAGGTCGGTGATCAAATCGCCCAGGGCCTCGATTCTTTTTTCACAGCGCACTAGGCTTTCAGTCTGGGGCGGCTGGATTTCTCCAAGATAGCCTTTGCGCATGGTGCGCAGCATGCTGTGAACCGCATTCAGGGGCGAGCGCAATTGGTGGGCGGTTTTTTGTAAAAACCAGGTCTTGTTTAATTCGCTTTTCAGGTTTTCAATGGATATGGCGGTCAGGTCGGACATGAGGCTGAAAAAGCGAATGTCGCTCTCCTGAAAGGCATCGGGCAGGTCGCTGTAAACGCAGAAAACCCCGAGGATCATTTTTTCCACCCGCAGGGGCAGGCAGACCATGGAGGCGATGCCTTCTTTTTGCATGTCTTCCGGATACTGAAACTGGTCCTTTTCATGGATCCTACCCATGGCATAGACCGAACCTTCGATGATTTTACGATTAATGCTGCTTTTTTCAATGTCCACCGTGCCCTTGGCAATATAATCGCCGCTCAGGCCGTAGGTGGAAACAAAACGCAGCCTTTTTCGCTGATCGTCCAGCAGCTTGATGGCGCAGGCCTTGACTCCCATGATTTGCGTGCCCTGGCGGGTGGCGGCATCCATCAGTTCCTGCAGGCCGGTGCGCAGGCCCATTTCCTTGACCAGCTCATACAGGGCGTTGAGCTTCTTGTTTTGCGCGGTAAGCTCCTTGGAGACGCCCAACAGCTCGCGGCCCTTGAAACGCAGACTGACCTTGATGGTTGTGATCAGGGCCGCGATGACCAAAATGACGGCGGCGTGGATGATCAGCAAGAACAGGGTTTGGCGGTCCGGCGCCGGCGGAGCCATGGTGCTGGCAAACAGCACCGGCTGCCGGTCCAGCAAGTTCAGATGCTGTAGCAAAATGGCAAGGCCGAGACCTGCCGGCATGATGCCGCCATAGACAAAGCAACTGACAGGCGGAAGCAAAATGCCGGCAATGATGATGTGAAAAAGGATGAAAAACAAAAAGGGGCTGTAAACACCGCCGGTGAAATGGATGATCACCCCCAAAGTCAACAGATCCAGGGCGATCTGACAATGGGCGAAGAGGGTATAGGTCTTCTCGTTTTGAGAAGGGCCGGCGTTCAATTTTACATGGATACGGTAGAAGATGACATTATAGAAGGTGATGAACAGAAAAACACCCAGAAAAAAAAAGAGCGGAAAGGGCCGCCATATTAAATAACCGGCCGTGCTGCCGGCAAAACCGGCGCCGACAAACAGCCAGCGCAGGCGGATGAACCAAATGACCCTTTCCATCAACTCTTTGCGAAAGAAGAGTTGTTCCCGGATCAGTTCATACCCCATGCGCATGGCGTGGATCCTTTGCGGACAGTACAAGCATTGAAATGTCAATCCCCTTGTAAAAGGTCGGCCACGGCCGCCAGCAATTCTTCCGGATCCAGGGGCTTTTCCAGGAATTTGGTCACCGGCCAGTCTTCACCCAGGATATGTTGAAATTTCTCAGGACCCTGCTCAGCCATATGCTTTGGGAAAGAGGTCACCATCAGGATGGGGATTTCTCCATAAGCGGCCTGGTTTCGTAATTTATAGGCCAAGTCAAAGCCCTCTGTGTCCGAAGTCATCATCACATCCAGAATGATGAGGTCCGGGATTTTGGCCTGAATTTCGGCATAGCCGGCCTTGCTGTCGGCGGCCGTGCGGACCTTGTGGCCCTTGCTTTCCAGCACGATCCGCATTGACCCGACCAGATCCTTGTCATCGTCGATAATCAGAATATCGGCTTCCCTTTGCATGTTCGACTCCTTTGATTATCATTATACAACGCAGGGGTTGTCAAATATTTTAACCGCACAAAGGCCAGGAGGGCTTCCGCTGCTGTATCGGCCCGGGCCTTGGCCGCCGGCGAAAGGCCGGTGCCGAATTCAAAATCATCCCCCTCAACCGTGACCAGGAAGGCGGAAGGGTTGCAGCGGCGGCACATGCACAGCAAGCCCAGAAAAATGGCCGGCGGCAGATGGTGCATGGCAAACGGCCATTGACCCAAATCCGGTTGTAATTCCTGGAAACACCACCCGGCTTCGAGCCGGGCCGGGGTGGCGTCGATGAAAATGATGGCTTCCGGCAGCATTATATCATCGATCAGGACCGGATCCAACTGGTGCAGGACCTGGATGCGCAATTCCGGCCGCTGGCCGAGTTCCGCCTCGAGCCGGCGGGCGATATAAGGCCCGAGGCCGTCATCGCGCCGCTGGGTATTGCCATAGCCGATGAGCCATACCCTGGCAAGCTCTTTGTCCGTATTAAGCATGGATCAATCCCGCCGAATTTCCCGCACCAGGGCGCCGTTGTGATCCTCAATGCGAACCAAGAGCGGCATGAGCCCGTAAGCATGGGTGGAGCAGGAAAGGCACGGATCATAGCAACGGATGGCGCCTTCCACCCGATTGAGCAGGCCTTCCTTGATTTCGCCGCCTTTGATATATTCCTTGGCCACCAGGGTCACGGACCGGTTCATGGCGATATTGTTGTGGCCGGTGGCCACGATCAGGTTGGCTTTCTCAATGGCGCCGTATTCATCCACCCAATAGTGATGAATCAAGATGCCCCTGGGGGCCTCGATGACACCCACGCCCTCCCTGTTTTTCGCTGCGGCCGTCACCCGGATGTCATGACCGCAGATAACATCACCGGACATGAGCTCTTCGGCCTTTTCCAGGCAATTGAGCAGTTCGATGATGCGCGTGTAATGAAACAGCAGGGTCCCGCCTTTTAAAGTGCCGTCACGCAACTGCTTGCAGTCGCGGAATTCCATATCTGCCTTGGGGGTGCTCATGCGATCCGCGGCATTGAGCCGTCCCAAAGGCCCCACCCGATAGCAGCCCTCCGGATAGCCATGGGGTTTATAAAAGGGGAATTTCAGATAAGACCAGGGCTCCACATGTTCGCCGATGAAATTCAGGTAGTCCTTGGGATCGAATTGGGCCACCACGGTGCCGTCGTGGCGTTTGATGCGCAATTTGCCTACATACATGTCGGGTGCGCCGCTTTCATCCATAAGACCGGCGTATAAAGAGGGGAAGTTGGCGAAGCGCCGCACTTCACTTTCATTTTTGGCGGTCCAGTCCTTGATCACATCCAGGGCGATGCGGCAGGTATCGTAGGCTTCGCTGAAGCCCGGCAGCAGGCGGTCGCGATCGGCCTTGGACAGCGGGCTGATCACCCCGCCCGGCACGGCATAGGCCGGGTGGACTTTCTTGCCTCCCAGGGCGGCAATGATATCCTGGCCGAATTTGCGTAAACGGATGCCTTTGCGGGCCACCTCCGGAACCTTCTGGATCACGCCCACCACATTGCGGACAGCCGGGTCCGCGTCCCAACCCAGTAGCAGATCCGGGCTGGCCAGGTGGAAAAAATGCAAGGCATGGGATTGAATATACTGGGCCATGTGCAGCAACCGGCGCAGGGCTAGCCCGGTTTCCGGGATTTCAATACCGAGAATGGCGTCACAGGCCTTGGACGAGGCCAGTTGGTGGCTCACCGGACAGATCCCGCAAATGCGTTGGGTGATGATGGGCATTTCCTCAAAGGGCCGCCCCTCGCAAAAGCGTTCATAGCCCCGGAACTGGGTGACGTGAAAGCGGGCATCCTCCACCTGGCCGTCTTTATCCAACTGGATGACGACCTTTCCATGGCCTTCCAAGCGACTAATGGGATTGATGGTGATTTGTCGGGCAGCGCTCATGCGTTTCTCTCCTTAATCAAAATGGATCATGTCGGCCGGCAGCACCGGAATTTTACCTTTGAGGATTTCCGTAAGACTATAGGCGATGACTTCCGGAGCCGGCGGGCAGCCGGGGATATAGACATCCACGGGGATGACCTGATTGACCGGAAGCACCTGATCCAACAATTGCGGAAGTTCCGCATGCATGGGAATGAGGCCGTCCACCGTGCTTTCCGAGGCCACATAGCCGCGCTGCAGAACCTCGGCTTTGGGAATCCAATTGCGCAAGGTATTGATGCCGCCGAATACGGCGCAGTCCCCCCAGGTCATGATGATTTTGGCCCGGCTGCGCAGATGCCGGGCGATCTCCAGTTGTTCTTCGTTGCCGATGCCGCCCTCAATGATTCCCAGATCCACGGCCGGAAAATTGAAATCCTTGAAATCCGTGATCGGCGAAACCGTCAGCTCCACCAGGGGCAGAATATCCAGCAAGGCTTCATCCAAATCCAGAAAAGACATGTGGCAGCCGGCGCATCCTTCCAGCCATACAGTGGCGATTTTCGGTTTTCCCATAACTTTCCTCCCAATTGAAAGCGGATCGTATTTGTGCAAGCGGATCACAGGCCGCGGTTTATTTTATTGCTTCGACTTTTTTGCGAAGCTCCTCCCATGATTTGGTGCCGTCCGGCATGCCGAGGCATTCTTCCATGGCAGCCAGGGTTTCCCAGGCCGGCCGAACTCCTTCCGGCGCCAACAAGGCTTTGTTGCGATAGGCTTTTTCCAGGGCGTCAATGGAGCTGTAAGTGCCGTCCGTTTCCAGGCCGGTGGGTTTGGGAATCAAAACATGGGCGCGCTGCAGCCATTCCTCCAAGGCATATGGTGTCATCACTGCCAGAAATTCAGCGTGCCTGGTGCGACCGAGCAAATCCTCGTCCAGGACAGCCTCTTCACCCATTACGATCAATCCGGCTTTCAGCGGAGTTGTGGATTCAGGCGCCTTGGGGGCGGCCAGGCCGGCCCGCCAGGCCCCGGCGCTGTTGCCGAAAGGTTTCAGGATCAATAGATTACTTGCTTGGCCGGGGGCCGGGGTTTTCAGTTTCGCAAGCGCCAGAACCGGTTCAATGCAGTCGCAATCCGGCATGGCGGTCAGGGCCGTATCCATGATGATCAGCGGATTTTGGGCGGCGGCATAGGAACGGGCCACATTGCGGAAAAGGTCCTGGGTTTTGGTGTCCAGACCCATCTGGGACAGCCGGCCGGCGTTTTGAAGTTCAGCGGCCTTGCCGGCTGAAAGAGCGGCCGATTCAACGGCCAGGGCCCGCAGCAGTTCCGCGAGATGATAGGCATAGACATGAATGAAATCCGTAAGAAAGGCCGAGGATTCATCCACCGGGCTGATCATGGCGGTTTGCAGCTTCTCTTCAAAGCAGCGCTTGCGGAGCAGGGAGGCCAGCAGGGGCTGGGTTTTGCCGGGATTGCCGCCCACAATCAGCACGAAATCGCTTTGACCGATGTTTTTCCAGGAGGCTTCCTGAAGGGCGAGGTTTTGCCTGGCAAAGGCCGGCCCAAGGTTTCGAAAAATCTGGCCGTCCAAGGTGTCCACGTAGCCGGCGGACAATCCTTTCACCATCAACTCTTTGAACAGAACCAATTCTTCATTGGAGACCATGCCGGAAACAAGTCCGAACAAGGCGTTGTTGCCGTTCTTCCGCCGGATTTCGGTGGTTTTGGTGACGGCAAATTGCAGGGCATCCTGCCAGGTGGCGGGTTCCCAGGTTCCGTTAAGACGCCGCACCAAGGGGCGGGTGAGCCGGGCGGCCGGGGCTTCAAAAATCTGGAAGCGGCCCTTGTGGCAGAGCTGGCCCTTGTCCGGCCGTCCATCGGCCTTGGCAAGACAGCCCTCCACCCGAATCAACTGGTTGCTGTCGATATAAAGATCCGTGGGGCACGACAGTCCGCATTGGGTGCAGAAGGAGGAGACCTTTGTTTGGGCCGGTGGGTGACCTTTAACAGCGTAGTGGGAGCGGAAGCGGTTGTAAATGGCGCCGGTGGGGCAGACCTGCAGGCAGACGCCGCAATCCAGACAGGTTGAATCAGCCCGCTGGGTTTTCAAGTCCAACCCGATCATGGTTTTGGGGCCGCGATGGTGGAAGCCGAGCACATGGGCCCCGGCAATTTCCTGGCAGGCCCGGATGCAACGGCCGCACAGCACACAGCGGTTGTGGTCGATGGCCATGTAACGGCTGGTGACATCCGTGGGAAATTCTGTATAGGAAAAGGCCACCGTGAGATGATCCATCTGCAATTCATAAGCCAGGCGCTGGAGTTCGCAATCCCCGCTGCGGGGGCAAAACATGCAGTTGTGGTTCCGTTCGGCAAACAGGAACTCCAGCATGGTGCGGCGGCTTTCAAGGATATTGGCGTTATCCGTGACGATGGACATGCCGCCGCGCACGGGCGTTACGCAACTGGCGGCCAGCTTGGGAGAGCCGTCCACTTCCACCACGCACAACCGGCAGCCGCCCCACTCGGACAAGGCCGGGTGATGGCAGAGGGTCGGTATGTAAATGTTGTTTTGCCGGGCCGCATGAAGAATGCTGAGGCCTTCGTCAACCAGCAGCTCCTTGCCGTTGATGGTGATATTGACTTGTGCTTGCGCATTTTTCATCTTCTTGTTCTCCTCGACAGAGGGTCCATATTATGTTTTAGGCTGTTTGCCCCACTTCAACGTCGCAACGCAAACAACGCCCGGCCTCCATGCGGGCCAGCTCTTCGGTAAAGCCCAGTTCCACTTCCTGAAAGCCTTTGACCCGCTCGGTTGCTGTTAGTTCGGGCATATGGCAGCGACGGCGCTCCTGGATTTCCTCTTCGATTTCCTGGGGGATATCCAGCGGTGCTTCCACGGCGGCCATGGCAGCATAGGGTGCTTCCCCATTGCGCAGGCGGATGGCCTCATCGATTTCCCGGGCCGACTGATGACCGGCGGCAATGGCGCCTACCACGGTATCCGGCCCGGTGACCACATCGCCGCCGGCAAAAACCATGGCAATGGAGGTTTTGGTTTTCAGGCCTTTTTCAATGGCGATGAGTCCGTCCTTGTTCAAGGCAATGCCGCTTTTTTGCATATCAAAGGAATCTTCCACGGTCTGGCCGATGGCCAGGATCACCTGATCCACATCCATGGTGACGGTGCTGCCCAGGCAGGGCATGGGTTTGCGGCGGCCGCTGTTGTCGAATTCACCCAAGGACATTTGCTGGCAAATGAGTTGGGATACATGGCCGTTTTTGCCTTGCATACGCACCGGGGCTTGCAAAAACTTTAGCTTCACGCCTTCGTTTTCGGCTGCTTTAACTTCTTCCGGCAGGGCCGGCATGTCTTCGCGGGTGCGGCGGTACACGATGGTGACCTCTTTGGCGCCGAGCCTTAAGGCGCACTGGGCCGCGTCAATGGCTGAGTTGCCACCGCCCACCACGGCCACCACCTGTCCCACGTGGGGTTTTCCGCCCAGATGCAGCTCCCGCAGGAATTCCACGGCGCCGGTGACCCCCATGAGATCCTTGCCTTCGAGATTCACGGGCACACTGCGCTGGGCGCCCACGGCAATGTAAATGGCGCTGTACTGGTTGCGCAGGGAGTCCCAGGAAATGTCGCGACCCACACGGGTATTGCACTTCAACTCGATGCCCAGATCCAAAATATCCTGAATTTCACGCCGCAGGATTTCACGGGGCAGACGGTATTCCGGAATGCCCCAGCGCAGCATCCCTCCGGCTTCCGGCAGCTCCTCGAAAACCGTTACGCCATAGCCGCGCAGGGTCAGATCCCGGGCCGCGGTCAGTCCGCTGGGACCGGCGCCGATCACGGCGATGCGCTCCTGGCGATGGCTGGGGAGCGGTTTGACTTGCGGCCGCTTGGCATGATCACTTATGTAGCGTTTTAAATATTTGATATGCACCGCATCATCCAAAGTGGACCTGCGGCATTTCAGTTCGCATTTGTGGTCGCAGACCCGGCCGCAAATGCCGGGAAAGGGATTGGTCTGCAGCAGGACTTTGTAAGCATCGTTCAGACGGCCGGCCTTGAGCAGGGCAATGTAAGCCGGAATGTCCATGCCGATGGGGCAGGCGTGCTGGCACGGCGATTTGTAAAAGGCGGAGCAGACCACCGCCGGGCAGCGCCGGTCATGGATATGCATCTCATATTCATGGCGGAAATAGCGCAAGGTGGACAGCACCGGGTTGGGCGCGGTTTGCCCCAGGCCGCACAGGGCGGTGTTCCTCATGATATCCGCCCATTTTTCCAGGGTTTGAATATCGCCCTTTTCCCCCTTGCCTTCGCAGATGCGGGTGAGTATTTCCAGCATTTTCTGGGTGCCCACCCGGCAGGGGGTGCATTTGCCGCAGGATTCATCGCGGCAGAATTCCATGAAAAAGCGGGCCACATCCACCACGCATTTATCTTCATCCATGACGATCATGCCGCCGGAGCCCACAATGGCGCCCAGGCGCACAATGGTCTCATAGTCCACCGAGGCGTTCAGATGGGCCACGGGAATGCAACCGCCGGAAGGGCCGCCCAGTTGCACGGCCTTGAATTTCTTGCCGTCGGGAATCCCGCCGCCCACATCATAAATGATGCTGCCGATGGAAACACCCATGGGTACTTCCACCAAGCCGACATTTTTCACGTCACCGGTAAGGGCAAACACTTTGGTGCCGCGACTGCGCTGGGAGCCCACCGCGGCATACCATTTGCCGCCGTTGAGAATGATCTGGGGGATATTGGCCAGGGTCTCCACATTGTTCAGAATGGTGGGTTTTTTCCAAAGCCCTTGAATGGCCGGGAAGGGCGGGCGCGGCCTGGGACTGCCGCGTTTGCCTTCTATGGAGGTCATCAGGGCGGTTTCCTCCCCGCACACAAAGGCGCCGGCCCCGCGATAAACCTCGATATCAAAATCAAATCCCGATGACAGAATATCCCGGCCGAGCAGACCGTAGGCCCGGGCCTGATCAATGGCCAGATTCAGCGTGCGCACGGCCAGGGGATACTCGGCCCGGCAGTAGATGTAACCCTGGTGGGCGCCGATGGCTTTGGCGGCAATGATCATGCCTTCCAGGACCGCATGGGGATCCGATTCCAGCACGCAGCGGTCCATGAAGGCGCCGGGGTCGCCTTCATCAGCGTTGCACAGCACGTATTTGACGTCGCTTTTGGAATGGGAGGCAAACTCCCATTTCAGGCCGGTGGGAAAACCACCGCCGCCGCGGCCGCGGATGCCGGAAATCTTGATCTCGTTTACGATTTCCTTTCCCTGCATCTGATGCAGGGCCTTGGCTGCGCTAAAATAACCGTCCCGGGCGATGTACTCATCAATCTTCTCAGCCTGGATCAGGCCGCGGTTGCGCATGACCCATAGTTGCTGCATACCGAAAAAGGGATTTTGCCGGATTTGAGGCAGGTCTTCATCTTCCTTGGCCGGAACACCTTCAAAGGCTTTTTCCGGCTGTTCCCAACCTTTTGCAAAAACCCATTCCGTGACGGCTTGACCTTCGAGGACATGTTGCTGGAAAATTTTACGGGCTTTCTCCTCGGTCAATTCCGCGTATTTAACCGCTTCGCGGCCGAAGCGTTCCACGGTGATAAGGGGTTCGCGGTTGCAAATGCCGGCGCATCCGGAGGTGGTAAGCAGGATGTCTCGGCGTCCGGAAGATTTCAGTTCTTCTTCCAGAACCCTCGCGATCTTATCCGCCCCGGATGAAATACCGCAGGTTCCCATGTGGACGGTTACGCGGGCCGCGCGTTGCTGCGCATCCAATTCAGAGGATCGCAGGATTTCGCCTTTGATGCGATACAGATCTTCAATTTTTAACCGACGCATGGATAGACTCCTTATTCATAAGTGTCTAGTATTTCCTCGATTTTGGATGGCTTCACCTGGCGATAGGTATCTTCATCCACCATCATGACCGGCGCCAATCCGCAGGCGCCCAGGCAACGCACGGTTTCAAGGGAAAACTTTTTGTCCGCGGTGGTTCCGCCGGGTTCAACGGCCAGTACACCCGCCAGCTTTTCAAGATTCCGCTTTCCGCCGCGCACGTAACATGCGGTTCCCAAACAACAGCGGGTGGTGTGACGCCCCCGGGGCTCCATGGTGAAGAAGGAGTAGAAGCTGACCACCCCATGAACCTCGCTGAGGGGCCTTTTCAATCCCACCGCAACGCGATGTTGAATGGATTTTGGCAGGTATCCAATGGCTTCCTGAACCTCCTCTAATACCGGAATCAGTGATCCGGGTTTGGAACCATGGCGGGCAATGATTCCATCCACTGCGGCCAGTTGTTCAGGAGAAAACTCCTCCGTGGGCTGTAATTCCGATTGATGGGTGTTTTTTGCATTCACCGGGCTACCCTCCTTATTCGTTTGATTCGCAAAGGAAGCGGCATATACCGTTGTTTATCGTTGGGTCTTTTTTTATTTTCACTTCTTTTGCAAAACGGTGCAGCAGTGATTGGCGACGCTCTGCGTGTCGCTTCATTCCTGTGAATAGCAATTTGAATGCCATCCCTTTCGATGTGTCTAAATTACATATATCTATTTTTTTTTCATGGACTTTTCGTTATTTACGGAAATGTTGAAAAATCCACCAGGCGCCTGCATGGAAGCGCTTTTTTACAGGGAGAATACCGTTAATCTTGACAGGCTGTAAAAATGTCCGACACGGGTTTTATATTAATTTTGGGGAGCAACGTGCTTTTTAATGTATTTCAGGGTAGTATTGAAGGCGACAACATGGCACTTATATTGCATTTCCTAAAGTCACGGTGCGCAGCAGCCATGGGATTAACAATCTCTTCATCCGAGGAAATGCTATGCCTGAGATCAATATCAACGGGAAGTCCTATCTTGTCGACGGAAACGGTTTTCTCATGGATTTCAACCAATGGGATCATCAATTTGCCGAGACTCTTGCTCCGCAGTTATCAATTTCCGGTGGCCTGACTCCCAAGCATTGGACGTTGATCAACTTCATCCGCGATTGGTACATACAGCGAGGCGTGTGTCCGCTGGTCTATCATACCTGCAAAATGAATCAATTGCGTATCAACGAGTTGCGGGAATTGTTCCCCACCGGATATTTGCGCGGGGCCTGCAAGCTGGCGGGCATTACCTACAAATACGCCTATCATGGAAATACAGGGAAATTGTCCGTTCCCAGTGAAAAGGCCGTTGAAGGCGCCCCGGCGCCGGCGGGCCGTCAAGCGGCGCCAGCACCGGAAAAGCATTATACAGTGGATGTCTGCGGTTTTTTAGTAGACTGGGAAAGCTGGGATGAAGCCTATGCGATTCACAAGGCCTATGAGCTGAAAATTCCGGAGATTTTAACGGAAAAGCATTGGGAAGTCATTTATTTCCTCCGAAACCAATTTGCTCTCAGGGGGCGAGTACCCACCGTATTTGATACCTGCTCACACTTCCGGATGGAGATCGATGAGCTGGCCAGGTTGTTTCCGGATGGTTATCATCGCGGCGCCGTTAAAATCGCCGGTTTGCGTGTATAGACAAGTCGTTGGGAAGACAACAATCAACTGCTTAAAAAAGGATGACTTCCATGGTAGTAGAGCAAACGAATTTCGATTTATACTGGCATCATAGTCAGATCAGGCGAGCGGACAGGGAGCGATTGAACGGGCATAGAGGTATCACCTTGTGGTTCACAGGGCTGCCTTCATCGGGCAAATCCACTTTGGCCGCAGCCCTGGAAACTGTTTTGTATGAGCGCAAATGCCGGACCTATATTTTGGATGGGGATAATATTCGGCAGGGCCTGAACCGGGACCTTGGTTTTTCGCCGGCCGACCGCATGGAAAATATCCGGCGGATCGGTGAGGTGGCCAACCTGTTGCGCGACAGCGGCATTATCAACCTGGTGGCCTTTATCTCCCCCTATCGTTCGGATCGCAAGACCGCAAGGGATCTCAGTAAGGGCGACGGCTCCTTTATTGAAATATTCGTGGATTGCCCGGTTGAGATTTGTGAAACCCGGGATCCAAAGCAATTGTATAAAAAGGCGCGGGCCGGGGTCCTCAAGGAATTCACCGGAATCAGCGCCCCCTATGAGCCGCCGGAAAACCCGGAAATTCATTTGCACACGGATGTCGATTCCATATCGCAATGCGTGGACAAGATCATCGCCTATCTTGAAGGCAATTATTATATCAAATGATGTTGTGATAAGGCCCCCGGCGCACTACATCGGTAAATTGCTGAAAGCCGCTATCTGATTTTGATGATAACTTGCTCGGCAGTGCTGCCCGCGGCTGGCTCAGTCTTCGCATTGCTACGCCGTGACAAGTCGGTCCAGGGTACAACGGTGCCATAAGATCATGGAAACGATACTTTCTCCAAAAGACCATTTTAATTCGGTAACGCATTGAAAAATCGTCCAAATTTTATGGCCGTTAATTCGGCAAAAATTATGATAGTATTGTAGCAAATCACACCCAGGTGATGACGGTGATGGTAGCGGTCTCGCCGATCTATACCCGCGCGGGGCTGACAATATGTGCATTATTCGTCTGTTTTCTTGAGGATTATAGAAAAGCTGTGAGGGAAAAAGCGAAAAAAGGATTTGCGAGATTAAACTACTGCGAAGCGGTTTCGCTCAATGTGCGCTATTGACCTGTCCCTGATTTCCTTAAAAAAAATAGAGAGTAAGTGATAGGGGCTTATCCCTTTTCAGCTCACAACTTTTCGGACGGAATTGATCAAGTCCAAAACGGTAATGGCGGCACGAATGCCCACGGCATTCTTACGTTTCATCCTCACCCATACCAGGGCTTTGTGTCGGCTTCAACGCGCAGCCCGTCCATCAGTTTGTTGAACCCGCTGAACAGATCCACCACCGCCATCAGCTCAAGCACGGCTTCGTCATCAAGACCCAGCTTCTGCACCGCAGAAGTATGCACGGCCAGTCAGTATTCGCAACCCAGCACTGCGGATACGGCCGTGGCAATGATCTCCTTGGTCAAACGGTCGAGCTTACCGGGCTCGATCATCACCGCCTTGACTTTATTCCAGTTGGCCTCGAGATATGCCGGCTTGGCAGCCATGACCTTGTATAGATTGGGAACAAAATCAATTCCCAGGCGGGACTTGATATCATCATAAATCTCTTTGACCTTGCCTGTGGCTTCTTCTTCCGGAATCATTTTAATGGATGCCATGGGGTGCTCCTTTTTTGATATTCCTAAGCCTATCGAATTCATGCAGAATGGTCAAGCTATGCACCTGAAATGGTCCAAGGGGATCGCATGGAAACTTGACGCGGAATGTGCGGTCAGTGATTATCATCAATTCATCCAGCAACTACTATTGCCCACCAAAACAAAGCGATTTGTGAGTGCTTGGATTTTATCTCTGCCATCCAACCTATCGAGCTCGTTATTGGTAACGGAATCGGTATCGTCGCGCCAGGCCAAGCCTGGATTGATGGGAATTCCAACGCAAGAA
>DYJD01000110.1 GCA_020723325.1 Desulfosudis oleivorans | reverse complement strand
TAGTCCCTTAAATGTTGATTAATATATCTGGTTGTGGTATGATAGACCAAGGAGGTGCTATCATGCCACGTCGTGCTGTTCCAATTATATTGACAGAAGAGGAGCGCGCCACATTGATACGTTGGGTTCGTAGTCCCAGTCAGCAGCAGCGGTTGGCAGAGCGTGCCCGGGTCATCTTGCTGGCCGCGGAAGGATTGGAGAACCAGGCCATTGCGGCACAACTGGGTATTCCGCAGCTACGTGTAGGACGCTGGCGTAATCGATTCGCAACCTTACGCATTGAAGGGCTAAAAGACCATCAACGAACAGGTCGGAAACGACGCTATGGTCATGACGAGCGTCTGCAAGTGGTCAATGAGGCGATACGGCCACCTGAAGGAGAAACCCACTGGAGCGCCCGTCGTTTGAGCCAGCATCTTGCCGATACCGTAGGGATGAGCAAAAGTCAAATCCATCGCGTGCTTAAAGAACTGGACTTGAAACCCCACCTTGTAGAGCAGTGGCTGAATTCGACCGATCCGGACTTTGAAAACAAGCAGGCCGACATCGTGGGTCTGTATCTGAACCCTCCGGAAAACGCCCTGGTGATCTCGGTAGATGAACGGACGCAAATGGTAATCCACGAACCCGTTCATCCTACAAAGCCAATGCGTCCAGGTACGCCAGAACGCCGTGAGTTTGAGTATGTACGCCACGGGGTCCAGTCGCTTTTCGCTGCGCTGCTCGTCCATCAAGGCACTGTCATAGGACAAGTCGAACCCACCCATAGTCGGGTTGAGTTTATTCGCTTCCTGGAACTGATTGATGAAGAAACTCCGGCCGATAAAGACCTCCATCTAATTCTTGATAACCTTCAGGTTCACAAGACAGCTGAGGTAAAGGCGTGGCTGGCTGATCATACCCGATTCCATCTGCATTTCACGCCGACCCACGCTTCCTGGCTCAACCAAATAGAGATATGGTTCAGCATCCTCAGTCGTCGCCTGCTCAAGCGAGGTATTTTCACTTCTCGTGACGATCAGGCGCGAGCGATTACCGCCTTTATTGAGAAGTACAACCAAAGCGCCCGGCCGTTCGCCTGGACATCCAAAGGGAAGGTACTTATCTCTTAATAAATATCGCCAATTATGGGACAGACTACTAG
>DYJD01000109.1 GCA_020723325.1 Desulfosudis oleivorans | reverse complement strand
TTTGCTACCGGACAAAAATAGTGGTTGACTCATAGTATGCTTAAAGCTCCACCACAGAGCAAAGGAGCAGACCATGAGTGACAACCACCGGCAATATCGTAGCATAAAAAAGGCAATTCAACAACTGATGCCCAATGCGGGCAAGGGATTGAACATATTGGCGGCGCTGATCAGTGGGATCGTGAGCAGTAAGCGGACGCACTATGCGCACATTGCGAGCAAAGTGCCCAGCCAGACCAAACTGGAAAGCCGCGTCAAGAGCTACTCGCGCTGGGTGAATGAGGTAGAAGAAGGGCAAGAAGTGTACTGCATGCCCTTTGCTCAGGAATTGTTGATCGGGTTGGCATCGGCAGGAACGCTGACTTTTGTGATGGATGGGAGCGAAGTTGGACGGAAATGCTTGGCTTTGGTGATCAGCGTGATCTACCGCCAACGCGCCTTGCCAATTGCTTGGCTTGTTGTGAAGGGAAGTAAAGGGCACTTTCCTGAAGATACGCATATCAAACTGGTGCAGAAGGTGCACGAGTTGATCCCAGAAATCACGGATATCGTCTTTTTGGGTGATGGTGAGTTCGATGGAACGATCTTGCAAGCCAGACTGGAAACGTACTGCTGGCGCTATGTATGTCGCACTGCCAGTAATACCATTTTGAGCCGCAATGGCGTGGAATGCGCCTATCAAGACCTTCCTTTGCAAGTAGGTCAACAGTGGAGCATTGCGCAGGTGTTCTTTACTCGCAAGTATTATGGCCCAATCCTGGCGATTGGTTGGTGGCGACGAGATTGCAAAGAACCCATTTACCTGGTGACTAACCTGGACTCGGCTGATGAAGCTTGTCATTGCTATTCCAAAAGATTCTGTATCGAAACTTTTTTCTCTGACCAGAAGAGCCGTGGTTTCCATCTTCACAAAAGCCATCTATCTGATCCTGCCCGTATTGCCCACCTGATGTTAGCCGCTTGTATGGCTTACATCTGGATCGTCTACCTCGGCGCACTCGCACTGGAAACTGGCATCAACCAAATTATTCATCGAACGGATCGCTGCGACCTCAGCTTGTTTCAGCTCGGCCTCAAGATGTTGGATTTCCTGTTGCTTCACCATCTACCCATCCCAGTTTCGTTCTCGTGCTCAGAATATGTCACCTACGATTTTGTCCGGTAGAAAA
>DYJD01000067.1 GCA_020723325.1 Desulfosudis oleivorans | reverse complement strand
CGAACCCACCCGGGACGGTATTAGCGCCCCACACCGGATTTGAAGTCCGGGAGCCTCACCAGTAAGCTGCGCACTTCCGGTTAATTGATATGATGATTCGCGCTGTTCTGTCAACCCCATTATCCCAACCCATGGAATCGAAATGATCAACCATCAAAGATTAACGGATTTATTTACAACCCTGGTGACCATTGACAGTGTCTCCATGCATGAGCGCATGGTGGCCGATAAAATCAGAGCAATCGCCCAAGCCATGGGCGCCGAGGTGCTGACGGATGCTTCGGCCGAACAAACCGGCAGCGATACGGGCAATCTGATCATTAAATTCAAGGGCAATCGGCCGGCCCCGCCCCTGCTGCTGAGCGCCCATATGGATACGGTTGAACCCGGCAAGGGGATTCGCCCGTATTTTCAAGACGGGATTTTCCGCAGTGCCGGGGATACGATTCTCGGGGCGGATGACAAAAGCGCCATTGCCATTATTTTTGAAGCCATGCAAGTCCTTATGGAAAACAGGCTGCCCCACGGGCCAATGGAAATTGTCTTGACCACCTGTGAGGAGATCGGCCTGCAAGGCGCCAAACATCTTGACTTCAGCCTGATCTCGGCCCGTTTGGGCTATGTGCTGGACACTACCGACACGGAAGGCATCGTCACCCGGGCGCCGGCGGCCAACAAGCTGACCTTCCGCATTCACGGCAAGGACGCCCATGCCGGTGTGGCGCCGGAAAAGGGCATCAACGCCATTTCCCTGGCGGCCCGGGCCCTGGCCGGGCTGGACCTGGGCCGCATCGATCATGAGACCACCTGCAATATCGGCACGATCCAAGGCGGAGTGGCCACCAATATCATCCCCAGTCTTGTCGTTGTTCATGGCGAGGTCCGGAGCCATGATGAACAGAAATTGGAAAGGCTGACCCAAAAAATCGAGGGCGCCTTTCAACAGGCCGTGGACAGCCATGAAGCTTCTGATAAAACCATCGGGCGGCCGCGCCTGGAAACCGAAGTGGAAAATGATTTCCCCGCCACCCATATTCCGGATGACCACCGGGTGGTGACTTTGGCCCAAACCGCTGCTGCGGCCCTGGGCCGCAAGATGGTCTTGAAAACCACCGGCGGCGGGGCCGACGCCAATATTTTCTTCAGCAAGGGTATTATCACCGGCGTGCTGGGGACCGGCATGCAGGACATGCACACCGTGCGGGAGTCCATCCGGCTGGACCATATGGTGGGCGCCGTGGAATTGCTCATCGACATCATTCAATTGCATGCGAACCATGGGGGCGCTTGATAATGCACGCCCATTTCGATTGTTTTTCCGGCATCAGCGGCGACATGACCCTGGCAGCCATGGTGGATCTGGGAGTTCCGCCGGAATGGCTGCGGGAAAAGCTTGAACTGATTTTACCGGCTGACGAGTTCGAGCTCAAGACCGGCTGGGTGATGCGCAGCGGTATCAAGGCCGTGGCTGTGGATGTAAAGGTCAAACCCGCTGACCACGCCCGGGATTTCAGGGCCATCAAGGCCTTGCTTCTCGGCAGCGTCCTGCCGGAAACGGTGCGGCAAAGAAGTCTGGCCATTTTTGAAAAAATTGCCGCGGCTGAAGCGGCTGTTCACGGTTGCAGCATGGAGCAGGTCCATTTCCATGAAGTGGGCGCCGTGGATGCCATCGTGGATATTGTCGGCACGGCCCTTGGTCTGGATTATCTGGGAGTCGCTTCCGTGAGCGCCGGCGCCATTCCCTTGGGCTGCGGTTTTGTGGTTTGCCAGCATGGCACCCTGCCGGTTCCGGCGCCGGCCACCTTGAAAATCGTGGAAGGCCTGCCGGTCTGCGGGACAAGGATTCCCCACGAGCTGACCACACCCACCGGAGCAGCCATCCTCGCGGTTTTGGCCGACGAATTCGGCCCGATTCCCTTGATGACGGTACGCACCAGCGGCTATGGGGCCGGCAAGCGCGAACTCAAAGAACAGCCCAATCTGTTGCGGGTTTTGCTGGGCCGACGTTCCGGACTGAAAGGGGCAAGCAATGCCGTGGTGGTGATTGAAACCACTATCGATGACATGAATCCGGAGATCTTCGGTTTTGTCATGGAGCGCCTTTTTCAAGACGGGGCCCTGGATGTTTGCTGGGTGCCGGTGCAGATGAAAAAAAACCGGCCCGGCACCCTGGTTCAGGTGCTGAGCCGCCTGGAGGATCGGCCAGCCATTGTGCGCCGCCTGTTGTCCGAAACCACCACCAGCGGTGTGCGCTATTACGAGGTCCGCCGGGAAATACTGGAGCGGGAAATCAAATGGGTGGATACTGCTTTTGGAAAAGTCCAGGTCAAGGCCATCACCCGGCCGGATGGAAAGGTGCAAATGACCCCGGAGTTCGATGCCTGCCGGGATATTGCCCGGGAGCGGAATATGCCCATCAAGGATGTTTATGAACGCATCATCAAGGAAATCAGCTAGGTTGAAATGGAATTGAAAGCCAAACTGATTCTTTTCCTGGCCACCGGTTTCTGTTCGGGCAAAATCCCCGCAGCGCCGGGGACCTTCGGCTCCCTGATGGGCTTGCTGGTTTGCTATCCCTTGTCGTTTCTGAGTCGTCTTGAGGCCATGCCGGTCCTGGCAGGGCTGGCGGGCCTTTCCATCCTGGTCGCCGGCCGGGCTGAAGCCCTGTTGAACCAAAAAGATCCAGGCTGCATCGTCATTGACGAAATCAATGGGATGGCTTTTGCTTTGGCCGGGTTGCCCTTTTCCTGGCCCAATGTCCTGGCCGGCTTTATCCTGTTTCGCATCCTGGATATTCTGAAACCTTTTCCCATCGGCAACCTTCAAAAACGTTTTTCCGGCGGCCTGGGTATTGTCATCGACGACCTGGTTGCCGGGATCATCACCAACCTGATCCTGAACATCATGGGAACCATTTTAAGATGCATGGGGGGGTGATATGAGCATCTTACGAACTTTCATCGCCCTGGAACTGCCGGAAAACATCCTGGCCGGCCTGGGACAAATCCAAAAAGATTTAAAGGCCCGCGGCCTTAAAATCAGATGGACCCCCATGGAAAATATTCACCTGACCCTCAAATTTCTGGGGGATACCACGCCGGAGCAAGTGGCGGGCGTGACCGCGGTTTTGTCCAAGGCGGCTGAACAGCAAGGCCATTTTGTACTGACCGCCAAAGGCGCCGGGGTTTTCCCCAATCTTAGACGACCCAATGTGTTCTGGATCGGCCTTAGCGGGCCACTTGCGCCCTTGGCGGCCTTTCAGCAGGAACTAGACCAGGACCTCCTGGAATTCGGTTTTGCCATGGAAAAAAGGCCGTTCAAAGGCCATCTCACCATCGGAAGGTTCAAGGGCGGCACAGACAGCGGCCGTTTGATCGAGGCCATTCGCAGCCTGGCTGATTGGGCATCTCCACAATTTGAGGCCCGCGCCTTGACTTTATTTAAAAGTGATCTTCAGCCCCAAGGGGCGGTCTATTCCCGGCTGGCTTCTTTTGTCTTGAAATAAGTAAAGGTCTGCGTCAGCCGATTGCATTCCCGGTCATTTAATAGTATAGAACTCTCATTTTTTTTACGACGAATATAATAAGCGGATGATTGCGTGTTATCCGCAGGTTCAGCAAAGCCTCAAGGAGGGAATCATGGGCAATACCTTGGAAAAAGAAAAAGCGGTGGATGCCGCTGTCAGTCAGATTGAACGGCAATACGGCAAGGGCGCCATCATGAAATTGGGTAGCCAGGCGATCGTCGAGGTGCCCGTGATTTCCACCGGCTCCCTGGCTTTGGACAAGGCCCTGGGCATCGGCGGCTTGCCCAGGGGGCGGGTGATTGAAATCTACGGGCCGGAATCTTCCGGCAAAACCACCCTGGCCCTGCATGCCGTGGCCGAGGCCCAGCGCAAGGGCGGGATCGCGGCCTTTATTGATGCCGAGCATGCCCTGGATACGGTCTATGCCCGCAAGCTGGGGGTGAATTGCGACGAACTGCTGGTTTCCCAGCCGGATACAGGCGAACAGGCCCTTGAGATCACCGACATGCTGGTGCGCAGCGGCGCCATTGATATTCTGGTGATCGATTCCGTGGCGGCCCTGGTTCCCAGGGCGGAAATCGAAGGGGAAATGGGGGATGCCCATATGGGCCTCCAGGCCCGTCTCATGTCCCAGGCCCTGCGCAAGCTCACCGGATCCATCGGCAAGACCATGACCTCGGTGATTTTCATCAATCAGATCCGCATGAAAATCGGTGTCATGTTCGGCAACCCGGAAACCACCACCGGCGGCAATGCCTTGAAATTTTATGCCTCGGTGCGCATTGATGTGCGCAAATCCAATTCCATCAAGGACGGCCAGGAAGTGGTGGGCAACCGCACCAAGGCCAAGGTGGTCAAGAACAAGCTGGCTTCACCCTTTAAGGAAGCCGAGTTCGACATCATGTATGGGGAAGGCATTTCCAAGGCCGGCGATCTCCTGGACACCGGCGTGCAGGTGGAAGTGATCGAGAAAAGCGGTTCCTGGTATTCCTACAAGGGCGAACGCATCGGCCAGGGCCGGGAAACGGTGAAAAAGTTTTTCAGCGACAATCCGGACCTCTATGAAGAGATTTTGCAAAAGGTGCGGGAAGCCATGGGGATTGTCAAGGCCAAGGAAGAAAGCGCCAAATAAGTGACTAAAGTTGTTGGGGCGCTTTGCGCCGTCAATTATATAAAAAAACCAAAGGATGTTTGGAGTGAGCCATGACCGGCAATGATGTCAGAAGGAAGTTTATCGAATATTTTGCTCAAAAAGATCATCAGGTGGTGCGCAGTTCTTCCCTGGTGCCCCATGATGATCCCACCTTACTTTTTACCAATGCCGGCATGGTGCAGTTCAAACGTGTTTTTATCGGTGAGGAAGCCCGGCCCTATACCATGGCGGCAACCGCGCAGAAATGCGTGCGGGCCGGCGGGAAGCACAATGACCTGGAGAATGTGGGGTATACAGCCCGACATCACACATTTTTTGAAATGCTGGGGAATTTTTCCTTTGGGGAATATTTCAAGGAAAAAGCCATTGAATATGCCTGGGACCTGTTGGTGAACGGCTATGGCCTGCCGTCGGACAAATTGTGGATCTCCATCTATTTGGACGATGACGAGGCCTTTGATATCTGGAACCGCAACATCGGCGTGCCGGCCGAGCGCATCATCCGCCTGGGGAAAAAAGACAATTTCTGGGCCATGGGCGATACCGGGCCTTGCGGCCCCTGCAGCGAGATCCACATGGATCGCGGCGCGGCCCATGGTTGCGGCCGGCCGGAGTGTGCCGTGGGCTGCGATTGCGACCGCCACCTGGAAGTCTGGAACCTGGTCTTCATGCAATACAACCAGGACGGCACCGGCCGCCTGGAACCCCTGCCCAAACCCAGCATCGACACCGGCATGGGGCTGGAACGGATTACTTCCGTGCTGCAAAACGCGGCCACCAATTATGAAACCGACCTGTTTTTACCCATTATCCGCAAGGTGGAAAACCTGGCGCAAATAAAACTGGGTGAGTCCCCGGCCGCGGATGTGGCCATGAAGGTGATTGCCGATCACAGCCGGGCCGCGGCCTTTCTCATCGGCGACGGCATCCTGCCTTCCAATGAGGGCCGCGGATATGTGCTGCGGCGGGTGATGCGCCGGGCCATCCGCTATGGCCGCAATATCGGTCTGACCAAACCTTTTCTGCACCAGACTGCCCGGACGGTGCTGGAAAACATGGCATCGGCCTATCCGGAACTGAAAGACGCCGGGGCCTTTATCACCAATGTGATTCAAAACGAGGAAGTCCGCTTTGCCGAGACCCTGGATCACGGTTTGAAGGTATTGGGTGACACCCTGGCAGAGTTGAAGGTCAAGCAAACCGCCGTCATTCCCGGTGAAGTGATTTTCAAACTCTATGACACCTACGGCTTCCCAGTGGACATTGTCCGGGATGTGGTGCGGGATGAAGGCCTGACCCTGGACATGGACGGATTCCAGGCCGCCATGGATGCCCAGCGCAGCAAGTCCCGCTCGGTGGCGACCTTTACCAAAATCAGCGATGCTTATAAAAATATGTCGGCCGGCGGCTTCAAATCCACCTTTGTGGGCTATGATCAACTGAGCTGTGATGCCAAGGTGGTATTGTTGGTGGCGGAAGGTACAGAAGTGAATTCGGCCCTGGAAGGGGCCTTCATTGAAATCGTCGTGGACAAGACCCCGTTTTATGCCGAATCCGGCGGGCAGGTGGGGGATGTGGGCCGGCTGCAAGGGGTGGACGTGGAAATGGAAATCACCAATACCATCAAGGACCCCACCGGCCTTATTATTCACAAGGGCATCATCCGCAAAGGCAAAATCCGCACCGGCGACAAGGTGATGTTGACCGTTGCCAACAGCGCCCGCCGGGCCACCGCCTTGAACCACACCGCCACCCATATTTTGCATGCGGCCTTGCGGCAGATCGTGGGTGAGCATGTCAAGCAGGCCGGCTCCCTGGTGACTCCCGAGCGGCTGCGCTTTGACTTTTCCCATTTTTCAGCCTTGGAGCGCTCGACCCTGGACCGGATCGAAACCTATGTAAATGAAAAAATCCGCGAGAACCTGTCGGTGGCTAGTGAGGAAATGGCGGCGGAAGAGGCGTTCAAGACCGGCGCCACAGCCTTGTTTGAGGAAAAGTATGGTGAGCGTGTGCGGGTGATTTCCCTGGGACATTTCAGCAAGGAATTCTGCGGCGGAACCCACACCGAGCGCACCGGCGACATTGGTTTGTTCAAGCTCGTTTCCGAAGCCGGCATCGCCGCCGGTGTGCGCCGTATCGAAGCCCTCACCGGCACCGCAGCCCTTTCCCATGTCCAGGAAACCGTCAAGATCGTTCAGGAAGCCGCCGCGCTCTTCAAGGAAAAACCGGAAGCCCTCAAGCCCCGGCTGGAAAAGATCATCACCGAGCAAAAAGCCCTGGAAAAGGAAGTGGAACGGCTGAAAACCAAAATGGCCCTGATGTCCGGCGGCAGCACCGGCGAGGAATATCAGACCATAAACGGCGTGAAAGTGCTAGTGAAAAAGGTGGCGGTGGACAAGCCCGCGGCCTTGCGGGAACTGGCCGATCAATTCAAGGATCGCATTCAATCCGGCGTGGTGGTGCTGGGGGCCGAGGCCGGCGACAAGGTCTTGCTGATCGCAGTGGTGACCAAAGACCTGGTGGGTCGTTTCCATGCCGGCAATATCGTCAAACAGGTGGCGGCGGAAGTCGGCGGCAGCGGCGGCGGCCGGCCGGACATGGCCCAGGCCGGCGGCACCCAGCCGGAAAAGCTGGACGCGGCTTTGGCAAAGGTGCCGCAATTTCTTAGCAATTAGACCTATCGAATTATTTTTGCGTTATTGAGTGATTCCACTCCATATCATGGGATTTCCGGTGTTATGGAGCGATTTTACTCAAATTTGCATTCAATATGGCCGGGAAATATATATTTTTATCTGTGATTTTATTAAGTTGTAAAAAGTTGAATATGTCGATATCGAGGGATATTGCTCCATAATGTATGATGTGTAAGCAGAGGTGGAATTCGGATATGTCAAGCGCAACGATTAAGATATTTCTGGTACACGGCGATCCGAAGCGGCTGAGAACGGCCGAACTTTCGAACTGGACGGGCAAGGCAGTCGCGGGACCACGAAGCGAATTTGAAGGCGTGATTGGCCGTGATGAGTCTGGCAGTTCCGGCGTGTACTTCCTAACCGGCAGCGATCCAGAATCGGGCAAGCCTGCTCTATATGTTGGTGAAGCTGAGAGCATCAGAGATCGCGTTAAGGCCCATCTGGAAAAGGACTTCTGGAACCAGATCGTCTATTTTATAAGCAAGGACGAAAACCTTACGAAAGCCCACATCCGCTATCTCGAAGGGAAGCTCATAGAACAAGCCCGTCAGGCCAATCGAGCTCTTGTCATGAACGGCCAGAGCAGTGGAGCAAAACTCCCGGAGTCAGATCGTGAGGACATGGAAGTCTTTTTGGAAAAGATATATCAACTTCTGCCTGTTCTGGGTGTTGAACTGTTAGTCGCCGCAGCCGGTAAAGCCGCGGCCCACGCTGAAAAGGAAATGCTTTATTGTGAAATCAAAGGGCTAAAAGCGAAAGGCCGTCTTACCCCGAACGGCTTCCTTATACTCAGGGGATCTCAAGCCGTACTAAAGGAGCGGGCGTCGTCGCAAAAATATCCTTGGCCACTTAATATGCGGCAAAGGCTCAAAGATGAAGGTGTTTTTTCTGTGTCCGAAGATCATTTCACGTTCACGCGTGACGAGGAATTCTCCAGCCCTAGTGCGGCTGCGGCTGTAGTCCACGGCGGACATGCCAACGGCCTTATTGCGTGGAAGAACAAAGATGGCAAAACTCTAAAGGAGATTGAGGCCACATCAAATCATTCAACCAGACAGCCGACAAAACCGGCTGCTGCTGGTTAATTCTGCGTGTGTGCCGGGCATGGCACAGAACTAGTAGGGTGAAAGTCCCTGCACCAGGT
>DYJD01000005.1:231752-284539 GCA_020723325.1 Desulfosudis oleivorans | reverse complement strand
AGGTGGGGGATTTTCAAGTGGCCACAAGTGGGGGATTTTGGGTGGCCATCCGGGATTGCTGCGGTTGAAAAAAAAATCAGGCCAAGATCAACATAAGCGGTAATGGAAAGCTTAATAATGATCGGTGTGGTGAGGAAAAATAAAGCACCGAATAACGCAAAGGCAAAAGGAACTTTTTTTTTAAGATAGATAAATATCAGCCAGGAGGTCAGTATGGCAAATCCAAAATGAATATAGTTCGGTGCAATGTCATTTCCGAAATATAGCGGCAGCATATACAGCAAATCAAGATTCATCGGATAGTAGGAAAAAACCACTGATGGGATTTCATGAATTCCGCCATGTTGTAAATATAGTTTGGGAACTGCAAGGTGATGGGTCAGAGCATCACGGCTGACCGGTGGAGCAGTTGCCAGCATACCGATTAGGATAATGGATAAGAATATTAGTAGTATTAATAATTTTTGAATATTTGCTGCCATTGTTGTATTTTATATCAATATTTTGTTGCAACAAAAACCATTTGATGACAATGGAATGGATCGACTTGCTCAAGCGCGCGCTGCATAAAAATCGGGAAAGGATAGAGGCCGAATCCGTAACCTGAGACTTTTGAGAAACCAAGCATATGCAGATAACGCCGTAGTACCCGATAGCTGAACACTATAAGATGGCGATAGATCGGCTTGTCTTCCGTGGCATCGGTACCTTGTGCATCACTGACTTGAAATATTACCTCTCTTTGAATAAGTTCATCAGAGTCCGGATGCGGTCCGCTGGAGGGCATTTTCCCCAGGAGTATGAAAAACGCTGTAAAATATGTACTGATATTCGGTGTAAGCAGCACGAGCCGACCGCCGCTGCTTAGTACTCGATGACAATCTTTTAATAGCCGGCAAGGATTGAGTAAATGCTCCAAGATAGAAAGAGCATAAACACATGAGAATGTTCCTGTATCATAAGGAAGGCCTTTATTTAAATCACCAAGAACAATGTTAAGTCCACGTTTCTGGCCGTATTTAACAAAGCTTTCATCCCATTCAATTCCGTAATATTGGCTGGGCATAACCCTGCAGCGCTTGGCAATGTGATCAAAAGTCCATCCATTACTAGCACCACAATCGAGAAAATTTGAATTCGAATCTATCGACTGAGAGATATGCACATACGCCGTGTCATATGCACGCTGCATTGTATCTTGATAAATGGATTTGAAGTATTGTCCAAGCAAGAATTCCTCCCGTTGCATATAAATATATTTATCTAAGCGAATTGTACAGTTCGTCGTTTTGGGCTGGTCAATCGGGCCAATATTTTTGTTTAGCCCGCCTGATCCATTTTTTATCCCGCTTCCATGAACTAGTTATCTCCCTGTTTCGTTTTTTTTAAAAACAATTCTTTGTTCAGGTCCATAATAAAACTGACGGCCAGCTTTTGCTTTTCGAATTCGTCGAAGTTTTTCTTTTATGCTGTATCATCCGGCTTTATCTTTGGCAAGGCCGGTTCTGAAAAACAATCGGCGGCAATATTATCCGCTGTATACAGAATCTCAGTTTCTTAAAAAGTGTCTTCTTTTGCCTGTTTCACAACCGATGGTATTGATCATGGTGGCAGGAGTCCCCTGCAACGATCTGGCTAAAGAACGTAAGGGGACTCCACTAATTTTTTCTTGCTGTTCTTGCCCATTTTGCCAAAGTCCTCGTTGTTCACGACACCCATCATTCTTTTCAGGGTTTTAATTATCTTGGAGCGAGAAGGCCGAAAAATCATCACGGTTGATTTTAATTGTATTGTGACCGGGGATGTGCTTGACTTAGCGCGTTTATTTCAATATAAATTCTCTCTTTTGTTATGGGACGGAACATCGAATTGATTTTGGATTCATAATTAGACCGGATGAAATTGCCATGGCACGGAGCGACGAACTGACGAATTGGCTGGCAGCAGTTGGCAGGCCTCCGCTGGCGCTGATCCAGGAAATGGGGCGCATGGCCATTTTTTTTTTCAACGGGCTAGCTAATATTTTCAGCTTTCCCCTACAGTTCTTTAAACTCGTTCAGCAAATCTATTTCATCGGCGCCAAGTCGGTTTTTGTCGTGGCCCTGACCGGGGCCTTTACCGGCATGGTGCTGGGCCTGCAGGGGTACTACACCCTGGTGAAATTCGGCTCAGAGGGGTTGCTGGGGGCTGCGGTGGCCTTGTCCCTCATCCGGGAACTGGGACCGGTGCTCACAGCCATCATGGTGATTGCCCGGGCCGGCTCAGCCATTGCCGCGGAACTGGGGGTGATGCGGGTTTCGGAACAAATCGACGCCCTCATGACCATGGACATCAATCCCATCCGCTTTCTCATCAGTCCCAAAATCGGCGCCGCCATTCTCAGTTTTCCGCTGCTCACGGCTCTGTTCGACGTGGTGGGGATCTTCGGCGGCTATGTGACCGGCTCCTTTCTCTTGGGCATCAGCCGCGGGGCTTATTTTTCTCGGATTGAAGAGAGTGTGTCCATGACGGACATCAACGGCGGCTTCATCAAATCCGTGGTTTTCGCCGCCGTGGTCATGGCGGTCTGTTGTTACCGGGGGTATTTTGTCCATACCATGGCAGAGGGCTTCGGCGCCAAGGGCGTGAGTCTCGCCACCACCTGGGCCGTGGTGGTTTCATGCGTTCTGGTGCTGATTTTCGATTATGTGCTGACTTCTTTTTTGTTGTAAGTTTAATGACTGAGACCCTCATTCAATTCGATCATGTGGTTAAAGCCTTTGGCGCCAACATTGTGCTGAAAGGGGTGAACCTCGGCATTTTACAGGGGGACCTTACCACCATCATCGGCAAAAGCGGCATCGGCAAAAGCGTACTGCTGAAGCATATGATCGGGCTGATGCGGCCGGACAGCGGTCAGGTGCTCTACCGCGGCAAACCCCTGGCCAGATTGCGAGGGGTTGAGAAAAAGGATTTCAAGCACAAAATCAGCTATATGTTTCAAGGCTCGGCCCTTTTTGATTCCATGACGGTGTTTGAAAACATCGCCTTGCCCCTGGTGGAGCGCACCCGCATGAAGCCGGCGGAAATCCGCAAAAAAGTGCACGACAAGATGGAGCAATTGGAGCTGTTCAATGTGGATGACCACTATCCTTCCCAGATTTCGGGCGGAATGAAAAAGAGGGTGGCCCTGGCCCGGGCCTTGGTGACGGACCCGGAAATCATTTTGTTCGACGAACCCACCACCGGCCTTGATCCCATCCGCAAGCACGCCGTGCACAGCATGATCGCGGATTATCAGCAACGCTTCGGGTTCACCGGCATCATGGTCAGTCATGAAATTCCAGATGTGTTTCACATTTCCCAGCGCATTGCCATGCTGGACGAAGGGCTGATCATTTTTGAAGGAGATCCGGAACGATTGCAGGAGTCGGACAACCCGGTGATCCGTGATTTCATCCGCGGCTATGAAAGCCGTCATGAAGACCAAGGCGGCATGGCGCCCCAGCCCATGGGGGAAAAGCGTTTCAAGGAGGAGATGGCACGGCTGCTGCGCTTCCAGACGCCTTTTTCCATCGTGCTGCTCACCATCAGCAATATGGAGGAGATCAATGCTCGCCTGGGACATCTGGCCACCCAGAAGGTGATGCGGGATTTCGCGGGAAAAATGCAGAAACATCTGCGCATCATCGACAATTGTTCCCGTTGCGGCCTGAACCGTCTGATGATCATCCTGGCCAATTCCAGATTGGACCAGGCCCGGATCACCTGTGAGCGGCTTTCCAGGGAAATGAACCGTGCTGAAATTGTGGAGCTGACGCCTTATCCCGGCTTTTGTTTTCAGATCACGGCCGGCTTTGTGGAAATCAACAAGGAATGCCGCCTGGAGGAAATCCTTTCCCGGGCCGACTCCTGGCAAAACATGCAGTATGAATTTCGGATTTGTTGAAGGGATGGAGGACGTATGAAACGCGTAACCATGGAAACGGCGGCAGGCTTTTTTGTATTGATCGGAATCGTCTGTATTGGTTATCTCACTATCCGTTTCGGCAAAATGGAGGTTATGGGCGACAGAACTTATGAACTTTACGGCAGATTCGAATCCGTGGCCGGCTTGAAGACCGGCGCCAGCATTCAATTGGCTGGGGTTCAGGTGGGGCAGGTGGGCAAGGTGGGCCTGGACAAGGCCCAGCAAAAGGCCTTGGTGACCCTGCGCATCCAAAAAGGGCTGCTGCTCACCGACGACGTGATCGCCTCCATCAAAACCGCCGGCCTCATCGGCGACAAATATATCAAGTTGACCCAGGGCGGCTCCGATGAGATGCTGAAACCCGGGGATACCATCACCGAGACCGAATCGGCCCTGGACCTGGAGGAATTGATCAGCAAATATGTTTTCGGCAAGTTGTAGTAGATGAACATTGCAAAAGGAGGCATTGACCCATGAGAATCCGGATATCGTTCCTGTTAGTGATATTGATCATGAGCGAGGCGGGGAATACGGCCTGGGCCGTTGCGGCCATGGAACCCATGGCGGCCTTGAAGGAGCCGGTGGATCAGGTGATCGCACTGCTCAAGGACCCTCAATACAAAGGAACCGATAAACTGACCCTGCAACAGGAAAAAATCATGGCGGTGGTGGCGCGGATTTTTGATTTCACAGAAGTGTCCAAACGCACCGTGGGCCGCAACTGGAAAGATTTTTCCCCCCAGCAACGCAAAGAATTTGCCGACACCTTCGGTGATTTTCTCGGGTTCACTTATTATAAAAAAGTACGGGATGCCTATCAGGGCGAGACCGTGGTGTATCTGTCCCAGGAGCTGGAGGGCGATGACAAAGCCGTGGTCAAAACCAAGATTCCGCGGCCGGCCGGCGACATCCCCCTGGAATATCGCATGTTCAAGCAAAAAGAGACCTGGCGGGTATATGATGTCCTCATCGAAGGTGTCAGTCTGGTCAAGAACTACCGCACCCAGTTCAATGAGATCCTGAACAAGGAAAATCCGGATCAGTTGATTGCCAAGCTCAAGGAAAAGGCTGCGCTGCAAAGAAACAATTCCGGGAAAGCCCAGTAATGCCCGGCGGCTCAACTGATTTCGTCCGCAGGATGCTGGCTGTATTGCTGGCTGGGTGTTTGTTGCTGGCGGTTTGCGGGGCCGCGGCCGCCGGCGAGCCTGATTCCCTGAATCAGACCGCGACAGCCGGCGAAGAGGAGGAGGAGGATCTCGACTACCTGGAAGAAGACGAGGTCAAGGAGCCGGCGGTACAGGTGGCTGATCCCCTGGCATTCTGGAACCGGGCCATGTTTTATTTCAACGATAAGCTCTATTTCTGGGCCTTGAAGCCTTTTTGTCAGGGATACAATTATGTTTTGCCGGAAGCGGTTCGAATCGGCATTCGCAATTTTTTTGTGAACACGGCAGCACCGGTGCGCTTGACCAACTGCCTTTTGCAGGGCCGGATTTTTGCCGCCGAAGCCGAATGGTCGCGGTTTCTGCTCAACAGCACCGTGGGGATGCTGGGCTTCGGCAATCCGGCGGATCAGTATCCGGATCTGCCGCTGCACCCTGAAGATCTTGGCCAATCCCTGGGAACATACGGTCTGGGACATGGACTCTACATTGTCTGGCCGGTCTATGGCCCATCCAGCCTGCGGGATTCCCTTGGCGATGTGGGCGATGGTTTTTTGCACCCCCGCGGCTATCTGGATTCCCTGATGCTTTCGGCCGGCTTGTGGACCTTTGAAAAGGTGAACGACACTTCCTTGCGCATCGGCGACTACGAGACCCTGAAGGAGGCGGCCCTGGACCCTTACCAGGCCGTGCGGGATGCGTATGTCCAGTTTCGGATGAAGCGCGTGGCGGAATGATCTTTGCTTTTGCTAAAAATAATGGTTAATTATGATTATGTGATGAAAACACAGGTATTAGGGTTTCAGCAAGAGGATTGCAAGTAGTTTTCGGGGTCGGTATCGGTATCGAAATCAATTCTGTTTTTCAATACGCCAATAAAGCAATTGGCTCATGACAGAGAAGAGCCTTGACTTGTTAATCGATTAGCAATTCGACCCCGATACCGATAGCGACCCCGACCCCGAAAAACAGATGCGATTGTGCTGAAGATTTTAGCTTATTCACCTGAGTACTTACAAAGGACCGATAGGAGACGGCCATGTTAGCTGAAGTTCTGTCAACCGGAGATGAAGTCCTGACAGGCGCCGTGGTGGACAGTAATTCCGCCCATATTGCCGAAAAACTTTGCGAAGCCGGTCTTGAGGTGAGCCGCCATAATTGTGTGGGTGACGAGCTGGAACGTCTTAGGGCAGTCATCCTGGAAATCGCCGCCAGGGCCGACATTGCCGTGGTCACCGGCGGCATCGGCCCGACCTTTGACGACCTGACCTCCGCGGCCATGGCCGCCGCCGCAGGGGTGGAATTGGTCTTTGATCCGGTGGCCGATGAATCCATCCGCCGATTTTTTGAGGCCCGCGGCCGCCAGAGTTCATCCGCCGACCAGAAGCAGGCCATGCTGCCCAAAGGCTCCATCTGTCTGCCCAACCCGGTGGGCACAGCCCCTGGTTTTCAGTTGCAGGTGGGCCGCTGCTGCTTTTTCTGCCTGCCGGGAGTGCCCTCGGAGATGGTTCGGATGCTGGATGAAGCGGTCCTGCCGCGCATCCGCAAGCTCCAAGGGGGGGCAAAGGAGACCCGGGTGCTTAAAACCATGTGTCTGTTCGGTTTGCCCGAGGCCGTGGTCAGCGAACGCCTGGCCGGCTTCGAGCAGGCTTTGCCGGGTATAAAATTCGGTCTGCGGGCCAGTTTCCCGGTCATTCAAATCAAACTATATATTCATGGTGAAAATCTCAGCCATGTTCAAAAGCAGGTTCAATCCGCCGTGGACTGGGTCTTGGAGCGCCTGGGACAATGGATTTTTTCAACAGAGGGCGAGACCATGGAAGAAGCCATCGGCCGTTTGCTCAAGGAGCGCAGCCAAACCCTGGCCGTGGCCGAAAGCTGCACCGGCGGATTGATTTCCAATCTGCTCACCAATGTGCCGGGCAGTTCCGCCTATTTTCTTTTTTCCGCCGTGACCTATTCCAACCAGGCCAAGCAGGATCTGCTGGGGGTTGCCCCGGAAACCCTCTCGGCCCACGGTGCTGTGGATGAAGCCACGGTTCGGGAGATGGCCGTGGGCGTCCGGCGTTTTTCAGGGGCCACCTATGGTTTGGCCACCAGCGGCATTGCCGGACCCGAAGGCGGGACCGATCACAAGCCAGTGGGCACCATCTGCATCGGAATTGCCACGCCCACGGAAACCCGTTCCAAACGCTATGTGCTTTCGTTTGGCAGCCGTTCCCGGAACAAGACCATTTTCACCATGGCGGCCCTTGAAACCCTGCGCCGGGAATTGCTTGGCTCCGAACAGCAGTCCTTGAAATGAGCGGAGGGATTGCCTGCAAAGCCGGCTGGCTCATCGACGGCAGTGGCAGCCCCATCCGGCACAATGCCGTGCTGCAAATTACCCAAGGGCTGGTTCATGCCATTGGCCCGGCAGACCATGGCTCGGACCCGGCCATTCCCGGCCCTCTTGAAGAACTCCTCAATTTTTCCGATTGCACCCTCCTGCCGCCGCTGATAGACAGCCATGTGCATCTGTGCATGTCCGGCACCATTGACCCTGCCGAACGCCAAGGTCAGCTCGACAACCCATACGCCGCAGCCTGTGTCTTGATCCGGGAACATTTGCAGGAACATTGGAAACACGGAATCCTGGCAGTGCGGGACGGCGGTGATCACCACGGCCATGTGGTCCGCTTCTTACATGAAACCGCCTTTGAAAAACTAACACCGGTGGTGGTCCGCTGCGCCGGCCGGGCCTTTCACCAGGCCGGTCGTTACGGCCGTTTGATCGGCCGGCCGCCCAGCCCCGGTCAACCCCTGGCCGAGGCCGTGGCCCTGGATGCGGAACCCAAAAATCATTTGAAAATTGTGAATTCCGGTCTGAACAGCCTGAAAGAATTCGGCCGCAAGACCCAATCCCAATTTGATCTCGCCGAACTCACGGCAGCCGTGGCGGCCGCCCGCAAAAAAGGGCTGGATACCATGATCCATGCCAACGGCGAAGGTCCGGTGCGGGACTCGGTCATGGCCGGCTGCCGCTCCATTGAACATGGCTTTTTCATGGGGATGGATAATTTAAAGCGCATGGCGGACCACGGCACCATCTGGGTGCCCACGGCCGTGACCATGGCAGCCTATGCTGCTGTGACGCCCCTGGGTAGCCTGGAGCAGACCGTGGCGCAAAAAAACCTCGACCATCAACTGGAACAGATGGCTGCTGCCCAAAAAGCCGGGGTGCTCTTGGCTGTGGGCACCGACGCCGCCAGTCCGGGGGTTCATCATGGGCGGGCATTACGGGATGAACTGGGGCTGTTCATGGCCGCCGGTTATTCGATTATGGAAGCCGTAAAATGCGCTGCCAAGAACGGCGCCGATTTGCTCGGGCTCGAGGGTCGGGGACAAATAAAAGCAGGCCGGCCGGCGGATTTCATTGTGGTAAAAGGTTCACCCAAAGACCTACCGGGAAGCCTGAAACAGATTCAGGCTATTTACTTAAACGGCCAACTGCGATATGAGGCGGGATGTAAAAATGGATGGAGGAAAGGACCTTGATTGTAGCAGGACTGACAGGCGGCATCGCCACTGGAAAATCCACGGTGGCTGCCATGTTGAAAGCGGCCGGGGCCGTGGTGATTGATGCGGACCAGGTGGCCCGTGAGGCGGTTCGCAGAGGAAGTGCGGCCTGGGAGAAAATTCGTCAGCATTTCGGGCCGGGCATTCTGGCGCCGGACGGCGAGATTGATCGCGTGGCCCTGGGGGACATCATCTTCCATGACCACGAGCAGAAAAAGGTGCTGGACAGCATCGTGCATCCTTTTGTTTTTGCCGAGGTGGCTGATCAACTGAAAGAAATCGCGGCCCGTCAAAAGGATGCGGTGGTTATCCTGGACGTGCCCTTGCTGTTTGAAACCGGCATGCACAAAGCCATGACTGATGTCGTCCTGGTATACATTCCGGAAACCCTTCAACTTAAACGGCTCATGGCCCGGGACCAAATCTCCGCGGAAGCGGCCATGGCCCGCATTCGTTCCCAGATGCCCATTGAAGAAAAAAAACAATTGGCCGGTATTGTGATCGACAACAGTGAAGGACTTGCGGAAACCCAAATTAGAGCCCTGGCGGTGTATCGGGACTTGTTTGAAAGGCGGTAGTTTCACTATGCGTTTTTTATTGGTCAATCCCCATTATCCCATTTCCGAAGGCCCTTCGCCGCCCCTGGGGCTTGCTTTTCTGGGCGCGGTTTTGGAGGCCGCCGGGGTGGAAGTAAAAGTGCTGGATCTGGTTATCTTTCCTTACAGCAAGGAATTGCTGGCAGCCGAACTTCACGCCTTTCAGCCCCAGGTCATCGGCGCCACCGCCGTTACCATGACCATTGATAATGCCCTGCAGGTCCTGAAGGATGCCAAGGAATTGAATCCCGATCTTCTGGCAGTCATGGGCGGGCCCCATGTGACCTTTTGCGCCGAAGCCACTATGGAGCAATTTCCGTTCATCGATCTCATTGTCCTGGGTGAAGGTGAAGCCACCGTGGTGGAATTGATGCAGGCCCTGGCCCACGGCCGTAAGTGGGAACGGGTGAACGGCATCGTCTACCGGAATGGGAGCGGCCTGGTGCGCACCCCGGCCCGTAAGGAACTCATGGATGTGGATGCTTTGCCCCTGCCGGCCCGCCATCTGCTGGCCCTGGGACGCTACCGGGCCTTGGGCATGGCCGTCAGCATGACCACCAGCCGGGGCTGCCCGCACAAATGCATTTTCTGCGTGGGCCGCAAAATGGTGGGCGCCAAAGTGCGTTACAGAAATGCCCAAAAGGTGGTGGATGAACTGGAGTATCTCGGGTCCCTGGGGTTCCACCAGATCAACATTGCCGATGATTTGTTCACGGCCAATAAAAAACATTGCCTGGCGATTTGTGAAGAGATTCTGCGGCGGGGTCTGAAAATCAAATGGTCTTCCTTTGCCCGGGTGGATACGGTGTCACCGGAAGTTCTGCAAAAGATGCGGGCCGCCGGCTGTGATTCGGTGAGCTTCGGCATTGAGACGGCCAATGCCGATATTCTTAAAACCATCCGCAAGGGCATCACCACGGAACAGGTGCTGGCTGCGGTGCAGATGTGTAACGATGCGGGCGTTCAGCCCAGTGCCTCCTTCATCCTGGGGTTGCCCGGCGAAACCCCGGCCACCGTGGAGGAAACCGTGGCCTTCGGCAAGAAACTGCGTGAAATGGGAGTGATCTACGGCTTCCACCTTTTGGCTCCTTTCCCAGGCACGCGGGTGCGCGAGGAATGCGACCGCTACGGCCTCCGCATCCTGACCGATGATTGGCGTGAATACCATGCCAACCGCGCCATTGTGGAGACCCCCGGGGTGACCAAGGCCATGCTGGATGCCGTTGCCATTGAATGGGAAAAAAACATCGATATCTGGCTGGGCGACATTGCCAAGCGCATTCAAGCCGGCCAGGCCACGGATGAGGAGGCCTATCCCCTGGTCAATCTGGAACGCATTGTGGCGATCTATGCGCTCATGATGGCCCATGCGGTTGAGCGTCTCGGCAAATGGACCGTGAACGGCAAGGCCCTTTCCGATGAAGCGGCCCTTGCGGAATTGCTGGAACGGGTCCGGGGTTCAGTGGATCAAGAACCGCAAAAATTGCAAGATGCCTTGCTTCATGCCTTTCAAAAAGGTAATATCGTCAATAAGCGGCAAGGTGATACCATCCATTGGCAATGGGTGGATTATTTATAACTTTGTTTTGGTTTGGATTTAGGTCATGGAAAAAAATCAATTTGATCAAACCAGGCCCAGGTCGGCGGAGCTGGAAATCAGCCGGATTTACCGCCCCGGAACCAAAATCGAAGTGGTATTCGACATGGATGCGGAATATCCCATTGTGCGGTCAGCGCATATTCACGAATGCGATCTACCCGGCGCCCGCATGATTATTTCCCAGACCAATCCGGAAATCCTGCCCAGCCTTCAAGCCAAAAAAATGAACATCAGCACCCTGGTCAACTTGGGTGAAAATCGGAAAATCCGGGCCGGCCTGGACTGTCGCGTCCTTGATTTCATGAAGGATTACCGCTTGTCCAACCAAAAGCCCGTCAGTGCCGTGCGGGTCGCCTTTGTTCCGGAATCCCTGCAGGTGGTCAATGTCCGCTCCGCCTATCGTTTCAAACCCAATGAAATTTTTCGGGTGGACATTGAGATCCATTTGGCCGGAACTGTCTATGCCTCGGAACAGTACTGCAACATCGACAATATTTCCTTTAACGGCATCGGCTTGGTGCTTCCCAGAATGGTAAACGGCAACCCCAATCCATTGCTGGAATTATCCATAGGCCAAGAGGTGGCCATTGATCTGCGTCTTTCCAATGCCCGGGCCGAGGACCTGGAAGCCGATATGTCCTGTGATGTGATCGTGGTGAGAAAGGAGCCGGATTTCACCCGCAGGAGCGGCTACGCCGGTATGCGCTTGACCGGCTTGTCCCAGTGGGATGTGGAGAAACTGAACAAGTTCATCCACCATGCCCAATTGCATGAAATTCAGAAATCAACGGGATGATGACCGGGGCGCGCGGTAATTACAAAAGTCGCAAGGAAAAATACCAGTTGGTGAGGGTTTCACCGAAAAAGACATACAAGAGGGCGCCCACAGCCAAAAACGGACCAAAGGGAATGGCCAGTTTCATGTCCATTTTACGGATCACCATGATCAGCAAGCCGGAAAAAGCGCCCACGGCAGAAGCGATGTAAATGGTGAACAACACTCCCTTCCAACCCAAAAGCGCGCCGATCATGGCCAGCAGTTTGATGTCGCCGCCGCCCATACCCTCCCGTTTGGTCAGCAACCAATAAGTCTGTGCCACAATCCACAAACAGCCGCCGCCGGCGATGATGCCCAGGAGGGTTTCTTTCCAGGTGATGCCGGGCAAGGCCAGGGAGGCTAAAAAAAAGAGGGGAATGCCGGGCAGGGTGATGTGGTTGGGAATGATGCGGTGGTCCAGATCAATATAAGTGATCAGGATTAGAACAGCGATAAAGGCAAAGTTAATCAAAGCCTGGGCATTGGGCCCGAACCTGACGTAGACGGCCAGGGCGCACAATCCGGTCAGCCCTTCCACCAGGGGATAACGCAAGCCGATGGATGCCCGGCAATGCCGGCAGCGGCCCATCAGCAGCAGATAGCTGAGGATGGGTATATTGTCGTAAAAGCGCACCAGTGTGCCGCAACTGGGGCAGGCGGAGCGGGGCGTCACGATGGAGCGGTTCAGCGGCAGGCGGTAAATGCAGACGTTCAAGAAACTGCCGATACAGGCGCCGAACAGGAAGATCATGATTCGAAGGAATGTTTCCGGCATTTTTTATACCATAAATCAATCAGGATAAAAGCAGGTTACGCTCAACGCACCGTTCCGATCAACAAGATCAGATATAGTAGAGAGGTTGCATAAAAAAAGCAAGGCTGATATTGCCAAGCTGGAAAACATTGTTAATATTACCCCAGAATCATTTGCCACGGTCGGGACCCCTGACAAGGGCGGGAATGATTTTACCTTCAAAACAAGGCCCTGCGGAAAATCCGGGGCTGAGCAAACGGGCGGGAAAAGATGGGTGAAACCGATAAAGACGATTTGATAAGCATCATCGAGGAAGAAGTTGAATTTACCATACCGACCATTCTTCCTCTTTTACCGGTGCGGGATGTGGTGATTTTTACCGATATGCTGCTGCCGTTGTTCATCGGGCGGGAAAAATCCGTGCACGCCATGGAAGAGGCGGTTGCCAAAGACAAGCTTTTGTTTCTGGCCACCCAAAAAGACCCCATGGTGGAAAATCCCATTCCAGAGCAGATTTATGAGGTCGGCACCATCGGGCGGGTCCTGCGCATGCTCAAGCTGCCCGATGGTCGCTTGAAAGCCCTGGTGCAGGGTGTGGCCAAAGCCCGCATCCTGGAATATACCCGCAAACGCCTTTCCTATCGCGTAAAAATTGAAGTGATCAAGGAAGTACCCGCCGGCAAGATCGATCTGGAAGGCGAGGCCCTTATGCGCAATGTGCGGGAACAGTGCGAGAAAATCCTGGCCCTGCGCGGAGAGATGTCCAGTGATATCAATACGATTTTGGAAACCATCGAGGATCCGGGCAAACTCGCCGACCTGGTGGCCTCCAATCTGCGGCTGAAAACCGAGGATGCCCAGAACCTGCTGGAAATGACCGAGCCGGTGGCCCGGCTCAACAAGATCAACGAAATGCTGTCCAAGGAAGTGGAATTGTCGGTGGTGCAGGCCAGGATCCAGTCCGATGTCCGGGATGAAATTTCCAAAAGCCAGCGGGACTACTATCTGCGAGAGCAGGTGCGCGCCATTCATAAGGAACTGGGTGAAATGGATGAAAAAGCCCAGGAACTGGAAGAATACCGCAAGAATATCAAAAAAGCCAAAATGCCCAAGGAGGCCGAGACCGAGGCCCTGCGGCAATTGAAGCGCCTGGGTCAGATGCATCCAGACGCCTCGGAAGCCTCCATTGTGCGCACCTATCTGGACTGGCTGGTGGAATTGCCCTGGAACAAAGCCGCCAAGGAACACATCGATATCAAGGAAGCCCAGAAGATTCTCAGCAGTGAACATTACGGTCTGGAAAAGGTAAAAGACCGGATTCTGGAATATTTGAGCGTCCGCAAGCTCAATCCCAAAATGAAAGGTCCGATTCTCTGTTTTGTGGGCCCGCCGGGGGTGGGCAAGACCTCCCTGGGCCAGGCCATTGCCAAGGCCATGAAGCGCAAATTCGTGCGCATCTCCCTGGGGGGGATGCACGACGAGGCGGAAATCCGCGGGCACCGCCGTACCTATATCGGCGCCTTGCCGGGTCGCATCATTCAAGGCCTGAAACAGAGCGGCACCAACAATCCGATATTCATGATGGACGAAATCGACAAGATCGGGGCGGATTTCCGCGGCGACCCTTCCTCGGCCCTGCTGGAGGCCCTGGATCCGGAACAGAATTTCGCCTTCAGCGATCATTATTTAAACCTGCCCTTTGACCTTTCAAAGGTCATGTTCATCCTGACCGCCAACATCACCGATACCATTCCCCCGGCCTTGCTGGACCGCATGGAAGTGATCAATATATCGGGTTATACCCCCGAGGAAAAAATGGCCATTGCCGAATCCTACCTCTTGCCCCGCCAGATCCGGGAAAACGGCCTGCGGACACCCAAAAGCCTGGTGATCACCAAAAGTGCCATGGACTTGATCATCGCCGAATACACTTCCGAAGCCGGCCTGCGCAATCTGGAGCGCGAGCTGGGTAAGATCTGCCGTAAGGCGGCGCGCATGCGCGCCGAGGGCGCCAAAGGCGGAATTACCGTGACCCGTTCCAACCTGCACAAAATGTTGGGGCCGCCCGTATTCCAGCCGGAAATGGACCAGGAAGGCAGCCAGGTGGGACTTTCCACCGGCCTGGCCTGGACCCAGGTGGGCGGAGAAGCCCTGTATGTGGAAGCTTCCCTCATGCCCGGCAAGGGGGACCTGATCATCACCGGGCAATTGGGCGAAGTTATGCAGGAATCGGCCCGGGCCGCGGTTTCCTTTGCCCGGGCCCATTTGGATGATTTCAATGTGGATGCGAATTTTTTTGAAAACATCGATGTGCATATTCATGTGCCGGCCGGGGCCATTCCCAAGGACGGGCCTTCCGCCGGCATTGCCATGGCCACGGCCCTGATTTCGGTCATCACCAACGTGCCGGTGAACAAGGATGTGGCCATGACCGGCGAAATCACCCTGCGGGGCCGGGTGTTGCCCATCGGCGGATTAAAGGACAAGGCCCTGGGCGCCATGCGCGCCGGCATCCGCACCATTATCATGCCGGAAAAAAACAAGAAGGACCTGGTGGAAATCCCGGCCAACGTGAAACGCAGAATCAAATTCGTACCGGTCAAGCACATGGAGGAAGTGCTTTCCATTGCCGTGCAGGGACCGGTGCGCAAGGCCAAAAAGGTGCGCCCGCCCAAAAAGAGCGCGGCCAAGAAAAAAAAATGATCCTTCTGGCCGTGGATACTATCTCCAAGAGCAGCAGCGCGGCCCTCTTGGATAACGGCGCTGTGCTGGCGGAAAGCACGTGGGGCAGGGCCGAGACCCATTCCAAACACCTGATGAATCTGATCCATGCAGTCATGGAAAGGGCGGCGGTTGAGATTGCCCAGGTGGATCTCTATGCTGTTACGGTCGGGCCGGGCAGTTTCACCGGCGTGCGCATCGGCATCAGCGCCGTCAAGGGCCTGGCTTTTGCCCATGGTAAAAAAACCGTGGGGGTTTCCAGTCTGGCGACCCTGGTGGAGCCCTTTGGAGATCATGCTGGTTTGCTCTGCCCCATGCTGGACGCCCGCAGGGGCGAGGTGTATTTCAGCCGCTATCATGCAGTAGGCGGCAAGATCAATCAGGAATGCCCTGAACAGGCCCTGCCGCCAATACAGGCGGTGGCCCCCATCACCGGCCCATGTTTGTTCGTGGGTGACGGTGCTGCGGCCTATCAGGCTGAAATCGCCGCGGTGCTGGGCCCTTGGGCTGCCTTTGGCACGCCGGAGCAAAATGTGATTCAGGCGGCTGCCGTGGGGCGCCTGGCCGAACAATTATATCATATGAATCAAACCCTTTCCGCAGCCGAGCTGACCCCCTGCTATTTGCGCAAGTCCGACGCGGAAAAAATGCGCAAAGCCCCCCAATGAATTTTTAACACATTCTGTTCCAACCGATATCTGTATACAAAAACATATGGTTCATCTTGATATTTTGTAGACAGTTGCGCCCTTTGCTCTCAAACGGTCAATGATTCATCGGGGTTTTGCAGTAGATAAACCGGCATGAAAATTGCTCTGAAAGCTTGGGAAAATTGGTGGAATAGCCCTTTGATTTTTTGATCCGAGCAAAGCTGGAGGCATAATGAAAAGCAAAATTTCAACCCTACCTTTTATCACCATGGTTCTTATTCTGATCCTATCCGCCTGTAGCGGCGGCAGCGGCGGCCAAACAACCGGTGCAAACGCAACCCCTTCATCCGGCAAATTATCCCTGGGATTAACCGACGCCGCGGCCACGGATTACCAGGCGGTTTACATCACCATCAAAGAAGTCCTGGTATCCAAATCCGCCGGGGATGAAACCGACGAGCAGAGTTGGCTGACGGTTGCCGAGCCCAATGCCACGTTTAATCTTCTGGAACTGGTCAACGGTATAATTCAAAATCTGGGTCTGGCTGATCTGGAAGCCGGCCGTTATGAGCAAATCCGCCTTGTGCTCGGGGATGTGCCCGACGGGTCCGTCAACATCAAGGACGAAATCCATCCCTTTGCCAATTATCTCGTTTATGGAGAGCTTGGGGGCGATGAAAAGGATGATTATCAATATATTGAGTTGACCATTCCCAGCGGTTTTCAATCCGGCTTTAAAATCGTGGGCGGTTTTACCATTGAAGAAAACCAGACCACAGACCTGGTGTTGGATTTCAATGTGATCAAATCCATAGTCCAGGCCGGCAAAAGCGGTAAATGGTTGCTGAAACCCACGGTGAAGGTCTTGGACGAAAGTGAAGCCACATCCATCAGCGGGGTGGTGTATGCCCATACCGCCGCCGGCGACACACCCTTGGCAGGCGCCATTGTAAGCGCCCAAATCAAGGCGACGGAAGATTCAACTGAAATGGTCAACGCCGCCACGGTTACCGATGAAACCGGTGCATATACCTTGCTCACCGAACCGGGAACCTATACGGTGGTTGCCATCATGCCCGGATACAAATCCGCCTCCGCTGAAATCGTGGTCACCGCGAGCGGGGGAGGGACGCACGATTTCTTGCTGGAATCCGCAGCAGGCATGGGTACGATTTACGGCAATGTGGATATTCAGAACGGGGAAGACGAGCAGTCCGTCCGCATCAACATTCTTGAAAACAAAGCGGACGGCACGGTGGTGGAAGTGGCATCGGCCACCGTGGCCAACGGAGGAAGCTACTGGTTTGATTTGCCGGAAGGGACATATTCCATGACAGCCGTTTTTACCGTAGACGGCGAAGAAATGACCCTGGAAGCCAAGGAAGCCTTTGAAATTCAGGCTGGAACGGCGATTCAATTCGATATCCTGTTTGAGAATGCGGATAATGAAGAGGATGATGATGATTCCACCGACGGGAATTCCAAGGTCGCTGTTTGCCACAAGGGTCGCACCATCACCATTTCCGCCTCGGCTCTTAAGGCCCACCTCAACCATGGTGATGTGGCCGGCTCATGCGAAGGAACGGATGATGATGATGGTGAAGATAATGAAGAGCCCGGGTTGGAGCCGGATGATGGCAATGGCCAGGCCATGATCACCATTTGCCATAAGGGCCGCAGCATCACCATTTCGGAATCGGCGTTGAACGCCCATCTCGGCCATGGGGATGCGCAGGGTGAGTGTCGCCAAAATTCGGACGAAGACCAGGATACTGAAGCCGGAAGCGCAGATAGTCAGCAAAAGCCTGGGAAAGGCAAAAAATGATTCAACTGCAATGAGCTGAAGCAGAAACATAGCCTCCCTTGGAGAAGCCCAAACAAAAGGTTCCAGGCCTTTGGTTTGGGCTTTTTTATCAATGGTCAAGTCAGGAGAAGGGAAGAAGCAGGGGAATGGCATGTAAACTTGGCGCGGAATGAGCAACCATTAATTGCCAATATTTCACCCAGCGAATACTATTGCTCGCCAAGACAAAGCGATTCGTGAGTGCTTGGGTTTTGTCTCTGCCATCCAACCTCTCGGGGTCGGGGTCGGAATCGGTATCGGTATCGAGTTTTTTTTTGTACAGGGGCGGTTCGCGAACCGCCCTTACGGAGAGGCCATGGTGTTGAGTCTTGGGGTCAACATGGGAAAAGCCCTGGTTTTTTGGGGGCGGGGCCTCCCAAATTATTTTTTCGATACCGATCCCGATACCGACCCCGAAAAAAAACTACATGCGATTGCCCTGAGGGAAGAAGTCATAACTGTACATAAACTGTACATAAAATTCATGGCTTGCTGGTTATCAATATTGATAAGCATTTCGACTCTTATGGCGACTACGACCTCGAAAACCAAATGCGATTGCCCTGTCGGGCAAACGAAATGCACTTGACTCAATGGTCAATTAAATGCTATGGGTGGTTGCAAATGAAATCTGAGACGACGACAACCCAACCCGGCCAAGGAGTCGTTCATGCTTTTGGAAAAACATCGCCTTACCCATCTGCCGCCCGCGATTTTCCCAGGTTTACAAGTAGCGGATGACAAATGCACCGGTTGCGGCCGTTGCGTCCAATCCTGTCCCATTCAACTGTTGTCCATTGAGGATAAAAAAAGTCGCGACAACCGGCGCTACGATCATTTTCGCTGTATCACCTGCCAGAACTGTGTGGCGGTTTGCCCGCAACAGGCCATCACCATCAGCGGTGATTATCGGGTTCCCAAAGGCTACTGGAAAAACGACGATTTGTTCGCCGGCGGCAAAACCCGGCCCAGGCCGATTCAGGGTAAGAACGGCTTGCCGTTTGAAGCCCTGGCCCAGGAACTGACCGAGACGGAAAAGGTTATTTACCAGCGCCGGAGTGTGCGGCTCTATCTCCGGAAGCAAGTGCCCAGGGAAATGGTTATGCGGATCCTGGAGGCCGGACGTTTTGCACCTTCCGCCGGCAACAACCAGCCCTGGAAATTCATCGTCATTCAAAACCGGGCCTTGATTGATGAGATCGACCGCAAGGTCAAGCAATTTTGCAAGCTGGTCATGCTCGGCACCATGCCCCTGCCCTGGGTAAAGTCCAAGAAGGCCACTGAATGCAATCCCCGTCTGCGTTTTTGGCAGAAGGCTGTTTATCAATTGCTGCTGCGCCTGCGCGGGCCCAATGAACTGGATCCCCGGGCCTTGGGCGGCATAAATGCCATTGTGGCCGATCCTGACTATCACACCTTTTTTCATGCCCCCACCCTGATCATTTTACTGGCAGACCGTCGGGGCATCGGCTCCATTGATCTGGACACCGGCATCTGCGGCCAGAACATGGTCCTGGCCGCCCATTCCCTTGGGCTCGGCACCTGCTACGTGAGCCTTATAGACGGGCTGCAAGGCTTTCCTTTGTTCAAACGCAAGCTCGGCGTACACCCGCCCTTTGAAATCATCACCTCCCTGACCCTCGGCTATCCCCAGGGGCAAGTGGACCAGGTTGTGGAACGGGAGCAACTGCGGGTGAAATGGGTCGACTGATTACGCGTCTAATCATCGTCTTTGCAGCAGGGCCTGAAGGTCTCTCCGGCCGTCCACGATCAGCATAACATAAACAGAAAATCACTTTGTACTATATATTTTGCTGTGTTAAGGATTACTAGTTTGGGAAAATCACATGATGGGAAAAGGACCCAATGCGAAAATTCACCTTTTTATGGCTGTTGTGGTTGTGTATATGGCCGGCGGCCGGCTGTCTCCGCTTGGAAATCCAGACCATGTCCGACGTGGATGAAGCCGGCGGATGGTATCCGGCGGCTGAGGAACTCCGGGGCGCGGCCTCGGAAAAGCTGGTGGTGGAGGCCGCGGAAACCGTCAAAGACATGGAGATGCGCACCCAACTCATCCGACAAGTGGCGGAGAAATCCCGCCGGGCCGTGGTGAGCGTCTATGCCCAGACCCGTGGCCCCCTGCGCATTCAACTTCTGCCCATTCCCTTGCCCGGCACGGGCCTGCCCGTGCGCGTGCCCGGGGTGGGTCTCGGTTCGGGTTTTTTCATTCATCCCTCCGGATATCTTCTGACCAACAACCATGTCATTCAGCGGGCGGAAAAAATTAAAGTGCAGACCCAGGAAGGTCAGGATTTTGATGTGCAGATCGTGGCCCGGGACCCTATTTATGACCTGGCGCTTTTGAAGATTATCGCACCCGACCGGGAATTCCCCGCGCTGCCCATGGGTGATTCCAAAGCCGTGGATTCCGGGGAAATCGTCATTGCCGTGGGCAATCCCATCGGCCTGGGCCATACGGTCACCGCCGGCATTATCAGCCACACCGGCCGGCATCTGACAGGGGTGCCGGAGGAACAAGGACGTCAGATCAATTTCATCCAGACCGACGCGGCCATCAACCCCGGCTCATCCGGTGGTCCCTTGATCACTTTGACCGGCGCTTGGATCGGCGTCAATACCGCCGGCGCCCAGGCCGGTCAGGGCATCGGCTTTGCGGTGCCCAGCAATCAGGTCAGGGAGTTTCTGGATGGAATCAGGAGCCGACATACAACGCGGAACGTACCGAACGCGGAACACGGAACGCGGAACGCGGAATAAAAAACCTGGATAACGCGAAAGATAGAAGGGTTCCGCAGCATTGCGGCTGAACCGCGCCCTCATTCCGCGTTTGCTATGGCTTTTCGCACGGTCTCGGCAAACAACTGCATGTCATTGGGCTTCTCCAGGTAGTCGGCGGCGCCGATTTCCCTGGCGCGTTCCTTGCTGACCCTGTCGCTGAACCCGCTGCAGAGGATGATGGGCATACCCGGCCGGATGGCCAGAATGGTTTTGACGAGATCTTCTCCGTTCATTTTGGGCATGGTGAGATCGGTGATGACCAAATCAAAATCCATTGGTGTGGAGCGAAACAATTCAAGGGCCTGAAGGGGATCGGTGACGGCGGTCACCTGGTATCCCAGGCGTTCCAGGCGTTGACGCCCCAGTTTGACAATGGCGACTTCATCATCCACCAGCAAAACCCGTTCCCGGCCTTTGGGCAGCTCTTTTTGCTCGGCAACCATGGTTTCCGGCAAAGGTTGTGTTGCGGCCATGGGCAGGAGAATGTGAAAAATCGTTCCTTGACCCACTGTGCTTTCCACGGAAATAGAACCTTTGCTTTTCATGACTATGGCATGCACGATGGCAAGGCCCATGCCGGAACCCTCGCCGACCTTCCGGGTGGTAAAATACGGGTCAAAAATCCGCTCCAAAATTTCCGGCGGAATGCCGTGGCCGGTGTCCCCCACGGATAGATGAACATAGCGGCCTGGAGGCAGCTCGCCATGGTGATTTGATCTGTTTTCGCCCAGGATGAGCTCCACAGCATTGATTGTAAGAACCCCGCCGTCGGGCATGGCCTGGTTGGCGTTGGTGCATAAATGAATCAGGATTTGGGTCAACTGGCTTTCGTCGCCCAAAACCGTCATGGTTTCATCCGTGACATGTGATCGGATATCAACGCCGGCGGGGATGGAAGCACGCAGTATTTTCAAGGCATCCATAATGACGGCGTGGATATTGATCGGTTTTAAACTGCGATCCGTCATGCGTGTGAAGTGCAAAAGCTGCCGGACAATATCCCTGGCCCGCAGACCGGCGGCCTGAATTTCTTCCAGATTGAATCGCGACGAATTCCCAAGGGCCGGGTCATCAAAGGCAAGTTCCGTATTGCCTAAAATAATACTTAAAATGTTGTTGAAGTCATGGGCAATGCCGCCGGCCAGGGTCCCGATGGCCTGGATTTTTTGGGCCTGGCGCAAATGGGCCTCGAGATTTTTTTGTTCCGTGGTGTCGATCAGGAAGCCTTCAAAACCGATGATCTTGCCCTCTTTTTCCACCGGGGTTACAGTAAAGGAATGATAGCCCACAGATCCGTCTTTGCAGCGCCGGCTGAATTCCCCTTTGGGGATGGATTTGCCGGCGCGCAGGCCGTCAATCACGGCATGGGCGGCCTGAACATCGACTTGGGTTTGGGTCAGGGAAAAGTGCCGGCCGATGACTTCTTCTTTGCGGTCATAGCCATGCATGTTCAACCAGGCCTGGTTCACCTCCTGAAAGCAGCCCCGGGTGTCGATGAAAAAATAACCGGCCTCGGTATCTTCCACAATGCCGCGAAAGCGACGCTCGTTTTCCATGAGAGTTGTTTGAAGTTGCCGGCGTTCGCATACAATGGCCGCAAGGAACAGGCCGGAAAGGGAGGTGACGGACAACAGGATTTGGGCTGAAAGAAGATTTTCCTTCATCTTCAAGCCGGTGGATCCGAATATATTGCAGCCTTGGATGGTATGCCACAACACGACCATGGTAAACATCAGCAGCAAAGCAGCCACAACCCGGGGCTTGAAGCGCAACGCAGCCCAGATCAGAAGCGGAAAAATCAGGTATACCTTGAAAAAGGCATGGTCTGTTGCGGATAGGTAATGGAAAATAATCCAGGGGACAAATCCCATGGCAAAAAGGAGTATGCCCCCTTCAGCCGATCTGATCCAGGACATTTGGGGGGGCATGATGGGCTGAAGCGCCCATGTGAGGATCACCGGTGTGATCAGAATCGTCCCGAGACCGTCCGCGATCACCCAGATCTTCCAAGTATCCCAAAAACCTGATCCAAAAGCCAGGCTGGGCACTGCCGCGCCGGCCAGGGCGGTCAGACCATTGCAAACAATTGCGGTGGTGCATAGGCAAAGGACCTGGAAGGTGTTTTCAAAATTGGGCCGCAATCCGCAAAGCCGAAGGATCACAGCGCCGGCCAAGGCCGGTTCCAGGCTGTTGGCCAGGGCAAAGCCCAGGCTGACCCAAAGGGTATTACCGCCCAGCATGTTGCCGAAGGTGTTGACAATAAAAATTATCAATAGGATCCGGAGCCATTTGGATTTGTCATTCAACAGCAGGGCGGCCAGGGCGATACCGCTGGGCGGCCAGATGGAGGCAAGCCCTTCCGGCCTTGCCACAAAGAGCAGACCGATCCGGACGGCGATGAAATAAGCTGCGGCGATCAGGGCGGACCATGCAGCCTCTTTCAAGAAGCGCCGGGTGTTTGGTGTTTTTTCCGTAAGAGCTGGTAGTTCACCAAGCGGCATAGCCATTTTTCCGTGGGTGACCGGTTAATATTCAATTCCGCTGGAGGATCAGGATCCAGTGTTGCAGGAATCGGTATTCCTATTCCCTGCAGAAGCACAGTCGGGTCATGGAGTATGATTGGACACATATCTGATAACAGTTTGGAATGCAATCGATATATTATTACATACGCCCAAAAGACATTGCCTTAGTATTTACCGAATTCCGTATCGTCCAGTTTAATGATCCTGGACGGGTCCTGATCCGTATTTTCAGCCTGGATTTGCGCCGGACCGCGGCCCCAGGCGGATTCGCGAACGGCGGGCTGAACCGCGGCGGCCGGGAGTTTTTTGGGCCGATGGTCGATCCGCCGCAGAGGCTGGGGGCCTTCCAGGCGCCTGGGGGCACCCGTTTGTTGCGGATTGTTGCCGAAACGGCTGAGGAGTTGCCGCAGCACCGCGGCCTGGCCGGACAGCTCTTCCGAGGCGGAGGAAGTCTCTTCGGCTGTGGCCGTGTTTTGCTGGGTGACGCTGTCGATATGGCTCAGGCCTTGATTGACCTGGGAAATACCCTGGGCCTGCTCGTTGCTGGCGGCGGCGATCTCGGCCACGATGTCCGATACCTTGGTGACGCTGTCGTCGATTTCATCCAAGGCCTTGGCGGTGATTTCCACCAAAGAACTGCCCCTGTCCACGTTTTTGCCGGCGGTTTCAATCAGGTGGGTGGTTTCCTGGGCGGCCTGGGCGCTGCGGGCCGCCAGGGAGCGGACTTCCTGGGCCACCACGGCAAAGCCCTTGCCGTGCTTTCCGGCCCGGGCCGCTTCCACTGCCGCGTTCAAGGCCAGCAGATTGGTTTGAAAGGCGATGGAGTCGATGGTCTTGATGATTTTGCCGATCTCCCGGCTGGAAGCATTGATATTGGCCATGGCCTGGATCATTTCGTTCATCTGGCTTTTGCCGTTCAGGCTCTTTTCCTTGGCCGCCAGGGAGATTTGGTTGGCCTGGGTGGCGTTTTCCGCGTTGGTGCGGGTCTGGGTGCCGATCTGGGTCATGCTGCTGGTGATTTGCTCCAGGGACGAGGCCTGTTCACTGGCGCCCTGGGACAAGGCCTGGCTGGAGTCTGATACCTGTTGAGCCCCGGAATGCACCTGGTCGGAGATCACCGCCACTTCACGAATCAGGCTTTCCAGGTCGGAAAGATTTTTTTGGAGCTGATCCTGTTTCGTGTTCAGGCTATCCACCATCTCATCCAGGGTGCGGGCCAGTTCGCCGATTTCATCCCGGGTCTGCATGCCCAGGCGGGTGCTGAGATCGCCGGCGCGGACGTTTTTGGCAAATTCAATGGTCTTGGCTAGGGGTTTTTTAATGGAGACGGTGATGACGGCGGACAGGAGCAGGCCGGTGAGCATGGCCAGCCCGCCCATTCCAAGGGCCATCCGATTGCGCAGGGCGGCGGCCCGGATCACAGCGCCTTCCTGTTCATCCTGCAGTTTGGCCGTGGTTTTGTCGATTTGGTCCACCAGGGGTTCCATGGCCCGGGCGTTGTCCATCATGTTTTGATTGAGGGTTTTGATGGTATCATCTTCCTTGACCAACAAATCAAAAGCCTTTTGGTAGTTTTCAGCCGTTGCGGCAACCGTTTGAACGTGTTTTTCCAACACGCCGGCATTTCGAAAGGCCGTGGACAGATTGACCAGGGCTTGTTTCAGCTTTTCCACATAAGCCTTGTCCTGACGCAGCAGATAATCCTTTTCATGTTTGCGGATTTCCAGCACCAGGGCCTTGGCGTTGGGGACATAAACTCCGGCAAGGGCTTTGGCAATTACTTCAGCCGGCCCGCCGCGCAATTCTTCATAACAAGCATCGATTTCCCCATTGTCGGCCTTTCCATCCACAAGGCCCAGATATTTATCGCGGATTTTGCGGTATTCGGTCAAGGCGGAATTCTGGGCTGCCAGGGCTTCGGGGTCGGAGGCGCTCTTGGAAAGCAGGGTCTGATAGCCGCTGAGGCTGTCGCTCCATTTTTTACGGTAGGAATCATTCTTGGTACGATGAAAATCCTTTTCATACCTCCTGAGCTGTAAATTGGCGATCTCAAGATCGTCTATGGCATGTTCCTTGGCATCCTTTTCCAATTGCTGGGCATGACCGCGGAATTCCCCCTGCAATCCGGTTTGATGATCCAGACCTTTTTTTACCAAGGCCGCAGCCAAATTCCGAAAGCTCTCGCTGTATTTCTCCCCCAGTTGGATGATGGCGCCGGCGGCGCGACCCAGCTCCTCCCGACCGGCCTTTTCAGTCAATCCCGCTAGTTCCTGGGAGTGCTGTTTCAGCAGGCTGAAGTCCTTCTCGAATTTATCCAAATACTGCTTGTCATGGCGGATCAGAAAGTTTTTTTCCTGCCGCCGGCATTCCAGCAAGGACCGATTCACATTCAGGGTTGTTTCCCGTAACGCGATTTCGCAGTGGAGCAGGGCGCTGAAACGTTCCACCGCCTCTGTGAGGGTGAAATAATAAATGCCGATGATCACCAGCAGGAGGGTCAGCACGATTCCGAATCCGCTGTTCAGTTTGGTTGAGACTTTCCAATTTTTCAGCATCACTCCACTCTCCTCGGTTGTTTTACCTTTGACTATTTGGGGGATTAAAGCCGGATCTATTCCGGATAATAAAATGCAATTTTAGTGCCGCAAGCCCCTTGTCAACATGGGGCGGCAATTTGTTAACAACACGGGAAAAGTTTATCGGCCAAGATGGCTGCGGATATGGAATTTCGTCCTAGATTTTGGGAATCCGTCCTGTCTTGCAGGAACCCGTCGATCCATCTGAAGCCGAAATATTAGGGATTTGCGAAATTGCTTTAAATGACATATAAATCATTTTCCAGGGAGGGATGTTTGCTATGAAAAAAATCGAGCTGACTGTCCTGGTGGTGGAAGATGATGAGGCTGTTCTGGCCATGTATTCTCTTTCCTTGCAAAAACGCTTTACCCATATTCTCACGGCCAAGGACGGCCTGGAGGGCTGGGAGATTTTTCAGCGGGAATGGAAAGCCGGTCGGGTCATACCGGTGGTGGTTACTGATGCCATGATGCCGCGCATGGACGGCATGGACCTCATGCAGCAGGTTCTGAAGCTCAGCCCGGCCACCCAGATCATCATCGTCAGCGGTTTCTATAAGGGCAGCATCACCATTCATACGGCCCGGGAAAACGTCACCTATTTGCCCAAGCCCCTGGATGTGATGCTGCTGAATATTGCCGTGATGAAAGCCCATCAACATTATCCCCAGGCCCTATGGCTGGAACGGCTGAAAAGCGAAGTAAAGGATAAGTATTTTACCGAAGATGTGGTTCTGGACATTATTCGCGCGGCGCCCTGGCTGGAAAAAGAAGCAGAATGATCGCCATTGAAGGATACGCCCGGCTTACCGAAATCGAACAACGGACGGATTATCGCCTGTTTAAAGGGCAGCACATTACTTCCGGTCTGCAAGTTTTGTTGAAATTTTACCCCGCAGTCCGGCCCAGTGAATCCAATCAACAAGTGATCATACGCGAATACCGCGAACTGAAAAATCTTGCCTCTCCCAACCTGATTCAGGTTATCGACATGGGCATTGTGCGCCTACCGGAGCACAAAGGCAGTTACATCGCTTTTCTGACCCCGGCCGGCATTGCCCTACAAGAATACATAAAACAGCGCCTGCCCCTCCTGCCGGCTGAGGCCGTGAACATTGCCGAGCAGGTGCTTTCGGCCCTGAGAGTTCTGCATCAAAACAACATCTGTTACAATGAGGTTTACCCCCATCATATCTATATTCACCCGCAGAGCGGACACGTGCAATTCAACTGGTCGGTTTCCTCCTTTGCCGGATTTTTCTGCGGCGCGGTTTTGGAACAGGTCCGGCTGGATGATCCCAAAACCCAGGGCGGAATCCTGCCTTATCTGGCGCCGGAGCAAACCGGCCGGACCAATGCCAAGGTGGACTACCGGGCCGACTTTTATTCCCTGGGGGCGATCCTGTTCGAATTGCTCACCGGCAAACCGCCGTTTACCTTATCGGACCCCATGGAACTGATCCATGCCCATATTGCCAGGCCGCCGGTTTCCCCGGCCGAGCTGCGGCCGGAAATCCCCGGCCCCCTTGGGCAAATCATTCTGAAGCTCCTGGCCAAGACCCCCAATGAACGTTATCAGAGCATATTCGGTTTGCAGGCGGATCTGAAGCACTGCCGCAGATACAACGGCCGCAAGCCAGCCGGGGCTGAATTCATCATCGGACTTCATGACGCCCCCCAACAGTTCCGCTTGAAGCAAGGGCTTTACGGCCGGGAAGCGCAAGTCGCCCGGCTTTTGAACGGTTATCAAAAGACCCAGGCCGGCCGGAATCACTTTATGCTCCTCACCGGCTATCCCGGTATCGGCAAATCGCGATTGGTCCACGAGATCCAAAGACCGGTCATGGCCGCCGGCGGATATTTCATCAGCGGTAAATACGACCATTTCCAGCAAAACGTGCCTTACAGCGCCATCATTCAGGCCTTTCAGGGACTCATCCGGCGGATCCTGGTTGAAGATGCCGGCCGCATCAAATACTGGAAAAAAATGCTGCTGGAAGCCTTGGGCATGAACGGCCGGGTCATCGCCACGGTCATTCCGGAAATCGAACTGATTATCGGCCCCCAGCCGCTCCTGCCGGATTTGCCATCCAGCGACGCCCAGAACCGTTTTCACATGATTTGCGAGCGCTTTGTCAACGTTTTTGCGCGCAAAGAGCATCCGCTGGTGATTTTCCTGGATGATCTGCAATGGGCGGATACTGCCAGCATCCGGCTGATGAAACGCTTATTTCTGGACGCGGCCATCCAGTGTTGTTATTTTATCGGCGCCTATCGCCATAAGGAAATCAGCAGCCGGCACCCTTTTATCCAACTGGTGTCGGAGCTGGAGCTCCAGGGTTTTACAGTGGAGAAAATGCTGCTGGACCCTTTGAATGAGGTGCATATCCGGCAGTTGCTGGCCGACAGCTTCTCGAATCATATCCAGGATGTTAAAGGTCTGGCCGCCGTTATTTACGATAAAACCCGGGGCAACCCCTTTTTCGTACGGCAATTTCTTCAATCCCTGCACTCCAAAAAAAATCTTGCCTTTGATTTTCAAACCGGCGCATGGCATTGGAACAAAATCGAAATCCACAATAATCGCATGACGGATAATGTCATCGAATTGATGACCGACGAAATCAGACAACTTCCGCCCCCCACCCAGGAATTGCTCAAACTGGCCGCCTGCATCGGCAATCGCTTTGATTTGCGCATTCTATCCATCGTCAGCCAGACTCCGCCGGAGGAAACCGCCGCCCGGCTTATTCTGGCCCTGGACGCCGGTTTGATTCTGGCCCAGGAAGATATTTATCCGCTTCTGCGCGCCTATGCCCATGCCGATCAGTCCGGCCTCTCCGGCCGGCAAAACCCACAGAATTTTCAAACCGGGATCTTCTGCGAATTTTTACATGATCGGGTGCGCCAGAGCGCCTATGGCCTGGTCCCCATCCCCATGCGGCGCTCCTTGCATTTTAAAATCGGTAAATTGATGCTGAACTCTTGTGATGCACAGGCCCTGGACGCCAATATCTTCAGCATCGTCAATCATCTGAATTATGGTCTGGACTTTTTTTTCGAGTCCGACGAGCTCCGGCGACTAGCCGAACTCAACCTGACCGCCGGCAAACGCGCCAAAAACGCGGCAGCCTATTCCCTGGCCTTGAGTTATATCAACACCGGTATCGCCCTGCTGAATGCAAACTGTTGGGATGATCAATTCGCCCTGGCCTTCGGTCTTTATAAGGAAAAAATGGAATGCGCCTATTTGGATCAGGATTTGACCACGGCGGAAGAAATGTTCCAACTGCTCATTACCAGGGCTAAAACCGCCTTGGACAAAGCCGGCGTTTCCAATCTTAAAATGGTCATGTGCGCCGGCCTGGCCGACCATCGGGAGGCCCTGGCCGTGGGGCTGGAAGGCTTGCGCTTTCTCGGGGTCAAGCTGCGGGCGCCCCAAAACGCCGCGAGCGCCGTTCTGCATTTGTTGCGAATCCGGCTGGCGCTACGGGGGCGACAAAAATCCCAATTGCTGAATCTGCCGGAAATGCAGGACCCGCGGCACTTGCTGGTCATGGAAATGCTTCTGAATCTGTCGTTTTCCGCCTATTTGTGCAACCCCTATCTTACCGTGACCATTGCCGCCAAAATCATCGCGTTCACATTGAAATACGGCAATTCCCCGGCTTCGGCCCTGGGGTATGCCATCTACGGCGCGGCCATGTATGTTTTTTTCCAGGCCGCCGATACCAGCAGCCGCTTTGGCAAGATCGCCTTGAACATCAACCAGAAGTTCGGCCGGGCCCATTCCCATCCGAAAATCTATCTTTACTACGGCAGCAGCATCTGCCCCTGGTATCGCCATCTACGGCACGGCCTGCAATACAATCATCGCGGCTTTCGCGCGGCCCTGGAAACCGGTGACCGCAATTATGCGGTTTACCATTTGCAATCCATCATCATGTTTCAACTGGCAGGCGGTACCAGGCTCACGGAAATTGAACACACCTGCCAAAAATATATGGATTTTGTCACCAAAACCCAAGACAGCGGCGCGCGCAATTATCTCATCTCCGTTCGCCAGGCCATCAAATGCCTCCGGGGCGCAACCCAGCAGCCCTTCAGCCTGGATGACCCGGATTTCCAGGAAAAAGACCACCTGCAACAAATGCTGGCCGACAATATTCCGGTGATCCTGATGCGGCACCATCTTTTAAAAACAAAAGTGTTATGTATCATGGGGGATTACGCCGGCGCCTTCACCGCCGCAATTGCCTGTCAAAAGCTTGCGCGGCATCATATCGGCACCATTGTCATGGCCGAGCTGCTTTTTTACCTGGCCCTGACCATGGCCGCCCGCTATCCTGAAGTCAAGTCCTCGGAAAAGCGCAAACTCAAACGCCGCCTCAGCCGGCTGCATGCCAAACTATGTAGGCTGGCAGAGCGCTGCCGGGAAAACTTCCAGCACCACGCCCTGCTCATCGGGGCCGAACTGGCCTGTATTCAAGGTCGCGATCATATGGCCATGGGTGCTTACCAGGCGGCGGTCCAATCTGCCGAGACCAACGGTTTTCGCCATATCAAGGCCATGGCAGCGGAACGGGCCGCTAAATTTTATAAACGGCACGGTCTCATTCAGCCGGCGGACCAAGCCGTTGCCCAAGCCAGGGCCGACTACCTGGATTGGGGCGCCACCGCCAAGGCCGATGCGCTTCTGGCGGACAATCCCCACCTGCTCGCACCCAAATCAGCCGGTGTTTTTTCCACCACCCAACAACTGGATTATGCGGCGGTGGTGTCTGCCTTGCAAACCATCTCAACGGAAATCGTCCCGGACAAGTTATTGCAGAAACTGATCAAGACCTGCCTGCAAAATGCCGGAGCCCAAAAAGCCGTTTTTCTGTTGAATGAAGCAGGCAGCTTATATGTAATCGCCGCCGGTTCCATTGACAACGACACGGTGGAAATCACGCCGCCCATCCCCTTGGAACAAAGAAACGATGTCCTGGTCCCGCTCATCAATTATGTCAACCGCACCAAGCAATACAAGGTTCTGGAAGATGCCGCCCGGCAGCATGATTTTGGTGCGGACCCATATGTCCTTACCCATCATCCCAAATCAATCCTGTGCCTGCCGGTTTTAAGGCTTGCAAAACTAGTGGCCATCCTCTATCTGGAAAACAATATCACCAGCGGTGTTTTTACGCCGGCCAGGATCCAAACCTTGGAATTGCTGGCCTCCCAGGCCGCCATCTCTTTTGAGAATGCCCGTTTGTATGACCGGCTCAGCCACAAGGAAAAGGATTTGCGCGAGCTCTCTGATAAACTTCGCTCCCTTTCTTCTGAAATCGTCCTGACCGAAGAGCGGGAACGACGCAGGATCGCGGTTGAACTGCATGACCGCATCGGCCATGCTCTGACCAACATCCGCATTCAACTGGGCTTGCTCCAGACCGCCGAGCCTGCTGAACAAAAAAAAATCAGCTCGAAAATTCAGGCCTTGGTGGATCAATCCATTCAGGACGCCCATACCCTAACCTTTGAACTAAGTCCGCCGGTATTGTATGATCTTGGATTGGAAGCGGCGCTGGAATGGCTTGCATATCAAACCCAGGAACAACATGGGATTGAAGTGAAATTCATGGACGACAACCAGCCCAAGGAAATGGACGAAAGTATTCGCCTCCTGATTTTCCAGGCTGCCCGCGAATTGCTGTTCAATGTGGTCAAACATGCCGGCGCCCGGCATGCCTTGATTTCGCTGCAACGACAAGACCGGCAAATCATCCTCCGTATCGAAGATGACGGGGTCGGGATCAGCCGCAGCAGGGCAGCCCCATTGAAGCAGGTGGGTGGATTCGGACTTTTTTCCATTCAGGAGCGCCTGAAACTGCAAGGCGGCCGGCTGACCATTGAATCCCCGCCCCAGGGCGGAACCAGCATCACGCTGATATCACCCTTGGCGTGCAAACAGGAGGAAAGCGGATGAGTATTCGTATCATTATCGTCGACGATCACAGCATCACCCGCGAAGGCCTGCGGGCCCTATTGGAAAAACAACCGGATATCGAGGTGGTGGCGGAAGCGGAAAATGGTCGCACCGGTGTTAAGCTGGCCAAGCGTCATCAGCCCGACATGGTAGTCATGGATATCAATATGCCGGATCTGAATGGAATCGACGCCACCCGTCAAATCATTGAAGAAGTGCCCACGGTGAAAGTCATCGCCCTTTCCATGTATGCGGACAGGAGTTATATCAAGGGAATGCTCAAAGCCGGGGCCTCGGGATATCTTATGAAAAACTGCGCCTTTGAAGAGTTGACCCTGGCCATTCGCGCTGTGCATGCGGACGAAACCTATCTCAGCTCAAAAATCTCCGATATCGTCCGCAAGGAATTCATCAAGCTCCTGAAATCCGGCGACACCTCGGCCGCCGGCATTCTGACGGATCGGGAGCGGGAGGTGCTCCAACTGATTGCCGAAGGCATGAAAACCAAGGAAATCGCGGATCACATTCATATCAGCGTTAAAACCGTGGAGGCCCGGCGCAAGCAGATCATGGAAAAGCTGAAGATCGACAGTGTTGCCGGTCTCACCAAATACGCCATTAAGGAGGGGTTGACGTCCCTCGAAATTTAATTAGGCTTTTCCCATCCATAAAATAGGTTTTCCCCAATTGCCTTCCTGCAAGGTCGAATCTATATAATAATTGATTTTTCATATTGATGCGCCACCCAATCCATCAAAGGAGGACCTATGGCCGGTTTGAAAACATGCTATCAGGCTGCCGGCATCGGCAGCACGGCAAATGCGCAGGGGAATTGCATGTGGTTTTTTTCGGGGTCAGAATCTGAATCGAAAAAATCAACTCCATACCGATAGCGACCCCGACCCCGAGTGGAAGAGATATTCATACATGCGATTGCACTGGGTGAATGAGCCGCAGGACACGACAATTACGGATCATCCATGAAGCTTTTTAAGTAGGAGGAAAAGTATGAAACGAATTGGAACAAGTTTGATCGGGGTAATGATGTTTTTACTTTTTGCAAGTTATGCCGGGGCCTATGATCTGGTTCTGATGCATGGATTGACCAATAAACACCAGTGGAGTTCAAGTTTTTTAGACAAATGCCTCCAGAAATTCGGTTCCGGCAATGTATATGCCGTGTACACCAACGAGTCAAACCGGGTGTGGGAGCGCTGGATCAACGGCCGCAAACTGATCTGCATCGGTGAAAACGATTTTTCAGCAGGGGATGATTCCGTGGCGGTCCAGGCTTCTCTGATGCGCACAAAGACCCAGATCCTCCAGCAATCCTATGGACTCAGCACTAAATTCAAGATCATCGCCCATAGCATGGGCGGGTTGGTTTCCCGCCGTTACATTTACAACAATCCAAATACTGTTGCCGGCCTGGTCTCCCTGGGCACACCCCACAAAGGCTCCCAACTGGCCTATGCCGGGAGCTGGGTATCCTTTTTCATCGGCGCGGAAGCGGCAGTTGAGAACCTGAAGCCGAGCTGGGTGCAAGGCACCTTTAATGTGCAGTATCCTCCGCCCGGACCCATGGCGGACAGCGGCAAAATCTACACCATCGGCGGTGACGGCGACGGCTGGGATTGCTGGGGCTGGGGCGGCGAACTTCAGGTGGGCTGGGATATTTTGACCACGGTTTATTGGACCGACAGCGACGGTGCCGTGCCCCAAGGCTATGACACCATCAGCGGCACTACCTTTATCAAGCGCTTCTGGAGTTATGATCATATGGAACTTGTCACCCAATCGGCGGTTGCCGATGAAGCCCTGAAGTGGGCCACGCCCTGATGGGAATCCGGTTGTTTTCCGACAGGAGCGATGGTATTGCCGGTTCATGGCGTTTCTAAAAAAGCACAAATTGTCGGCCTGTGCCGGTGGGGCCTTGGGGCTGGTGCTGTTGATTTGCATCGGGCTTGTTTTGTTTTTTTTCCATCAGCCTCAAAGCCCGACCCCGAAAATCGCCCAGGAAAATTCAATACCGCAACCGCGCCGGGCGATTGCGGTTAAAACCGATTCTTTAGCAGCCGGCCCTGTTCCGGCTCAGCTTCCCCGTAAAGCCGCACAGGTGGCAGCACAAGCCGATCCTAACGATCCGGACCAGGTTTTTTCTGCCGACCATGTTCAACAAGAGCGTCTGCCCATTGACAGGTCCGCTGATTCCAAACCGTTCCTGAGCATATCCCCATTGGAGCCGCCGAATTATACCCGCGAGGAATTGGCCGAGAAACTCGGGTTTGCAACCGATATCCAGGAAGTGAAACAATTGAAGAGCCAACTTAGCCTGGAAACCCATGTGGAGGATGCAGTTCCGGCCGGTGTGAAGGTGGTGGACACGCAGCCGGGTTCGATTTTTGAAAAGATGGGCTTGCAGCCCGGCGACATCATCATCGCCGTGGACTGGAAAGATATCGAGACCCTGGATGATTCCATGGAGATCTATGAAAGCATCCGGTCTTCATCCAAAGGCACTCTTGCCATCATCCGCGGCGGCAATGCCATGACATTGAATTATGTCAATGAATGAGGGTCCCATTGTAAAAAGCGTTTTTTTAGGGCCAGAATCCGGTTCAAGGAATCAAAGCCTTTTTGTCTTGCATCATGAGAATCCGCAAGGCATTTCTGCATCTCTTCAAAGGCAATTTGAATATTCGGTCCCTGGTGGCAGATCAAGGCAATATCAATATCCGCTTCCACAATACGTTGAATCGATGTGTGTATATCATAACGGCCGCCAATGGCACCCATATCCAGATCATCGGTGATGACCACGCCTTTAAAGCCCATTTTACCGCGCAGCAAACCGGTTACGACCTGTTTTGAATGACTGGCCGGCCATTCCGGATCCAGACTTTCATAACAGATATGCGACAGCATGACGGCGGCCACATCTCCTTGAATCGCGGCTTGAAACGGTAGCAGATCAGTGGATTCTAGAATTTCCAGGCTTTCGTTCACAACGGGGGCATGGATATGTGAATCCAAGGTGGTTCGCCCGATGCCGGGGAAATGCTTGGCAACCGCCATAATGCCTTTATGCTGCAACTCTGTTATTATTGTGGTGCCCAGACTTGCCACCCATTCCGGATTTTTTCCAAATACCCGGCCGTCCATCACACTCTGAAAGCCTTCTGGCGGCACATCCATTACCGGTGCCATGTTCATATTCACACCGATGCTGTTCAATTCCGCTGCGGTAACAGTGGCGAAATACCTGGCGTCTTCCACGTCTTTCAAGAACGGATTGCCGGGAAACTGGGTGAAAGGCGGCTTAAGGCGCGCCACCTGGCCCCCTTCCTGATCAATGGCGATGAACAAGGGCGGCTGCCCTGCGGAGCGGGCCACAGCCTGAACCGATAGACACAATTCCTTGATTTGGTCAGGGGCTGCAATGTTCCGTGAAAAAAGAATAATCCCCCCGATTTTACAGGTTCGAATCATGAATTCAAGTTCTTGATTCAAGGATAGGCCGTCAAAGCCGATCATCAGGCGCTGACCGGTGATATGTTCTTCTAAAGATAGGTTCATTTTTTCCTGGGCTTGCCTTCCTTCGAGGTCTTCTTGGTATCGTTGCCGAGCTGATATTTGTTTACGGCTTTCTGGTGATCGGCAAAATTGGTGGAAAACTGGTGGGTGGAATCCCCCTTGGAAACAAAATACAAAAACGGTGTGTCAGCCGGATATAAAGCCGCTTTCAAGGCTTCCAGGCCGGGATTCGCGATGGGCCCCGGCGGGAGCCCATCAATCAAATAAGTGTTGTAAGGTGTTTCTGTTTTCAAGTGCCTTTTGGTGATGTTGCCGTCAAAGTCCTCGATGCCGTATATCACTGTGGGATCGCTTTCAAGACGCATGCTCATTTTCAAACGATTGTGAAATACTGATGAAATGATCGGCCGTTCACTGGCATCCCCTGTTTCTTTTTCAATCATGGATGCAAGGGTCACGATTTGATGAACGGAAAGATTCAAGTCCCGGGCCCGTTCCTGCCATTCGGGTGTGAAAACAGCCCAAAACCGCTTGAGCATGGTTTCCATGATTACTTGCGAACCGACCCCTTTGGGAAAAAGATAGGTATCTGGAAAAAGATAGCCTTCACAGGAAAGCGCGGTCAGATTGTAGGTTTTCATCAAACCCGCATCCCTTGAAAGCCGGATAAAGTCTCTGCCATCGGCAATTTTCGCCTCGGCAATGATGGCGGCCAACTGTTTGATATCGGAACCTTCCGGTACGGTTAAGCGATACAGGCATACCTTGCCGCTGACGATCCTTTCGATAATCTGATTCGGCGTCATATCGGCGGCTAAGGCGTATTCACCGGCGCGCAGTTTTTTCGACAGACAGCGCATGCGCACATAAAGTCTGAAACGCATGGGATGCTGAATGACGCCGGCTTCGGCCAAAGCCTGGGAGACGGCCGGCAAGCCCTGGCCCGGTTGAATCCAAATGGTTCGGGGAGTGTTGTCGGTCCCGGCCGGCTGTATCCCATACAGGAGTAAAGTGGATACTATGGAAATGCCCGCGACACTGAGGATAATCGCACAGATGAGCATGATCCTGACAATTCTTTTCACAATATAATTTTCTCCCCGTGCGCCGGTCACATGCCGTTAATTCATCACCTAAGGATTCGAGACTCAAGCAAAGGCAAGCCTTTATTCGGTGAACAATAAACCATATTGGACATGGCGGCAAGGGCAAAAGTGGGCCGGGAATATCTGCCTCCGGCTTGATTCAGCGCAGCTTGCCGAACCTGGGTTCGATTTTCATTTGACAGCGTCCATCGGTTTCCTTATGATCGAACGATTTTAAAACCATGGTCCAGTAGTTCAGCTTTCGTGATTTGTTTTTTGCCGCGGCTGACAACACTAGGCAAAATAGCCATATGAAAAACGAAAAAGAATTGCCCATAGTACCGGAAAATATGAATGAAACCGGGATGAGCCCCGCGGATGCCGCCTTTGTGCCGAAACCGGATGCCTGGAAGGTCCTGATCGTCGATGATGAAGAAGAGGTTCATCGGCTGACACGCATGGCCCTGGATGATTTTTCATTTGAAGGCAGAGAATTGACGATTCTGAGCGCCTTGTCTGCTCAGGAAGCTGAAGAAATGATTGAGAAGCATCCGGACGTGGCCCTTATTCTTCTGGACGTAATCATGGAAACAGATGATGCCGGGCTGAAACTGGTCCGCGATATACGCGAAAGATATAAAAACAATATTGTCCAGATCGTTTTGCGCACCGGACAACCCGGCTTGACCCCACAAAAAGAAGCCATCTCCGAATATGAAATCAACGGCTATACCTCCAAGGTGGAGTTGACCGCTGAAAAAATGTTTTCCACGGTCACGGCGTCTTTGCGGGCTTACTGGCTGTCTTACTCCCTTAACCGTTTGAATCTGAAACTCCAGAAAGAGCTGGTGGAAAGAAGACGAGCGGAAGCGGCTGTTCGTCGGCTAACCCAGTTCCAGGAAACCGTCATTGACAATGCCAATATCTGGCTGGATGTAAGCGACGCCCGCGGTCGCATGATCATTTGGAACAAGGCGGCGGAATTCATCAGCGGATATTCGCGAAAAGAAGTGCTGGGTAAAGATGAAATATCCGCCCGGCTTTATCCTGACCTTGAAAAGCGCAAAGTCATACAACAGCATATTGAGGAGATCATCCAGAGCGATCAACATACGGATGATTACGAAACCACCATTCGCACAAAAAATGGACAAAGCCGAACCATATCCTGGGCTTTTCGGGAAATGCGGAACAGCCACAACAAGCCCTATGGACGCATTTCCCTGGGAAGGGATGTCACCGAGCAGCGCCAGTTGGAAACCCAATTGCGTCAGGCCCAAAAAATGGAGGCCGTCGGCCGCATGGCCGGAGGTTTGGCCCATGACTTCAATAATCTCCTGACCGTCATTCGGGGCTATTGTGATATCACGCTGGCGCGCCTGAGCCCCAAAGACCTGGTTTACAGCAAGGTGAAGCAGATCGAAAAAGCCGCCGGCCGGGCCGAAGCGCTCACCCGGCAACTGCTCTCCTTCAGCCGCCACCAGGTTACGACCTTAAGACCAGTGAACCTGAATGCCCTGATCCGGGACATGACCAAAATGTTGGCCCGGTTATTGGGATCGGACATTGATCTGCGGGTGCGTCTGGATGAAGGGCTTGGCAATATCAAGGCGGATTACGGTCAGATCGAACAAGTGATCATGAATTTGATCGTTAATGCCCGCGATGCCATGCCCATCGGCGGTAAGTTGACTTTGGAGACCCAGAATCTGGATTTGAGCGACAGCAATTTGTCCCAGCGAATCGGAATTCAGGCCGGTGATTACATCCTGCTGTCCGTGGCCGATACCGGTTGCGGCATGGAGCAAGATGTCCTGGAACATATTTTCGAGCCTTTTTTCACCACCAAGGAAAAAGGCAAAGGCACAGGCTTGGGGCTTTCAACGGTTTATGGCATTGTCAACCAAAGCAAAGGATATATTTCGGTAAAAAGCGCCAAGGGCAAAGGCACTAGTTTTGAGCTCTATTTCCCAAGAATCGGTGAAAAGCCGCCCATCTCTGAAAATCGTCAGGAAATTCCTGATCGCTTATCCGGAACCGAAACCATTCTGGTTGTTGAGGATCAGCCCGATGTCCTCAAATTAACCTCTGAAACATTACACATGTACGGCTACAATGTACTGGAAGCGCCCAATGCCGGCAGCGCCCTGCTCATCTGTGAAGAATACAGGGAAAAAATAGATCTGATTCTTGCGGATGTGATTATGCCGCGGATGAATGGGGTCCAGCTCGTGAAACGGATCTGGAAAATGCTGCCGGCATTGAAGGTCCTCTTCATGTCCGGCTATACTTACAATATCATCGAGCAACAAGGCCTGGTAGAGCCTGGGCAGAATTTTATTCAAAAACCATTCACGGCCGTCAACCTGCTCAGGCTGGTACGCAAGACCCTGGATGAACCCGTAAAAGCACTCAAAAAGTAAAGCTGACCCCGGCAAAAATGGCGTCATCGGCCTTCTTGTCTTTATAGAATCTAGTTTTAAAACGTAAATCCGTGTACCGATAGCCTGCCAATACCGCTGCATTGGGTATGAAATAACCATACACCGTGGCGTGATAGTCCATGTATAGATCCGTATCACCGAAACTGAGTACATAGGGGGCGATGGTGAAAGCCGTGGCGACTTTTATGGGTAGTTGGGTATAGTCCTTACGGAAATCATATGCACCCAAAGCCATGAATCCAATGGCGCTTGCATTGTAATCGTGATGATCAAAATCAACCCTTGCCAGGATGCCCTTTAATCCCAGGCCCACATTCAGGGCCGGCGAAATAACACTGTCTCTGGCCGAAAAATTCAGATTGGCAACCCAATAATCATCCTTGCTGTAAAGAAAACCGGCTCCGGCAAAGAGGTTGGCCTGGAATTGATACACCTGGCCCTCAACCTTGGCTTCTAAATCAGAAGAATTTACATTCAGTTGGGCTGTGAGCGTCTCGGCCCAGGTAAAGGCCGGCAAAAATAAAATCATCAAACAGCAAATCCGCAGCAGTTGTTTTTCCACTTGTTTCATCTTCCACCTCTTTTTGAATATCATTCTGAAATCCAAGATCATGGCTCAAAAGCAATCCAGGTCCGTTCTCTAAATAATGGAACGCACGGGCGCAAGTACCGTATCAATGATGAACAAGAATGTAAAGAGGGGGATTCGGGGCAATCGCATTAAAAATATCAGAACATAATATATTCATTTACTCTTGTGGTTTCATCGATGATGATCTGTACCCCCCGCCTATTATTGCCGGTGGGGTCAAAAGGGCTTCTGCTGCCGTTGGCATGATAAATATAGGCCGCAAAAGAACTAAGATTCATATTTTTAAAGCATTTATTGTCAAAACCGGCGGTAAAGACAATTTGTACGCCCGGCGATAAAGGAATCGGAGCCCGTGCAGTGGAGCCGTCTTCTTCCGTGGCACCGATGCTGACAGTGGAGCCGGATACAGTGGTGGATTGATAGTCGACGCTGACCCTATCCAAAATTTGGTTGTTGATCGTTGTTATCAGATTCTGAGCATTTGCATATACTGCGGCATCACGACTCGTTTTTAATGAGTCGTTGAAATAAATCATCGCCATTGCTGATAGAATAGACATGATTGCCATGATGATTGCCAGTTCCATCAAGGTGAAGCCCTGTTGATTTCTTGTTTCCATTTTTTTGTTTTTCCTTTTTTTTGTTGGGACTGCCTAACTAATTGACCGGTTTTTGCCAATTGCCGTCCACACAAATGGAATCAATTTCATGCTCGCCCGGATATTGAATATTCCCGTAACCCAGATTGCCTTTTTTATCTTTCCATACAAAATAGCGATTGCTGTATTCTGCGGCAATTTCGGCCGGCAATCGTTTGGGTTCAGCCGGACCTGATACCTGTGTTATCGAGGGCAGCTCCGATTGGATTTCTTTCAAGTCAATCCACTCTTTATTGTTGAATATTTTTATGTTTTTTCCTCCCGGCAATTCCATGTTTCCATACCCCCGCTGGCCTTTATCATCCTGCCATATCCAGTAATTTCCGGCTTCATCAGAGGCTTGACCAGGTACGACAACGCCGGCAGACGTCACTTCTTCAGGCACTTTTGGAGCCGGCCGTTTGATTTTGATCCATTTATTGTTTTTGTAAATCGAAAGCTGGCGCGTCTCCGGATATACAATATTGCCGAAACCAAGGGTGCCCTTTTCATCTTTCCAAACCAAGACGGTTTTGCCGATATCTTCGGGCATGCCTTCTTTAATTTGACCATCTTCCACAGCTAGGATCTCAAGCTGCTCAATCAGTGTGTCCACGATTTGCTCATCAGGTGCGGCTTCAGCGGCTGTGGGGGCTGGCGGCAATAATGGCTTGATTTCCGGAAGTTCAGGCAATTTTATTTCAGGCTTGGGTGGCGCTTCTTTTTTGGGGGCTGCGGCCACCATCATTTCGCCGCTGAGTTTGGGGATGAGTGCTTTATCCACGGAAGCTACAATTTGCTCACTCCCTTTTGCAATGGTCTTGCTCAGAAGAAAATCGTTTCCCTTGGACTCATAATGCCAGTTGATTTCATCGATAAAGCCCTTGTTGGGAATATAATCCGGGTACAAATCCGCCAGCTTTTCCGGATAAGAGCCTTTTTTTTCCTGATACTGCTTAATGGCAAAACCCATCTGGGTGAGTCCGGCCTGGGGCACCTTCTTGGATATGTCCGTTAATTTCGTAAATGCTTCCTGGCCGATCAGTTTGTTGGTTTCGTCTTTTTTCGTATTTCGAAAAAACAGAAATATTGCTGCCCCGGTAACCACTAGTACCAAAACAATCACGATCTTCTTGTTCATCGCTTCACTCCGCAGCAGAATCAAGCCTGTAGGCGTCGGTCATTTTCACAAATAAACAATATTCTTCGATAGATATATCGCTTTTCCATGCCTAATGTCAAGGATAATCGTTTGAAAACCGGCTTTTGGCCCCTGGGGCAGAAAGATAACCACAACTCCGATCCTTTCGTCTTCAAGGCCTGACCATGCAATTGATCCCTTGACATAAAGATATTTGTTCTATATTTTAGCCATATAACACGCCCGTCTATCCTCCGCTTTGATACTATCAATCCAATGAACGATTGCTGACCGATACGCGGGAAATGGTGACCAAGATACACACAGGAGATAAAGCATGACTGAGAGCGGCAGCGTTATTCCCATCCATGAAGACGATCTACTGTTTCCAGAAGATGCTGCTGAAAGAACAGGCCGAATCACGAACCGGCCCCCCTGGAAAATCATCATTGCAGATGACCAGGAAGAAATCCATAGTGTTACGAAGCTAGTCCTGGACGATTTTACCTTTCAAGGCCGCTCGCTTCAATTCCTGAGTGCTTATTCGGGCGAGGAGACTAAAAACATTCTCCTGAAACATCCGGATGTTGCTTTTATTTTACTGGATGTTGTCATGGAAACCGACGATGCCGGACTCCAAGTCGTTCATTTTATCCGCGAGGAATTGAAAAACAATATCGTCCAGATCGTGCTCAACACCGGCCAGCCGGGCCAGGCCCCGGAACATGAAGTTATAACAAAATATGATATCAACGACTATAAGTCCAAAACCGAGTTCAACGCGCGCAAGCTGCTGACTTCCATTACTGCTTCCCTGCGGGCCTACAGTTTATCGCAAAATTTGCACCAGGTGAATCAACAGTTGAATCAATATCGAAATCACCTGGAGGATCTGGTAAAAGCCAGAACCGCTGAGCTGGAGGAAGCAAATCGCAAGCTGACACTGGAAATCCAGGAGAAGGAAAGGGCTGAAAAAGCCCTGCAGCAAAGCTATGAAATCCAGAAAAACATACTATCAGCCTCGCCCATAGGAATCTGCCTGATAAAAGAAGGCCGGATCGAATGGGTGAACGATGAAATGTTGAGCTTGTTTGCCTTTGAATCTGAAAACGATTATCACCAGCAGAGCACCAAGCTTTTTTTCCCATCGGAAAATGAGTTTAATCGGGTGGATGCGATTTTTCGAAATCATCTCTTGGAGAACAAGCCCCTGGAAGTGGATGCGGTTTTTCAACGCAAGGACGGCTCGACCTTTCCAGGGAATCTACGGCTGAGCTGCAAGGACCCGGAAGATTATAACAAGCAGTCCATTTTTACCATTTCCGACAACACCTGGCGCACCCGCGCAGAACAGGACCGGATCCTGAAAGAGCGCTTGCAGGGTGCCTTGGAAATGTCCGGAAGCATTTGTCACGAACTGAATCAACCCCTCCAATATGTATCCGGTTCGGCTGAAATTCTGTTAATGGATCTGGCGGAAAGCGATCCATATTTTGTGACGATCACCAAGATGAAAGCCCAGATCGATCGCATGGGTGATATCACCAAAAAATTAATGGGTATCACAAGCTATCGGACAAGGGATTATGTGGGGGGACGAAAAATCATCGATATTGATAAGGCTTCCGAAATTTCCAAAAAACCCGGTGCGGCAGTTGATCATTGATGTTGCTCGAATAATCCCTTGACAGGCAGGGATTTGGCATGCTACTTTTTTGACCGAGCGCTCGATCAGATTGCGTAAACTTCAGGTGTAAATCACCTAAAAACTAAAAAACAGGATTAACTTGTTTTGAACCAGACCGCCGACATCCCAACCCAGATTAAAGATCCGAACCTTGTATTGCAGAGACGCCGGCAGATAGTGGACGCTTCGGTGAAATTATTTGTTGAAAACGGATTCCATAAAACCACCACGCGTCAGATCGCACGGGCCACCGGTTTTTCCATCGGTTCGCTGTATGAATATGTTGCTTCCAAGGAAGATGTGCTTTACCTAGTTTGCGATGCCATTCATGCCGAGGTGGAAGCCAGTGTCGCCAAAATTTTATCGGATGCGTCCCAAGGCCGGGAAGCCTTGTCGGAGGTGATCCGGGAATACCTGATGATCTGTCATCGCATGAGTGATCACATTCTGCTGATGTACCAGGTAACCCAATTCCTGCCGCCCCAATGGAAGAAAAAAGTGCTTGAAAATGAAATCCGCATTACCGGCATTTTCCGGGACGTCTTGCGGCACGCTGCTGCTTCCGGTGATTTGCCGATGCTGGATGAGAAGACGGCCGAACTCGTGGCCCACAATATTTCCGTGCTTGGACAAGCCTGGGCCTTTCGGCGCTGGTTCTACACACGCAATTACTCCATTGAGGACTATATTGCTTTTCAAACCAAAACCATTTTCAGTATTTTCAATGGGCAGAGCGAATAGTGATGGAATAGATCTGCCAAGGAGAGTAAATGCAGCCGGTTCCCTACAGACCAAAAAACAATATCCGCATTGTCACGGCCACTTCCTTATTCGACGGCCATGACGCTGCCATCAATATCATGCGCAGAATCCTACAGGATTCCGGCGCCGAAGTAATCCATCTCGGGCATAACCGCTCTGTGAAAGAAATCGTCAATGCCGCCGTGGAAGAAGACGCCAACGGCGTGGCCGTGTCCAGCTACCAGGGCGGTCATATGGAATTCTTTAAATATATGGCCGATCTGTTAAAAGCCGAATCCGCCCGGCACATTAAAATATTCGGCGGCGGCGGCGGGGTCATTGTTCCGGAGGAAATCAAAGAGCTGGAGGCTTACGGGATTTCCAAAATTTATTCCCCGGAAGACGGCGCCCAAATGGGGCTTCAGGGCATGATCAACCACATGCTGGAGCAGCTTGATTTTGCTACAGCGGATGTGGATACCCTGGACATAGACGCCCTTTCCGTGAACAACCGCTCAGCCCTGGCCAAATTCATTTCCGCTGTCATGCTCTTGAAGGAGACCAACGACAGCCGCCTTGAAAGGATCCAGGCCGGCCTGCATCAAAAACAAGGGGAGCGGAAAGTGCCGGTGATCGGCATCACCGGAACCGGCGGCGCCGGGAAATCCTCCCTGACAGACGAATTCATCCTGAGACTTCTGCTGGATCAAAAGGATCTTCACGTGGCCGTGCTCTGCGGCGATCCTTCCCGCCGTAAAACCGGCGGAGCCCTGCTGGGCGACCGCATCCGCATGAACGCCATCGACAACCCGCGTATCTACACCCGCAGTCTGGCCACCAGACGCTCTCACATGGAGATCCCCCTGGCCATGCCCGAGGCCATTGATGTGGTAAAGGCCGCCGGCTTTGATCTGATCATCGCCGAAACCGCCGGTATCGGTCAGGGCGATTCACGCATCTTTGATATGACGGATGTCTCCATTTACGTCATGACCAGTGAATTCGGCGCTGCTTCCCAATTGGAAAAAATCGACATGCTGGACTATGCCGACCTGGTGGCGGTGAACAAATTCGATAAACAAGGCAGCGAGGACGCCCTGCGGGATGTCAGAAAACAAGTGCAGCGCAACCGCAAGGCCTGGGATATGCCTCCGGAAAAAATGCCGGTTTTCGGCACCATTGCCGCCAAATTCAATGACGACGGCGTTACCGCGTTGTATCAGGCCATTCTGGCCACCATATCCCGTAAAATCGGGGTGGATTTCAAATCGCATCTCCCCCTTTTGGAGAACAAGTTTTCCTCCTCCAAGACCATCATCATTCCGCCCACGCGTACGCGCTATCTTTCCGAAATCGCCGATACGGTCAGAACCTATCATCAGCAGACGGAAAAGCAGGCCCTGGTGCTGCGGAATTGCTGGCACCTGCGGGAAACCGCGGCGCTCCTAAGCCATGCGACCGATCCGGAAGAAAAAGCAGTCATGCGTGATCATCTGCTGGATGAAGCCGACCGCTTTGGGAACTTGCTGGCCCCGGAAACCACCCGGCTCATGGCTGAATGGGAGGAAATCAGCCGGGATTACCACCAGGACCAGTTGGAATTCGAGATCCGTGAGCGCAAGATGCAACTGCCGCTCTTCAGCGAATCCCTGTCCCATTTGAAGATTCCCAGAGTGGCCTTGCCGCGCTACACCGATCCTGCTGAAATCTACCGTTTCATGCGGGAAGAAAACGTCCCCGGCCGATTTCCCTACACCGCCGGCGTGTTTCCCCTGAAACGGGCCGATGAAGATCCCACGCGCATGTTTGCCGGCGAAGGCGGGCCGGCCAGGACCAACAAGCGTTTCAAGCTGCTGTCCTCTGATTATAAGGCCACCCGGCTCTCCACGGCCTTTGATTCCGTCACCCTGTACGGGTATGATCCGGACATCCGGCCGGACATCTACGGTAAGATCGGCACCTCCGGCGTCAGCATCTGCACCCTGGACGATATGCATGTGCTCTATGGCGGTTTTGACCTGTGCTCTCCCAGCACATCGGTTTCAATGACCATCAACGGTCCGGCGCCCATTATCCTGGCCATGTTCATGAATACCGCCATAGATCAGCAGATGGCCGGATATGAGGCTGAAAAAGGCTCTCCGCCCACAGTCGAGGAGGCCCAACGCATTCGCGCCATGGTGCTATCCAACATCCGCGGCACGGTCCAGGCGGATATTTTAAAGGAGGATCAGGGCCAGAACACCTGTATCTTCTCCATTGAATTCGCCCTGAAAATGATGGGTGACATCCAGGAATTTTTCATCCAAAACGATGTGCGCAATTTCTATTCGGTCTCCATTTCCGGGTATCACATTGCCGAAGCTGGAGCCAATCCCATTACCCAACTGGCCCTGACCCTGGCCAATGGCTTCACTTATCTGGAATACTATCTGTCCCGGGGCATGTCCCTTGACAAATTCGCGCCCAATTTATCCTTTTTCTTTTCCAACGGCATGGATCCCGAATATACGGTCATGGGCCGGGTGGCACGACGGATTTGGGCCGTGGCCCTGCGGGAAAAATATCAGGCCGCCCCCCGGTCCCAGATGCTCAAATACCATATTCAGACCTCCGGCCGTTCCTTGCATAGCCAGGAAATTCAGTTCAACGACATCCGCACCACCCTCCAGGCCCTTTGCGCTGTTTACGACAACTGCAACAGCCTGCACACCAATGCTTTTGATGAAGCCATCACCACCCCCAGCAATGAATCCGTCCGCCGGGCCTTGGCCATTCAATTGATCATCAATCGCGAATGGGGGCTGGCCAAGAATGAAAATAACAATCAGGGCAGTTTCATTGTCGCGGAATTGACCCGGCTGGTGGAGGAAGCCGTACTCATGGAATTTGATCGTATCACGGCCCGGGGCGGGGTGCTCGGCGCCATGGAGACCGGTTATCAACGCAGCAAAATCCAGGAAGAGTCCATGTATTACGAACAGCGCAAGCATACCGGCACCCTGCCCATCATCGGCGTCAATACTTTTCTCAATCCGGACGCTTCCCTGGCGGAAGTCGCTTCCAATCTGGAGCTGGCCCGGGCCACGGAAGAGGAAAAGCAGTCCCAATTGGCCCGGCTGGCTGAATTCAAGAAACGCAATGAAAAAGAATCTCCGGCGGCCCTGGCTAGATTGCAGCAGAAGGCCCTTTCCGGCGCCAATATTTTTGAGGAATTGATGCAGACCGTGCGGGTCTGCTCCCTGGGCCAGATCACCCGGGCGCTCTACGAAGTGGGCGGCCGATATCGGCGAAGCATGTAGAAAGGACGGGCTTTGATCACTGTTTCGACCAGTCAGAAAAATCCGAAATTCGAATATCGAAATCCGAAACAAATTCGAATTACCAAAATTCAAATAAAACAACATTGGCAAATAATTCGACCATCGAATCGCTGTTTTTTGTTTGGGCTATTTGATCATTGAAATTTTGAATTTGTTTCGAATTTCGGATTTCAATATTCGAATTTAAAATATGTGGCCGAACCAATGAACAATGCCAAAGGATGGCAAACCATAATTTATTGTAAAAGGTAGGGAGTATGCAAGAAGCAGTAATAGTCAGCGCCGTACGCACCCCGCTGGGCAGTTTCAACGGCTCCTTGGGTCGAATCGATGGAACCAGCCTGGGCGCCGTGGTCATTGATGCCGCTATTCAGCAGGCCGGTATTGAAAAGAAAGTCGTGGATGAAGTCATCATGGGCATGGTGTTGCCCTGCGGCTATGGCCAGAATCCGGCCAAGCAGGCCGCGGTGAAAGCCGGGATGCCCTGGGAAGTGGAATGCGTGACCGTCAACAAGGTTTGCGGTTCAGCCCTGAAGGCCGTCATGCTGGCGGCCCAGGCCGTGCAAACGGGGGATGCGGATGTGGTGGTGGCCGGCGGCATGGAAAACATGAGCATGGCGCCCTACTACCTGGAGAAGGCCCGCTTCGGCTACCGCATGGGGCCCGCAACCCTCCAGGACCACATGGTGCACGACGGCCTGTGGGATATAGTCAATGATTTTCACATGGGCATGTCCAACGAGCTCTGTTCTCAAAAATACAACATCAGCCGGGACGATCAGGATCACTTTGCCGTGGAATCCTACCGCCGGGCCTTGCACGCGGTCCGCACCAACCGGTTCGCCGACGAAATCGTGCCGGTGGAAGTGCCGGGCCGCAAGGGTGCTCCCACTCAATTCCTGCAGGATGAATGCCCCCAGGAAACCACCTATGAGATCCTCGCCAAAATGAAGCCGGCTTTTCAAAAGGATGGGGTGGGCACTGCCGGCAATGCTTCCATTATCAGCGATGGAGCTGCCGCAGTGGTGGTCATGTCTGCGCAAAAAGCCCGGGAACTGGGCTGTACCGTCATGGCGGTCATCGGTGCCCAGGCTGCTTACGGCATTGACATGAAATATGTACTGGTGGCGCCAATCTGGGCCATTCCCAAATGCCTGCGCAAAGAGGGCCTGGGCAAAGATCAGGTGGACTTATATGAAATCAATGAAGCCTTCAGCGGATCAACCCTGGCGGTCCTGCGGGAGCTCTCCCTGGACCATGGGCGCGTGAATGTCAACGGCGGCAGTGTGGCCCTGGGCCATCCCATCGGCGCCAGCGGCTGCCGTGTATTGGTGACCCTCCTGCATGAAATGATCAAACAGGATAAAAAAACCGGCCTCGCCTCCCTGTGTCTGGGCGGCGGCGAGGCCGTGGCCATGATCGTGAAGCGCTAAAGCGCGGGCTTGCTTAGGTGTGCAGAAAGAGATTGACCAAACGGTCCCAGCTTTGCCCGGGCAGGTTTCCGGCAATATCCTTGCCCAACTGGCCGCCGTCGGCGGCCAGGGGTCCGGCTTCGTCTTCAATTACTTGATAAAGCCGGTCGATCTCCTCTGCCAAAAAGGCCTCGGTTTCCTCGCCGATCATCAGGTTCTTTAAATCACGGCGCAGATCATCGGCCTGAATCCGCAGGATCCAGCCGGAAGCGTAAGGATCATCATTGACCTTTCGGCCCTTTTCCCGGAGGGCCGAATTCACGGCCGTGACCACTCCGCTCACAGGGGACAGCAGCAGGGCCTTGCGCTCCTTCCGATGGACCAGGATGTCGGCGCGGTCCTGGCGCAATTCCTTGCCCAACAAAGGCGCTTCGACATAACTCAAGGGGCCGAGCAGGCGCGCGGCAAAATCATCCAGACCGATGCGCACTTCGGCGTTTTCCTCCACTTTCAGCCAGGTGTGGCCCCGGTGCAGATAAAATCCCTGGGGCACCTTGAATCCGTCCACATCCAGGACTTCCACCGGGCGCAGCAGGGCATGCACGCTGTATTGGTCGTTGAAATATTGGTCAAAGTCACATTTGCCGCATTGATATTCGCCGGTGCAGGCCCGAAAGTCGATTCGGCCTTTCATATGATGCAGGCAAGGCCGCTTCCAGGGGGGCAGGGCGCGCAGTTTGTCCTTCCAATAAACAATCCGGCCCGATTCACCGGCATGGCTTTTCCCTTCCAGTCTGGACTTCCGGTTTTCATCCGCGGCCCGGGTCATGGCGCGATCAAAGGTGCAGGCGGCGCAATCATAATTCAGGTTGCAGATCTTGCGGGGCACCACGCCGGCCTGCATCCAGATACAGGCCGGCTGGTTGCCTTTCTTTTTTTGAACAGAACATAGTGATCCCATGGCGTTGCCCTCGTCTTTCCAGGTTGTTTATGCTTTCAAGAACGCCTTGGTCAATTGTTTCCAGCCCAGGGACGGCAGGGCCCCGAAAATATCGTCGGTGAAAAATCCGCCGTCGGCTGCCAGGGGGCCGGCCACGCCTTCGATCATCTGCTCCAGGGTCTTGATTTCGTCATTGATCCAGGTCAGGCTGTGTTGATTGTCCATGAGATTTTTCATGGTTTGCTTCACGTCCGGGGTGCGCACCATGAAAAGCCAGCCGTCGCCGTAAGGCTCGCCGTTGGCCAATTGCGGGTTTTCGCGCACTTTGGCATTCACATCCATGATCACCCCGTCCACCGGCGAAAGCACGTCGGCCAGGTTGCCTTTCCGATTCAAACCCCAGCCCACCTTGCCCTGATCCAGTTCCTTGCCCATCAAGGGCAGTTGGAAGGCATCGGCCTTGCCCAAGAGTTTCAGCGCAAAATCATCCAAGCCGATACGGATAAAACCGCCGCTCTCGATCCTGGCCCAGGTGTGGCCCATATGGAAGTGGTAATCCAGGGGCAGGGCAAAACCTTTGACCTTGCGGATCTCATTGGGGAAGGATCTGGCCCGGGCGGTCCAGACATCTTCAAAATATTGATCAAAATCACAGGAGGCGCATTGATAGTCATAGGCGCAGGCGCGGTTTTCAATGCGGTGGGTGAGACTGTGACGGCAGACCCGCTGCAAGGCGGAGCGTTTGCGCATGGCATCCTGCCAACTGCTCTGTTTGCCTTCCGCGACTTTGGTCTGCATGCCGAAATCATATTTGCAGGTGGTGCAGTCATAGTAGTTGTTGCAATTCTTGAATTTAGCTACTCCGGCCTGCATCCAGATGCAGGGATTGGCCGTTTCCGCCCGTTTATCCGGCGCAACCGTCCAGACCTGGCCGCCCAGCACGGTCCGAATCCCTTGGTTGTCCGCCTGATCCCGGCCTTCGCCCTTCATATAAGTGGATCCATACCCCAACCGGCTTCTTTTTTCTTCATTTTTGAGTGCCATGCCCGTGCTCCTTCTTTGGTTGATTTGTTTATGTACATATCATCGATAGGGACAATCTGTTTTGTTGTCTAATGGTATAGCAAGACAGATGCCAAATATTGATTTTATATTTATTTAAATATAAAATTAATATGTTACATAATTTTAAAGCATGTCCGCCTAGCGGCTTGAAGTTCAGCCGGCTTTGATCAACTGGGGGATATCTCTACACCCACAAGGAAAAGCACCTGAAAAATATTCATTTTATCTTTATAATTAAGATTGTTGTATATGTGTTGCTATTTTCAACAGCCCTGTTTGATTATTCCACACATCCACAGCTTCAGCGCAGATAAGGATTGCATGCAGCTTTTTTCCAGGGTCGCGATCGAGGTCCATATCTATATAGAGTTTCAATCGACCACGATAAAAGAGTTTCTTTTACATGGGCTCTTCCTGTGGGAATAGATATAAGGAAAAGATGGAATTCCTCCACAAATTCTGTTAAATAAAAATTTCTTCAAGTGAAAAAAAGGCAGGCACCAACCGGTTTTATATCAGCAGCAGATCAGACGAAAAGGAGATTTCCATGAAATTTGAAAGCCTGAAAGCCGTCATTGACTATGCCATTGAAAAGGAAAAAGAGGCGGAAGCATTTTATCTGGAACTCAGCAAAGAGGAAAGCATGTCCGGCGCCAAAAAGCTTTTTGCGGATTTTGCCAAGGAAGAGAAAAAACATCAGCAAATGTTGCAGGGTCTGTCGGCCGGCGCTTTAGTCGGTTACAAAATGGAGTGGATCACGGATTTAAAACGCAGCGACTTTGTGGTCGATCTCGAATACAGCAAGGGCATGGGCTATAAGGAGATTTTGATGGTGGCCATGAAACGGGAAGAAAAAGCCCTGGCTCTGTATAATCATCTGCAGGAGCATACTGATGCCGGCGACCAGAAAAAACTCTTTAAAATCTTGTGCCAGGAAGAAGCTAAGCACAAATTGACTTTGGAAACCATGTACGACGATTATATGGCCAAAATGGGGGATTAAACCCCCATTCCACCAATTATCTCCGGAAGTTTGTTTTCCCATCCCATGGTGGAAATCAGCACGCCGCTGAAGCCTTTGTCCTTGCAGGCCTTGATGGTCTCCTGGGCGATGAGGATGCATTCACGGACCTTATCCCCGGTCTTTTGTAGCCGGGTTATGATTTCATCCGGAACATGGATATGGGAAACATTGCGGGCGATATACCGCGCCATCCCCATGGATTTGAGCAGCAGGACCGTGGGGATGATTTTTACATCCTTGCGCGGGATGATCTGGCCAAGCCTGTCCAGCACGCTCAGATCGAAAATCGGCGGGGTTATCAAAAAGCGTACGCCGGCATTGATTTTATCTTCCAGCTCCTTAAGCTCGGCTTCCAGGGCCTGGCCGCTGAGGCCGGTATTGACCGCGCCGCCCACCATAAAGTCCGGTGCACCGGCAAGTTCTACGCCAGCCATATCCTTGCCGTCCTGCAGCCCCCGAATTCCATGCAGCAGCTCGATCATCCCCACATCGTAAACCGCTTTGGCCTTATGATGGTCGCCGAAAGTCGGATCCTCACCTGTGACCGCCATGATTGTGCTGATCCCGCAGGCATAAGCCGCCAATAAATCTGCTTGCAGAGCCAGCCGGTTGCGATCCCGGCAGCAAACCTGCATGACAGTCTCCATTCCCTTGGACTGCAGCAGCATGGCCCCCCCCAATGAGCTGATGCGCATTACGGCGTTGCTCATTTCAGGGATCAGAAAGGCGTCAATGGCACCTTTGACTTTAAGCGCATTGTTGACAAAACCGGTGACATCCACACCTTTTGGAGGCTCCATTTCCGCCAGAATCACAAATTGTCCTGCCTCCAAGTTCCTCTTCAAAGCCATATCACACCTCCATGGGGATTGTCGGGTACATATTGAATGCTTTGTCAGACCATAACCTGAATTTTCGAGTTGTTCTGCCATTGATAGAGTGCAACGGCTTTTCTTGTCAACTTAAAAATGCGTTTTCTTTTTTAATATTCGGCCTGGGGCATATGGGTCTTTATCAAGGTTTTCATAACACCTAATTTTCACCACAGATCCGGATCTGAAAAAAATGTTTACAAAGCCCATTACATCCGATATAGAATTTTGTTTTGTATATCCAGCAATGGCAGAACTATTGGTAACTAATTGAAAAATGAGGATTCTATGGGCAAGAAAAGTTTATTGAAGTCCACTTCGAAAAAGGGGAGCAAAGACAAAGCTGCAAAGGAAAAAGCTGCTGCGGCGACCACAGAAGAAAGAACCGCGGAAGGCAAAAAATCCACGAGTAAAGCAACCACCAAAGCAAAATCCACTGCTAAAAAACAATCCCCTCCGGAAACCAAGCCCACATTGGAATCTCTTATTCATAAAAAATTTGATAACTGGGTTCCTGAAAAATTGTATACCGCTCCATTGAGTGAAACAGACTCACAACAGTTCAGCGCACCGACTTTCCTCGGTGATGGTGCTGAAACTGAAGAATTGCATAAAATACTTTTTCGAAAATATACCATGGCGGATTTAGAAGCAGCCGCTGCCAAAGCCGAAGCCAGAGCCAAAGCCGAAGCAGAGGCCAAAGCCAAGGCGGAAGCCGAAGCCAGAGCCAAAGCCGAAGCAGAGGCCAAAGCCAAGGCGGAAGCCGA
>DYJD01000005.1:0-231652 GCA_020723325.1 Desulfosudis oleivorans | reverse complement strand
CAGAGGCCAAAGCCAAGGCGGAAGCCGAAGCCCGCGCCAAAGCCGAAGCAGAGGCCAAAGCCAAGGCGGAAGCCGAAGCCCGCGCCAAAGCCGAAGCAGAGGCTAAAGCCAAGGCAGAAGCCGAAGCTGAATTAGAGGCTGCGGCCATACAGACAGCAGAACCAATCCCGGACCTGCCCAAACCAAAGCCGTTTGATGCGGAGAAAGCCGCCGGCTTGAAAAAAATACTTATCGCGCTGGTTGCCGGCCTAGCCGTGATATTTACCCCGATTGTGATTACCAGTGTCAGCAATTCGAGGAATTATTATTTGATAGAGGACGATGGCGCGCTGGAAGTCTGGAAGGGTAATTTTGCGCCTGTGGGCAGACATCACCTGGTAACAATGCCGGGAGCTGTTCTGCCGGAACAAGTGAAAAAAAGCTATGATAAAGCGGAAGTATATCCTCTTATCTGTAATTATTTTATTGAAAAAGTGGATACTATTGTGGATGCCGCCAGCATACCGGATTTTGAAGCAATCCGTGCGGACCTGACCAAAGCCCAACCCTATGCCACGACCAAACAGCAGCAGGAAATCATTGCAGCGCGGTTCCGGAATATCGATTTCGTCTTATTGTTGTATCGCGCGGATGTGGCTGCCGGAAAGGGGACTGTGGAAGGATACCAAACAGCCATCGCCGACCTTGAATCGGCTGCTCAACTGAAGCTTGGTGAGGCTGAGACGGAGCTGGTGAAAAAGAAATTGAAAAAAGCCACGGCAGGTTTGGCGTCCGTTCAGCCGGCACCGCCTAAAGAAGCAGCTCAAAAAGAGAAAGCCGCCGCGGGGGGACATTAGTTATTTTTAAATTCGAATGCCGAAATCCGAAACTCGAAACAAATTCGAAATTCTAATAACCAAAACAAAAAGCGCCGGCTGGTACTGCAGCATTTGCCAAGGCTGTCTTATTTGAATTTTGGTAATTCGAATTTGTTTCGCATTTCGATATTCGGATTTCGGGTTTTCTTTGGGCTGCTTGATGAAATCAATATCGCCCCGCACTGCCGAACACGTTCCGATTCTTGTCCATGATCATTTTCATCAGCTCTTCCCTGGCCGGGCCGAGATATTTGCGCGGATCGAATTCCTTGGGATTTTCGCTGAAGATTTTGCGGATCATGGCTGTCATGACCAGACGCCCGTCCGAATCCACATTGATCTTGCATACGGCTGAACTGGCGGCTTGACGCAGTTGCCCTTCCGGGATGCCCACGGCGGCTTCCAATTTGCCGCCGTTGCTGTTGATGATATCAATATATTTCTGCAAAACCGAGCTGGCGCCGTGCAGTACGATGGGAAAGCCGGGGATGCGCTTTTCGATTTCCGCTAGAATGTCGAAACGCAGCGGCGGCGGGACAAACACGCCCTGTTCATTTTTGGTGCACTGCTCCGGTTTGAATTTAAAGGCCCCGTGGGACGTGCCAATGGAAATGGCCAGGGAATCCACACCGGTTCTGCGGACAAAGTCTTCCACATCATCCGGCCGGGTGTAAAGGGATTGGGCTGCGGAGACATCGTCTTCGATGCCTGCCAGGATCCCCAGCTCACCTTCCACGGTCACATCATGGTGATGGGCAAAATTCACTACCTTCCGGGTCAATTCCACGTTTTCCTCATAGGGGTGGTGAGACCCGTCGATCATTACCGACGAAAAACCGTTTTCAATACAGGCCTCGCAGACTTCATAACTGTCGCCGTGATCCAAATGAAGGGCAATGGGAATCTTATACCCTTGGGAGCACGCCATCTCCACGGCACCCTTTCCCAGGTTGCGGAGCAGGATCGGGTCGGCATACTCCCGGGCCCCTTTGGATACTTGCAGAATCACCGGCGAGCCGGTTCGCCCGCAGCCGTTGATGATGGCCTGGATCTGCTCAAGATTGTTAAAATTATAAGCAGGTACGGCATACCCGCCGGCCATGGCCTTTTGAAGCATCTCACGGGTGTTTACCAAACCCAGCTCTTTGTAGTTCACTGCCATGGGACCTCCTTGACCGTTTCTTGTTGTTGGTTATTCGTTGCCTTTATACCCTTCATCCTTTGGCAATTGCTTTTTTGCTGCCGCCGCGGTTGCCAGTTGATCGCAGCGCTCATTTTCCTTGTTGCCGGCATGGCCCTTGACCCAGACGAATTCCACATCATGAAATTCACACAATTCCAGCAGACGTTCCCATAAATCCGGATTCAAGGCATTTTGACCATCTGATTTTTTCCAGCCCCGTTTTCGCCAGCTCTTGGCCCAGCCCTTGGTGATTCCATTCACGAGATATTGGGAATCGGTGTAGACGGTCACAGCCGCTTTTTCCGCCAACTGCCCCAGCCCTACAATACAGGCTGTCAGCTCCATCCGATTGTTGGTGGTGAGACGGAAGCCGCCGGACAGCTCATGGCGATGGCCGTTTTGTATCAGCACCACACCGTATCCGCCCGGTCCGGGATTGTTGATGCAGCCCCCGTCCGTAAAAAGGACCATATCCCCTTTCCGTGGACCGTTCCCGCCTTTTTTAGGGGAGATTTCAGTTCCGATGGCTTTGGGCTTCCGGATGGGTTGTTTCAGCCACTCCTCAGCCTCTTCACGGGATAAAAATCCTTTATAGACCGCACCGGTAAAACCTTGGATCTGTTTTTCCGCACCTTGTTCACCATACCATTCCTCATAAATGCCGGGTTTCCGCCCACGGGCAATTGCATAATATTTTTTTCCTCTTGCCATTTGAAAATCAGCCCTTCCTTCTGGAAAAATTGTAAATCAAAATTTTCAATCTCACTAAAAGCTTTGATCAAAAAGCCTTCAGCGTTCCCTCTGTTTGCCTGGTTTTTTTTCCTTGGATCATACCAGGGACTTGACTTTTGCGCAATTCGTTCTTAAATATTTCTTATAATTTTAATTTGATATCAGAATTTGAGCACAGGCCTTTTATTTGTCAATTGAAGCAGTGAATAATGGAATCCGAAGCCCCTGATACAAATACCGTGGATATTCCTTGCAGCGGGTGCATCTATGGCGCAACCTTTTTTGAAAGGGATGAGGCCTATTCTGAAGCACCACCCCTGGCGATTTTGACAGCCCGGGTGGGAACCAAGCTGTCGGATTACGGCTGGATGAAAACCTACGATGCCCGTTTCACTCATTCGCCCAAAGTCCCGGCTTATCTGTGCCCTGCGTGTAAGGCCAAATATTTTTCCGACCAAGTTCCGGGATGAAGGTTTTGCAATTGAATATCTTCGCCCCTTTTTATACAATGCCCCAAGGATGCATATGATGATTGTAAACCGGATTTTCTCCCATGATTAATAAAATTCTTTCCAATGGAGAAGAAGGCGTGGCCGGTGCTGCGCTAGAAGTCGCCCTCAAACTCGATCTTGCCCACGGCGGCTGGACCGACAGTAATATTCTTTTTACAAACCGCCAAACCTCCCAAAAATACAACCTTACGATAAACACCAGCCCCGGCGTGAACTCGGCTGATGAAAAAAATCTGCTGGCCGCCCACGGCACTCTGATCCTCTTCCAGGGGAATTTGTCGGACAGGCTGCGACGGATTCAATCCTGGGCTGAAATCCATCAAAAGCCCTGTCTGGCAATGGACCTGAAGCAGACAGCCGCTTTTGAAGCAGCCCAGGAAATCAGTGCCTGGGCTGAAAGTTTTTCCGTTGAAACCATGCATGTGGCCGGCCCGAGTCGCAAAGAAGATGCCCGGCTCCATGTATCCGCCCAGAACCTGCTGGAAACGGTTGTCTATATGGGCCTCATTGAAGCGAATTTTTGGAAGAACGCTGAAAAAGAGACCGAGTCGGTAGAACTGCCGCCGGATACGCTGGAAAAAGCAGTGGCGCGACTGATCTCAGCCTTGCCCCTCAAAGACAGGGCCATCATCGCCAACATGACAGTCGCGGAACTGCCAGCCTTGCATACCGGTTTGGGTGAGTACATTCATCAGAATTTCGGCCTTTGGTCAGGCAATTCGGCGCTGATGGAGTCCTGCCGCCTTCAATCCAAACAGGCGCACTTGAGTGAAGAAGGCGTAGTGGTCATCATTATCCAAACATTGTGGCGACAATTACGTGAGACCCACAAACTCAGGCGCATCAAATAATAATGCGGCCGTAAGCAATTTCAGCCGGTTCTTATTTGATCTCTTTTTCAGCCAGCCGCTTTTCCAAGGCCGCCAGCTTTGCTTCCATGGCGCGAAGTTCCAGTTCTTTTGAGTGCAGGATTTTTTCTTTCTCGGCCAACCGCTCTTTTTCAGCATTGATGTCCATCAATTGGGATGCGATCCAACGCTTTTCAGATGCCAGTTTTTCAGTGGTCAGGTTCAATCGTTCGGATTTCAACCGCTGGATGCCTTCTTCTATTTTCCGCTTGATAGTCTGGTCTTCTATGGTGTAGAGCACCGACATATCGATACATAGGCACACCCCCGCACCCATGGCGACCACCGAGGCGGAACGGGAGTCCCCGGCCAGTATGCTCATCTCGCCGAAAACTTCCCCAGGCTGACTGAACACGGCTATGGTGACTTCCTTTTTGATGACGGCGAATTCTCCCTTGACCACCCAGAATACCCAACTGTCAAATTCGCCCTCATTTACGACGACTTCTTTCTCCACATATTGCACCAGCTTGGCAATACGCTGATGATATTGGTTGCCTTCCTTGCCTAGCAAGGTTTTAATTTCTTCCTGGCTCAGGGCCTTCAAAATTTGGAATTTGTGCAGCAAATCAATGGTATCCTCGCGGATCAGATTGGATTTGATTATCTTCGGCATCGCTTTCATCCTCATAAGCGCCGTCAGGGCCGGTTACTACCGTGATCACGCATTCGTCATCCGGTATCTTTCACATGAGCAATATGGAATTTAAAAATTTATTATATCGTCATCCCCCTTGGTTTGCCAGCTTTTTTCCACAGGATAGGTCATTGAAATATATTGATTCGACGGCGATACCGATAGCGACCCCGACCCCGAAAACCAAACGCGATTGCCCTGCCGGAAATATTGACACGCCCCCCAAAGGCCGGATAAGGTTTGTGAACATTCATTTCAGGAGGAATTTACAAATGAAGATCATGGCTTCCAAACAAATCCTGCCCACTGCCTTTGACAGTGACACTGTCAAAGGGGTTGAGGGCCGTGTTTTGATCGGCAAGGCCGATGGCGCTGCCAATTTCTGTATGCGTCTGTTTCAAGTGGCTGAGAACGGCTTCACGCCCCGGCATCAACATGCCTGGGAGCATGAGGTTTTCATCCATGCCGGTCACGGAGCGGTATTCCTGAACGGCCGCTGGACGGCCATTGAAACCGGCGACACGGTTTATGTACCCCCCGGTGAAGAACACCAATTCAAGAATACCGGCGATGTACCGCTGATGTTTATCTGTGTTATTCCTGCTCAGGCTCCGGAATTATAGGGGGAACCGGCGGAATCAGCTAACACGATGCATCGTTTCGGCTGTTCTTCATGTGGGCGCGGCTTCCAGTCGCGCTGCGGCCGAAACGATGATCAAGGCTGCCTGCCTCAACGCTTCTGAAAGGCCGGCAACCGTGCTAAGGTCGCGCCGCCTCTGCCGGGCCTTTGACCTTGACGGCCCCGGAAAAACCGTTGCGGCTGCGGCGGCGACGGTGATGATGGCGCGGCTTGGATTCCGGTCCGGCGGATTCACTTGCGGCCTGGTTCAATCCAGGCCGGGGACGGTTGGGCCGGGTTCTTTTTTTGCGGGCCGGCGGAGCGATGGGGGCCAGCAGCTCTTCCGGGGGCCGGGCGCAGACCATGGCCCGCCCCATGTATTCCTCAATGGCCGGAATATAGAAAGAATCTTCCTCGCAGGCGAAACTGACGGATGTGCCGGAGGCGCCGGCCCTGCCGGTGCGGCCGATGCGATGCACGTAATCTTCCGGATCATGGGGCAGGGTGTAATTGATCACATGGTCCATTCCGTCGATATGGATGCCCCGGCCGGCCACATCCGTGGCCACCAGCAGCCGGATCTTGCCTTCTTTGAAATCCTCCAGGGTCCGTATTCGCTGCCGCTGGGGGATATCGCCGGAAAGTACGGCGCAGTTCATCTCGTATTGGATGAATTTTTGGGCCAGGAGCCTGGTTTCATCCTTACGGTTGCAGAACACGATGACACGCTGTAAATCGTTTTTGTTAATGTAATTCAGCAACAAATTGAATTTATCGTCAACCGTGGTGATAAACACGATCTGCTCCACTGTGTCCGCAGCCACTTGATCCGGCTCGATCTCCACCGAAACAGCGGCATGGGTCCATTGCGCCGCCATTTTCCTGACTTCAGGGGTGAGGGTGGCGCTGAACAACATGGTCTGGCGCGTGGCTTTTGGAGGGGTGCCGGCGATAATACGACTCACGTCGGGGATAAAACCCATATCCAGCATGCGGTCCGCTTCATCGATAACCAGAAATTCAACCCGGCTGAGGCGGATTTGTCTTTTGCGCAGGAAATCCAGCAGGCGGCCGGGTGTGGCAATGACCATGTCCACGGCCGCCTCGGTCAACAGCCGTCTCTGTTTTTCATAATCCATACCGCCGAAAACGGCGACAATGCGAAAGGGGCAGTGGCGCGCCAAGGCCTCGGCTTCGGTCATGATCTGGATCACCAGTTCGCGCGTGGGGGCCAGGATCAAGGCCCGGGGCGTCCCTGGTTTTGAAATTTTACCGGCTGAATCGGCCAGGAGCCGGGTCAGAATGGTGATTAAAAAAGCGGCGGTCTTACCGGTTCCGGTCTGGGCCCGGCCAAAGGCATCGCTGCCTGTCAGGGTTGCCGGCAACATCTCGGCCTGAATGGGTGTGCAATATTGAAATCCCAGATCGGCAATGCCGTGCATGACCTCGTTCGGAAGTACCAATTCATGGAAACGGGTCTTGCCTGCCTCCACGGACACTTGAAAATCGGCCGGCTGCCACGGTTTCGGATCGGCCTTGCCCTCATGAAGCCGCTCTTCCTTGGGAGCCCTTGGTTTGTTCGGATCTTCCGGAATGGAAACAACTGTTGCGCGGCAATCGATTTCCGGTTTTAATTGAATAATATCATCGAGAACAGGTGGTTTGGATTTTGATCGGAAAAAGCGTTGGAAGATTTTCCCAAAATACTCTTTAATGTGTTTCAAATTGTTTTGCGGTCCTCCTATTAGAATTTTGCACCATTATACAGACCAATATATGGTTCCAGCAACAAAAAAGATCATCCCATCTGCAAAGCTTATTTAAAATAATTTCATGAGGTCATTATTTGTCTGTTGCCGAAACCACTCTCATCAAGTCCAAATAAATTTCCGCGGCCTGTACCACTTGTGAAAAGGCGATGGCCTCGTCCTGGGCATGGGCTTTTTCCAGTTGGCCCGGTCCCAGCAGGATGGGCTTGGCGCCGGAGGCGAAAATCTGGTTGGCGTCGGAATGGCTGCGGAAGGCTTGGGTTTTCCAGGGCAGGCGCTTTTGCTTGTAAATATTTTTGAGCCGATCCCACATGCGGCCCTTTTCCGGCAGGGCATAGCCGGCGTCAATGGTTTCCGTGCGAAATTGAACGCTGATGTCGGCGGTTTCGTTCTCCCGGGTGGAGACTACCTCTTCAATTTCGGTGATGATTTCGCCCATGGGGGTTTCCGGCGGCAGATGGATGTCGATCCAGGCTTCGCAATATTCGGGCACGGCAAAGCCGGCCGGCGGGGTGAAGAGATCCCGGATGTTGTAAATCAGCTCCGGATGTTTTTGTTCCAAATGGCTGGTGAAGCGGATCAGGCCGGCCAAGAGGGTTTCCACGGCGTTTTGTTTGCGGCCGGCCAGGGAGGCGTGCTGCCGTTTGCCCACGGTGTTGATCTGGCTTTCCAGATAGCCGTAGCTTTGAAAACAGGGTATCAGGTCAGTGGGTTCGCCGATGACGGCCCAGGGAAAGCGATATTCCTTCATGAGTTCGGCGGCGCCGTCACCGGTCTCCTCCTCGCCCACCACCAGGCAGAGGGCCGCGGGCTGGGGCGGCCCGCCTTCCGCGTGCAAAGCGAGAAAAGCCTCGATCATGGCGGCGCAACCGGCCTTCATATCTGCTGCGCCCAATCCGTAAATTTCATCGCCTTTTTCAACAAACATATAGTGGTCCAGATCATAGGCCGTAACTGTATCCAGGTGGCCGATGAGGGCCAGACGGATGTCGGTCTCCACCGGCGCCACAATGAGATTGTAGCGGTGTTCATCCACCGGCTGGGCCTGGACCTCAAGCCCCTGGCGTTTCAGATAGCCCTTGAGATAGCTCAGAATATCCTCTTCCTTGCCGGAAGGGCTGTAGATATCGATAAGCCGCTGCAAAAGCTTTTTTAAACGAAGGGGGTCGATCATGGGGCTTCCCTATGATTATTCCTTGCGCATGAACAACAGCTCCACGGGCGAGATGGTTTCCGGATGACGGGAATGACCGTTTCCATTGCCGTTGCCGCTGGTTTTCATCTTTAGGCGTTGCTGATCCGCGGCCAGGTTCATGGTCAGGTAAAAATGTTTTTTGGGCGGGCCGAAACCCATTTTGTTGAAAAAACGCAATCCGCGTTTGTTTTCCGCCGGGGTGTCCACCATGAGCATGCGCACGCCGTTTTTCAGCATCAGATCCTTGTAGCGGTTGAACAATTTTTCCGCAACGCCCTTGCGGTGATACTGGGGCAGAACGCCCAGCCAGATGAGATAGCCGTATTTCCAGGCCGAATGATCTTTTACGATGATGGTGCCCAGGGCAAAGCCCACGATTTCGTCTTCATCTTCAGCCACCAGGCAGAATTCCGTGTCGCTGTTGAAAAGTGTTGTGATTTCAAAGGGGTCCCAAGTCCGGTACATGGTCGGGGTCTCGTCGGCCTTGAATAGTTGTTCTCCCAAGTGAAACACTTTGGCAATATCGTCGATCTCCATTTCCCGGATTTTTATATTGGGTTTTTTGTTCGAACTGTCCGGTTCTTCTGAATCCATACGACCTTTCCTTGTTTGCGTTAAAATCCGGCCCTGAATGCGGGCCGTGTCTACCAATTCCACTTCAAGGATAATACGATTCCCGTACGAGTCAAGCGGAAAATCTTGATGAGCGGATTGAATCGTCCGGGCCTGGTGGGGGCCTGTTATTAAGAAAGATGGCATTATTGCAAGCAGTTCATCAGAAATAATGATTACAGACAACCAATCCGCAGGCATGGAAGCCAAGGAGACATTGGGTCAAACTTGATGACAAATCGAAAAACAATTTGACAGATAAAACTACATTTGTTAAAAAACAGTTGTTACATAACATATGTTTTGCCATGAAAAGCAGTTTTCAAAATCAACCGATGTATTATTGGGGAGGAAACCATGAGTAGTCAGCTAATAAGCTCGGCGGTGTTTCGCAAATTGATTAAAGACAGTTCCGATCAAGAAATTCTGAATATCACCAAAGGCAGCGAAGAGATATGGCTGGACGGCATCTTCAAGGGGATGAAAGATGCGTTTGATCCTGCCAAAGAGGAAGGACAGAATGCGGTAATTCAGTACAATATTGCGACTCCCGGCTCTGGGTTGAAGTATTACCAACTGCATGTGGCCAATGATACATGTGAGCTTCTAAAAGACACCTCCAACAACCCCCATCTAACCCTTTCCATTGATTTTCTCGATTTCCTGCGGATGATCGTGGGGCAACTCGACGGGATGAATGCCTTTACCACCGGAAAATTAAAAATCACCGGCGACATCATGCTGTCGCAGAAATTGGCGGGCTGGTTCAAAAAGAATGGCGAATAGGATTATGAAAGGCTAGAAGTCTTTGGTGATGATAATTTAAATATGAAATGTGGAGTCCGCCGTCAGATTGAACCGATCGGCCACTTCCCGAAATGCCTTGCGAACAATTCCAGCTATCAGCTAAACCTCCTGCCTTGTTGCCTGGGTAGTTTGCATGTCCTTTTCCGCTATTGGAAAATCGGCTCATCCTCTGAAACAAATCCCACAAAGGGTTCCTCATTCCCAAAAATATCCAGGTTGATCATCTGCCGGAGAGAATATGCTCCGGAAAATCATAGCAGGCATATCCGCTTGTTAATCAACAGGTTGCGCATTTTAATCAAGATATTATTTTTAGGCGGATCTGTTGATGCAAAAACAAAAATTTCATGGTATGGGTTCATGGACTTCCATTCCACTCATTTATCCGAAAATTGCGAGGCAGTATGACAAGGCCGGTGTTTCCATTCCCCCTGGAGGAGCGCGCGAGGTTCTGTCTGGGGAAACTGCTCCTTATATTCATCCCTGCTTTGATGATATTGTGGGCCTATGCAGCCCAGGCCGCGCTCACATTTGACATCCAGCCGGATCAAGACGTGGACGGCCTGGATCTGTTCCTGTTCAAGAAGGGGTATTTTTCAGCGTATACAGACTTGGCTGGATTCGCCGCCGATTTCGGCGGCAGTCAAGCAGGCCAAGGATTTTATGCAGTAAAAACCTTCTGGATCTCGAGCCATACAGATGACGCGGAAGAAAACAAGGCTTCGGGCAGGGTCGATGTCACCAGCCCCGACCTGGAACTCGCTTATGACCAAGGACTTGCAAGGGACCAGGTTGTCGGGCTGCGCTATGCCAATATCGACATCCCCAAAGGGGCGCATATCAAATCGGCTTATCTGCGGTTTTTCACTAACAATGATAATTCCAGTGGTTCGGTGAATCTGATGATTTCCGGGCAGGCCGGCGATCATTCCGACACCTTCGCGGCCGTCAACAACAATATTTCCAGCCGGTCCAAAACCAAGAACAAGGTGGCCTGGTCTCCGCCAAATTGGAGCGAACCTTGGGTGAGCAAAGATCTGCAAAAAAGTTCCAACCTTCGCAATGTGATTCATGAAATCCTTTCCAGGCCGGGATTCACGCCCGGCAACGCCATCAGTCTGTTTATCGAGGGTACCGGCACGAACATGCGCAATTCCTATTCATATGACTACTATCTCAGTCATCCTGACCGCAAAAGATATGCGCGCTTGCTCATAGAATATGCAATGCCCGAGCCGCCCTGCAATTTCAGTCCGGTGGTCCTGAATCCCGGGAACGGTGTTTTCCTGCCGGATTATTCCTATGCGGGCTACCAATGGGGAGAAGGAGAAATCCCGCATTTGACTTCCGCTGATGCAGACGTTACCTATGTGGATGTCTGCTCCTTCGGGGCCACGGCCGATGATGAAAGCGATGACACCCAGGCCGTCCTGGCCGCTGTGGACGCCTATGCCGCTACACCGGGAACCGTGCTCCTTGATTTTCCGGCTGGCCGCTTTATCCTTTCCGATGTGATCACCATCACCAGAAGCGGATTCGTTTTACAGGGTGAAGGGAGCGGTGCCAACGGCACCGTGTTTCAGGTCGACATTCCCTTATCCAACCCGAACGTAACCAAATCACCGGACATCCAGGGCCTGGAGTCGGAATACAATGCCGGCGGCTGGCCCAGGGAAGAAAACGGCGCGCTGTATTCCTTGTACTCCTGGATGGGTGGTTTCTTTTACACACGCTACAATGGCGACCGGTTTGCCAAAGAGCGGATCGCGGATGTGGCAGAGGGTGTCAGAGGGGCAAAGTCCTTTACCATTGCCAATCCGGAACGGCCGATAATGCCATTGGAAGTAATCAGCATTGAATGGTCCAATCCGCCGGATGATGCGTTCCTGCATTATCTTGTGGGCAACGAACCGGTGACCATCGGTTCCGGCGTGTCCGGCCCCGATGCCCATCTTGTAATCCAGAATGTCACCGTGACGGCCGTCAATGGCTCCACCATCCATATTCGAGAGCCCCTCTTACATGACGTGGGCCTGAGCGGTCAGACCTGGACCGCTCGCATCCGCACCAGCCATTTCCTTAAGCAAGTCGGCTTCGAAAACTTCCGGGTGGTTTTTCCTGCCCAGGCTGTCTATGCCGGCCACCATCTGGAGGCTGGATATAACGCACTGTATTTGACGGATCTACAGCATTCCTGGGTCCGGAATGTGAGTGTTCAAAACGCCGACTCCGCTGTGCTCATCGATTATGGGAAGAATATCACCCTGGAAAATATTCAAACCAGTTGCCGGAACTTCCGGGATGCCCACTACGATGTTTCCATCGGCCGCTCCTATGGAGTTCTGGTACGAAGTTTTGACTTCCACGCCAGGGCCATCCATACCCCAAGCTTCAACAGCGCCGGCACCCTGTCCGTATTCACCGCCGGATACATCGACGTGGGCGCATTTGACCAGCACATGGGCCTGAACCATCAAAACTTGTTCGACAATATCATTGTTGGCTATTCGCCGAACCTGTTTGAACACGGCGGGTCCTCCGTGAATCTGCCCACCGCAGCCCAATACAACACCTTTTGGAACATCACCATCCGGGAATTGCCCTACGACAACTCGGCAGGCACCTGTGGAGATGCCCCCGGCGCCAGAATCGTCGGTCTGCACAGCCCGGGCAATATTTTGACCGTCAATTATTCTCCCAACCCTTATCTCGAAGGCCTGAACGGATGCCCGGCCGTATCTTCCCTGCTGGATTATCAGTTGCAAGCACGTTTGGTGGAATGATGCTCCCCAAACCATATAAGACTAACCGGTGAATAGTATGTCTATTCACCTTTGAACCTTGGAAGATATTCTTTCTGGAACCATTCTTCCGGAATTTCACGATACTGGTAATTGCTGTAATTCATCTTGGTAACCAGCTTGCTGTTCACACCGTCGATGATAACAACTTCAGTAGGGCGTTTTTTCCCCAATTGCTCCTGATAGCCGCGGAAATAGGCGATTTTCAACAGCCGGTCGCTTTCGGAATAGAATTTACCTTTTACGGGTTGATAGTTCTCCTTTTCCACCCAGTATTCAATGCGATGATAGGTTACCGTATCATTGAGGGCCTGCATGCCAAGTTTATAGCATAGCAGTTGTCGTCGGTCGGCATCTGTGATGGTTTCCTCAATATCCAGGGTGGCCTTGTAGTCCTTGTGAAGATTGACGGTCACCACATCCCCGTTGGATGCCTGCCCCATCAAACGCTGCTGTGGGGAAAGGCGCACACTGGATTTGGAGGCGGGATCAAAAAACCACAAGTTGTTTCCGTTTTTCAGCATCAGCTTGTTTTCATCCCGCAGGGGTTCGATAAAACGGATCAGACTCCGATATTGTCCGCTGTTCTGATCCTCTTTGGAATAAGCGGATAAAAGCATTTTGTCCTGCGCTCTACCTTCCCGATATTCAACAAGGTTCACGGTCAGACTGAAAGGTTTATCCGGATTGCGCACCGCATCTGCCAGCACCAAAATTTCATCCGCTGTTTTGTCAGGTTCGGAATAAGCTGCCGGCAGATGAAATGCGATGACTATCATTATTGTAATCAGCAATCGTTTCAATTTGCCTCCTGATGGATAACTCCTAGAGTATATGCCCCGGGCATGGTGCTTCAGGATAAAATCCTTTTGCAGCCAAATCCAGCTTGGTTTCGTGACTTTTTTAAACATGCCTGAGGGCGTCCACAATCACCATTTTTCCGGCTTTTCGCGCTGGAAAGATCGATGAACCCACGGATAGAAGCACAAATATCGTCCAGCAAACAGGCATCAAAAAGGGATTTTGGAAAATAACGATGGTCAAGGGCACCGGATCCACATAATTGGGCGGGATATAGGATATCCCGCTGGCATTGATGCCCATGGCTATGATAACAGAGGCAATCGAGCCGAAAGTCGCTCCCAATATCCCTAGTACAAATCCTTCGGCGATGAATTGCCACAATATTCCGGATCTGCGTAGACCAAGTGCGCGGATAGTACCGATCTCATTCACGCGTTCCATGACATTCATGGTCATGGTATTGATGATGGTAAACAATACGATCATGCCCATAATTGCCGCGATAAAACTGAACACGGCGAATAAGAAGGAAATGGTCTGGCGATACATGGGCACGATTTGGGTATAATCCTTTATTTCCAGATCGAGCTTGTTTTCCGCAAAAAGCTGTTTGAGTCGTGCTTTCACCCAGGGGATATCCTTTGTATGCTTCAGTTGCACAATGATGCCGGTAGTCTTTTTTTCGCCTTTGCCGTAAAGCAGACGTTGGGCCAGGGAAACGTTCATGGCCACATAGCTGTCATCCATGGCCTTGACCGCTTGAATCTCGGCATTATTGACATACAGCGAGACGATATTAGGCGCGCCACCGGCTGTCGCCGCCAAGAGGTCCAATTTGGGGCGCTGGTCAATTTTTTCAAGGTTGGTATTGGATGCGCTCGGCTCGGCCAAATAATTGAAATCCTCTGTTTCGTCTATGGGCGCTATGGTTTTTTCCGGAATTTCATCCACACAATTTTTTATGTTTAGTTGATCGCACAGCAACAGCATTCGCGCCATTCCTTCACCGATGATGCCGCCCTCGATGTCGCTATCGGAAAGCGCCACCCGGTTTTTACGAGAGGCCCGGCTGGGCATATTGTAGTCATTCCATTGCCACATTTTTTTAAATTCCGAAGGCACGTACCCTATTCCAAAAAAAGTCTTGGAAACATCTTTTTGAAAATTGCCGGCAATCCCGAAAAGCTTGATAATCGGAGTCGCAATTAACACATGGTCTTTCAATTGCGGATCATGGGTTATCATTTGAATCAATTCCAAATAGCGGCTGATCCCATAGGCCACAGGGTTGCCGGCCCCAAAATCGAAAAAGCCCTTTTGATAAATATGCAAATGGCCGTTGTCACGGACAAAGTCCGTCTGCATGCCGTATATGACTTGGGCCACATACCCGCCGAATAAATGGATGGCGACGGCGCTGACCCCAATGGCGAGAATGGTCATAAGCGAACGCCGACTATTTCGAAAAATATTTCTAAAAGCGATATTCAGGGTTTTCATATCAATTTTCCTTCTCTTTCACCAACAGCCCGTCCCGAATTTCAAAAACTTTTTCCGAGTACTCCATAACCTGTTTGTCATGGGAAGAGAAGATAAAAGTTGTATGATTTTCCGACTGCATGGCATACATGAGATCGATGATGCTTTTACCGGTTTTGGAATCCAGATTGGCGGTGGGTTCATCTGCCAGAACCAGCTTCGGTCCTTTTACCAGGGCGCGAGCGATGGCCACTCGCTGCCGTTGCCCGCCGCTTAGTTCATTGGGGCGATGATTTTGATGCTTTGATAGGCCCACGGCATCCAGCATTTTGAGCGTCAACTGCTTGCGTTCAGCCGCTGGCTTTTTCATTAACAGCAGCGGATATTCCACATTCTCATAAGCGGAAAGCACCGGAACCAAGTTGAAATTTTGAAAGATGAATCCGATATTTTCAGCTCTGAAATCCGATGCCTGTTTATCGTTCATCCGGGCGACCTCCTGACCGCAAACCTCCATTTGCCCTGACGATGGAAAGTCGATGCAACCCAAAAGATTCAGTAAAGTAGTCTTGCCGCTTCCAGAGGGCCCAATGATCACATTGAATCTTTTAACAGGAATTTGTATTGTAATTCCCCTTAGCGCTTCCACTTCTACTTTTCCCATAAAATAGGTTTTGGTTACATTGGTGAGCCGAACCACCGATTCGTTCTTGTTCATCTTGAAAAATTCTCCTGTTTCATCTTATTTTTAAAATCCACCAAGGCCACCGCCAAAACCGCCACCAAGGCCTCCGCCAAGACTTCCCACTGAACTTATGTCCCTGGTTATCATTTCATCATTAAAGCCGGTTGGCCGTGGAGCTGTTTGAAATGGTCCAGTGATTGCTTGAATCGGACGGGGAATCTCAACAAACCCAACAATAGAGACAGTTGCAACGCCTGTTTGCATAGGAAAATTGATATTTGATTCTACTGCCCTGAGCGTTTGCGCATCTTCCCCTAATTTTATGCCCAACATGAATAGAAAGGGATCAAAGGTGCCTTGAGCATAAATCTTGTCGAGCTGTTCATCCGTCATTACTTCCATTGCAAAAGCTGGAAAAGCAAAAATTATCATAGTGCCTAAAAGGATTATATTCACTTGTTTATTGAAACTGATAATTCGTTCATTTTTTCTTTGTTTCTTATATCCCATCATTATCAGGCCCTCCTTTTTGAAATCTGCAGTTGGATGATTTTTATTCGCATATTAAAAATGAAAACCATCATCCAATTTCTGTACGATGATTATGATATATTTAATTCTGAGTTTACTTTTCAGATAAAAGGAACCAAGTGGATGAAAACGGAATGAAGTGGCTGAGGATGGAATGAACAGTTATTTATGTAGGTAATACCTCGACTGAGAAATTGCCTGGATGCGTCGAGCCTGATTTTAATCTTGTATTTTGGGAAATGAATTCATAATAAATATTAAAATCGTTAATAATAACCCTTTTATCGCTGTTCACAGGATATCAAATGGGCTCTGTTGCCAGGGAAATTAAGCGCAAGCTGATAATCAAGTACTTTTTTGTTACGGAATTTGTGACCATATGCTTTGTTGTATTTCTTACAAGCTCAAATTTTGCAACAGGCTATGGGCATAGAGCGACATTTGAGTTAAATTTTTTATTCTCTCAATGGCTTTGCATAACTGTATATGGTTTTGTTCTTGTTGCCTTGCGTTTTTCTGAAAAAGATAATCGAAGCCTACGGCTGTTGTTATTTACTATCATTATACTGACAGGTGCTATACTGGGAACGTTGCTCGGGGCTGCTTTTGACTTTGATAGACGTGATAAGGATTTCCTATGGATTATAATACACCCTGAGTTGTTTTTCCAATTGGTTTTTTTAGGAATTTCATTGGGTACTATTATCGGCCTGTCCTTCCATCGTGAAGAAAAAATTTTGATCGCAAAAGCTCACCTGCAGGAAGAGGAATTAAAAAGACTTGCCAATGAAAAAAAAATAATGGAAACCAATCTCAGGATTTTACTATCTCAGATCGAGCCGCATTTTTTATTCAATACGCTTACCAGTGCTATCGGACTTCTTGATTCGGATTTGAAGCGCGGGAAAACAATGTTATTGAATTTAACCCATTACCTGCGAATATCCCTTGCGAAATCGAGGCGATCGAATAATTCCATAACCAAGGAAATTGAAATGATTGAAGCTTATTTGCAGATTTTTGCGCTGCGCATGGGTGACAGGCTTCAATATACCATCGACATTCAGGAGGGCATCGACCATTTGTTGATTCCCACAATGCTGATCCAACCGCTGGTGGAAAATGCCATAAAACATGGCTTGGAGCCTGCGATTAAAGGTGGAGCAATAAATATCCGGATAAGAACAAATGAGAATTATGTAAGGATCGAGGTGGCTGACACCGGGCCGGGGTTCCATAAGAATAGCAAGCTTGGTGTCGGCCTTTCAAACGTAAAAGAACGTATCGACATTTTATATAGCGGAGCCGGACGATTTGTCTTGGATGAAAATCAGCCCTCTGGATTAAAAGCGATAATCGAGATTCCATATGACCAGAATAACGGCGATAGTGGCAGATGATGAAGCGCCGGTCAGGAAACATTTATTAACCCAATTGTTGGCGGTATGGCCGGATCTTATCATTAGCGGCGAAGCGGAAAACGGCCCTGCGGCCTTGGCGCTGATTGAAAAACTGAAACCGGATATTGCTTTTCTGGACATTAAAATGCCGGGTTTTTCAGGAATGGATGTGGCCAAGCGGGTCGCCGGCATTTGCAGAGTGGTTTTCATCACCGCCCATGACGAATTTGCAGTGGAAGCCTTTGAAAGTGAGGCCATTGACTACTTGTTAAAGCCGATAACTGAAGAGCGTCTTTCAAAAACAGCGCAGCGATTAATCGAAAGCATCACTTCATCCAGGCGGCCACCGATCCATTTGCCCGACATCATTGCACGGATCATGGCAGATATGCAAAGAAACAAAGCATCGGATTATCTCCAATGGGTCAAGGTCCCTTATCAAGACGGTATCCGCTTGGTTTCGGTAAACGATATCTACTATTTTCAGGCCAACCTTAAATATTCAAAAGCGTTTTTAAAAAACCAGTCCCCCTTGATAAATTTGTCAATCAGCTCATTGTCAAAAGAATTGGATCCCAACGTGTTCTGGCAAATTCACCGGGGAACCATCGTAAACATCAGCTATATTGATAAAGTCAGCACCTCAAAAACGGGTCGGGGACTTATCAAACTGAAAGATCGTTCAGAGCTTTTAACCGTTAGTCGTCCGTATTTGCATCTATTTAAATAACCCATCTCAATCCATGGCCAAACGGTTGCGGCCGCCTTTTTTGCTTTCGTACAACAGGGTATCTGCACGTTTCAAGAGGGAATGGGAATCATCTTGAGAATCGGCTAGTGTGGCGCCCAATGAAATGGTCACATGCAGGATCTCCTCTGGGGTTTTGATCCGCGTTCTTTCCACCAGAACCCGGGTCCGTTCGCCGATCCGTTGCAAAATGGGCCTATCCACATTGCGGAATATGCCAATAAACTCTTCACCCCCCCACCTTCCGAACAAGTCAAAAGGCCGGGTGTTGGCGGCAAGGGTTTTGGATACTGTTTTCAATACTTGGTCGCCCACATCATGGCCGTATCTGTCGTTGAATTGTTTGAAATGGTCGATATCCAGCAGGATGACACCGAAGGACAAGCCGCCCCGTTCCTTTTCAGCCAGGCGGCTTTGTAATTCAAGCTCGGCATATCGTCGATTGGCCAGTTGGGTCAGATTATCCAAAAAAGCGAGGCGCTGCAGTTCCTCGATCTTCAGACGCAGGGCATCTTGCTGGCTGTTGTCGCTGAAAAATTCCGCACCGCCGATGATTAAGCCCTGGGCATCTTTCAACGGGGTGGTCCGCACCCAGACCGGAACCCGGTGGCCGTCCTTGTGGTGTAGAAACAATTCCGAGGCGCGGTTTTTGGCGTCCTTTATGGTCTTTGCAAGGGGGCATAAAGTTTTACAAAGGGGTTCGCCCTTTTCATCCACATGCATGAGAATGTCGTGCCAGCAATGCTTGCCGATCACTTCCTCGGCCGAGAAGCCGGTGATTCTTTCCGCAGCCTTGTTCCAGTAAATTATCTTGCGAGCCGGATCCACAAAATATAAGCCGTCGTAAATGTTTTCGATGAGATCATTTAAGTTGAATTCCAGCATGGTAGTCTCCTTACTTGGCCTTATGGCTTCGGCGGTCGCCGGCCTCCGGCGGTGGCTTCCAGAAGGCGGCGGATGGTCTCCCGCCGGTTTTCATCGCGGACATTGCGCAGTTCGTCGTAGACCGTCGTGGCGCTGGCGCTTTTGGCGTTGATATCGGCTCCGTAGGATAACAGTAAAGACACAAATTCCACGCGGGCTGCGGCCACGGCGAACATCAGTGGGGTAACACCGAAATATAGCTCATCGACGTTTGCGCCTTTCTTCAAGGCTGCATACAGTCCATCGTAATCGCCGGCCATGGTGAGCGCCCCGGCGGAACCGGTATTGAGCTTGAGCACGCCGGCGGTTGACGGAGCGGTCACCGCAGGAACTTCTTCACGGAATTCCAGATCAGCAAGATCGTAGATCAAGATGCTGCTCGCAGGCAGGGTGAGGCCGAAACGCCGGCGCTCGATATAGTTCCGCGCATCCAGCCCGATGGCCACTGCAGCCAGGCGTTTGCCTGAAGGTGAAAGGTCGGTGGCACGCATTCGCGCGCGGGCACCCTCCACAGCCGGACCAAGCTGCAACCGCGCTCGCCGGCCGTTATCCAGATCCGTCAGAGATACAGCCAGGGGGCCGGGTTCCATATAGAAACGGCCGGAAAAAGCCATGCCGTGTCGCCGTGTGGCTTCCTGCACATCCAGCAAGGATGCATGGTAAAGTCCGGCCAGTCCGCGCTGGGCCTCCAATTGCCAGGCTTGTTGGAAAGCCGTTGCCACGCCTAAAACCCCCATGGCCACATCCGCGGCTGCTTGGGTTTGGGCAAAGGTCGACCCAATTTGAAGCATGGTCATTTCCGAGCGCGCGGCCATATCCAGGTCGACCCGGGCCGAGGCTCGTCTATCGGCTGAAGCATAGGGATCACTGAGTACTCGTCTGGCTTCCGTTGACCGGGCCGCATAAAAAGACTGGGAAACCCCCAAGGGGCGACTTGGCTGGGCTGCCACCAGGGAATTGCTGCCGCCGATATGGAAAGGACCGGCAACCGCGGGTTGGGAGACGCTGAGCTTGAAAAGCGACTCCTGATATGTTTCCGACGGACGGTCATGGGGGCGTGCCCAGGCAATTACTCCTGAAGACAGGTCTACAGCGGTGACGCCGTGATCGGCGCGCACCACCAGCAGGCGATTCCCCCTTATTTCAAGACAGTCCGGCGGACCTGAAAGCTCGCTCCAGGTCAGGGGATCTCCCACAGTGGGTAGTTCCACACGCATGATTTCTTTCGCATTTGTCAGTGACACGCCCACAAGAATCCGCTTGCGGGTGAAGGTAAGGCGCTTCTCCGGTGCGTCGACCATACCAAAGGTCTGCTCACTCAGCGTTCCCACAGTCATCAATACGCTATCTTCATGGACAACCAGGGGACTAGCCAGGAATCCGTCCAGGGCCACGGAACCGATTTCGCGCGTGGCCCGGTCTGCCAGGACCACCAGGGTGTCGGAGCGCATATCAGGGGACTGCACGATTGCCAGAATCCGGTTCTTGGCAGCACCCATAAGACGGATGGCCCCTTTATCGGTGGACCAACGCCATATTGTTTGGCCGTCGGCCAGCGCCAACCCGTCGGCCTTTGTGGGGCCATACAGCACGAGTCCGTCGGCGTCGAGAAGGGCATCAAACGGCTGCCCCACATTTTGGGATTTATTCCAGGCCTCGGCGCCGTTTTCCGAAAAGAAGGCGGTTATGTGGGCGTTATCGACGATCACAATCCGATCTCCGGCCGTCCGGAGCTGTCGCGCCACGGATTCATCAAAGGCGTTTGTTGTGCTCTGCCAAATATGGCGGCCGTCAATGACCGAGATCCGGGTGAGTTCCTCGCCGCAGAGTTCAAGGAGCGCTGCCGAGTCTGATGCAGCCGGAACCGTGAAATTCGACAGGCACTGGGAATCGGATTCACGGCTCCAGCGCTCTGCGCCTGTGGTGAGGTCAAAGCCCTGATACAGAGTGTCACCGCCGAGGGTGGTACGAAGCACCACCTGGGGTGAAACGGCGATGATATCGAATGAAGCACCGGGGGTATGCTTGCGATCCACGCGCCAGAGTTCGCGGCGTTTCTTGAGGTCGTAGAGGATCAACGGCCCGAAAACAGGCGTACTGTAGTTGTCCACATCCGCGCTGCCGATGAGCAAGCGGTTGTCATCCACAAAGCGCACCAGATCCGCGTCATCATAGTCCACCGGCAGATCCAGAATCGGCAAGGGCTGACCCTGTGCCGAGACTTCCGCATCCCGGCGCGCCGCGACCATGCGATCCAGCGGCGCGCATGCCATTATCCAGGCTAAAATCAAAGCAACGGCAGTGAATTGAATGAAGGTCGGACGCAAGTTCCCTCCTCGATTGGAACAGGATCTTTATTGGCAATACACCATCCAAGGCTGAAATTATCTTCACCTATACATTAATTTAATTATACATACAAGTAGTTATCCTGCTACGGCGGACCAATCCTGCATTTGCCCCATACGGTTTTCAGGGGCAACAACCCCAACAGCGTGCGCTCCATGACCGGTTGCGATTTCAACGGCGACGGTTTTTCCGAATTCGCTTGACGGCAGATCACCGATCCTACCCGGAAAAAACTACATGCAATTCCCTTAGCTTAATATACAGGGACCGGTACGTCACTATATCTGCTTTTCTCTGGAACAGTGACTTCGGTCACCAGACCGGATTTGATATTTAATTCGATCAACAAGATCGGTATTTGAGCCGTTGCCTCCGTAACAATGCCCCTTCCGGAAGCTGTTGCCGGACAATTCGAAGTCGAAAAAAGCAGTCTGTAAGATGAAGCATCGCTTTCAAGAGTGTTCCCATGCCCTGAAGGATTTGCAAATAAGCTTGCATCATGAAAAGTATCTGCGACTTGTTCTTCCTTCATCAGTTCGCTGATATTCCATCCATGGGGCATGACATAAATAAGTTGTTTGCCGTGCTCGGCATAATATTGTTGTACTAATCCTTTTGTGGCCGCATCCTTTTCCACAATACCGATCATCTTCTCAATTTCTGCATTGGCGGTCGGCATAAGCGCGATGGCTGCCCGATTTTGTTCAAACACGCCGTACAAACTTTGGATGGAATGCTTTTTGAGCATTAAGCCAATACCGACGGTTAACAGTTCGGCCATGACAAATGCCAAGGTGATCATGATGATTTTGTGTGAACGGGTAGTCAATTGATCCCAATGAATGGAGTGATGGTGTCTTGTTAGTGATTTCACGCATCTTGGAAGGAATCTGCCGGTGTTTTCAAGATATCTTTGGTACGTATCACCGTATTTTATAGTGCATTCCTTTTCCTCATGTAAAGCCAAGTAATAGTAGATAAAGACCATGGCAACATAAGCCAGCCAGACCAGCATGCGTGACCAGAAAAAACACATGCCAAGGCCGAAAATCAACCACGCGGTATATTGAGGGTGCCGGATGTATCTATATAAGCCCAGGGTGACGGCTCCTTTTTTTCGGAACTTGGCATAATAAATCTGTCCGAAACCGATCAGAAAAAGGATCAGGCCGATGGTCATCAGTGGAAAGCTTAGATACAAAAAGATATTTACCAGAACACTGCTGCTTTTGGAAAAATGGGGAAAAATGGTTTGTACAAGCCAGGCAGTGGAAGGCTTGGATATCAGCCATTGCAAAGGTGTTTTATATACCGAGTAAAAAAAGACGGCAAAAGGGGTCGACATGTACAACATTTCGAAAAAAATGATGCTGTAGGCCAGCCATGCGGAAATTTCCAAGGTTTTTTTAGAAGAAATCATTTTGGTCATTGTCATGCTCCTGTATATTTGTTGATGCAATCATAAAATTATTTCATGCCGGGAAATATAGAAAAGCTTCCCTGAAAGATTCGTGAAAAAAATGTCAAAAATTCGTGAAATCAAAATAGAGGGACCATTTCACATGTTTTTCACAAGGCTTGAGGTAGACTATGACCATGAAACAGGCTCAGATATTGAAGAAAGCAGGAGGAAAGAATGAAAAACGAACCGTCCGGGCGAAAAATCATGGCCATCTTGTGGTGGGGGATGATCGGCTGGTTGGCGGCCGTGGGCTGCTGCACACAGCCGCCGGGGAAGGTAAGCGATCACTATGACGGCCGTCGTTTTTACAACCCGGAGCCGGATCATTCCTTTACCGATATGATGAAATGGCTCTGGGAAATGGAAACCGTGGCATGGCCGGAATGGGTTGAGGATGAGCACCGGCCTGCTCCGCCGATGGTGGTGGACGGCGGCCGCCTGCAGGTAACCTATATCAACCAGGCCACCATGCTGATCCAGATGGACGGCGTGAATATCTTGACGGATCCCTTCTGGTCTTATCGGGCCGGGCCTTTTTCCTGGCTCGGATCCAGGCGGGTGCGGGCGCCGGGGGTGGATCTGGATGCCCTGCCGAGAATTCACCTGGTCCTCATCAGCCACGATCACTATGATCATCTGGATCTGCCGTCCCTCACCAAGATTGCAGGCAAACATAGGCCGGTAATCCTGACCGGTCTGGGAGTTAAACAACTTTTGACCTCGGAAAACATTGACAACGTGGTGGAGTTGGACTGGTGGCAGGACCATGTCCTCAAAGAAAGCGGGATCCGCATCACTTTTGTTCCGGCCCGGCATCAATCCGGTCGGGGGCTCTTTTCCCAAAACCAAACCTTATGGGGCGGTTTTGTGATTCAGGGACCGTCGGGAAAAGTATATTTTGCCGGTGATACAGCTTATGGAGAATTTCTTACCGACATCCAGGAGAGATTCAGCGGATTCCGTTTGGCGATCTTTCCCATCGGCAGTTATGAAAAGCGCTGGTTCATGCAGGGGCAGCATATGAATCCGGAGGATGCGGTCAGGGCCCATCTGCTTCTGGGAGTTTCCCAAAGCGTGGGGATGCATTTCAGCACCCTTTTGGAGCATCCTGAGCAAACCATCGACGCCCATGAATCCGATCTGCGGGAGGCCCTTACGAAATACCGCCAAGCGGAATCTTCCTTCTGGGTGCTCGGGTTCGGAGAGGGACGAAACGTGCCCGAGAATGTCGGTAAATAATGGGTTGAAGAAGATGTTTAACCGTTCCCCGATATCTGCCAACATCATGGACTCAGGGGGCACAACACCGGTCATTATTCCCGCTTTTCTAAAAAGAGCCTTTCCGCTTCCTCGGCCATATAAAGGGGCAGAGACAGAAGGTCAAAATCCATATTTGCGGTAGTCGATGCCTGCCGAATGGCATGTCGGACCTTTTGGAGGGTGGGCGGGTTCAGATCAAACCACAAATCTTTTCATCTCCGGTAATACCAAACAAGCGTATATTCAATTCATATATTGCTTGAAATACACCCTTGTTTCATTCGGCGTCAATATCTATGTTTGAACCAACATCAAATGCCCGGCCAGCCAATGACCTCGCTTGATCAAATCAGAAGGGATTTACGGGTTTCACCGGATAAAAAACAGCACCAGGTCATTGCCGCCGCAAAAGAAACCGCAAAAGAATATTTGCGAAAAGGTGTCTCTTTCATATGGAATGCGACCAATGTGACCCGCGCCATGCGAAAACAACTCATCGATTTGTTTGTTGCCTACAATGCCAAAACGAAAATCATCTATCTCGAACCGGAGTATCAAAGATGATATTGTGAATGTCGCGCCCTGTTCGAAATGACGTCGAAAGGTATTGCTGTATGAGATGGATTTTGAGATTCCCCTCACATTTGAAAATTTGCATTTTCATGTCACATTTTAAAAATTAGGATGTCTAAATTGTTAAAAAGGCAAAGACATGGAGGTTTCGAATGAAAGAAAGCATTGAACATTATGTTTTTATGGCAAAACAGGGGAGCGAAGCGGGTTTGGAGAAACTTATTCGCAGCATACAGGGGCGCATTTATGATTTGTCATTACGAATGCTCGGATTTGCTGCAGATGCCGAAGATGCGACTCAGGAAATTCTGATCAAGATTATCACCAATTTGGCAGATTTCAAAGGAGAGAGCCGATTCACAACGTGGTCGTATCGGGTTGCGGTGAATCATCTGCTTTCGGTAAAAAAATATCGCGCTAAGGAACTGAATGTCGACTTTGATTACTGGGAGGGCGAAATTTATCGAGTTGATCCGTCCTTTGATTATGACGGATTGCCGGAACAGGCTAAAACATTGTTGACCGAAGAGGTCCGGATCGGTTGCATGCAGGGAATGCTCCAATGCTTGGAAGAAAAGATACGGATTGCGTTTATTTTGGGCGAACTCTTTGATATGTCCGGTGATGAAGCCGCCGATATAATCGGAATCACAAAGGAAACCTATCGTAAGCGGCTCTCGAGGGCGAGAGCCAAATTAACCCATTTCATGAAAAAGAACTGCGGCCTGGTCAATCCTGGAAATCCGTGTCATTGCTCAAAACTGGTGGGGCCAGATATCCGCGATGGCTGGATCGATCCTGACAATTTGCAGTTTGTAGGAACACGCTGCCGCGCCAAGACCGACAAAACCGTAATGGATCGTTTGAAGGAAATGGATGAAATCGCCCGTGTCGTTGCCTTATTCCGCAGTTATCCGGAATACAGCGCACCGGATGCGGTGGTGGGCGTCATCAAGGAGATGATTGATTCCAGAAAATATAAAATTCTTCGACATTGATGATCCTCTCAGGGATAAAGGAGTTACGAAGATGCTAATCACGATTTTGAATGGGAATGATTCTTCCCGGGAAAAAGGTTTTGATGATTATCTCCGTCGTTTGGCAAAAGAACTGGACCAGTTTCATCAGGTAGATTGTATTCATCTTCAAACAATGGATATCAAGGATTGCATGGGCTGTTTCGGATGTTGGCAAAAAACGCCGGGGAAATGCCTCCATCGGGACGATATGGAATTGCTCTATATCAAATATGTGCGCTCCGAACTGGTCTTGTTTGCGTCACCCATTATCATGGGCTTTCCCAGCGCCTTATTAAAAAGGTCCCATGACCGCCTGATTCCGTTAGTTCATCCGTATGTCGACATTGCCAATAACGATTTCCATCATATGGCGCGCTATAAGCGTTATCCGAACATGGGGCTTTTGCTGGCAAAGGAGGCTGATACGGATCAAGAAGACATCCAGATCATTACCAGCATCTATAAACGAATTGCCTTAAGTTTCAATTCAACGTTTGTTTATTCTGCCGTGATTGATGATAAAACTCCGGAGGTGATTGCCTATGAAATTGGTCGTTGTTAACGGTTCGCCAAAAAAAAGCGCGAGCAACACGAGTATGCTTTTGGATAGTTTTTTGGCCGGATTTGAAGCAAATCGCCAAAACCTGGTCAGTGTCCATTCGGTTAAAGATTTGCTGAAGGAAGAGAAGTTGCGTGCCGTATTTTTCCAGGCAGACTATATGATGCTTGCCTTTCCATTATACACAAACGCAATGAATGCCTGGGTGAAGCGCTTCATTGAAATGCTCGGACCCATTGCTCGGAATTCTCAGGAACCCAACCCCAAGCTGCTTTTTCTAGTCCAATCCGGGTTCCCTGAGGCCACCCATTCCCGCGATGTCGAAAAATATCTGCAGAAGCTTTGCCGGCGGCTGAATTGCGACTATGAGGGTACCATCATCCGGGGCGGTATCGATTTTGCTCAACAGGCCTTTCCCAGTTTCTGTAGAAAAGGGTTGATACAACTAGTAAAAAACGGAATTCGAAAAATCGGGAAAACCTTCGGTGAAACCGGCAGGCTTGATCAAAAGATGCTGAAGAGATTTTCCTTTCCGGAACGATTGCCGTGGATCGCCATCCTTTTCTTTCATATCTATTCCTTTTTCGGAGTGCGATACTACGGGTTTGATGCCATTCTGAAAAAAAACAACGTGTTTGAATATAAGGATGCAACCCCTTATTTTTGAGGACTGCAGGAAGTTCTACGTCACTTATTTTTTCTCCGAATAAGCCGTCGGCACACATAGTAAGAAATGCGGAAAGGCAGATCCCGTTATAATGACGATACGGTTTGATTTGAATATGGGCTAAAAATGAGCTCCGCGCAGGTCCCACGGTTTTCGTGGCTTTGAATGCATAGTCGCCAGCCGAAACGTTCACAGAGGCGGTTGACAATGGCCAACCCCAGCCCGAATCCTTGACTCGTCTTTCCCCGCACATAGGGCGAGGTGATGTTCTCGAGATCCCCGGCGGGGATGCCCATGCCCGTATCCGTTATTACCACCCGGTCGCTTCGGACAGTGATGGTGATGGCGCCTTCGGTGGTATAGTGAATGGCGTTGCGCAGCAGATTGGCCACGGCGATTTGAAAGACGGTCGGCAAGCCGGGGAAGGAGGGTTGGGCCTCGACGATCAGTTTCATGGCAATCGCTTTGCCGTTCAGGAATGGTTGGTACTGTTCCACACATTGTTCAACCAGGGGCAGCACCAGGCACTGCTCCTCGGGGACGATTTCCAGGTTTTCCCGGGCCAGCCATAGAAAAGTTTGGATCAGCCTTTCCATGTCGTTGACCGCGCGGGCAATGCGTTGAACCGGACGCTGGATGGACTTTTGTTGGAACTCTGGGGATTGGGTCAGCAATTCAACGGCCCCCTTGACCACCGCCACCGGCGTGCGCAGCTCGTGACTGGCATCCCGGGTGAATTGCTTTTCCCGTTCGACAAAATCGCCAAGGCGGGCCATGGCGTTGTCAAAGGCCTTGGCCAGGAAGCCGACTTCGTCTTGATAGAAACGAGTGGAAAGGTCAAGGGGCGGATTTTCCGGAGCCGCATGGTCAATGCAGGCGGCTAGCTGAGTAACCGGCGCGATCACCCGGCGGGAGATGGCCACTCCCAGGCATACGCCCACCAGGATGACGAAAACCAAACCCCCCAGCAATATGCGATAGAGCATGTTACGCCAGTTGGCGACGTTTTTGACAAGTCCGATGTTGTATACTATATAGAGGAATTCCGATCGGTCCGGCAGGACGCGAACCACAATGCTATAGTCCTCGGTTCCGCCCAGGCCAAAAGGCCCTCTGGTTTCATAAACACCTTCCCCGCGCAGGCCGATGCTTTGCCGCAAGATCGACGGCAGGTTTTCCCGGCCCATGTAAGCCTGGATAAAAACCGAGTGGGGGGGCGGGGCCGCCGGATTTTTCCGCAGCGCGGCAATATATTGATCGGCTTCATACTGTAGTTGTTCCCAGTATACCGCGTCCTCGATGATATGCACGGACCAGTGGATAAAGAGGGCGAAGAGCACGGACAGAAGAATACTGAAAAGCGCAAAAGATAGAATGATGCGAAAGCGCAGGCTATGGCGAAAGATCATCCGTAGATCCCAGTTTGTATCCCATGCCGTGAACTGTCTGCAGCAAGGGTTTGGAAAAAGGCTTGTCGATTTTGCGGCGCAGGGTGTAGAGATGACTCCGCAGGGCGTCGCTGTCCGGGGGCAGATCTCCCCACAACTCCTGCTCCAGCTCCGGCCGAGATACCACTGCTGGAAAGGCTTTCATGAGCTTGATGAGCAGCTTCAGGCAGGCGCGGTTCAATTCAATGGACCGGCCGGCGCGTTTGACGCTCATGGTGAGAAGATCGACTTCCAGGTCCGCCACTTGCAGCCGGTTTGGGGTCTTTGGCCCGTGACGTTTGACCAAGGCCAGGAGACGCGCCTCCAGTTCTTCCAGGGCAAAGGGTTTGACCAGGTAATCATCCGTGCCGGCATCGAATCCGGCCAGCTTGTCCGGCAGGGTGTCCCGGGCGGTGAGCATCAGGATGGGGGTATGCTTGTCTGCCTTTTCGCGCAGGTTGCGACAGAGGGTCAGACCGTCCATGCCCGGCAACATCACATCCAGGATGATGGCGTCAAAGGGCTCGGTGAGGGCCAGGTGCAGGCCGCCGATACCGTTGTATGCAAAATCCGGAATATGACCTTTGGCCGCAAGGTAATCGCCGATGTTTTCAGCCAGATCCGGATGATCCTCGATGATGAGAATGCGCAGGGGGGAATGGTTTTTCAAGAAGGCCTCTTTTTTCTGTCCTGGCATGGTTGGTGATTTGCAATACTATATCACCAACCATGCCGGGAATCAAACCGTGCCGAGCCACATATATAAAACCAGGCTGAGAAGGGTGAGGTACAAGATTGCATCTGACATTTCGTATCTCCTTTCGATATCCAATCAGAACCGGTAGCCCAGTCCCATGAAACTGAAATAGGCATCCTCGTCGTAAAAATCGATGTTGGCATTGGTTTTTTCCAGACCGGCGCCGAGATGCACAAAGCTGTTGCGAAGTCCCAAAGGACCGTTCCAAAAGGCCATGGCCATGGCTGACAGGGTATGTTCCTCTCGTTTTTTGGTAAACAGGACATGGGTATGGTCATAGCGGTTCCCACCCGCAGCAGCCATGAGCTGAAATTCAAAGGGTTCCAGATTTTTGATATAGGCCAGACCGCCGCGCAGGCCGTGATAACGGTTCATCCCGCCAGCCATGTCCGCCCGGGTGACTTCAATGAAAGGCCGCAGAAGCTGATCCCGGCCCAATTCCAGACTGTAGGCCAATTCCGCGGTATGAACGCGGCCGTCTCTTTTCAATCCGCTGATTCTTTGTCCGATTTGATCCTCAGTCACATCTTTTATCAAAAACCGGTAACTACAGGAAAAATGTGAATCCAAAATGTTCTCGTACTGCAATTTTACACCGTATTTATCCGCGTGGCTTTCCTCCTTAGGCCGGTCCGTGAGATACGGGTCTTTCCAGACATCACGGGGCTCAAAATACAACAGGGCAAATGCCAGCCGGCTTTTTTCCGAAATGGGGCGGGCCAGGCCCAGGGTCAGGGTCGGCTCCTCCTCTTCCCAGACATATCCCAGGCGGAGTTGGGTTTGATCCGCAAAAGTGTAACGCAGATCCAGCAGCATCAATGGTTCCATCTGATTCACGTCCTGGGGGTGATCGGTAAGGGCGCGGATGGTTCGATTTTTTTTGTCTGTGTGGGTATGGCTGCTGATGTTCATCCATTGGCCGCCTGCTTCCACCATCCCCGAGAACCCGGTTTGGGCCTGGTCTTCCGAATCGTGCTCATGGGCCGCAAGGGGGCCGGTAGCCAGCAGCAAACTAGCTGCTACAAATAAGGTCTTCCAATGTTTCATCTTTATCTCCTATGGTTGATTGGTTGTGGTTTTTCCTGCACTGATTTTTTACCGTCCAAGCCCAATGGGCTGGAATTTGCAGCCAATATAAAGAAGAGGGGATGAAACCGGCGTGAAAAAAAAGTCAAAAAAATGTGAAATGAAAAGAATAAGTGAGGACAGACGAGATATAGTATGAAACAGGCGCGATAAAGAATAGTGAAGTTAGAAGGGCGAAGGGTGAAAAAAGGAGATGTCGTTGACAGAATCAACTCGCTATATTATTATCATTTCAAAGCCATTATCCAGTAAAAAGCAACATAGGTGGTCTATGAAAAATTCAATGAAGGCAGAACAACCAGAGGAAAGGCGCAAGGCGGACAGAAAACCCTGTTTCACGGCCATCGCCTATGCGACCAAGGGGTTTTCCAGTATTGAATACATCAAGGACATCAGCGCCTGGGGGGTCTTTATCCGCACCCCCAAGCAGATTCCGGTGGGTGAAGACATCACCATGACCATTCCCAAACCCGGCAGCAACTCCTCCATCAAAATCATCGGCGAAGTAGTCCGCAACAGTCCCCATGGCATTGGCGTTAAGTTCAAAATGGGTATTGATGACTCTGTGATCAAGCCGATCATCGAGAATGCGTAATACCAATGGATAAATCGACCCATGTCGAGCCGGGAAAACGTCTGGAAAGATCCGACGCCCCGGCTGAGGCAGAACATGGGAAAAACCAAGCTTCCGTAAACGGCGAGGAAAGATACCGCGCCATCCTCCAAAGCATTGCCGAAGGTTATTTTGAAGTCGATCTGTCCGGCAAGCTGATTTTTTTCAACCGCGCCCTTTGTGAGATCACCGGCTATACACCGGAAGAGCTGATGGGCATGGACAATCGGGATCTCACCTCGCCGGAAACAGCGGAAAAGATGTATTTCATCTTCAATCAGGTTTATCGCACCGGCCTTCCCGGTAAAATGACGGATTACGAGATCATTCGCAAGAGCGGCGAAAAGCGCCATGTGGAGCTTTCGACTTATCTGATGAAGGATCCGGAGGGGCGGCCCATCGGGTTCCGTGGCGTGAGCCGCGATGTTACCGAGCGGAAGCTGGCTGAAAAAGCCTTGCAGGAAAGCGAGGAGCGTTTCCGGCGCTTGCACGAGGCTTCCTTCGGCGGCATCGGCATTCACGAGAAAGGGGTGATTCTGGATTGCAACCAGGCCTTGGCCCGGATGACCGGGTATGAATTCCACGAGTTGATCGGAATGAACGGTCTGTTGCTGATTGCCGAGGAATGGCGCGAGTTCACCATGAACAAAATCATTTCCGGGTTTGAGCAGCCTTACGATGTCGTGGGCGTGCGTAAGGACGGCAGCCGCTATCCCCTGGAGATTCAGGGCAAGAATATTCCCTATCACGGCCGGATGGTGCGAGTGACGGAATTCAGGGACATTACCTGGCGCAAGCGGGCCGAGGAGGACCTGGCCATGGCCCGGGCCCAGCTCCAGCAAGCCCAGAAAATGGAGGCCGTAGGCACCTTGGCCGGAGGCATTGCCCATGATTTCAACAACATCTTGGCCGCCATCAGCGGGTATACCGAACTGGCCGCCATGCAGATACCCAAGGGCGAGCGCGTCCACAGCCATTTGCAGAAAGTGCTCAAGGCCTGCCAGCGGGCAGTGGGGCTGGTGAGTCAGATTCTGACCTTCAGCCGGCAGTCGGATCAGGAAAAACAACCGGTGCAAATGGGCATGGTGGTCAAGGAAGCCTTGAAACTGCTGCGGGCCTTGTTGCCCGCCACCATCGAAGTGCGTCAGGCCATTGGCGATAGTACTTTGCGGGTTATGGCTGATCCGGTGCAAATCCACCAGATCATGATGAACATCTGCACCAATGCGGCCCATGCCATGGAGAGCAGCGGCGGTGTTCTGGAGGTGACCCTTTCCCAGGTTCATATGGATGAGAAAGGGGCCTCGGCCAATCCGGATCTAAAGCCAGGGCCTTATGTCCGATTGACCGTGAAAGACAGCGGCCACGGGATGTCGGCGGCGGTTAAGGCGCGTATTTTCGATCCTTTTTTTACCACCAAGGAACCCGGCAAAGGCACGGGCATGGGCCTGTCGGTGGTGCACGGGATCGTAAAAGATTGCCACGGCGCTGTCACCGTGCAAAGTGAACCGGGCCAGGGCGCCGTGTTTCAGATTTATTTGCCGGCCCTGCAGGAGGGCGGGCCCGGCTCAAAGGAGCACGAGCCGCTTCAGATCCTTACCGGCAACGAGCGCATTCTGTTTGTGGATGATGAGGATGAACTGGCAGCCCTGGGCAAGGTCATGCTGGAGCAGCTCGGCTACGGCTTGACCTCTTTTCAAAGCAGCCTCGCGGCCCTGAATGCATTTCAGGCCGATCCCGGGGGTTTTGACCTGATCATTACGGATCAAACCATGCCGAAAATGACCGGCGTGGATTTCGCGGCCTGCGCCCAGAAGATTCGACCAGATATCCCCATCATTCTGTGCTCCGGATTCAGCGAGAAGGTCACCCTGGACAAGGTCAAGGCCATGGGCATCAAGGACTATCTTATGAAACCGGTAACCATCGAGCAACTGGCCAATGCCATCCGGCGAGCCCTGGATTCTGCCAAAGCCCAGTGATATTTCCGCCCCGCTCCTGCCTTCTGAATTCTGTATTCTGGCTCCTGACTTCTGACTTCCAAGTTTTTTTTATTATTCCATCCAGTCAAAGGTTCTTTCCACGGCTTTTTTCCAGCCCTGGTAGGATTTGTCGCGTTCTGCCCGGGTCATGGCCGGTGTCCAGGTTTTATCCACTGCCCAGTTTTGCCGCAATGTGGAAAGATCGTTCCAAAAGCCCACAGCCAGACCGGCGGCATAGGCCGCTCCCAGAGCGGTGGTTTCCGTGACCTTGGGCCGGATGACCGGCACATCCAAAATGTCGGATTGGAATTGCATCAAGAGGTCGTTGCCCACCATGCCGCCGTCCACTTTCAATTTGTTCAGGGCCACCCCCGAGTCCTTGTTCATGGCTTCCACAATATCCCTGGTCTGGTAGGCATTGGCTTCCAGCACGGCCCGGGCGATGTGACCTTTATTAATGTAGCGCGTCAGCCCCACCATCACCCCGCGGGCGTCGGAACGCCAGTAGGGCGCAAACAGGCCGGAAAAGGCCGGTACGATATAAGCACCGCCGTTGTCCGATACAGTGCCGGCCAGATGTTCGATCTCCGAGGCGCTTTTGATCAGGCCGAGGTTGTCCCGCAGCCACTGCACCAGGGCCCCGGCAATGGCAATGGAGCCTTCCAGACAATAGACCGGTTTTTCACCGCTGATCTGATAGCCCACGGTGGTGAGCAGCCCATGGCGGGAATGCACCGGCGTGGTGCCGGTGTTCAACAACAGGAAGCAACCCGTTCCATAAGTGTTTTTGGCCTCGCCCATGTTGAAACAGGTCTGACCCACCAGGGCCGCCTGCTGGTCTCCCAAGGCGCCGCAAACCGGGACGCCCGGACCAAAAGGCCCGTCCGCCTGGGTATTGCCCCAGGTGTTTTTGTCAATGGAGGGCACGATGCGCGGCAGGATTTGGGTGGGAATGTCCATGATGCCCAAAATCTCCGGATCCCATGCCAGGGTATCCAGATTCATCAGCATGGTACGGCTGGCATTGGTGACGTCGGTGACATGCACGCCGCCCTTGGGGCCGCCGGTGAGCCACCAGATGATCCAACTGTCGATGGTGCCGAAGGCCGCCTGCCCGGCATCCGCCGCCTTTTTGGCCGCCGGCACCTGGTCCAGGATCCAGCGCACCTTGGGACCGGAAAAATAGGTGGCAATGGGCAGACCGGTTTTTTCGCGGAAGCGGTTCTGGCCGGCTTCCCGGGAAAGGCTTTTGCAGATTTCGTCGGTGCGGGTGCACTGCCAGACAATGGCATTGTAAAAGGGTTGGCCGGTTTTTCGGTCCCACACCACGGTGGTTTCGCGCTGGTTGGTGATGCCGATGGCAGCCATGTCCGCGCCGGTGAGCTTGGCTTTGGCCAGGGCCCCGCGAATAACGGCCTGGGTATTGGTCCAGATCTCCATGGGATCATGCTCCACCCAGCCGGGCTTGGGAAAGATCTGGCGGTGCTCTTTCTGGTCCATGGCGACCATGGCGCCCTTTTGATCGAAAACAATAAAGCGGTTGCTGGTGGTTCCAAGATCGATGGCCCCGATGTATTTGGGCATGGCAACTCCTCCTCAAGAATAAGAAGTTTTAAGTGAGCTAAACTTTAGTCACTTTTTCCAGTTCTTTTTGACAGTCAATCGCATTTTTTGTCAAGCCCAGATCTTTCTCCTCCAAACCAAAGCTGAAACCCAAAAGCTGGGAAAACAGCACCGCGGGTGGATTGAGGTTTATGTTCTGGTCGCTTGGGTGCCTATGTCGAACATTGTCGAACTGAAGCTGGCAATAGGTGCAGGCCGTGGTGATCAGATGGGCCCCGGCCTGCCGGGCGGCCTGAATCTTATTGTCCAGGAGATGCAGGGATAAGGGGTTGTTTTTTTCAAACAAGGGGTGGCCGCAGCATTCCAGCCGTCGTTGCCAGTCAACCGCCTCAGCCCCAGTCACGGCCACGAGGTTTTCAAAAATGGTGGGGGTCATGGGATTGTCGAAACGGACCACATGTCCGGGTCGCAGGGCGTGACAACCGTAACTGGCCGCCACCCTAAGGCCGTACAAAGGCCTTTGAACACAGGCCCGCAGCCTGTCCGGGCCCATGTCATGAAAAAGCACTGAAAGCAGGTGCTTTATTTCGATCTCCTTTTCCCAGACAAGGTTTTCGGCAGCCAGCAGGCTATTGATGGTGTCACGCAACTCCTGGTCCTTGGCCAGCCAATGGGCCGCGAATTTCAATTGGCCGAAACAGCATTTGCAAACCGTCAAAACAGCGCAGTTCTTTTGCCTGGCCAAGGCCATATTGCGGGCTGCGGACAAGATGGCGGCGGTTTCATTCTGGTGTCGCACCGGATAACCGCAGCAATTGAATTCCAGGTTTTCCAGCTCCACATTCAAGACCCTAAGAACCGCACGGGTGGCGGTTTCCGCTTGGGGCAGATAGTAGGGAATTTTACATCCGGCAAAGAAAGCGTATTTCATAGGGCGTTTTTCCTGACAGCGGCGGGCGGGGAAGCAACCGGCAACGCCGTTTTGGGGGTTTCAGGGCCGAGTTGCCGCACCTGCTGCAAACGCCGGGTGGCGATATTGCGCAGATCATACAGGATGTCGGTTACGCGAATGCCCTGGGGGCAATGCTCCTGGCAAAGATAGCAAGTGACGCAATCCCAAACCATGCGGGAGCCCAGGGCCAGATCTTTCAAATTAAGGCGCAAAAGATTCATTACCTGCTGGGGGGTCATGTCCGGCGGGGTCAAGCCGTTGCCGGCGGAAACCACCGGGCAGACATTGGTGCAGATGCTGCATTGGATACAGGCGGAAAAAGTTTCCGGGCTTTCAGACACATGCCGGTGGCGGGCAAAGTCTTCACAAAGGGGGTGATCTGCCGGGGATTGTTCCAGGCGGTCGGCCCATTGATCGGCGGCATATTGGCGCACCCAGCCATGGGGCTCCGGGAAGTCTTTTGCCGCCAGGGTCTGCTTGGAAAGCTGCCAAAGAGTCTGGAGGGAAAGGCCCGAAGGACAGCGCTGTGTGCAGCGATAGCATTCCGTGCAGATGAAGCTGCCTTGGGAAAGGGACTCAAGAACATCCGGATCCAGCCTTTTGCCGTGGGCCAGTTTTTTCACCCCGGTCAATTTTTCCGAGGGCAGAATATGGTCATTGGGTATGATGCGCCGGATGGGTGCCACGCTGCAGTGCTCGCTGCATACCCCGCAATGGGTGCAGGCATCCATTTCCAGAGCCAATCTGGCCGGGTTTTTATGTGGCATTGGAGCTGGGGCCGGCGGATCAGCGGCGCGCAGCATGAGGCTCAGGGGCACGCTGATGAAATGAAAGAATTTGGTAAAGGGCAGCAGGATCATGGCCAGAAAACAAACGCCGAAATGAAAATACCAGAGCCAAAGATCAGCCTGGCTGCGATTCAGCCAAAGGGCCAGGGGACGCAGCCTGTCGGACAAGGGTAAGGACAGGAAGGCGGCTTCCGGCCGGGAGTGGCAGGCCGCGCAGTTTTCCATGTGTAGATTGCGGCCTGTTTCCAGATCGTCCGAGCCGGGCGGTTGGGCAAAAACCACATGAAATTCACGGCTCCAGTAGACTTTGAGTGCTTCCAGGTCGTCCTCGTCCTCTGCGCCCATATAATCAGCCGCCATGCGGTCAAAGGCCGGTTCGGAAAAAATTTTAACGCTTTCCAGCAGAAAACCGGAAAAAAGAATCAGGCCGAGCAGGATCATCAGCACAAGGTCGTTGGTGTTGGTGGCCTTGAATTTTCGGCCGCGGCCGATGCGGTTGAGGCAGGCCAGGGCCATGCCCAAAAGGACCATGGCACCGAACAGATTGCGCAGAAACAAAAAGGGATTAAGGGTGGCGGCATAATCCTGGAAAAGAGCCGCAGTGACGGTTTCATCCAAGGCATGCATCAGCACCAACAACAGGAAACCGTAAAACATGCACATGTGGGCCAGCCAGCGCAGAAATCCGTTTTTTAACAAGGGGAGTTGCAGGCCGATTTCCGTGATGAGCACGGCCATGATTTTGAAGATCCTGGGGCTCAGCAATGTGAGAAGGACGGCCTTGAGGCTGCTGAATACGGCGGTGAACAGACCGATCCGGCCGGTTTCCGTACCGATTTCCACCCGCAGCCATCCGATCATGCGTACAAGCAGGCCGAGGAAAAACAGGGCCAAGGAGATATAAAACGAAAGGGTTAAGACCATAGTGAATTCCTGCTATCCTTAGCCGAAGGCGTTTGATCGGGTTTGCACAAAGGCATTCACGGCGGCATAGGCCGTGGCCAGGGATAATCCGCTGCCGCATTTCAAGTGCATCCAATCATTATGGGCCAGGATGGTGCCGGCGGCGAACAAATTCGGAAAAGCCGCATTTCCGTCGGAGTTCAGAGGCCGGAAGTTCTCATCGGTTTCAAGACCGGCCCGGTTGATGGGGTGGCCTTGGGAATGCAGCAGATCCTCATGATGCCAAAGGGCGCGGTTTTCCGGTTGATATACGGGCAGGTTGAATATGGTTTCCAGAATGCCTTTGCGGGTGGCATGGAGCCCCTTGCCGAAAAAACGCCCGCTGGCCAGCAAAATACCCCGGGCTCTGACCATGGTCAGGGGTTCGTCCGGCCCGATATACGCTGTAAAACCATCCCCTTCGGAGCGGGCCACCTTTTGCACCTGGCGCTGCAAGAGGGTTTGGATGCCGAGATTTACAAACAGTTTTTCCATCGTTTCCTTTAGGCGCAGGCCCGGCATGGAAGGCGGCAGCATGGGAATTTCAAACACCTTGAGACCCAATTCCTTTTCCAGTTCAGCCTGCACTTGTCCTGCGGAAGCAAGTCCCAGTACCGCCGGCAGGCCGATCACTTCCTCGCCCTGCAATTGTTTGCGCAGGGCTTTAACCAGGACAGCGCGCACCGCCTGGTTTTCCAGCTCCCAGGCCAAGGGCTGGGGATAGGATTTGTGGACGGCGCCGTTCAAGGATATGCTGGCATGGCGCAGGCCCGGCCAATGCTTTCCAAGGGTGGCGCTGATCTGGCGGGCGCTGAAACCCTTCAAGCCCTCGAAGTCTACGAGCAGACAAGGCGGTTTTTGGGCAAGGGCCGCTGCATTGGATTGCATGGACTTGGGCACCAGATAGGTGGTTTTGCGGGTGCCCAGGGAGGTGATGATCTGAAGGTTGTTTTCCGGTTCGCAATAATAGGATAGACCGGCGCTTGCCAGAAGCTCTGTGAATTCCACAAAAGCCCGGCGGATTTCCTGCAAGGGAATCCGGGCATAGGGGTGCAGAGGTTGTTCCTGGATCAGGGCGGCCATGGCTTCCCAGGGTCGCAGGGCCGGAATGTTGGCGGTATTGGGGGCTTGCACCCCTAGAAGATCCAGCATGCCGCCGGCGAACTGGAGGCCGGCGGTGGAACCCACCAGAACGGTTTTAAGGCCACGCTTGGCGGCAAATAAGGCTGCCGAGGCGCCGGCCATGCCGGCGCCGATCACAAGCAGGTCGCAATGAATTCGGCCGGCTTCCATCACCAAGGCTCCTCTTGATTTTGTTCCTGATCGATATTGAAAAAAGCGCAATGCAAGGCCTGCATCAAGTCCGATTGCACCAAGGGCAGGTCCCAGAGCAGGGGGTGCTGACCCAGCCAGCGTTCCTGCAGAAAATCCCGCAGTTGCGGGATGCCTTGGGGGCCTTGTAAAACACCGATGTCGTACATGTGGGCCGCCACGCGGACACTGCAATAAGAGCCTTGGCAAGGCCCTTTGCCGATCCGGCTGCGCAAGGCCACGGCGGTCAGGTCGGTCTGGCGTCCGGAGCGGCTGAGCTGAGCGGTGATGGATTCCACGGCGCTTTTGGGAACCATGTCGCATTCACACAGCAGGTTGTCGTTGGGATCATGCCGGCGCAACCACAATTTGGGGGCCAGGCCGGGTTCGGTCCATTGGCTGAATTCGGTTTTGGGCAGGGGTTGCTTGTCGGTGAGACAAGGGGCGGAAATCCCCAGGCGCCGGGCCACAAGGTCGGCGGTTTTTTCCGCCATCAGGCGAAAGGTGGTGAGCTTGCCGCCGGTGATGGTGATGAAATTGTCCACGCCGTTTGAGGCATGATCCAGCAGGGCGAAGCCGCGGCTCACCGAGCGATCGCCGCCGTCATGCTGGGAGCCGAAAAGCGGACGCACCCCGGCATAGGCCCTAATGAAACGCGTGGATTCCAAGACCGGCACCATGGCCGCACCCTGGTCGATGATCAGGTCCACTTCCGCCACGGTGGGGCGGATTCCGTCCGGAGACGGCACCCGCACCGAGGTGGTGCCGAGAATGGAAACGGTTCCGCCGGGAACCAGGATATCCGCGTCCGTGGCCGGTCGCAGGCGGTTGATGACCCGCCGGGTCAGGCGATTCTGGGTGACCAGCAAGGTGCCTTTGGAATAGATCATATGCAATTCAAGGCCGGCCATGGCGGCGATATAGCCGGCCCAGGCCCCGGCGGCATTAACCACCTGATCGGCAATCACGGTGATTTCTTCACCGGTTTGACGGTTTTGCAGCCGTACCGTCTCGATTCTTTTATTGCGGATCTCAAAGGCCACAACGGCGGTATCCTTCAAGAACAAGGTGCCCAGTTGTTGGGCCTGGGCCAGATTTTCAAAGGAAAGCCGAAAGGGGTCGATGGAGGCGTCCGCCACCCGGTAGGCGGCAATCAAATTGGGCGATAGGGCCGGCTCCAGCATGCGCGCCAGTTTCACGTCCAGTTCTTCAAAAGGGATGCCGCAGTCGGCGCACATGTGCGGAAAATCGGCGATATAGTTTTCATCATCACCTTTCACCGCCACAAAGAGGCCGCCGTTGGCTTCGATGCAGTGGGGGGCGAGACGCTTGAGCAATTCGCCTTCTTCGCGGCATTCCTTGGCGGCATCCATGTCCGAGGCCACATAGCGGGCGCCGCTGTGGAGCAGGCCGTGATTGGCCCCGGAGGCGCCGGCATTGATGTCCTCTTTTTCAGCCAGGACGCAATGAAGGCCGCGCAAGGCCAAATCCCGGGCCAGGCCGGTACCGGTGGCGCCGCCGCCGATGATCAGGACCTGGGTCCGGATGGGCCCGGTGGCGGACGGATACGACAATGCGGTCGGGTGCTGTGGATTCATTTTCGATATGGTAATTCAGTTTGTATAATTTTCATTTGAGAAAAATTGCGACAGATACGCTCTTGTTCCTTCATATATCTTTAACGAAAAAGTTTTTTCATGTTTCAAAGCTGCCGGTACAGTAGCATATGTGATCAAAACTGTCACGTAAAATTTTCGAAAAACAAAATTTTTCAGGAATAAATTTTCGAAAAACAAAAATGGTGGTTCGCTTTAAATGAAGTGAATATCGGTCTTGAGCATCGTTTCGGCCGAATCGCGGCTGGAAACCGCTCCCACAATAGAGGATGGCCGAAACCATGACCAAGGCTCGAATAGCGAAAGACAAACAAAGAACCGTGGGATAATGCGGGTTGATGAGAAACGGCTTTGGGAAAAGGGGGTGTGTTATGGTAATCGAAAAACGAATGGGGAGCTTGAAAAGTTTAATTTATCATTTTGCCCAAGGTCGTGCTCGTGCTCAGCGCAGCGGTAATCGTAATCGTAATCGAACGACAAATTTGAATAATATATAAGCAGCCGATTACGATTACGAGCAAGAGCAAGAAAAAAACGGTATATTTGGTTTTTTTAAAGCCCTTAAAACCAGGAGCGATGGCTCCACATGTCTTTTTCCAGATTATTCTTGTCTTCCTGGATCTTGAGATACATGGAGGCATTCTGGATGGCCATGCCCCCCTGATGGGCCAGGGCTTTGACCAGGGTGACCACGTCCGACGGAAAACGGCGGGGCTGGTCGCTGTATAGATTGAATAGGCCGATGACCTCATCCCGGGATTTGACAGGGGTGACGATCATGGCGCCGATCCCTTCCTTTTGCAAACATTCTTTGGCGTTTATGCGACTGTCCGCCATCACGTCCGTAATGGTGATGGTGGTGCCTTCCATGGCCGGTATGGTGGCGCCGGCCAGGTCGTTTTGACAGTTGGTGAGGAATTTGTCACTCAGGCCGTTGCTGGCCACCAGTTTGAGAGACTTGGTCTCCTGATCGAACAAACGGATGGCGGCGCCTTTCATGCCTAAGGCGGAGCAGACTTCTACCGTCAGGTTATTCAACACCATTTTAATATCCAGGGTTGAATTGATGCCGGCGGCCAGTTCCAAAAACAGCAGCGAATTTTTCTGAATACGTTCCAAGAGCCGGGCATTTTCAATGGCAATACCGCCTTGTTCAGCCATGGCTTTGAGAAAGTTGATTTCATCCTCGCTGAAATTGCGTTTTACCGCGGTATAGAGCGACAGTACACCGATGGCCCGGTCGTTTACGATCACCGGTACCGTCAAAATGGAGGCGATGCCTTCCGCAATTTTAGCAGCATGGTTTTCCAGGCGTTGGTCGGTTGCGGCATCGGTAAAGGCAAGATGACCGCCCTTGACCAGGGCTTCCACCGTTGTCCGCGCCCGAATGGGACTGGCATGCAGATAGCTGTCCGACAGGCCTTTCTGGGCCACGGGAACAAAAACATCTTTTCGTTCATCTGCCAAAAACAAGCAGGCGGCTTTGCCTTCCATGGTGTCAATGGCGTTCTGGACGATCAGTTCAAGCAATTCGTTTTTGCTGGCTGCAGTGCCGAAAGCACGGCTGATTTTGCAAAATGAGGCAAAATAGTCTTTTTCTTTAGCCATATATACTCCTTAGGGATGGTGCTTTTTCACAGCTTTGGATGTACCGAAGCTACACAACCTTCAATCTTTGGGGTTTTAAACGTTCTGTCTTTAAGCGCTCTGCCTTTGGTCGGTCGGTCTTGAGCTTCTCGGTCTTCATTCTTTCGGTCTTCGGTCTGGAATCTTTTTCCTTTTCAAATCCCAACGGCGCAATCGAATCCCTTTCCTTTAACCAGCGTGCGATCTTGGGCGCGAATTCGCTCTGGCATTTGGAGCTGACATAAATGCCGATATGACCGGTGTCCAGGCAGACGTTTTCCGCATCCTGGCTGCCCACATGACGGATGAAGCCCTCACAGGCTTCCGGGGGCACCAGATGGTCGTATTTGCCGAAGATGTTCAGGACCGGCATAGTGATTTTCTTGAGGTCGACTTTTTTGCCTCCCACCTCAAGCTTGCCCTGAACCAGCAGATTCTGCTGGTAGCAATCCTTGATGAACTGGCGGAACACCTCGCCGGGAAGATCCGGGCTGTCGAAAATCCATTTTTCCATGCGCACGAAGTTTTCGACAAAATTCTTGCTGTCCATGTTTTCCATGAAACCGACATATTTATCGATCATCAGGCGGGCCGGATTCAGCAGCAGAAAGCCGAAATTCATCATATCCGCCGGAATATTGCCGAAGGTATCCACCATGCGGTCGGCATCGATGCCGCGCATCCAGGTGTGCAGCAGGCCTTTGTTGGTGTCAAAACAGGTGGGGGTCACCGTGGTGATCAGGTTTTTGATTTTTTCCGCATGCAAGGCGGAATAGATGGCGCAAAAAGTGCCGCCCATGCAGATGCCCATGAGATTGATGCGCGCTAGTCCATGGCGCTCCCGCACAAAATTGACCACATTTTCCATATAGCCGTTGATGTGATCATCAAAACCGAGAAAACGGTCCTTGCGGGTGGGGTAACCCCAGTCGATCATGTAAACATCCATGCCGCTGTCCAGGAAGGACTGCACCACGCTGCGTCCGGGCTGCAGGTCCAACATGGTTTCGCGATTGATCAGGGCATAGACCACCAGCAGTGGAGTCTGATATTGGGGCTTGATTTTGGGCTGATAGTATTTCACCTTGATGCGGTCTTCACGATAGACCACTTCATAGGGGGTTGTGGACAATTCCGTTTCCAAACTGTCCAGCAGCACTTCCGATGCCTTTTGGGCGCGATTTTGCGCCTTGCCGGCATCATCGGCCAGTTTCGAAAGAATCAGATCAACCGGAATATTGAATTGGGTCATGGTGTTTTCTTCTCCAATGCGCTGAGGCGCTTTTTTAATTCATAAATTTCCCGTTCCAGATCATCTATTTCTTTGCGTTTGGGGATGGGCAGGACACTCAGCATATCTTCAAAAACAGCATCCTTGGCCATGGCAAATTCGGAGATGGCGTTTACTGTTCTCCCAAGGGTCTGGATATAATCCGTTGACTGGAAAAGGGTCATGTAATGACCTTCCAGGATTTTGATCCACATTTGATAATAGACCTGGGATTCTTCCGGCATATTGCCGGTCTCCACCATTTCGCTCATTTTTTCCTGCATGACGGTCATGGATTGGGTCATGGGCAGGGAGAGCAGCCGGATGAATTCTGACAGGGTGGCTTGGTAAATATTGTACTTATCAAGGGCTTGGTTGAATTTTTCCTGATAGGTGCGGGTCAGGCCCAGTTGGGGGATATGGAAAAATTGCCGGAATTCTTTTTCATACATTTCCGTCCAGGCGCGGCACAAATTCTCATCGATATTTTCAAATTTGTAGGCTTCGGCGGTTTTGCCCAAACGATTGCCGTGTTCCACGCATTTTTGTTGGAACTGCAAAAAACCGCCCAGGGTGTTCTGGGCTAGTTTTAATAAAATATCCGGCATGGCACCGGCGCTTTTCAAGGCCGTGTGAACGGATTCGGGCGCGCTTACGGCGGCGGCAACAGCCTGCCAGCTTTTTAGGGCCGCATCTGCCGAGGCCTTGAAGTTCTGGCCGTTGCCTTTTTCAGGCCCTGGCTCGTTGGGTTTGTTTTTACTCAATTCAAACCACAAGCGCGGTAACCCTTCCCACAGGCCTACCATGGATTTCAGCCAATCAGCCGGCATGGCCGAAGATTCGAAAACATCGGATTTATTTTGGGTCATAGACCATCCTTACTTTTTAGTGCCGAGTTGAAAACCGCGCCTGTTTCATGTGTCAGGCGACGGCGATTGTTGACCGTTGCTGCCTTATTCTTGAATGGATAAAAAGCGTGACCGAGTCCGGCGAATGCCCATCCCGGAAAATGATACAGCACGTGAAGCCCGTGAAGGATCAGACAGAATGCGGTTGTGTATACATGATCGCCGGGATGCCGGAGGACTGCCGCAGCCGGATGAATTTAGGGATCCAAAGCGGCAATCCTTAATGTTGATCGCTGGATCGATTTAGCCTCTATAGCAAATCCGAATTTAAATTCCAAGCCCTTTCCTTAGTGAAGCCATGGAATTTTTTTATCGCATTAAATCAATGGCGATATATCGGAGATTTTTTGGGCGCTGATCGTAACAGTTACCAGATTATTCAGTTAATTGGCGCTGCTGAATTAATATGTATAGCTATGGCTACCAGCATTAGATGGATGCGTATTCAGAACGGCCAGATTTTCGGAGGATTCAGATTACCGAACATCTGCTCTGTGAAGACCGAAGATTACATGGCACTGAAACGCGCCACCATATCGTTCAACTGCTTGGAAAGCTCCATGAGTTGTTGGACGCTTACATTGACTTGATTGCTTTGGGCAGCCATATTGCCGGCAGCCTGATTGACTTCCGAGATGTCCCTGGAAATTTCCTGGGCCGCCACCGAGCTCTGGGCCATGCTGGTATTGATCCCGGCAATACCAATGGAGGCTTGGGCCATATTGCCGGCAATTTCCTTGGTAGTGGCGGATTGTTCCTCCACGGCCGAGGCGATAATGGTGACGAAATCATTCAGTTGATTGATGATGTCGGTTATTTGACTGATTTCACGCACGGTTTCGGCCGTGGCATCCTGAATCCCTTCAATCTGTTCCTTGATCCGCTGGGTGGCGGTGGAGGTCTGCCTGGCCAGCTCCTTGATTTCATTGGCCACCACCGAAAAGCCTTTACCCGCCTCACCGGCCCTGGCTGCTTCAATGGTGGCGTTGAGGGCCAAGAGATTGGTTTGCTCGGAAATATCCTTGATGGCTTCGGTGACGTTGCCGACTTCCTGGGCTGATTTCCCCAGCCGGTGGACTTTTTCTGAAACACTTTTGGATTGGGAAACGGACTCCAGGGCTATTTTTTGGGCGCTGTTAGTGTTTTGGGCGATTTCATTGATGGTGCCGGTCATTTGCTCCACGGAAGCCGCCACCATGTTGGCATTGTTGGAGAGCTGCTCCATGGAGGCGGCCACGGATTTGGTATTGTCATTGAATTTTCCATAGGCGGCGGCCACATTGTCAGAGATGTCGGACATATCAGCGGCGCCTCCGGACATCTGGGTGGAGAGGCCGGTGAGCCCTTCTGATGAGGTGTTCAATATTTCCGCGTGCTTCTTGATTTCCAAAATGGCTTCATACAATCTGGTTTTACTTGCCTGCAATTCGCTTTCCCTTGATTTTAATTTGTCCCGTATGCGATTCAAATAACTGCCGATGAAAGAAAGCCAGCCCAAACCCAGGGCGCAGATTGTCCATAGCACGATATTGGAGGCCAAGTTGAATCCGGGCGGATTGTAAATAACGTTCAAGATGATTACCATTCCATAGCCGCAAATGGCTACCAGGGATACAAAGATAAAGCCTTTTAGGGTGAGCTGAAAAGCGCCGAATAAAATGGTCAGAAAATATAAAATGATGATTCCGCCCCGGACTTCCTGAACAAAATATAAAAAATAGGTGATGAAGATGATGGCTGACGTGATCTGCGCCATGGTAAGACTGGGATCCTTGAATCCCTTGTTCATGCCGGTGCGCAGGATAATGAAAAAGGCGGCTTGGGTGAAGGTCACGGCAAAAAAGAAAAAAGCCAGTTGGCCGAAAGTCATGGCCACCAAACCCACGCGGGCGGCAATAAAAACCACGATGAAACAGATCACAAAAAAAGCATCGGCCATTAACTGGCGTGAGACCCGTACTGCCTGAGCCTTGTCATTTCTGGGTATGATTGCTGTCATTTTCTCCTCATCCAGGTCATCATCATCGATTGCTGAGCAAGATTATGCGAGGTGCTTGCGCCGAATACCGGTTTTAGTACCCACGCCGGTATTGACGATAGCATAGCAGTCAGGCAACTGCAAGGATATGCTGCCACACGGGATTTAAGGGGCTGATTCCAACCGAGCTACCAGGCCGTCGGCGGTTGTTTGAAAGACCGCGGTGATTTTTTGATCGGCCTGCAAATCCCCCACGATGCGCAGCTTGTTATCATATTTCCAGAGCCGGATTTTTGTAACCACTTGATTGCCGGTTTCAATGCTGTAAGCACGCGGCTTTTCCCAGCGGCCGGCAAGGTCGATGACCAGGCGGTGTGGATCGGTCAACATGAAGGAGCGATAATCTTGAATGGGGCCGTCGGCCTGGATCTGAATACCGGCCAGGCCGTTGGCGGGATTGATGGTGACATCAAAAAGCTTTCTCAATTGGTTTGCGGACATGGGAGTCAAAGAAGCTGCGGGTGCCGGAGAAGTGGAAGCCCCTTGTACTTTTTCATCTTTCGCGGTTTTTGCCTGCTCCGGCGGTGCTTGTTCCGGGGGTGGCGCGGCAGTGGCGGCGGCCGCCGCAGATGACGTATCCGTTTCACTCCGGGAGGCTGCGGCCGTATCTTGGGTTTCAGGGGGAGGCATTTTGGGAATGGACATCCGCGGGGATCCTGCCTGGGGCTCGCTGATCTTCATCGCCGGGGCATTGTCCTGAACCGATCCGTGCCGGCCTTTCCATAGAATCAGAAGGGCAAGGCATAAAAGGACGGTTGCAACCACGGCACCTGCGCCGAACTTGGAGAAACGGCTTTGGAAGGGATTTGCAAAACGGCTGAAATGCGCTCGGCAATCCAGGCATAGATAGGACTTGCGGGGATACACATAGCCCGTAATCCGGCGCAGGGCATTCATAGGTATGGGTGCGGTTTTTTCGCTCCGGCATTTCGGACAATTTATTTTTTGAGTATTCATCACAGCGGCTCCATGGGTTGGTAGTGATTCAAGGGCCTGATCACGATTCGATTTTGGTGTGGTTCCTGCCTTTTTGCTGTTCGAATAGTTTTTTAAACTGATTGTTCAGAAGTCGGCGATACTCCTTGAGGGGCATTTTGCGTTCATCCGCGCGCTTTTTCAGGTCTTCTTCAGAAAGGGCTATACCCGGCCAGATACGTCCCTTCATGATTTCGGTAAAATAATTGTTATATGAAAAACCGAATTCGGTTATGGCGGGAATCCGTTCCTGATATTTATTGCTCAGTCCGAACATATCAAAGGGAAAGTCATAAGACAAGTCCAGATGATGACCGATCAGCAGGTCATAGGGATTCACCGACACCAGACAATGGGGCACGCAATTTCCTTGGGGAATTCCATATTTTACCCGCAGCCAGTCGGTCAGTTCCTTGCCGGAGCGCAACTGGGTTTCACTGATGGAAGATTTGTCCATGGGGACGATGTGGGTGGAATTCCCGTTTCCATTGGTTCGGCCCTTGCGGCGGTGATTGTTCTTGAAATCCTTGCCCTCAAAACAAATCCCGATAAAGGCATGATTCAGGTCAAGATAAATGGACTCGGTGTCGGTCCAGATGGAATTCCCGGCATGAAAAGCCGCATGATCTTCACGCACGAGCCGATAAACCTGGCCGAAGCGGTCAATGAAATAATGGTAGGCTTTTTTCTCGCGTATATAGCGGATCAACAGGCGGCTGTATTCCTTGATGGATTGGGTCATTTCCGGCTGAAAGGCGTAAATGTCGCTTTCCGAGGCATGAAAAAGTATGCCTGCCACCTTGTCGGTCATCCCCGGGGTTTGGGGCGGGTCGGTGGCGGCAAGGGGAATCTGCTGGTAGTTTCTGGGAATGTTTTCAATTGTCTGGCTCGTAAAAATCCGTAAGCGGTTGCTGTAGTATTCGCTTTCGTTTGTTTTTTCGATCATCCAAACCAGTGTATCCGGATATTCAGGAAATACAGCCGTCTCCGGCTGATGAACTTCAGGGCCCTTCTCAGGCAACGGCTCGATCGCAGCGGTTTCAATTGTAGTGTCGGCCATGGGGTGATAGACCATCTGTTCGGTCCTGGTTTGAAAATGCCGGGCAATAGTAAGCTTTATCTTTCCCTGGGAAAATGCCACAAAGGCCCCTACGCCACCCGCAAGGGCAGCCAAGCCCAAAATTACCATGAAAAAAGTGCGACGGCGGCCGTTGCCCATGGGCAATTCAACAAATTCAATTTGTTGGTCTTTTTCCCGGTTGTAATCCGCAAGGGCCTTGTTTAAAAATTTCAGTTTCTGTACCGGATCGGTGATTTGTTCCGCCAGTTTTTCGATTCGCAGCCGGTAGGATTTCGGCGGCAGCTTTTCGGGCTCGAAAAGTTCGGCCATGACTTCCTCAAATCCCTATTAATTCCCATCTGCTGCAAGGTTATCCCAGATGGGCCCTAAGGCCCATGGGCGCTGAGAATGGGTTCACGCCTGAAACACTGGTATTCTCAGCCTTCAAACATGGCGGCGATCAGGGCGCCATTGGCCGTGGCTCGCAGCGGATCTTTGGCCAGCCTGACCTCACTGATTTCCAGCGGGAAATTGACCTCCTTGAGACAATTTTCAAAACGTTCCTTAAATCCGTTGGGTTTGGCCGTGCCGCCGCTGAGAACAATGGGGATGGGGGCATCCACCTTGGGAATTTTCGACGTTTGTTCAATGCTTTCCTTCATGGTCCGGATGAGGGTGCGGATCAGGTCATCATAGTAAATCTGCAGAGCATCTTCAATTTCATTATCCGGATTGGCAAGAAGATCAAGCTGGTTTTCTTTGATATCCCGGATGCGGGTATTCACCTCATTGGTAACCGAGGCCACGGCGTCATCGATATGATCGCCACCTTTGGTGATGCTGAAGGTAATGTGGGGAATGGAAAGATAGGAAAGGCAAACGTTGCACATGCCGCCGCCGCAGCTCACGCCGAAGCCCGTGAAGTTTTCCCTTTCAAGTTCTGAAAAAATGATGGCCATGCCTTCGTTGATGCTGCGGGATTTAAAGCCTTTCTCATCCAGATGGCGCTTCAGAATGGCCTCATGATAGATGATATCCGTGGCCGCATCCTTGGGCACCCCCGGGATGGAGAAACACAGGGGGGTGTTGGGAAAGGGGGCTGACGGAATCATGTCATTTAAAATGCCTTTCATGATTTCAATGGCATTGGCTTCCTTGGCGTTCAGCAGGCCGTTGCGCATGGGCCGTCTTGTTTCAGTGTTCAACATGTTGGCAAAAACCTCGGCCCCGTCGCCATAAACGATCAAAGAATCCGCTAGTTTATAATGATGAATTTTGTTTTGTTTCAGAATGTTTTCCGTGAAGCGGGAATAGGGAACCGCAATAAAGGCATTTAATTGGGAAAAATAATCCTTGTGGCCGTTGCCTTTGCCGTTCATTGCAAAAACGGTCTTGGATGTGCCGATATCCACACCGATGGCGTTTTGGGTCAGCTCCGAGTTTGCCTCCGGGGCCTTCAGAATCTGCTCAAAAGCTTCCACCATTTCAGGATTGTCCTTCTTAAAAGGCTTCTTGTTCTTGTCTACCATGATTCAATCCTCCTCTCTTTATGATTTTTTATTGACATCACAATTCGTAAAAATCAGTTTTCCGTATTGGGTTTAACGGGTTGGGGTTGATGGACAGGGGGAGTTTTCACCCAGAATGGTTATGCAGCAATTATACCAAATCGCGCGAGATTTGATAAGACATTTTTTATCAATGTGTTGGCATGCGATTAGCGCTCTTGCAGTTGCTTGGGCCGCTGCCCCACTGTCAAATATACAACACCATGGCAAATCTTTGGCAGGTTTCAAACTTCCGCCCGCTTGATAATTTTCCGGATATTGTTTATTCTTTCTATATAGAATTCCTTTCAGCGGAGTCCTGCCCATGTCGTCATATAATAATTCTCGGCAAACAGATCCTGGGAAAGAAAGCCCGGAGGAATCGACTTCATCCTCCAGACAGAACATGTTTTTTCAATTGTTTTTTGAGGAAGCACCCTACGGCATTTTCCTGGCTGATTTTCACAATGTCATCATCGATGTGAATGCCAAAGCCTGTCGGCTTCTCGGTTATTCCCGCATGGAGCTCCTGGGGCTTACAGTCCAGGACCTGATCCATCCGGATGATGTGAAAGACCAGCCCATCTGCTCCTGGAAGGATATCGCTGATTTTCCCGGAGGCGTGCAGGCGCAGCGGCGTTACCGCCGCAAAGACGGGATATATATTGATGTGGAAATCCATTTAAAATCCGTTGCCGAAACCGACATCAATGTTGTGATGTTCCGCGATATCACCAAACAAAAACAAGCCGAGGCAGGACTGCGGGAAAGCGAGAAGCGGTATCGAACGCTTTTTGAAAAAGCCGGGGACGCCATTTTCATATTGGGCACCGATGGTCAAGAGACTGGGAAAATACTGGACGCCAATCAAGCGGCGGCGGACATGCATGGTTACAGCATCGCGGAACTTTGCGAAAAATGCATCCAGGATTTGGATACACCGGACGCAGCGGCGGCAGCGCCGGAACGTATCCGTCAAATGCTGGACGGCCATTGGATCAAGGCTGAAATTCGTCATCGCAAGAAAGACGGCAGTGAGTTTCCGGTGGAGATCAGCGCCGGCTTGATTGAACTGGAAGGCCGTCGTTATATTTTCGCCTTTGATCGCGATATCACGGAACGTAGCCGGGCGGAAGAGAAGAAGGCGGCCCTGGAGGCCCGATTGAATCAGGCCCAAAAGATGGAAGCCCTGGGAACCCTGGCCGGTGGAATTGCCCATGATTTCAACAATATTTTAGCCGGAATTTTGGGCTATACCCAGTTGGCCCAATTTGAAATCCCGGAAAACACCAAAGTGCAAAATTACCTTGCAGGCATCGAGAAGGCCGGAAAACGCGCCAGGGATTTGGTGCAGCAAATATTGGCTTTCAGCCGCCAAAGCAAACCGGAAAAGCAACCCCTTGATCTTGCCGTAATCACAAAGGAGGCCTTGAAGCTGTTGCGGGCTTCGTTGCCGTCCAGCATCCAAATCAGAACCGATATTCAAAGGCATTTGGGCATTGTCCTGGCAGATCCCACCCAGATCCATCAAGTGCTGATGAATTTATGTGCCAATGCGTTTCACGCCATGAGGGCGGACGGAGGAATCCTTGAAATCAGGATCCATGACGCTTATATCGATACTAACGAAGATATAAGTCAAAAGAATAAATCCCTGCATCCTGGAAAATATCTCAAGCTTTCCGTTGTGGATACCGGCTGCGGTATGGACGAGCAAATCCTGGCGCACATTTTTGAACCCTATTTTACCACCAAGGAAGTTGGTGAAGGTACGGGGTTGGGGCTGGCGGTGGTGCACGGTATCATGGAAAATCACGGTGGCGCCATTCAAGTGGAAAGCCGGCCGGGCCAGGGGACTGCTTTTCACGTATATTTCCCTTGCATTGCCGAAGAAAGGGAGCTGGCTGAAGTTAGGGCCAAGCTGCTGCCGCCGGCCAAAGGCTCCGGCAGGATTTTATTTGTGGATGATGAGGAAGACCTTGTGGATGTGGGCAAGCACATGCTGGAGATGATGCAATATACCGCACGCTGTTACCACAACCCAAAAGAGGCTTTGTTGGAATTCGCCGAGAATGCCGCCTGGTATGATCTGGTGATTACGGATATGACCATGCCCCAAATGACCGGTTTGCAATTGGCGCGGGAAATCACCCGTCTTCGGCCGGGTATTCCGGTGGTGCTGTGCACCGGATTCAATCGCGCGGTGACCCCGGAAAACACTGCCGCCGCAGGAATTTGCAAGATATTAAAAAAACCGGTGGCGGTTCAGGAACTGGCCGAGGTCCTGCAGCAAATCCTGAAAAAAGGATAATTGGAGAAAAATATCCACTGAAAAAATCCATTTAATTGGGATTGACAAAATCATATCGTTTTGATAGGGATTAAATACTTTTTTCTGCAGACTGCATACGAAAAAGACACCAGCCTACGTACTGTTGTATTCGGATGAACGCACCGCTCCTGTAGCCGGCAAGAGATGCCTGGGTTTGTTTTTAGGGGAAGAATGACAAACCAAGGTGAATTTTTATTTTCATTTTTTACATTCAACCTGCAGCAAGTGCAGCAGATGCCGCCGCAAACTAAGCAGCCGTGAAAGCATGGAAAGCTTTTGGTGGCGGGCGCCGATGTAGTACTTTTTCACTTCATCTAGTCGTACCTAACCAACAGAGGGGGAAAAATGGAAAAGACAAAGGCGGATTTGATTTGCAGCAAGTGTCAGCGTGGCATCATCATCGGTTTGGATGCATTTACACCCATCTATGGATATTTTTTGTGCTCCGCTTGCTTTGCCGGCGACCATGTAAGCAAGCAGGACCCGATGGTCGACTATAGCAATATGGCTTATGTGGAGGGGGAGAAGAGACCCACGGTTCAATGAGCAAATAATCGCTAGCGTTTGCCGCTGCGCCAAAAAACCATGAAGCCGGCCACTGAAACCACCGCCATGCCCATAATAATCCAAAAAGCATAGGGGTGGGTGGAGAGAGGGATTTTTATGTTCATGGAAAAGGCGGATACAACAAAGGTGGGCACCATGATGCCGATGGTGATGATATTCAGCCTTTTCATGAGCACATTCAGGTTGTTGCCCACGATGGAGGCCCGCGCGTCCATCAGGCTGGCGAGAATGTTGGAATAAATTTCAGCCTGGCGGTAGCACTGGGAATTTTCCACGATGAGATCATCTAGATACTCCTGATCATCCTGATTGAATTCCATTTTTACGGCGTTGTTGCGCAGCCGCTCCAATAGCACGCCGTTAGTATTGAGGGCGTTCAGGTAGTAGACCAGGCTTTTTTCCAGGGCGAACAGATTGATCAGGAAGCTGTTCTCCATGGAAGTATTGATCTGGTGTTCTACTTCCTCGGAAATGGAGTTGATGATCTTCAGGTGTTCGAGGAAATGCAGCAAGGAGCGATAGATGAGCTTTAATAAGGTCTCCCGCAGTGTACTGATCCGATTGAAATGTTTGCCATCAAAGAGGTTGATGTCTTCCGGTTGCACGACAATAAGGCGTTCCTTGAAAAGAAAGATGCCGCTGGAGGCTACCCGAAAGGCCAAGCCCTGCTCGGAATAATAATTTTTGGGTCGCTTGTAGATGATCGCGGCATGATCCGGTTCAAATTCCAGCCGGGCCAGTTCGTCAGGGTCAAGGGAGGAGGTCAGGGTATGCTCATCGATCTTGAACTCACTGATCAGGCGGCGACGTTCCTCTTCATTGGGCGCTACAAAAACCATGATCGGTCCGATCTGCTCTTGCAATTCCACGACCTTCCGTTCTGATAGCGCGTAAACCCGTAGCATTTTCAACCCATCTCTTTTGCTGAATTGTTCGTGGTCTGGTGTGTCCGTAATTTTTTTTGTGAATCAATCGTTTAGAATAAGTGTAGGCCAGATCTGTGAATAAGTCAACAGATGATGATTGATGATTAAGTCTCAAAGCCCAGCACTGCTGAAAAGGTTGAAGGTTGAAGGTTTTTCCGAATTTGGGCGGTTACAAAAGCTCAAAAAAATCCATCCGGGCCGCGGCCTTATCAAAAGTCAGCACGGCTTTGCAGCCCGCTGATTTAGCAGCAGCGGCTATTAGGATATCAGATAAGTCGGTTTTGGTTTCGCGGGCAAGGGATAGAAAATGTTGGATGGTAGACTGGTTACTGAATTTCAACGCCGGCATAAGGATCAACTCTTCAATCACAGCCAGGATTTCCTTACTGGGAATCTGATATACCGTCTCCAATACCCACAAGGTTTCCAGCACCACCGGGAGCGGCACCACCAAGGGGTTGTTTTCAGCCTCGGCGTGCTTAAACAGGTTGAAAACCGTGGTCGCCTGTTTTTCATCGTCCTTCACAAGGAAACGAACCAACACATTGGTGTCAATCGCCTTCATTTAATCCGCGCCCTTATCCTTTTTGCAATGGCGGCATTCATTTCCTCTATAGAAGCCGGATTTCTATTGGGCTGATACAGCCTTCCAAAGACTTCGTCGACCTTTTTGGAAACAGGCCGGAGGAGTGCTTCCCGGCTATTTGTAAGAATGAATTCAATTTTATCGCCGGTACTCAATTTCAGGGAATCCCGTATTTCTTTGGGAATAGTGATTTGGCCTTTGGAGGTCATCGTTGCCAGGGTCATGATTCGATTTCCTTACTATATATTTATTTCTTACTTTATAGTAAGGAGAATCGAATTGATTGTCAATCAAGAAACACCATCGACCCCGATACCGATAGCGACCCCGACCCCGAAATGAATGCGAAACCCATCAGCCGTAGAAGGTTGACAAAATCTTCCATTTTATAGAATCTATTGAGCTGAGTTTCAGCACAATGGGGGAGGTTTTGCATTTTAATGGAAAGGGATTCACATTCACCAACCGGCTCCGGGATCAAGGCCGGCTCAGCGGCCATGACGTTTGTCACTATTTGTATTGCCCAGTTCATGGCACCCTTCATGCTCACGTCCGTGGGGGTGGCCCTGCCTTCCCTGGGCCGGGACCTGGGGGCCTCGGCGGTCCAGCTCGGACTGGTGGAGCAGCTCTATGTTTTGTCCGTGGCCATGGTCATGCTGACCTTCGGCCGGTTGGGGGATATTGTGGGCCAGCGCCGGATTTTTTTGGCCGGGCTGCTGGTTTTCACCTTCATGACTTTCACGGTGGGGTTCAGCATCAGTATTAAAATGGTCATAACCCTGCGCTTTTTTCAGGGCCTGGGGGCGGCCATGATGCTTTCCGGCAGTCTGGCCCTGGTGGCGGCGGCCTATCCGCCGGAAGTGCGTGGCCGCAAAATCGGCCTGGTTTCGGCCTGCACTTACATCGGGCTTTCCACCGGTCCGGTCATCGGTGGCTATGTTACCAATCATTTTGGCTGGCGCAGCGTCTTTTTGATGGTGGTCCCGCCGGGACTTTGCGCCATCACCGCCTGCATCTTCGGCATGACCGAAATGCCGCGCAATGCCTCGGGCGAGCGCATGGATTGGAAAGGGGCGCTGGCTTACGGCCTCAGCGCCGGCTTGATCATGTTGGGAGCCGCCCATGCCAGGGAGGTCCTCGTGGGGCCGGCCATGATCGGGGCGGGGATTTTAGGCTTCATTCTCTTTTACCGCATGGAGGCCCGTTCCGAAAGTCCGCTGCTGGACGTGGGCCTGCTGGCCGGCAACCGTTTTTTCACCTGGAGTTGTCTTGCCGCCATGGGCAATTACGCCGCCACTTTCGGTGTCACGTTTTTCATGAGTCTTTTTCTGCAATTTGTAAAGGGGTTATCCCCCCGGGAGGCCGGACTGCTGCTTCTGCTGCAGCCCCTGATGCAGGTGCTGGCCTCGCCGCCCGCCGGCCGCCTCTCTGATCGTTTTGAGCCGGCCCGCCTGGCCACGGTGGGCATGCTGGTCAGTTCCGCCGGCTTGTTGCTGGCGGCCCTGACCATCAGCGCCCAAGTCCCTTTGTGGATCGTGGCCCTGGAGCTGATTTTTATCGGTTTTGGTTTCGGTATTTTCATCACCCCCAATTCCACCGCCATCATGGCCAGCGTGGAACGCCGGCGCTTCGGCCTGGCCTCGGGCATGATCGGCGCCATGCGGACCCTGGGCATGGCCGCCAGCATGACCACGGTTTCCCTGATTTTCTCCCTTTTCATGGGTTCCTCCGCCGTCACCCCGGCCACCCAGCCGGCCTTTCTGCTGAGCATGCGGGTGGGACTTTTATGCTTCTCTGTTTTCTCCTGCCTGGGAATGCTGCTTTCCTTGGGCCGCGGCCGGAAAAAGTAGTTGCAAATCGGCCTTGTCTTTTTCGGGGTCGGGGTCGGTATCGGGATCGGTATCGTCAGAAAAAAATAATTTGATGGACCCCGCCCCTGAAAAACCAGCTCGTTTTCCCTGCTGACCCCAAGATCCAACACCATGGCCTTTCCGTAGGGGCGGTTCGCGAACCGCCCCTGCACATCTGCAGGCCACCCCGTTCCGTCCCGTTGGCGAATTGCCTTTGGGGGAAAAAAATTCGATACCGATTCCGATACCGACCCCGACCCCGAGAGGTTGGATGGCAGAGACAAAACCCAAGCGTTCACGAATTGCTTTGTGGGCTTGATCATCATTTCGGTCATCCTCCACGGTGGGAGCGGCTTCCAGCCGCGATGCGGTCGAGACGATGATCAAGGCCCGCTTTGTCTTGGCGGGCAAAAGTGTTGGTTGGGTGAAATGTTGGCAATTGATGGCCGTATATTCCGCGTTAAGTTTACATGCGAGTCCCTGGGTACAAAAGGAAATTCACTTAAAATTCACAACCAAATCCGGCTATGGTCGGAAAATAATAATTCCCATTACCATGAACAATTTTCCCCACTGATAAGCAGGATGAACAGACCATGCCCAAATCCAAGAAATTTCAAGTTCTGCATATTTCCGACCTGCATGTGAACACCGAACAGAATTTCGACCGCTCGGTAGTACTTGATCCGTTACTGGAGCGGGCCAAAGCGGACTATGAAAAAGGCTTGAAACCGGAGATTGTGGTGGTTACAGGTGATATTGCATACAAAGGTGTTAAGAAGGAATATGCGGCGGCCAAGGAATTCTTTGATCGTCTGTTGAAATGTTTAGGGCTTGGCCAGAATAGAATTTTCCTTATTCCCGGCAATCATGATGTGAACCGGAAAAAATATCGTCCAAAAGATATTCCGGCTTATGACAATGCACAGGAGCTGAATACGGAACTTGAGAATCCGGAATACCGGGACGACCTGTTCAAGGGTTTGACGGATTATTTTGAGTTTGTAAAAATCAACTACCCCCATCTCAAAGCTATGGACAACAATCTCGTGCCCTTTGTGCATGTTTATAAGGCGGAATGCGGTAAGAAGATCGGAATCGTGGGCTTGAACTCGGCCTGGATGTGCCGGAAATCGCCGGACGAACGTGAGATCGCTGTGGGGGAGTATCAGATCAAGATTGCCATGGAGGCCCTGGCCAGACTCGGCAAAACCCATTTGCGCCTCAATTTGCTGCATCACCCTTTATCCTGGCTTTGGCCCGAGGATGTCAGCCGCTGCCGCGGGTATTATAACAGCAGGGTGCTGCTTACCGGCCATCTGCATGACAGTGCCGGTGGATGGAGCCGGGATTTGGACGGCGAGCTTTATCAGTTTCAGGCCGGCGGGCTTTACCTGGGCAGCGAAGCGAATTGGCCGGCGCGGTTTCATTATATTACATTCGACTGGGAGGAAAATCTCATTCAACTTGATTTTCGGAGCTTTGTAAAGGCCCAACGCAAATGGAGCCTGGACGCGAGTGTGGGGGATGACGGCTGCAAACGATTTGAAATGATGACTGCGGAAAAGAGAAAAACTACCCCCAGCTCAAAGAAAAAGGCCCGTACAGCAGCACCCGTGAAGCTGCCGCGGCCTGGGACCTATTTCAAATGGATTGATGAAAATTTCGGCCATGTGGATGCAGATAAGTTGTATGGCAAGGGCCAGGCCTTTCCCCTGAGTCTGCCGGAAATTTTCATTCCACTGTATGCCCATGAGCCGGAGCAAAAGCCGGAAAAAATGCGCGGGCCGGGAGAAAAACAGGAGCCGGTTAATCTGGAGGAACTCATCGCCAGGAGCGATTCCCTGGTTATCGCGGGCCATGCCGGTTCCGGCAAGACCACATTATTGAAGCATTTGACCTATCAGCTCGCCAAGGAGAATGGAGGAGATATTCCCGCCAGTGAAATAAAGGGATTTTTACCATTGTTGATCATGCTCAAGGACCTCCACGGCTTTTTCAGCGCCTTTGATAAAGTTCCGAAAGCAGTGAAGGCCGAGGAACTTCTGGCCTGGTACCTTGCCGGGCCCATGGACAGTGTGTTGAGCATGGAGACCCTTGGGCAGTATTCCAAAGCCGGCAAGGTCTTGTTGTTGATAGACGGCCTGGATGAGTTGTCGCCCCAGTCCAGGGAACTTGCGGTAAAGGCCTTGGCGGATTGGCGCATCAGAAACGATGGGTGCCGGATCATTTTCACCGGCAGGCCCCATGGAATTGATGGAACGGTGGTGAAACGCCTCGGCAAGCGGCAGGCAACCATTCTTCCGCTGAATATGGCGCAGGTGGAAACCTTCATCCGTAAATGGTTTGCTTATCTGTATCCCGGCAGCACCGGCATCGGCAATAAGAACGCCCTGGCCATGATCAATGAGATCAGGGTTCATCCGGCCATTGACAATCTCATCGGCAATCCCCTGATGCTGACCGCCATCTGTATTCTCTACCATGACGGCAAGGAATTGCCCGGGCAGCGGGCCGAGTTGTATAAGAAGTTCATCGACAACCTGTTGTACCGGCGTTTTGACGATTCCACCAAAGTCCATACCTATCTGCGGGCTTTGGCTTTTCAAATGCACACCCATCGGTTGCGGGCTGTGGATCGGGATTTTGCTGTGCGGGTTTTGGGGGAAGTTTATAAACAACAGGCGGATGAACCGGAAAAAGATTTTCGCCAAAGGTTGTCGGACATTTTCAATGATCTGGAGCCCAAGAGCGGCCTGCTGAAATGCGAGGGCGGGCAATACAATTTTTGGCATCTGACCTTTCAGGAATTTCTGGCCGCCGATCATATTGTGGACAATTACTCGGATCGAATCAAGGCCGTGGAGCCCTATTGGAATGACGACTGGCACCGGGAGATGCTGGAACTGTATATCGGCTACCTGAGTATTGAGCAAAAGCAGACCGCCAACGACCTCATCACCTATGCCGTGGCTGGAAAGGACAAGTCGCCTTTCCGGCGCTGGCGTCTGGCGGCCTGGGCCATGCTGGACATTCACAAGGACCGCCGCATCGACAGCGTTGTTGAGCAAACCCGGCAACGTTTATTGGAGATTGTGGAAAAAGAAAAAGAGCCCCAGGTTCTGGCCGACAGCGGTGAAGCACTGGGATGGCTCGGTGATCCCAGGGATCTGCGGGCTTTTGTGAAAATAGAAGGCGGCGTATATGAATTGGAGGAAATCGGCAGGGTGGAGCTTGCTCCCTTTCAACTGGGCAAATATCCGGTGACCAACAAATGGTATGAGGAATTCAAGGAGCAGGGCAGGGGATACGATAGCCGTGAATTCTGGAGCCCTGAAGGCTGGAAATGGCTTCAGGCCACCGCCACCCGGCAACCGGGATATTGGGACGACCGCAAATGGAAATGCCCCAATGCTCCGGTGGTGGGTATTTGCTGGTATGAGGCGGATGCTTTTTGCCGCTGGTTGACCATGACCAGGCGGGATGGTTTTTGCTACCGTCTTCCCACGGAAAAGGAATGGCAGGCGGCTGCGGCCGGAAAAGAAGGACGGGCTTTTCCCTGGGGCAATAAATGGCACAAGAAGGCGTGCAATAATAGTGAGATTGAATTGAACAAGACTTCCGCGGTCGGTGTTTTTAAGACCGGTCAAACCCATGAGGGGGTTTTTGATTTGATCGGCAATGTGGAGGAATGGACAAAGTCCGATTATCATGCGCGGATTGAGCGGGATGATTTTTATTTTGATCCGGTTTTTCTAAAGCTCTGGCATGAGAATAAAATACAAGAATATTTTAATTTGCGTAATGAAAAGGAACGTCCGATCCCAGTCTTGCGCGGCGGGTCGTGGGTCGACGGTTCCAACAACTGCCGTTGCGCAGCGCGCTTATTAAATCACACCGATTTCTGGTACTTCTTCGTGGGGTTTCGTTGCGCCAGGATTTAACCCTTTTACCCTTTGGCCCTTTGCACGAAAAGCCGGAAAAGAGATGGGCCCGGGCGATCAATAAAAAAGCCTTGAGCGTGGTTCGCGACCCAATCGCGGCTGGAAGCCGCTCCCACAGTGAGAGGCATAGTGAAAGGGCCGCAATTGACACCAAAGCAAGGGGGCCGCAATAAGGGATTCGCATAGCGCCTATCACCCATCCACACTGTTTTTTATCGGGGTCGGAGTCGCTATCGGAATCGGTATCGAAATGGTTTTTTGTATGGCGCTTACGATCGGTTTGCTCTGCCTGTTCCGAAACAGCTTTTCTTTCCGACCCCGATCCCGATAGCGACCCCGACGGCGATTGTTGTTCTTCCGGCGGGCGGAAGAACAACTTGCGGAAGAACAACTACCACTGCAAAACATTCCAGGCATAGGCAAAACGATCCAGGGTCAATCGGGCGCCCACGCTGAGGTTTTCATCCTGGGCAATCCGGGAGTAAATCCTTGCGATGCGTTGAAGGGAGCTGCGCTGATTTGCGGGGATTCCCATGGCGGTTTCGAGTTCATAGGCCCGGTAGGTCATGAGGCCCACGGCATAGATGAGATTGCTCATGTCATACCAGTAGTAGTCCTGCTGGGAGTAATTTTCCAGGAAATCGGAAAGGTGAATATTACCGTAAACCGGGTCCGTGGAAGCGGCAAAGCGGGCCAACAGACCGGCAATGGTGAAGTCCAGTTCCCGGTTGCTTTGGTGAAGATAGTCTTCCAGTTGGCTGAGGGCTTCCCGGCAGCCGTCGTTTTCATCCTGGAATTGCTCATAAACATTCCAGGTGACGGGTTCCAGGAAATTATTGCCGGGAAATTGATCCAGCACCTCCTGTAAATTGCGTGACAGTTCCAGCCAGCGGGAGCGTTGCTCTTGATTCAGGCAGTACAAATGCATCTCGTCATTCTTGCGGTTGCATTGGAACCAATCATTGGCAGCCTGCAAGGCAAGGGCGTGCTCCATGAAGTCTTCACTGTTGCCGGTGGTCCAACTGTTCAGTTCGGCTTCAGCGCCTTGCAGCAAGGCTTCCACCGGATCCTGGTTGCCTGAAAGAACCGGCCGCTGATGGGCATTCAGATACAGTGTGGAAGCCGGCAGAAAATCCTCCAGGGAAACCATGGACGTTGTAATACTGGTAAACCGATCCAGATGGCCGGCGTTGTATAGGCCGTCTTCCAGCACGGTAATCAGAAGTTCCGTGGGCGAATCATAGCCCATGACCAGGAAATCATCCATGGTGAGTTCACCCACCCGCTGGTTGCTGCTGTGGTGGATGGCCACCAGTTCGCCGTTGTCATTCACCACAGCCGAGCCGCTGTTGCCGGCGGCGGTGAGGACCGTGTTCACGGAATAGCCGTTTTCCGAGCGCAGCACCACACCGCTGGTCCATTTTTTGATGGAGCGGTAAGGGTGGCCAATGATATGAATTTGCTTGTCGGCCAATGCCTGGGCCGTGACCGGTTTCAATTCCAGGACCCTGGCCGGCTGAAAATTGTTTTTGATTCCATTGTCATCCAGTCCTTCAAAACGGTAAAAAGCCACATCCACATCCTTGTCCGCAGCCTGGGGGAATACATGCAAGTTCTGAATTCTATAATTTTTGCCTTTTTGAAAGTCCACGTAAGCTTCAATATAGGCGCCTTCCCTGGCGCAGTCCTTGGTTCCGAAAACATGTTCATTGGTCATCAAATAATTCTTGCCGGCATAGGTGACAAAAATGCCGGTGCCGTTTTCCAGGCGCACCACGGCCTGGCCGGAATTCTGAACCGCCGCCGGCGCCTCCAACAGATTCGCAAAGCCCGGATATTTTTCGTTTCCGCCCATGTGCCGGATCACCTCGCTACGATCCGAGCCGCAGGCGGAAAGGGTCAGAATTGCCGTTGATAAAATTAAAAGAAATCCTTTTGTGTTCCAAAGATTCATTTGGTACTCCTGTTCCCTGCTTCCAAGGTAGTCCGTCGGATTTTAAATCCGTGATAAAATTTCTTGAGTGCTGGTAACATTTATCCACCCAAAAATCAATTTGGCCCCCATAGCCGAACAGGGGAATATCACCAGACAAAAATCATTGCCAATGAATGAACATTCAGTTTTTCTGTAAAGGTGCCCGGCAATTGCCAAAAAAGGCTCCGAGACGAAATTGCGTCTCTTGTAATAAAAAAAAGTTATGCAGATTCAAAAAGTTAAATCATACCCATTTTTAACTTAGGCTTGAAATGAATTTTTCTTGACTATAAATATGGTCTCTGTTAACAGTGAATGCTCATTCATCTACGAATCCAAGTTGTTGTTTTCAATTAATCATATACAGGAGGAGATTATGGCTAGGAAGATCAGAAAGGCAGCGGTAATCGGTTCTGGAATCATGGGCGGCGGTATTGCCGCTTTGCTGGCCGGGGCCGGGATACCGACTTTGTTGCTCGACATTGTTCCGTTTGATTTGAAAGACGAGGAAAAAAAAGATCCCAAGGCACGAAACCGCATCGTTACCGCCGGCCTGGAAAATGCCCTCAAGGCCAAACCGGCGCTGTTTTTCGATAAGAAAGACGCGGCGCTGATTCAGACCGGCAACCTGGAAGATGACTTCAACAAACTCGCGGATTGCGACTGGATCTGCGAAGTCGTGGTGGAAAACCTGAAAATCAAGCAGGCGCTGTTCAAACGCATTGAGGGCATCCGCAAACCGGATACCATCATTTCTTCCAACACCTCCGGCATTCCGTTGAAGGACATGTCCGAAGGCCTTTCCAAGGGCTTCAAGCAGCATTTCCTGGGCACCCATTTTTTCAATCCCGTGCGCTACATGCATCTTTTGGAAATCATCCCGGGCGCGGAAACCCTGCCTGAAATCCTCAAGTTCATGGCCGACTTCGGCGAAAAAACCCTGGGCAAAGGTATTGTCTGGGCCAAGGACACCCCCAATTTCATCGGCAACCGCATCGGCATCCACGGCATCGGCAAAGCCATGCAGGTCATGCTGGAAGACGGCCTGACCATTCCGGAAGTCGACGCCCTGTTCGGTCCGCCCATGGGACGCCCCAAAACCGCCATCTTCAAGACTTCGGACCTGGTGGGGCTGGACACCATGAAGCATGTCACCGACAACACCTATCAGCTCTGCACCGCGGATGAGGAGCGCAATACCTTCATCGTGCCCGAATTCGTCAAGAAAATGGTGGAAAACAAACAACTGGGCGACAAAACCAAGGCCGGTTTCTACAAGAGCGAGCTGACCCCGGAATGGAAGAAAATCCGCAAGGTCGTCAATCCCAAGACCGGTGAATATGAAGAATACGGCAAGGTGGAATTCCCCTGTCTGGAAGCGGCCAAGAACGCCAAGACCCCGGCCGACAAATTGAAAGCCGTTGTCTATGGCGACGACAAAGGCGCCAAATATGCCTGGAAAGTGGCAGCCGCCGGTTTTATTTATTCCGCCAACCGTATCCCCGAGATTTCCGACACCATCGTGGAAATCGACAATGCCATGAAATGGGGCTATAATTTTGACATGGGGCCTTTTGAGACCTGGGATGCCATCGGCGTGAAAGAGTCTGTGGCCAAGATGGAAAAAGACGGCATGACCGTTCCGGCCAATGTCAAGAAAATGCTGGCCGCCGGCAATACTTCCTTCTACAAGCTGGAAGGCGGCAAAAAAATGTTTTTTGATTTTGCCTCCGGCAGTTATAAAGCCATTGAAGTCAGCGAAAAATGTCTGGTGCTGGAAAATTTCAAAGCCCAGAAAAAAGTCGTGCTGTCCAATCCGTCCTGCTCCTTGATCGACATCGGCGACGGTGTCTTCAACCTGGAGTTCCATTCCAAAATGAACGCCATCAACAAAGACATGGTGGACTTCATGATGGAAGCCGGTGAATACGTTCTGAACAATGGTGTGGGCATGGTCATCGGCAACCAGGCCCCCGGCATGCCCGGCGCCTTCTCGGCCGGCGGCGACCTGGCCTTCATGCTGGGTCTGGCCCGGGCCGGCAAATTCGATGAGATCGACGCTTTCATCAAAAATGTTCACAAAGGCATCATGGGTACCCGTTATGCCCCCTATCCTGTAGTGGCGGCACCCTACGGCATGACCCTGGGCGGCGGTTGCGAAGTCTGTCTTTCCGCTGACCGGATCGTGGCTCATACGGAGCTTTTCATGGGGCTGGTGGAAATCGGCGCCGGTCTGGTTCCCGGCGGCTGCGGCATGATCAACCTGTGGCGCAAATTCATGGATTCAGTGCCCGAGAGCGCCAAAGTTACGGATCTGGGCGCCTTTTTTATTCCGGCTTTCATGAACGTGGCCCAGGCCAAGGTTTCCATGTCCGCCTCCCAGGCCCGCAAGAACGGTTTCCTGGGTCCCCAGGACCGGATTGTTTTCAACAAAGACCTCCTGATCGGCGAGGCCAAAAAAGAAGTCTTGAAGATGCTGGATGACGGCTACGCCCCCCCGCGTAAAAATAAAATTCCTGTGTTTGGACGGGAAGCGCACGGCATGCTGTGGTCTGAAATGCTCAACATGAAATCCGGCGGTTTCATCACACCGCATATGGAATTCATCGCCAAGAAAGCGGCTTACTGCATGTCCGGTGGCGATGTCCCCCAGGGAACCCTCGTGGATGAGGAATACCTGATGACCCTGGAAAGGGAAGCGTTCGTCGATCTGTGGAAGACCGAGAACACACAGAAGATGGCCGAGCATATCATGAACACCGGCAAACCCTTAATGCTGTAAGCAAACCGTTTATTTAGGAGGAACGACTCATGACTGAAGCATATATTGTTACATCGCTTAGAACCCCCGGATGCAGAAGGGGAAAAGGGGCTTTTGCCCAGACCAGGCCGGAAGATCTGCTCAAGACCGTACTTTCCGCCGTTATCGAACAAACCCCGGGCGTGGGAAAAAAGGATGTGGAAGATATCCTCATCGGCTGCGCTTTTCCGGAAGCCGAACAAGGCCTGAACGTGGGCCGCATTGTGGCCCAGATGGCCGGTTTCCCGGATGACACCTGCGGCGCGGTGGTCAACCGTTTCTGCTCCTCGGGTCTGGAAGCCATCGCCCTGCAGGCCATGCGCATCAAGGCCGGCTGGTGCGAAGTGGCCATCGGCGGCGGCCTGGAATCCATGTCCATCGTGCCCATGGGCGGCAACATGCCCCGGCCTCATCCGGATTGGGCCAAGGAAAACCCGGATGTTTACATGTCCATGGGTGTCACCGCGGAAAACGTGGCCAACCGCTACAAGATCACCCGGGCCATGCAGGATGAATTTGCTTTCCATTCACAGGCAAAGGCCGGCAATGCCAAGGCCAAAAATCTGTTCAAGGAAATCGTGCCCACCACTGCCGCCAGATATGTTGAGAAAAACGGCCGCTGGGTAAAAGAGACCTTTGTCCAGACATTTGATGACGGTATCCGCGAAACCACCATGGAAGGCCTGACCAAATTGCGGCCGGTTTTTGCCGCCATGGGCTCGGTAACCGCCGGCAACTCCTCCCAGACAACCGACGGCGCCGCCGCCACCCTGATCATGAGCGAAGCCGCCGTGAAGAAGTTCGGCGTCAAACCCATTGCCAAGGTGAAATGCTATACCGTGGCCGGTTGCCGGGCGGATGAAATGGGCGTGGGACCGGCTTATGCGGTTCCCAAGGCCTTGAAGATGGCCGGTCTGAAAGTGGAAGACATCGGTCTGTTCGAACTCAACGAAGCCTTTGCTTCCCAGGTGATTTACAGCATGCAGCAGCTCGGTATCTATGACAAGAAAGAGCTGTGGAGCGCCGACAGCGACAAGCGCATTGTCAACGTGAACGGCGGCGCCATCGCCCTGGGCCATCCCCTGGGATGCACCGGTGCCAAGCTGTGCGCGCAACTGGTGAACGGCATGCGCGAACGCGGCGCCAAATACGGCGTGGAGTCCATGTGCATCGGCGGCGGCATGGGCGCGGCAGCCATTTTCGAGCTGTGCGACTAGGCTGAAGATAGCACAAAGACCAGCGTTTTTTCTTTGCAATAAAAAAGAGGGGAAGCCCCAGGGCTTCCCCTCTTTTTCTTGCTCTTTTTCTTGCTCTTGCTCTTACTCTTACTCCTACTCGTAATCGTACTCATAATCGTCTGCTAATGTGCTATTCAAACTCTGTCGTTCGATTCGATTACGATTACGAGCAAGAGCACGAACGCGGACACGAAAAAACGGAAAATTGGACTTTTCCAAGTCTCTAAAGTCTGAAGGTAAAAATATTTATAAGACAGTGGCCATGTCACTCATTTAACGTTTTTGCGCCGGCTTGATCTGCTCGGTTGATGACTGCCCGGGCGGCTGCGGCACCGGCGGCGGCAACCGCCTGATGGGAAATCACCGGAGCGTCGTTTTCCGCAGCTTCCGGCAGGTTGCGGAAAGTTTCTGCGTCTTTCAAACTCTCCGGCAGGTCCACGATCACTTTGCGATGGGCATAGTAAATGCCTTGCCGGGCCAGGGCTTCGGTGATGAGCCGGAAGGCTTCCCGGCGGATGATAAAATGCCTGCCGGGTTTGGCCGTGAACTTCACCCGGAAGGTCATAACCGAATCCCCCACACTTCGAATACCCTGTGATTTTAATGGCTTGATAAAATCAGGCCCCAATTCCCTGTCTTCCAGCATGGCCTGACCGACTTTTTTGACGATTTTCCTTACTTTATCGGTATCCGTGCCGTAGGGAAGTTCAATATTGAATTTCACCACAATGCCGCCGCGCATGTAGTTGGTTACAGGACCTAAATCACTATAGGGGATGATCTGCAGCATGCCGCGATGGTGTCGCAGCTTGATGTTGCGCAGCGTGATGGCTTCCACTACTCCTGAGGCCTTGCCGGCTTCAATATATTCACCAATGCGAAAAGCATCATCCAGCAAGAAGAAAATTCCGGAAAGCACATCATGCACCAGTTTCTGAGCGCCGAAGCCGATGGCCAGGCCGATCACACCGGCGCCGGCCATGAGCGGTCCGATATCAACTCCAAGGGCGGACAACACGATCAACGTGGTAATGACGATGATCACGGAGCCTAGAAATTTTTTCAGCATGGGCAGCAGCGTGTAACGGCGATCGGCGGCTGCGGCAAGGCCCCATTCGTCGCTGCCGTGATCTGTTTCGAGCGGTTCCGGGGGCAGACTTTTCAGCAAGCGCGTATTGATGAATTTTTCAGTAGCCATCCAGAGGATATGGGCCAGAAACAAAGTAACGAAAATGGTGAAAGCCCCCCGGACTATGGCCTCGCCAAAGGGAATCCTGAAATCCCACAGATCGCACAACCAGAAGATCAATGCCAGGGCCAGGAGCCAGCGGACCACCCGGCTTGCTGCGGCCATGTAACGATTCCGGCCGGCATCCTGTGTGGGATCATCACCGCAGGTTTGACCATGGTCGTCCTTGAATCTGCCCACGGCGGTTTTGATCAGCCATTGGCCGGTCTGGTCCAGGATCAAGAAAATGGGACCGATCAGCAGACTGATCAGAAAGGCCGACCGGGCATGGGTTTCACTGATGATCAGATGGTGGCTCCACAACAGCCAGACCAGAAAAAGATAACCAAAGGCCAGCCAATGCCAGGTGGCCGCAATCTGGTCGTGCAACCATTCCAAAGGTGTTCCGGCAGCCTGCCTATCCCCGAACAAGAAGGACGTGATGCTCTCGCGGTGTCTCCCGATCAGCACCACGATCATGGCTACCAGACCGCTGCCGAAAACAAATCCGAAAAATTCCACTGTATACCGTGGTATATTCAAATGATTCAGCTCGGCATAACAGCTATAGGTCACGGCCATATAGGCTGTCAGCCAGATGGTACGGCCATGCAAATAGACAGCCGTCCGATCTGGCAACTGCAATAGACGCAGGGCGGGTTGATCCGGCGCGAATAAGACCAGGGCAAAAGCGGCGGCTGTCCGGGCCAGCAGCACCGGCACCCAAATACATAGAAAGACATGCCGAGCAAAGGCTGATTGATAGCCGGGAATCAATAAGAAGCAAAGCAAACTGGAACCGGCAAACAGTGTCACGCCCATGAGATCGAGGAGAAATCGCAACACCAGCCCGCCCAGTTTTTGCAGCCCATTCAGTTGGGATGAAATTGTAAGATGCCGGCGGAAATTGCCGGTGACGTTGCGGGCGATGGCTTCAATAGCGAAGCCGAATACAATGGCGGCGATGGAAAGAGACAGCAGGGCGATGATCCGGAAGCCCGCGCTGTCTTCCGTCAGGCTTGCATAGGCAGCCTGCAGATGGCCGGGTATGGCCGGGATGTTCGCTATGAATCCCTTCAGACGGTGATTGATTCCGGCAAAGGCCCCATCCAGGCGGGCAAGGTACGAAGAAAATTCCGCAACTTGTCCTTGGGCATGCTGCACTGTTTGAGCAAGGCTGATATCCGGGCTTTTTTCCCCATGGTCATGGGTGGATGGTGTCGCCGTATGGCCCGCCATCAGGCTCCACAATAAAACCAATGGAAACCAGAATCCGCGGTAACAATATTTTTTCATGGTCGAATCCTTTGAGAAGCACTCCCTTGGCTTGGGTTTCCTTGTTTTTTTGAGTTGACATCATGGACGCAAAGCAGTTTGATCAGAACGAAAACCGAAGAACCGAATGGCCTTGTATTTCCAATCCCCGGTATTTCAAGGGCGATTTTATCGAACTCCATTGCAATTGGCAATAGGGCATGGGTTTTCAATCAGACAATATGAATAACTTATGATTTCATGATATGAGCCACATACTTCTTACTCAACTACCCATTCCCCAGCTCAACTACGGCCTAAAGACCGGCAATATCCCATTGGCAGCCGCATGCCTGAAACAGGCTGGTGCTTTTCTCGCCGATGTCCGCATCGATCTTCTGCCCGAGAGCCTGGTTTCCTATCTGGGGGATGCGGCCCTGATCCGCACGATTCTTGTAAGGCAGCCGGATGTGATCGGCTTTTCAATATTCAACTGGAATCTGGATCGCAGCCTGTACGTGGCGGAAAAATTGAAACAAGCCTATAATCCCCGCATTGTCTTTGGCGGGCCGGAGGTTACGCCGGATAATCCGAGGATCATCAACAACACCGTGGATCAACTGGTTTTCGGACCTGGGGAAAACGCCTGGCAGGAAATCCTCGGCCCCTTGAAAAAAACAGCGCATAACCACGGCATCCCACCGGCCCATGCCGTTTTTCAATCCGCATCCAGTCCCTATCTTCTGGATCTGCTGGAACCGGGCATCGACAATATGGTTTATTTTGAAAGTCAGCGCGGCTGCCCCTATCGCTGCGGTTTCTGCTACTATAACAAATCCAATCACAAACCGGTTTTTGTGCGCGATGAAAAGGTGTTGGAAATCGTGCAATGGACCCTTGCCCACGGAATCGGAGAACTTTCCCTGGTGGACCCATCGTTGAACATCCGGCCTGGACTTAAAAAACTTCTGCGGGAAATCGCCGGGCTGAACCCAGACCGGGCGCTCGCCCTCAGCGCCGAAATCCGAGCCGAGGCCATAGACGCTAGCCTGACGGAGCTGTTCAGTGCTGCCGGTTTTACCAGCTTTGAAATCGGCCTTCAGACCATCACGCCTGCGGCCCTGGAGATCATGCAACGGGCAACCGATCCCAAACGTTTTCTTGAAGGTGTCCGGCTGTTAAAGGAAAGGGGCATTGTTCCGCGCATTGATTTGATTGTAGGCTTACCCGGGGATACACCCCAAGGTTTTCAGCGTTCCCTGGACTTTGTGCAGCAGCATGAGCTCTATGATGATGTCCAGATTTTTCCCTTATCGCTCCTTCCAGGCACGGACTTCCGGCAAAACAGTAGGAAACTGGGACTTGCATTTACTCCCGCGCCGCCCTACACGGTGGTAAGTACGCCGACTTTTTCCAGCGAGGATATTATGCTGGCCTTTGAAAAAGCCGAAGCACAGTTGGATACGGCTTTGTTCCCGGTTCCCCATCTGAATATCTGCCTGCGGAATTCCGCCACGGATCAAGTCCGTTTCAGTGATCAATGGGTTTGCCTGGGGGACCGAAAATATCTTTACCGGCTGTTCCTCCACCCGCGGCGCAATCTATCCGAACTGGCCGAAACTGCCGGGGTCTTGACAAATCCCTACCAGATTTTAATCCCGGCGGATATGGAAGATCCGTCCCTGATCGGTGGCGCCCTTGAAATCCTTACCAGCGCCAATCCCTTTACACCATTTGAACTGGTTTTCATCGAACCCGCTGTTTTGCCGCGTCCGGCCGCATTGCTCAGGTCTGTGCAACTCGCCCTGCCCCATTACCTGGATAATGACCTGCGCTTTCTGTACCCTGATCCGGGCAATCGCGCCGTGCTTTTCACCCTCCTGTCCGTAAACAGCTCGGCCTGCTTTCAAGAAGAAATGCAGCGCCAAATCTTCTGGTGGCAGAGGCCCCAACTGCCGGATCAGAAGGAGTTGAAAGCCTTTGATCACCTGGACGGCATCCTGATGGACAGCGACGGGCCTTCCCAAACCATAGCCGCTTGGCAGAATTCCATGGCGCCCATTGCTCCGGATCTGCCGCCGGTTTGCTTTGCCAGGACAAAGCATCAGCAAAGATGGCTGGAATTGACCATGGCGGATCAATACGTGCTGAAAACTCTCCCGGCTGATTGATTTCAAGCGGGAAATCCGGTGTGTTGTGGCCTTGGTCATCGTTCCGGCCTTATCGCGGCTGGAAGCTGCTCCCACAATGGAGGATGGCCGCAACGATGATCAAGGTCTGTGTTGTTTTGACTTGACAAATTGAGCAATGTTCAATATTTTGAGCATCGTTCATATTTGGTTTTTCATTACCCCAAAACCCACATATCAGGAGGCAGCCATGTATGATTTCTTATTATCACCCGCAGAACGGGAATTGAAACAACAGGTCCGCAAATTCGTACGCGAGGAAATCAGCAGCGATTTTCTGCGGAAAATGGACAAGGACGAGATCGTTTACCCACGCGAGTTCGTGGAAAAGCTGGCGGCCCTGAACCTGCGCGGCATCCGCTTTCCGAAAAAATACGGCGGCCGGGAAATGAGCTGGGTGGCGGAAGTGGCGGCCACGGAAGAAATCAGTTGCCTGGGGTGTGCCCTGGGTTGCGCCTTTGTCATGCCTTCCATTGTGGGGGAAGCCCTGAACATGTTCGGCACCGAAGAACAAAAGCAAAAATATCTCAAGCCCTATATCCAAGGCAAGCTGGTGGCGGCCGAAGCCCTCACCGAGCCCCGGGGCGGATCGGATTTCTTCGGCGCCATGACCCGGGCCGAGCAGCGCGGCGATCATTTCATACTCAACGGCATGAAGCGCTTTGTGGTGGGGGCTGAGGGCGCCGACTTTTTCCTGGTGTATTGCCGCACCAATTTTGATGAAAAGGCCCACAAATATCAACGCCTCAGCCTGTTCATCGTGGAGCGCGGACCCGGCGTGGAAACCGAATATCTTTACGGCCTGCTGGGCTGCCGGGGCGGCGGTACCGGCCGCTTGGTGTTCCGGGATGTCAAGGTGCCCAAGGAAAACCTGGTGGGTGAATTGCACGGCGGCGCCTTGTGCTTTCATCAAATGATGATTCCGGAACGTTTGACTTCCGCGGCCGGCACCCTGGGGGTCTGGGCTGCCCTGGATCTGGCCGTGCGCTATTCCAACCGGCGGCGCACCTTCGGCAAGGAGATCCGCAAATACCAGGCCGTCAGTTTCAAGGTGGCGGATTCCATCACTCAACTGGATGCTGCCCGGGCCTTGACGTACATGGCGGCCCGCGCCGTGGACGAAAACTACCCCAATGTCAGACGGCTGGTAAGCGAGGCCAAACGTTTTGCCACTGAAGCGGCCTGGGACATCGTCAACAATTCCATGCAGATCATGGGCGGGATCGGTTACACGGATGTCTATCCCATTGAGCGCGCCTTGCGGGACATGCGCCTGGGCATGATCTGGACCGGCACCACCGAAATCATGAACCTGCTCATTCAGCATGAATATTACAACCAGGTCCTGGACCCGTCCTATGACCGCCGGCAGATGGAAGACGATGCCTCTAATCCGGATGCAAGCGAGCGTTGCTTTACCGATGAAGACATGTTAAAAGTCTTTGAAGGTAAGGGCATTAGGTAAATAGAGGATCTCACACTTGGTCGCACAAAATAAATTGGTGGGTTTAAAACTGCAGGAAAAGGATGCCCGGCGGAAATTGATTTTGGATGCCGCCGGGCAGCTCTTTGCCCAAAAGGATTTCCGTAGCGTCACTGTCCGGGAAATCGCCAAGGCCGCGGGCACGAGCATCGGCACGATCTACAATTACTATACCAATCTCACCGAACTTTTCTTGGATATTTTTTTAGGGCATGCGGAGGAGATCACCCGCATCCTGGATGCGGAAAGCAGCAACGGCCCGCCTGACCTGAAACATTTGTGCAGCCTGTATATCACCTATCTGAACGACAATATGACCTTTTATCAGATGATGGGGCATTTCATGCTGGGGGGTGAGATGTCCGCCGAGGCCACCCATAAACTCAACAAGGTCATGAAGCCCCTCATGGATCGCATTGTAAATGCCGTTGAAGCCGTGGGCATTTACCCGGATGTGCGGCTCACGGCCCACACGCTATTTTCGGCCCTGAACGGCATCATGATCAGCTATGCCCGCTATCCCGGCCGCAGCCAGGCGGAAATCCGGCGCCACACCGTGCGCCTGGCCGGTCTTGTGGCTGAAATCTTCGGAAAAGACCTTCCATATTACAACCAGCGCCGCACGGACTTTTTATAGGTCAGGTATTCCTCGCCGAATTTTTCTTCCAGATAGCGTTCTTCCGGCTGGATGACGCCGTAAACCAACAGCAGAAAAAATACTGCGATGAACAACACCATCCAGAGCGAAGCCAATAAAAGGACGAATCCGGCAAACGCCAGCATAAGAGCCAGATACAACGGATTGCGGGTAAAGCGAAAAGGCCCGGCCTGAATCAAGCTTTTTGTGGTTTTGTAAGGGTCAAAGGGGGTCTGATGGGTTTTGAACAGGCGGAAGGTCAAAAAAGCAATCAGTCCTGCCAGGCCGAACAAAACAAATCCGGGAATGATTCGATAGGCCCAGGAACCCTGAATAGTACTTCCGGGAAACAAACTGCTGAAAACAGCTCCGGCACTCAAGCAAATGAAAAAAAGCATGGGCGGCAGGGCGATGATGTCGGCTCGGTCTTTTTTGGGTTTATCCATTCTGTTCATCCTTTCAGTCGGTTTTTATTTTGAGGTTTTTAAAGAAAGTGTAAAATCACAGTCACTTTCATACTATCGTCGGGTTGCATGCTCACAATTTCAACTCCATAAAAATACTGTCCGGCAAGGGAGTCTTGTAATAGGCCCCACACTGAGTAAACCCGAGGGTTTGATAGAGATGAACGGCTGCTTGCATGATCGGCAGGGTATCCAGCCTCATGGTCAAATAACCAATGGCGCGGGCCTCTTTTATAATCCGCTCTGTGAGCAATTTGCCAATGCCCTTCCCGCGAAAAGCCGGGCGAACAAACAGGCGTTTCATCTCGCAAATACCATCCTTCAAAGGTCGCAAGGCAGCACAGCCCGCAATCTCCTCGTCAACTAAAGCCAAAAGCAGTCGTCCCTGGGGTGGGGCATAATGGCCGGGCAGAGCGAGCAGCTCCGCGGCAAAATCTTGGAAAGACAGGTCAAATCCGAGCCAGGCGGCATACTCTTCAAACAATGCCAGAGTGAGAGCTATTTGTTGGGATGTTTTTGCTTGGCAAATCTTTATATTCATAGTGCCGCCGCATACATGTAGCACAATGTTATGAGTCCGATCGGTTGAAAAATGTTATACTGCTTATTTTTAGCGTTGATACATCTCATGGAATTGCATAGCATGATATTAAACTATTTTTCAATCTGTTAAAAAAAGGAGATTTTCGATAGATGCCCCTGCCGTTTCAGATCATCGACAGTGTCGACACGGAAGAAGGCCTGCTGGAGCTGCGCAGGCGCGGAGACAAGGATTTCCTCATCACTGTGGCCGGCCGTGTGCTGATGAACAGCAAGGCGTATCAATCCGAGGCGGCGTTGGGGCGTATGGCCTGTGGGCATCTACGTAAGTATACCCAGCCACGGGTGCTGGTGGGGGGCCTCGGCATGGGGTTCACCCTCCGGGCGGTTTTGGACTGCCTGCCGATAAAAGCACAAGTAATTGTGGCTGAATTGAATCCAAAGGTGTCGGCCTGGTGCCGTGGCCCCCTGGCCGGCCTGACCCAAGGTGCGGCGGCGGATGAGCGCGTGACGGTGGTCATCAGCGATGTGGCCCATTTGATCCGGCAATGCGGATTGGCGGCCCAAAGGCCCAAATACGACGCCGTCGTGCTGGATTTGTATAACGGCCCCAGTGGCCAAAACCACAAACACAATGATCCTCTCTACGGCAGCAAGGCCATCGAGCATGTCAAGGCGGCCCTGAAACCCGGCGGTGTTTTCGCCGTGTGGGGTGAAGACTTTGACACCGGCTTTGACAAACGCTTGCGGGCGGCGGGTTTTGCCGTCACCAGCACCCGGGAAGGCCACGGCGGACCAAGACATGTAATCTATCTCGGGAAACTCTCCGGTCCCGTTTTATAAACCCGGATTTACCCAAATCGAAAAAAATTTTTGTATGAATATTTATTCCGCCAAAGCGGAATAAATATTTGCTTGCAAAAATTATTGATCCATAATATATGCATAATAAAATTATTGAACAGAATAAAAATAGAAAGGAGAACCATGAAATCTTTCGCGCCTGCGGATTGTCCGTATTATTTGATTACCAAGGCTTCCCTGTCGGTTACCGGACTTTTGAAAAAAGAATTGTCCAAAATCGGACTGCCGGATGTCAAGCCCGCCTATTTGGGGGTGCTGATGTGCCTTTGGGTCGGCCAGGGCATGGATGAACTGCTGAGCAAATTCGGCAGTGAAGATGGGCTGAAGCTCATTGAATTGGGCCGCTGTGCCGGGCTTGAGCCCTCCACCATGACCGGCCTGATCGACCGCATGGAACGTGATGGTCTCGTATTTCGCGCTAGTGATCCCCAAGACCGGCGGGCGCAAAAAATCAATTTGACGGAAAAAGGCGGGTTGATCCGCGACAAGGTATTCCAAGCCGTGGATCTGATGCTCAAGGAAGCATTTGCCGATATTGAACCGGCAGAGATGGAAATCGTTCAAAAAGTTCTCAGAAAAGTGTTGACCAATACCAATAAAGGAATGATATGACCATGGATAATCACAAAACCATCGGATATGCCTGCGCCTATACGCCATTGGCATTGATCCATGCCACCGGATTCCGACCGTATCGCATCCTGCCGAATTTGGACTGCCCGGACCAGGCCGGCCGGCTCCTGCATGACAACCTCTGCCCGCATGTCAAGCGTATCCTTGATCGGGCCATGAGCAAGCAATTGCCGGATCTGGCCGGCATGGTGTTCATGAACAGTTGCGATGCCATGCGCCGTCTGGCCGATGCCTGGCGCGTGGTATGTCCGGATATGGCCACCATTTGCGTGGATCTTCCCACCACCACTTCTGAAAAAGATATTCCCGTTTTCGAATCCGAGCTGAAGAAACTGGCCGGTACGCTGGGCGACTGGTACGGCCGGCCGCTGCAACCCGAGAATCTGATGGAAAGTCTCAGACTTTACAACGAGCTGGCGAATGCTTTTGAGCGGATGCGCAGCCGAGTTCAGCAAGGTGTCATGCGGAATGGCGCGGTTTTACTACAGGAAGCCTATCTTCAGGCCGCCTGCACCGAGCCGCAAGCTATGCTGAGCCGGTTGAAAATGCTCCTTACGGAAAAAGACCAGGAGCAGAAATCCGATATGATCCCCATGTATCTTTTCGGCAATGTGCTGCCGGATCTCGAAGCCTTTGCCTTGTTTGAAGCCAGCGGGGCCAGGATCGTGGCGGAGGATCTATGTACGGGTTCCCGCGCGTTTGCTGAAGTCAAAATGGATTTTAAGAAGCCCGGAGAAATGCTGGCTGCTTACGCAAAAGGGCTGCTTCAACGTCAGCCCTGCGCCCGAACCCTTTGCGAGGCCCAGCCGGGCAAAATGGCAGAGGATATTGTGGCTGCTGCAAGACGTCATCAGGCCAGGGGTGTGATCGGGTATACGGTCAAATTTTGCGATCCCTATATCGCGAGAATGCCGGGCATTCGGGCCGCGCTCAAGCAGGAAGGTATCCCGTTCCTTTTATTGGAAGGGGATTGCACTGTCCGTACCATGGGTCAACAAAAAACCAGGATAGAAGCCTTTACGGAAATGCTGAGGTGAATCATATGATGAAAGAATACTTCGACAGTCTTGAATCCGGTCTCCAGTCCGCCATTGCCCAAGGCAAGGGCAGCCCGCGAAAAACATATTCCCTGGAACTTGCCAGGCTCGGCCAACGGTTGTATTCGGGGGAACACAAGGTGGCCTGGTGCGGAATCGCGGCCCCATACGACCTTTTAAACGCCATGGAAGTCACTTCTTGTTTCGTGGAATTCATCGGTGCCATGCTGGCTTCCACCGGAATCGTGGGTGACTTCATTGAGGCCACCGAGCAAATCGGTTATTCCTCGGACTCCTGCAGTTACCACCGGGCTGTGAGCGGCGCGGCCATGAAAGGCCTGATGCCCAAACCGGAATTTTTGATCGGGACCACTTGCCCTTGCTCCGGCGGTCTGGCGGTCATTGAACATCTGGCCGCTCATTTCGAAAAGCAGTTGTTTGTGTTGCATATCCCCCAAAATGAATCTCGGGAAGAAGTTCGCCACCTGGCGGAACAAATGCGTGCCATGACAAGCTTTGTAAGTAAAATCACCGGTGTCCCCCTGGATCCGGATAAATTGAAGTCCGCCATTGGTAAAACCAACCGGACCCGTGAAATCATAACCCAGGTGTATGCCTTGGCCAGGCAGGTCCCCTCGCCCATCAACAGTAAAGAACTGAGCAATTTCGGCATTGTCATGGCCTTGTTTTTGGGTACGGATGCAGGGGTGACTATTGCCGAGACCTATCTGGAAGAACTGCAGAAACGAACGCAGTCCATGGGATCGAATCCTGCCAAGGAAAAAATCAGGCTGCTATGGGTCCAAAATCGCATTCAATTCAAAAATCCCATTGAAAATCTCCTGGAGCAGGAATACGGGGCCAAGATCGTCATTGATGAACTGAATGACATTACCTGGGATCCCATCGATAACGGTGATATTTATGAAGGTTTGGCCAGACGTTCGATTTCCATTCCGTTCAACGGCAGTATTCAAAAACGGATCACCCATCTTCAAAAACTGGCCCAAGACTACCGGATTGACGGCGCCATCAATCCATGCAACTGGGGCTGCCGCCAGGGAACCGGCGCACGCGGCATGATTGAGGAAGGCTTCAAGGCCGTCGGTATACCGGTTCTCAATCTGGAAGTGGATTGTGTGGATCCGCGCAAATTCACCGAGGGTCAGGTCAAGACGCGTATTGAAGCATTTTTGGAAATGGTGGAAAGCCGCAAATAATCCAAATGAAAGAAGGAGTGTGGTTGCATGTTCTATTTGGGAATCGATATCGGCAGTCTTTCCTGCGACGCGGTTTTGATCGATCATGAGGAAGCCATCCTGGCCACGGCGGTGGTCCCCACCGGTGCCCGCAACCTGGAGGCCATCGCCCGGGTCACTGAAAATGTGCTGCACAAGACAGGGATTCCGAAAAAGGATGTGAAAGGCATCGTCTCCACCGGCTACGGCCGTGAGCGTGTGCAAGAACGCATCGGGGCTGTTACGGAAATCACCTGCCATGCACGGGGCATCGCGGCCCTGAAGCCGGAAGCCCGAGTATTGATCGATATCGGCGGTCAGGACAGCAAAGCCATTCTGCTGGATGCCGAGCAAAAGGTGATGGATTTCGCCATGAACGACAAATGCGCGGCCGGCACGGGACGCTTTCTGGAAGCCATGGCCAGGGCCTTGCAAGTGGATATTGATGAAATGGCGAATCTGGACCTGGGCGCCCAGGGTGGATTGACCATCAGCAGCATGTGCACGGTTTTTGCTGAAAGTGAAGTGGTATCACTGATCGCCGATGGAAAACCTGTGAATGAAATCGTACAAGGCCTGAACCGCGCCATCGCCACCCGGACCCTGGCACTGGTCAAGCGGATTGTCGCAAATCCCGCCGGACTGCCGGTGGCCATGTCGGGCGGGGTCGCCCATAATGCCGGAGTTGTCCGTGCCATCAGCGCTGCCTTGGGTGGGGTGGCCGTTCTAGTTCCGCCCCAACCGGATACGGTGGGGGCACTGGGGGCCGCCCTGATCGCCAAAGAAAAATGCGAAAGTTTCCGCGGATAAGGCTTTCCTCAGCAGCGACTAGATTCCATCCGGGAGCACCTGTCCACCAAATAGTCGTGGATGAATTCCACGGGATGCTGTTTTGCGGCAGTTCCCGAACCCTAAATTTTAAAAATTCAGGGGAAAAAAAATAGAAGCGGCTTCCAGGCGCAAATAAGGTTGGGGGCATTGTCGCAACCTTTTTGCGCGGTTTTGGAAGCCGCTCTGTTGAGACCACGGGCGGAAGGGGCGTCGACCCGCGGTTTCTGTCACGGGATGGTCATGGAAACCGTGGTCTGCACATTCTGCTTGGGATCATAAGTATATCCGGCTGCCGTGACATTGTTCACCGTAAAGGATACCAGGCCTTTCTTGGTGGTCTTCTTGGAGCTGATGAAAACCGTGCCGTCGGCACTGGTGGTTTTTGAGCTTGTGCCGGTCAGTACCCCTCCCCAGGAGCCCTGCACCAGGGCGCCGGCCACCGGCAGCTTTTCCGTGTTGCGGATAAATACTGCCGCTTGGACAACGGTCCCGCCTTTGGAGGTCACGCAAGAGATGGCCATTTCACCCACAAAGGCAAGCTTGCTGGGATCCGGCAACACTTGAATGGTGAAGGCCGCGGAGTCGGAAGCCCCCTGGTTGTCGGTAACCCTCAGGGAACCGGTGTATGTGCCGGCCTGGCTGTACGAATGGGTAGCTGTGGGGCCGTCGGCAGTGCCGCCGTCGCCGAAATTCCAGGTGTAGGTTACAATGCTGCCGTCCGGGTCATAGGAGGTTGTGCCGTCGAATTGCACCTGCAAGGGGGCCTGGCCGGACAGGGGGGTGGCCGTAAGCACTGCATTGGGCGGGGTGTTGCCGTCATAATAAGCATAATCGATATCGCCATACACTTTGCCGGCGTCGCAGGTCTTGGGTACGGTGACGCAATCCGTGACAAGGCCGCCGTTAAATACATCAATGAGGCGGAAGGACTTGATGAAGGCCATGTTGCCGGCCGTGCTGTCGTTCATCTCCAGGTAATAACGTTTTTCCACCGCGGAGGAGGAGACAATGTCGGAGAAATCAAAAACAAAAGTGCCGTCCACGGCGGTGGTGGTCCCGTCAAAGGCATAGGCGCCCCCCTGGCCGGAAATCATTTTGGGATACCAGACGGTGGTGGGGACGGACTGGGTGATATCGGAAATCCCCAGGCCCATGCGCAGTTGATTGCGGGTCAGGTGGTTGAGGGTGAAAACCGCCAGCATGGTGGGCTGGTAGGACGGGCGGGCCGTTACCCAATGGGCCCGGGCCGGCGACCAGCCGGTGATCCTGCCGGTGGCCGGCCCGCCGGCGACAGCCGAAGGATTTTTCAAGGCATCATAGGCCATCCAGCAGAAACCGCTCTCCTCCCAACCCGTGCCCCAGGAGTTGGCGATGCGGAAGGCGCCTTTTTCACCGGCATCCACAACCCCGTTTTTGTTGATGTCCACCCAGATATCGTCGTTGTAACCCACTACGGTCATGGCATGGTAGCCGGAAGAACCGTTGACATAGTAAACGCATCTTTTGCCGGTATAGGCATCGTCGGCGCTGGTGGCGGGGTCATCAGTGATGGTGGTCCATTGCCAGGAATAGATATAAGTCGGAAAGTTCAGGATATAACCGTTCACCAGCATTTGCTTGACCAGATCGATGCCGCCGGCCTGGTTGGTGTTGTCCACATATCCGTACTTGTCGAAGCGGTAGTTGACGGCGTTGCGCCAGATGTTTTCCGTCAAGGGCCAGGCGCGGTAATTACCGTCATAGGGAAAGTCGGCCCAGGTGGCGCAGCCGTGCTTGAGGCCGATGTCATAGGCCCAATAATACCAACTGCCGCTGTCCGACCCGCCGTTGACCATGTTGTAGGCCCATTTGGGGCTGAAGCGGTAGGTGTCGCCGCCGGTCTTGGCATCCAGATCCCGGGCCAGGGCGTTCATATAGGTCATGGCATAATAGACACCGCTGAAACTGCCGCAGGAACCAATGGCGCCCTGGGAGCGAATGGGCGGGAAATATTTCAGGGTGCTGTTGTTCACCGAGTTCGGCAGAACCATGGGAGCCGCTTCACTGCTAGTGGCGGTCGGACCTGTGACGCCCACAGTCCCTTCCACTTCTTGGCCTTTTTCAACCAGACCGGCCTCTGCATCGCTCAGTTCTTCCAGACCTTTTTGTTTCCGGGCCGCATTGATGCGATCCAGGCCCATTCTGTTGACATGCACTTTTTTCACCCGCAGCATGTGCTTGTTCTGCCATTCGAGTTCTTGCTTGGTGATTTCCGGCAGGCCGGTCATATGGGGATCATTATCTTCTTTGGCGTGTAGGGCGGGGGATAGTCCCATGATGAAAACCGCCATGAGGACCATGGTAAAGGAAATTCTTTTTTCCTGGGATTTACTTCCGATCATGTCCTGACTCCTTTCAATCGGCAAAGGGAAGATCAATTATAGAGCATGCTGACGACCAATAGCCTTCAGCAAAGGACATACCAAACCTTTGACAATTGATAAAAATTCGGAAGGAATTTGATTTTCGATAAAATTAAAACGGTTTTACCGGGCGGGGCCGTGCGCCCCAGGCGGCGGCCGGCCCCGGGGCTGTATCCAAAAAAAGACCCTGTATATTATTTGTGACTGCTCAGGTGAATAGTCCGAAGGCTGAAGGCTGAAGGATTTTCGGTTTTTTGGGCCTTCAGCCTGGAGTTCTATCATCCGCCTTCAGGTGATCGGCCCTGCCATTCCTCAATGTATTTTTTGACCGTGCGCCGGTCCAGGCGGGTGCAGCGGGCGACCTCGCCGTATGTGCCGTATTTGCAATAAAGCTGGTGACAATATTGCTTTACCAGGCTTTGGGCGTCCATTTCCGCGGCCGGGCCTGCGGTAACCATCCTGTCCGAGCTGCGGCCTTCAATGGTATCTTCCGCAAAGGGATTGTATTCCCGGTTGAGCAGAATGCGGCGCACGCACTGGCCCAGCTCCCGCACATTACCCGGCCAGGAATAGTTGTCACCAGGCTGTTGCCGGATGGCGGCGCGGACCATGCCGCACAAGTCCGGGGAGGGCCGGCCGACAATTTTGGTCACGGTGAATTCCAGGAGATCATTCAGCTCGGCCGGGTCTTCCGCTATGCGGCGGCGCAGGGGCGGGACCACAATGATATCCGAGCACAGCCGGTAGAAAAAGTCCTCCCGCAGAATGTTGTTGCGCCGCAGGTCCTTGATTTCCCGGTTGGTGGCGGTGATGATGCGGCCCTGGAAACGGTTTTCCTTATGGCTGCCCACCGGGCAATAGGAACGTTCTTCCAGGACTTTGAGCAATTTGATCTGGACCGGAATGGCCACTTCGCCGATTTCATCCAGAAAAATGGCGCCATGGGGGCTGCATTGCTGAAAAATACCCTGGTGGTCATTGACCGCGCCGGTAAAGGCGCCTTTTTGGTGGCCGAACAGCTCGGATTCAATCAGGGTCTGGGGAAACTGGGACAGATTCAAGGAAATAAAACTCTGGGTAAAGCTCTCCACAAAACGTTCCCGTTGGGGATCAAAGGGGATAAAGCCGGAGCGGCCGATGGCCATGGCCGCCGTGCCTTTGCCGGTCCCGGTTTCCCCCAGGATAAGGGTGGCAAAATCCTCCATGCGATTCCAGAGATGGTCGTTATACAGATTGATATCCGCCGTAAAAACATTGTTCCAAAGTTTTTCCCGCAAGCGGCGCATGCCGGCGGAGCGTCCCACCAATCCCTGGTTGATGAAATAAAAGGCCCGGCGGAGTTGAAAACTCATGGCAAAATAGCGCAGACTCTCCTCGTCTGCAAAGCCGCGGTGTTTGAGAAAGGCAAGGGCCTTGCGGGCAAAGTCGACCTTGAGCGGCCCTGTGCCGGCCTGGATTTGATCGAGAATGTGCCCGTCGAATTGCTCCACAAACAAGTGAAAAAAATCAAAGAGAAAGGCGTTGCGCAGGATGACCCGGTCCTTTTCCCCGCAGGCCCCCAAGTGCCCCAAGCCCTTTTGCTCAAGGGCGGCAATGCGTCCGCGCACTTCGGCTATGGCGCGATCCACTTGTTTTATTTCCCGAACTTCGGGGAAAGGGCCGCCGATGCTGAGATCCAGGCCGGCCCGTTCAGTACTGAAAGGGTTGCTCATGGCCGCCTGGCTGACCAATGCAAAAAACCGGCGTTCTTCACTGCTGAGCTGGAGGAGTTTGGTCATGGGATCACCAGATTGATGTGCATAAATTGTATACATTAATCTATTTTAAATGCGCATGAAACGTCAACAGGAAAAACAATGGGAATCCCTTGACCTAAACCGCTCAGCAAGCTAATGGAGCAGGAGAGGTGTCGATAATGAAAATGCCGGCAACCGGTTTCACAATTGGAAAATCCAAACCGTTGGTATTGCTCCACGGGCTTGCGCGCACCCATCGATCCATGGCCAAGATGGAGCGGAGGCTGTCGGCGGAAGGGTATGAGACCTTCAACCTGGCCTATCCTTCCACCCGGTATACCATCGACCGGTTGGCGGATGAATTCGTTTTACCGGCCATCGTCGCCCGTTTCGGCAGCCGCAATGAGCCCATTCGTTTTGTGACCCATTCCATGGGCGGCATCATCGTACGGGCCCTGGCTCGTCGCAAAACCGGTTTTTCATTCGGCCGGGTGGTGATGCTGAGTCCGCCCAATCAAGGCAGTCAAGTCGTGGATGCCCTGGGAAATTTACGGCTTTTCAAAATCCTCAACGGGCCGGCGGGACGCGAGCTGGGAACAGGCAAGGAAAGCCAGCCCAAACGTCTTGGGCCGGCGACCTTTGAATTGGGCATCATCACCGGCGACCGTTCCATCAACCTCTTTCTGTCCACCCTGATCAGCGGCCCCAATGACGGCAAGGTTTCCGTGGAAAACGCCAAACTGGAAGGCATGCGGGATTTTATCATCGTCCATGCCGTCCACCCCTTGATCATGAAAAACAATCTGGCCATTGCCCAAACCCTGCATTTTCTGGAATACGGGGTCTTCAAACACGCGGAAAGATCCCCTGGGATTCCAAAGAACAACCCGGATTGAAAACCCGCTGGTCATGAGCGGAATTTCAATAAATTTTAAGCTATTCTTGACTCGCCGGGGGCTATTGGATATACTCACAAGAATCATGAATTCCCATTCGGCCCGGCTTCATTTTTTCAATCATCCAAAAACCGTCAAAGCATAGTTGAAGGGAGCTTGGGCAAAGTAAGATTATGAGATATCGAAAATACATGATCCTGCTTGTGCTTCTGCTGGTTTCCTTCAGCACGGTCCTGGGGGCGATTTACAACGAAGTTAAAAAGAAAACCATCAACGACCTGAACGCCCGCCAGTTCGTCCATGCCAGACAGGCTGCCAAAGGCATCCAGAAACAATTTGAGCATTTCATCGAGTTATTGAAACACCTTGCAGCCCAAAAGAGCATCATTCAAATGGATGACCAGGGCCGTGAAGAAATGGGCGACTTTTGGAAGAACCATACCGAGGAAATCAAGGCCTTGACGCGCACCGACGCCCTTGGGCGGATTGTCCATACGGTTCCCTATCAGGCGGATGATGTCGGGCGGGATATTTCCTTTCAGGATCATATGCGCATCGTCATGCAGACCCGCCAACCCGTCATCAGTGAAGTTTTTCAGGCCGTGCAAGGGTATGAAACTGTGGCTGTCCATGTCCCGGTCTTCAAGGCGGAACGATATGACGGCACCATCGCCTGCCTGCTCTCCTTTGATCGGCTGGCAAAGGAATTTCTTGAGGATATCCGCATCGGGCAGAGCGGTTATGCCTGGCTGATCAGCGCCAAAGGCATCGAGATCTACTGCCCTGTTCCCGGCCATGTGGGCAAAAGCGTTTATGAAACCTGCAAGGCTTTTCCGGACATTCTCGCCATGGCCCAAAGGATGCTGGAAGGCAAGGAAGGCGTCACCACCTATTATTTTGATCGTATTCGTGATGAAAAAAAAGAGACACTACTGAAACACGCCGTCTACCTGCCTGTCAGGATCGCCAATACCTTCTGGTCCATCGTGGTGGCCACTCCGGAGGATGAAGTCCTGGCCATTTTGGCGGGCTTTCAAAAACGGCTCGTTCTCATCAGCATGGTTCTGCTTCTTTTCAGTTCCATTTTCGTCTACTATTTTTTAAAGGTCATGACCATCGTCCAGGAGCAGAAAAAACGGGAAGCCGTGGAGGACATCCTGCGGCTGAATGAAACCCGTCTGGCAGGGCTCCTGGAGCTGTCCCGCATGGCGGCGGGATCGGAAAAAGAGTTGACCGACTTTGCCCTGGATAAAGCCATTGAACTGACCGGAAGCACCATCGGCTACCTGGCCTTCACCTCCGCCGACGAAAGCATGCTCCGGCTGCATTCATATTCAAACACCGCCATGAAGGAATGCACCATTACCAACAAACCCGTCAAATGCCCGGTGGGTGAAACCGGCCTGTGGGGCGAGGCGGTAAGACAAGGCCGGCCCGTTATAACCAACGACTACGCAGCGGAAAATCCATTGAAAAAAGGCTATCCCGCAGGTCATGTGCCCATAAGGCGGCACATGAACATCCCCCTTTTTGACGGCGGAAAAATCGTGCTGGTGGCAGGGGTGGGCAACAAGGAGGAGCCTTATGGAAACGCGGATGTGGAGCAATTGACCCTGCTCATGGACGGTTTGTGGAAGATCCTCAAGGCTAAGCGTGCTGAAAAAGCCCTGCGGGAAAGCGAGGCACGCCACCGTTTCCTGGTGCAGAATTCAAGCGATGTGATTTTGACCATTGATGCCCGGGGAATTATCCGCTATATCAGCCCCTCCATCGAACGTATCGCCGGCTATGCCCCGGCGGAACTGGAGGGTTCCAATGTTTTTGAAAAAGTTCATGGGGATGATCTTGCCCGCTTCCGCGAGCGCTTCGAGGCCTTTGTCCGGACTGAAGATGCAATTGTGCGGGCGGAATATCGGTATGCCCATAAGAACGGTTCCTGGCTGGATTTCGAGGCTGATGCCATCAATCTGCTGAAGGACAAGGACGCGGGCGGAATACTCATTAATTTGCGCGACATCACCCAGCGCAAGTACGCTGAAGCGGAAAAGCGGAAATTGCAGGAGCAACTGCTTCAGTCCCAGCGCATGGAATCCATCGGCCGGCTGGCGGGCGGCGTGGCCCATGACTTCAACAATATGCTGTCCATCATCATCGGCAAGGCGGAGTTGGCCCTCATGAACCTGCCGCCATCCGACCCGCTTTATAAGGATATGCGCGACATCGAGGCGGTGGCCAACCGCTCGGCGGATCTTACCCGTCAGCTTCTGGCCTTTGCCCGCAAGCAGACCATCGCCCCCAGGGTTCTCAATCTCAACGACACCATTGAAAGCATGCTCAAGATGCTGCGGCGGCTGATCGGCGAACATATTCACCTGCTCTGGAAACCCGCCACCGATCTATGGATGGTGAAAATGGACCCGATCCAGATCGATCAGATTCTGACCAATCTCATTGTCAACGCCCGGGATGCAATCAAAGCAACGGGCAAAGTGGTCATTGAGACTTCCAATGCGGAGTTCGACGGGGAATATTGCGCCGTCCACAGCGGTTACACCCCCGGGGAGTATGTGCAGCTTGCCGTGAGCGACGACGGTATGGGCATGGACCAGGAAATGCTAGCCAACATTTTCGAACCTTTTTTCACCACCAAGGGGCTGGGTAAAGGCACCGGACTCGGCTTGTCCACCATATACGGCATTATCAGACAGAACGAAGGCTTTATTAATGTATACAGCGAGCCCGGCCACGGCACCACTTTCAGAACTTACATGCCCCGCTACCGTTTGGAAGGGGCGGCGGAGCCGGCAGTGCCGGCTGAAGCCGCCGTGCCGGCAAAACTTCCCACTGGTACGGAGACAGTGCTGCTGGTTGAAGACGAGCCGGAAATTTTAGACCTGGCAAAATTAATTCTGGAAAGACTAGGGTACACCCTGCTGATTGCCGGCACACCTGCTGAGGCGCTCCGACTGGCAAAGGAGTATCCGGGGGAGATTCACCTGCTGGTTACCGATGTAGTCATGCCCGAGATGAACGGCCATGATCTAGCGGAAAAACTGCTGCAGTACCAGCCCCATCTCAAATGTCTGTTCATGTCCGGTTATACGGCGGACATCATCGCCCATCACGGGGTATTGGAGATAGACGTTCATTTCATTCAAAAGCCCTTTTCCTTAAAGGATTTTGCCGTCAAACTCCGGGAAGTGCTGGGCGCTGGTTGATGGTGCCATTGCCCGAATCCATGTAGAACTTCAGCCTTCAGCCTTCAACCTTCAGCCTTCAGTCTAAGAACCTGAAAAGTTACTGCGTGATTCCTTCCCGGATCTTGCGGGAAAAAGCCGGGTCATCCCCCAGGGCATGGGCCTTGGGATTGATATAACCGCGCCGCTTGAGCTCCGGAAAAGGCAGGCCGGTGTCAAGGGCGCCCAGTTCGTAGGCGTACTGGGGGGCATAGCCGGACAACAGCACTTTCCAATCGTATTTCACCTTTCCGCCAAAGGCGCGGATGTGGCCCAACACATTGGTGGTGCAGTTGGTGGTCAGGGTGTTGTACCATTCCGGCGCGGCTTTCATGGAATTGATTTGATGGATATATTCCATGAAAAAGCGGCGTATGTTTTCCGGGGACATCCGCACCTGGAAAAGATAGACATCCTCCTGGGGCGTGCGAAAATCCGTGCGCACCCGGATCAGATCGCGCTCATCCCCCACGATGTAAAGGAGCTCGTACTGCTTGAAAAATCCTTTGATGGTGGAGTAGTCCTCACCCACTTCCTTGCGGGTTTCAATGGAAAAGGTCACAAAATCCTCGCCGGCAAATCCAAAGCTGAGCATGATATGGGCCACGGCCTCGCCCATCCAGTATACGGCGATGAGATCCACACTGTTCAGGCGCTTGAGGTCAAAGGTTTTGTCATAGTAGTTGGCATCAAAATCCGTCTCAGTGCGGTAAAGAAAATTGCGGATATTGTGGATGGTGATGAGGTCGCCGCGGATGTCGGCCCAGGCCGGGCGCGCCACTTCTTTCTGCCAGTCGCGGATATTGGAAGCCGGGATGCCCAGCCACCAAACCACGACGGCGGCAAAAATCAGCAGGAATCCGCCCAGGGTGCGCTTGCGGTTGGGCAGCAGCAAGAAGGCCAGGAAAGTCGCCGCTGCAAAGCCCGCCGCCAGTCCCAGGCGCAGGAAACCACCGGGCAGATTCGAATAATAAATGGCTGTGGCGGCCCAGGCAGTGGCGCCCATCACCACCAAAATGCAAAACAGTTTCATGCTGAAGCTTAGAATCTGCCGCATGGTCTTCCGTTCACGGCTCCTGTAGGTTTTCCATGAGAATCCGCCGCACCTCTTCAATGGTTTGGGGCGCCTCCTGGGTGGAGTGGTCGGAATGCACGATAAGCTCCGAGGCCGCGCCGGGTATATGCGCGCTGTTATAAGTCACCACACCGTCATCCCACTCCTCCTTGGGATCTTCGGGATTTTTTACGGCAATGATGGAATGGGCCTTGATCCCCGGCGCGATAGGGATGGCGGCGAAGGTTTTAATAAAGGAGCTGTCCGGGGCCATGTTGTCGATGCTGCGGGGGATGCCATCCTGTAAAGTGTGGGTGGCGATGGCCTCGGGGCTGCGCTGGAACACTTCCTGTAAGGGATTGAGCAGTTCCAAAGGCAAGGTAATCAGGTCCCGCATAAGATAGCGCAGGCGGCCGCCCACCAGAAAACTGCCCTGGTGGGGGGTGGCGATGAAAATGATCCGCCGAACAAAGGGCAGGGGCTCAAAAAAGAGACTGCGTTTGAGCAAGGCCCGGGTCTCGGGTGAAACATCCAGTTGATCCAAGGGCAGCTTGAAAGTGGTTTCCCAAAAGCGTTCGCCGCTGTCGATGGCGGTGAGTTTGGTCAGGAGTCCACCTTGACTGTGACCGATCACCACCATCTTGCGCAAGGCCGCATCCCGGCCCTCAGGGTCCAGCTCCGCCACTACCTGGCGCAGGCCCTGGGTGAGAATGCCGCCGGAGTACAAGATCGGATTGCCGGTGTTATAGGTAAAGAGCCAGATCTGGTAGCGCCGGCGCAGTTCCCGGTCATTGATGATTTCATTGAGCATCTGGGCCCAGCGGGCCGGACTGGAAGCAGTGCCGTGCACCAGCACCAGCGGTATCAGACCCGGACGATACGGCGTCATGAGAAAAACATTGTCCTTGAACCGGGCTGTTTTTTTGATCAGGGCCAGATCGCCGGAAAGCAGGCCCTTGAGCTCCAGGGCATAAACCTGGGAGCCTTCCAGGGTATAGGCCAGGGCCGAAGTGGGCCGGAATTCCAGGGGCGCTTCATGGCCGTTTATGGTAATTGATGCGCCTTCCTGGGCTGTGAAAAGATTCAAGCGGCCTTGCAAACGGCCCTCCCGCAATCCATTCTCCACATCGTTCAAATACAGGAAAGCGGTGACCGGCACTTTCAGGATGGCGGGGACCCGGGCAAAATCCCGCTCGTGGGCGCCGGAAATATGTTTCAGGCTCCCCACCAGGGCCGTGCCCACGCCGGGCCAGCGGTAGTCGTTGCGCAAGCCGCGCACGTCCAGTTCAGCGGCATCAATGAAATTCCCGAGCCGGAAGGGCCCCCAGCGGAATTCCTCCGGATCCATATCCAGCATCAGTTCGCCGAAGGGCAGCGGGTGGGTGCCGGCTTTGAACACTACCCGTTTGGGATCGCCGGCGCTGAATCCCTGGGCCAGCCCTTGATTGTAAAGATCCACCGCGGTGCGCAGCCGCGGGTCCAGGGCCTCGGGCAAGTGCTGACGGTTTTGGGGAAAGAGAAAGGCATAGGCGTAAACCGCGGCTGCCAGATAATACGAACGCTCGCCGCTGCCGGCGGCATGCAGAAAGGACAGTTCCGCCAGGGCAAACAGGCGCTCCGGATCACTGATGGTGGGCCGGCTCTGATGAAGGGCGGCGATAACTTCCGCCGGCCGTTCCTCGAAATCCTCTGCCAGGCCCGTCCGGTTCAGAATCTGCATGGTGGGCGCGCTGGGATCTTCGCCGGCCAGAATATTCCGGGTGAGATTGCGCTGGGCTTCCTGGGGCGAAAGGTGCCGCACACCCACCGGCGTTGCACAGCCGGGTTGAAGACTTACTGCGCACAGGCAGATCAGTACCAATATTGTAAATGTCGCTTTTCCATGTGCCATATTATTTGTCAGCCGAATTCGTATTCAACATCCCTGACCGTCGGTTTGCAGCCTTCGGTCTATTTTCCTGAGCAAATCCCTGATTTTCATAGTTGCCGAACATATGCCAAGCCCTTGGGAGTGTCAAGAAATCTCCCATCTCGGAGTCGGGGTTGCCCAAATAACTATTTTTAGATATTTTTGTTTATTTTTTATAAAAATATTGACAAAAATATAATCATTTAGATATATCGCAGAAACACGGCTATATCTCAATATCGTCCAAAGTCGAGGAGCAAAAAATGAGCAGCGACTTAAGCTTCATCGGCCGGAATATTCGTTTCCTGCGGCGCCAGCGCGGCTGGACCATGGCGGAGCTGGCAAGGAAGGCGCGAGTGGGCGAGGTGCCCCTGGGCCGCATGGAGCGTGGTGAAAACGCGCCGTCGGCGGCGGCCCTCCACGGGTTGTCGCAAGCTCTGGGCGTGTCCGTGGACATGCTGTTTTCCGAAACAGACCGCCAGCGCCTGGTGCTCCAGGCCGACGAGAGCAATGAGCCTTTTGTCTGCACCCTGGGGCCGGAGCAGAAAAAACTTCTGCCGCCTAAAATCCGCGCCAAGGCCGCCGGCCTGATCCAGGCTTTTTGCAGTCTGGAAGATATCTGCAAGGCCCACAAGCATGCCAAGATCCCTTTGTTCATCCCATTCGCGCCGGACCCAGCCGGCATGGAAAATCTGGCCCATGCCGTGCGGCGCTACATGGGCATTGAAAACGGTGTGGTATTCGATTATTTCGAGCTTTTTGAAAACACTGGTTTCCGCGTCATCGTCCTGCGCCTGCCCAAAACCATTGAAAGCTTTTCCTATTATGACCGCCCGAACCAGAACGCCTTTTATTTTTTGAATTCCCGGCTCAATCCCGAGCGCCAGCTCTTTAAGTTGGTCTACGAATTCGGCCAGGTCCTGATCCTCACCGCCACCCTGCAACAAGGGGGCGACCCTTTTCCCATGGAAGCCGCGAGCGCTGAAAACGAACTTTCCGCCAATGCAAAAGTATTCACCGCCCATCGCGCGGCCCGGCGTTTTGCCGCCTGCTTTCTCATGCCCGCCCCGGCGGTCCGGGAAACCGTGCTCCAGCTCGGCATCCGGCCCGACCAGTGGTCCTATGAACTCCTGCTGCGCATCAAGCACCGCTTCGGCATTTCTTCCCAAGCCTTCCTCTACCGCCTGGAGGAACTGGGCCTTATAGCACCATTGCTGAAGGACACTTTCGACGAAAGAATCAAACAATACTATTCGGCCACCGATTATTGCGAGCCTGACTGCTCCCGCCGCCTGCTCACACCCAACGGCCGGTTGTGGGATTTGGTGATGGCGGCGCGACAGACAATGCCGGACGACCAAGAGATTCAAGAGATGGAGGAGATCTTGAGAAATTATGATGTCCAGAAGATTTGAAGAGAGAAGTGAGAAGTGAGAAGAGAGAAAAAGGGGAGAAGTGAGAAGAGGGAAGGGTGAAGAGAGAAGTGGGAAGGGTGAAAAAAGGGGAGGAGGGAGAAATGCATGTGGGGGAAAAGCGTGATTTGACTAAACGAACTTTTGAGTTTGCCAAATGTATTGTGCGGTTATGTCGTAAGTTGGATCAAACCGCCGGTGTATCGCGCACTATGGCGAATCAGTTATTACGCTCGGGGACATCAATTGGAGCCAATGTTGAAGAAGGACAGGCGGCGCAAAGCCGGGCTGATTTTTTGAGCAAATATAGCATCTCATTAAAAGAGGCACGGGAAACGCATTATTGGCTGCGGCTACTTGTTGCGACAGATATTGTCGCTGAAAACTACCTGAAAGATCTCATAGCCGAAGCCAATGAAATAATATCGATTCTGACCGCAATTGTGAAAAAGCTAAAGGAAAAATAATAATGGAATATCATCCTCTTTTCACCCTTCACCCTTCACCCTTCACCCTTCACTCTTCACTCTTCATAAAAAGGTGATCCCATGACCTACGCACGCTTTGAAGAAGTTCCGGTTTGGCAGGATGCCATGCGCCTCGCCGAAGGCGTCTATGAGCTTACTGAAAATCGCCAATGGTCGGGCAATAGAAGTCTGCGGGACCAGATCGAACGCGCCGCTCTTTCTGTTTCCAACAATATCGCCGAAGGCTTTGAACGCGGCACCACCAAAGAATTGCTCGCGTTTCTTTACATCGCCCGGGGCTCGGCCGGCGAGGTCCGCTCCATGCTTTGTTTCATCGAACGTAGGTATGGGGATTTGAGATTTGAGATTTCAAATTTGAAATCAAAAGCAGCGGATCAAAAAGCCAAATCCACCAATTTCAAATCTCAAATTTCAAATCCGAAATCAATTGAATCCACCGATCTCAAATCTGGAATCTCAAATCTCAAATCTTCAGTTCCGGATCTCCAATCTCAAATTTCAAATCTCAAATCCCTGGCGGAAAGCTGCTCCCGCCAGCTTCGCGCCTGGGCCGATCATTTGCAGAACTCCGAAATCACCGGCCAGCGTCATCTGAACCAAAAAACCAAAAACCGTTACGTTGCCCAAAAGGAGGTGCAAGCCTTTGAACAAGAACTTCTGGACCATCTGCCGCCGGATCATCCCCTGCGAAAAGCCCGCAGGGGGATTTGAGATTTGAAAGCCATGCTTTTGAATCTCAAATTTCAAATCTCAAATCTCAAATCTGGCGGTTCCATGCCGCCATATGAAGTGCAGAAGGAGTTTACTGGATAAAACCATCAAGGAGATGATTATTAAAGGGATCATTAGGGATGGTTAAAGGTTAGAAGATTAAATTGAATGATGGAAAAGTGCGGTTCTGATTTGAAACAAAAAGGTAATAAAGGAGGAACGCATTACAATGATAAATAAATATATTATTGAAATGGAGCTATCAGGGAATACGGCAATGTGGACAAGGCCGGATACCGGTGATTGTCCTGTAAGTTATCCTGCTCCGACATATTCGGCGGTAAAAGGCATTTTTGAATCCATTCTTTGGGGGCCGGCGGTAGAAATTGTACCGTTCAGAGTTGAAATATGCAAACCGCTGCGTTTCCACGGTTACGCCACAAATTACAACGGTCCTTTGCGGAAAAGCGGGACCGACGGAGCTTATCAGTTTTTTGCAACGGTACTGACGGATGTTTGTTACCAGATGTATGCCTATGTCTATCCAGCGCGGCATAAGAATAGGTTGGACGATAAAGCCAAGGCCTGGGACAGTAAAACGACTTCACCTGGACACGCCTATGCCGCGATTTTCAAGCGCCGTCTCAAACGGGGGCAGTGGTTCACGCTACCGTGTCTGGGATGGAAGGAGTTTACGCCGTCTTATGTAGGACCCTTCCGTGACGGAACAAAGGTTCAAGAAGATATCAGCACCGTGCTGCCCTCGATGCTGCGGGAAGTTTTCCCGGACGGATACAACTCCAAAGTCCAATTCACGTATGACCAGAATGTCTCGATTGAGCGCGGCATTCTGACCTATCCGCTCAAGGAGCTGGAGGTGGGGAATGATTGATGAATTAGTAAAAGCAGCAAACGCGATGGATAAGGCGGGCATCATATCTCCGGACTGGTTTCCAAAATTAAATCGCTTGCCGAAGGTATCAAAAGAGGCGCCTTGTGTAAGAATATGGCTGATGCCAGATGGAAATATACGAACAGTTGATTTGATAGATGAAAAACAGATTTGGCAATTATGGAAATTTGAACCAAACAACGGGTATTCACTTCCAGGATTCAATTATTTCCCACCTAATTTATTAAATATTTTTGATAAAGTATGTGGAGAGTTAGAAAAATATTGCCTGGATAATCTTGAAGAAGGTGAAACATTACAACTATTTTTAAAAGCGGTAAGAAAAATTGATATAAATGTTTTTCAAAATGAATTCGAGAATAAAGTTCATGGAACATTTTCTAAAGACATTGCGGATAACCTATTTAAAAAGAATGCTAAACCATCTATCTTCTTAGATTTGTATGAATATCACAATTATCCAGTGTCAAGCTTGAAGACGATGGAACGATTGAGTGAATTGCTATGGCTATCGTATATACCTAAAAATACAAAATATTCAGATGCATATAGTCCGCATGAGAAAGGGTTGGAAGATCTTTATCCGCAAGTTAGTTTACCTTTATTAGGCAACATTAAATTGCGTTCTCAGGTGAAAGTTATTCCAGCTCAAAAACGTTATACTTGCTGTGAGAGTATCACTTTTCCTACCGGTTTGGAATCACGCAAACGGACGAAACGCGCATTAGAATGGCTATCCAATCCTGAGCGCAATGGGGAAACCTTTGGTGTCGCCGGAGACAAGGAACTGCTGTTCGCCTATCCGTGTGTTATTCCGGAAGATAAAATTCCGCTGGCCAAACTGTTTGGAGCGCAAAAAAGCGATTCGTATCATAAAGAAGATAAATTTGAACAACTTGCAAAGAGCGTTATCGAACAGTTGAAAGGTATGGGGAAAACGTTTTCAGATAGACAACTGCTGGAAATTTTTTCTTTGCGTAAAATGGATAAGGCCCGAACCAAGGTTGTCTATTACCGCAACGCTACAGTGGAGTCTCTGGAGAAGGCATCCGCCTTATGGCATGAAGGTTGTCAGAATATCCCTACTCTGGACGTGAGGGATTGGAGTGAAGATAAGAAAGAAAAAACAGGGAAATCATATCCGATTACCGTTGAAGGATTAACTGCCTTCCCCGTTAAACTCCATGGTTATCTGAATACAGTTTGGAAACGAGATGGAAAAGAAAAAAGCAAAGGTGTGCAGGCCGGTAAAGTCAAAATTTTCCAGCCGGCGGATGGTTTACGCTTGTTGCTGGATACACATGGTAATGCCATAGCTGCGAACATGATGGAGCGATTCATGCGACACGCCCAAGGGTATTTCCTCACCCTTTGCCGCAGTACGGGAAAACATGAAATTGCATCGTTGCCTGAAAAACAAATATATCCGGGCATATTGGGATTGATACTATGCAAATTAGGGAAAAAGAAGGAGGATTTCATGAAGGAAAGCGCATTTCTGTTGGGACGCAGCCTGCGGATCACCGATGAAATTCATCGGTTGTACTGCGAGGTGGTGCGAAAGAAAGACCTTCCGCCGGAACTTTGCGGGAGTTCGTTGCTCGTCAGCATGATGGAGTCGCCGGTTACAACCCTGAGTCAACTTGCTATGCGTTCCGCCCCCTATATAAAGTGGGCGCGGGGCGGTAGCGAAAAAGGAGATAAAAGCGGATTGGTTTGGTATTGGCTTAAACAATGGGAAGTGATTGCCGACCAACTTCACACGCTGACATGGCCAAAACGTTTAATACCGGAAGAGCGCGCCCAAATATTTTTGGGCTATTTGGCTTCTTTCCCCAAGAGTGGAAAAACCGATGACAATCAGACTGATTCTGACAATACGACCAAATAGGGAGATGAAAAATGACTAATGAAATTAAGCGTGTGACAGGTTTGTTGATTATTGAGGCGGTAAACTCCAATCCGAACGGGAATCCCGATCAGGAAAGTGATCCGCGTGTCCGCGATAACGGACAGGGAGAGATTTCTCCGGTTTCGTTCAAACGCAAACTCCGTGATCTGATGGAAATGACGGAAGGCCCTGTGTATCAAACCGTGACTAAGAGTCTATCGGATGTCCCCGATGGATATACCTTCGGGATATTGGAGTCGCGTGGGCGTGACCGCCAAGCTATTTCCAGGGAGATGGGTGATATCAGAAATTATAATGAGGGGAAATATCTACAAAGTGAGTTCGTCAAGAAGTATTGGGATGCACGATTGTTCGGCAATACCTTTCTTGAGGATGGCGGACATAAAGGATATATCAAGACCGGTATTGTTCAGTTCGGCATGGGGCTTTCCATTTCGCCAGTCATCATCCAGCGTCATACAAATACAAATAAGGCTGGCGTGCAGGAAGGCAAGAGTCAAGGGATGGCACCGCTTGCCTACCGCGTGGTGCAGCACGGTGTTTATGTAATGCCATTTTTTATCAATCCCTCACTGGCCTGGAAATCAGGATGCAAGCCCTGTGACATTGAATTGCTGAAACGTCTGATTCCTTATGCTTTCGACCATACGCGCTCTGCAATCCGTCCCGATGTGCGCATCCGTCATGCATGGTGGATGGAACACAAGGATCCATTAGGAAGTTGTCCGGACTTTCTTTTGATTGATGCTTTAACGCCGAAGCGTAAAGGTGATGATCCAATGGCTCCTTCCGAATCATGGGTGGATTATGACGTTCCGGAAAAACTGCCGGACGAACTAGAGATAAAGCTCCCCCCCTGCAAAGACCTGATGAGGGTATGATATGATTTATTACGCAAGAAGCGCATCTGAAACCGCTCCCCGCCAACCCTATTGGGAACATGTTCTGCATGTTCTGGAGCGGGGACGGTGCTACTTGAATAAAGTACTTTACTACGCGCAGCATTGGGACGCCAAGGCAATCCGCAGCATTTTCGATCTCGCGGCGGAATACCACGACCTCGGTAAGCTCGATAATGAAAATCAGAACATACTGGCAGGCTATAATAAAGCTTCGCGGTTACGGATACCTCATGCCGACGCGGGCGTCGCCCATTTGCTTGCGCAGGATGCTCCCACATCCGCACTTCTGGTATTTTCCCATCATATCGGGTTGCCTGATTGCAACGATATAGACGACATGCGCAACAAGAAAATCCAGCAGCATGTGGATAGCGTTCTGCCGGAATATCTGGAACGTCACGAGACAAGTGTCCGTTCGAATATCATGGTTAAAACGTCGGCAAAAGATACGCCGGAATTAAAGCCTCCCGATGTCCGAGTCCTTTTTTCCTGCCTGACTCATGCCGATCATGGTGATGCGGCCCGTGCTTCAAATGAGGAGCCGCAATGGGTTGAGCCTCCAAGGTTACGCACTGCTGAACGTTTGGAGGCTTTACGCCGTTATGTGGACGGATTGGAATCCGAAAATGATGATACCGACCGAAACCGGTTGCGCACCGCATTTTTCGCGGCATGTGCCGGTGGTCATCATGACAGCCCTATTAGTATTTGCGACGCGCCGGTTGGAACGGGCAAGACCACGGCTGTAATGGCGAGTTTACTATCTACGGCGGAATACCACGGCCTGCGGCGAATCTTCGTGATTTTACCGTTTACCAATATCATTACGCAATCGGTACGGATTTATCGCAAAGCCCTAACGTTGCCTGGTGAACGCGGCGAGGATGTGGTGGCGGAAATTCATCACCGCGCCGACTTTGGGAATATAGCGAGCCGCAAACTCACCGCGCTTTGGGATGCGCCGATTGTGGTTACAACTGCCGTTACGTTTTTCGAGACGCTGGCTTCCGCCACCCCTTCAACCTTGCGGCGCTTGCAGAATCTGCCGGGAAGCGCGGTTTTTCTGGACGAAGCCCATGCCATGCTGCCTGCAAAACTGTTGCCGCTGGCCTGGCAGTGGATTCAACATGCCGCTTCGGCCTGGTCGTGTCACTGGGTGTTGGCATCTGGTTCTCTCTGTCATTTCTGGAAATTGGAGGAATTCGGAAACCCAATTAGCTTATCCAATATAATCCCAGCCGGTCAAAGAGAGCAGTTACACGATTTTGAAGTTGTGCGCGTCCAACATCGCATTCACCCGAACGCCATGACCCTTGACGATCTGGCTGAATGGCTCGTGATGTTGGAAGGTCCGGTAATCGTCGTGCTGAATACCGTGCACACTGCGGCGGCGGCTGCGCAGGCGGCGGTAGCCGTATTCGGGGAAGAGAATGTCATGCATCTCTCGACCGCTCTGATGCCGAAAGACCGCGAAGCCACGCTTGCATCGGTGAGAACGCGGCTGCAAAAAAGGGCAAACTCAAGATGGTGTCTGTTTGCGACCTCCTGCGTGGAGGCCGGCGTGGATTTATCGTTCAGGACAGGTGTGCGCGAATGCGCTTCGCTGCTTTCATTGCTGCAACTTGCCGGGCGGGTGAATCGAAATTCAGAATATAAAGAAGCGGATGTCTGGACAATCATGCTCAATGCCAACGACAGCGGCGTTACCAGGAATCCCGCTTTTGACATTTCCTCGCGTATCCTGCATGATTTTTTTGATCAAAAAATGGCAATTTCTCCGGCCCTATGTACGGAAGCCATGCAACGTGAAGTCCGTGAAAGCGCAGGCATATCTGCAGAACTGGTAAAACAAGAAAGCATTTATGGTTTTAAAACTGTTGAGGAGAAATTCAAGGTCATTGAAGACCAGTCTCAACTGGCGATAGTTGATAAACAGATCATTCAAAAGATTCAAAATTACGAAAATGTTTCATGGCGCGAAATTCAAAATGGCAGTGTCCGTGTCCGTGAAAAGATACTCAAAAACCTCGCCATCCAGGAATCGCGCAGGTATCCAGGCCTCTGGCTTTGGGATGCCGAATACTCGACATTTCTTGGTTATATGGAAGCGGTATTAAAACTGAAAAAAATAGATAAAGACGGCTTTGCAATCCTATAATGGAAAGGAATGGAATAATGTATACGGACGAAGAATTACTTTCCATCTCCGCCTTAAATCATTTTCTGTATTGCCGACGCCGTTGCGCTCTGATCCATGTCGAGCAGCTATGGACGGAAAATTTTTTTACAGCCCAGGGCCGTGTCATGCATGAGCGCGTGCATGAGGAGGGGCGGGAATCTCGGGGCGATGTGCGCATCGAACGCGGCGTGCCTCTGTGCTCGATACGGCTGGGGCTGACGGGCAAGGCCGACGTGGTGGAGTTTCACCGTCGGGCGGACGGCATTTGGCTGCCGTTTCCGGTGGAGTACAAACTGGGCAAGCCTAAGCCGGACGAAAGCGACATGGTGCAGCTTTGCGCCCAGGCCCTTTGTCTTGAGGAGATGCTGAAGGTGGAGATTCCGGCGGGTGCGCTTTTCTATGGTAAAACGCGTCGAAGATTAGATGTCTCCTTTGATGAGTCGCTTCGCCGGCGAACCGAAGAAACAGCCGTGCAGGTACGGGGGATTATCGAATCCGGGATAACCCCTGAGCCCGTCTATTCCAAAAAATGCGAAAGCTGTTCTTTAATAAGCCTTTGTCTTCCCAAGGCGGTAAGTAAAAAACAGGCGGTTAAACGATATCTGGCAAAAGTACTGGAAGGCGAATGAAAAAACATTTAAATACTCTGTTTGTCACCACCCAGGGCGCCTACCTCTCTAAGGATGGGGAGACCGTGACGGTCAAGGTGGAACAGGAGGTCAAACTGCGGATTCCCATTCACACCCTCGGCGGGATTGTATGTTTCGGCAATGTGTTGGCCAGTCCCTTTCTGATGGGGTTTTGCGCGGAAAAGGATGTGGCGGTGAGTTTTCTGACCGAATACGGCCGGTTTCTGGCCCGTGTGCAGGGGCCGGTGTCCGGCAATGTGATGCTGCGCAAGGAGCAGTTCCGGCGGTCCGACGACCCTGCTGCGTCGGCCCAGATCGCCCGGTCGGTTCTCATCGGCAAGCTGGCCAATTGCCGCACTGTATTACAGCGGTCGTTACGGGACCATGGGGACAAGATAGAACAGGCCCCGATACAGCGGGCCGTTCAGATGATGGGTGCGGCATTGAAGCGTCTGCCGGATGAGAACGACTTGAACACGATCCGGGGCATCGAGGGTGACACGGCCAGAATCTATTTTGACGTGTTTGATCATTTGATCGTGTCCCAAAAAGAGGACTTTGTTTTCAACGGCCGCAACCGCCGGCCGCCTCTGGACAATGTCAACTGCCTGTTGTCGTTTCTATACACGATGCTGGCCCATGATGTCCGGTCGGCCCTTGAATCGGTGGGTCTTGATCCCCAGGTGGGATTCCTGCACCGGGACCGGCCAGGCCGGCCGGGACTGGCCCTAGACATGATGGAGGAGTTTCGACCTTTTTTTGCGGATCGTCTGGCCCTGTCCCTGATCAATCTAACCCAGGTCAATAAGAAGGGGTTTACCCGCATGGAGACCGGCGCAGTGCTGATGAATGACGAGACCCGCAAGACCTTGCTGGTTACCTATCAGCAACGCAAGCAGGATGAGATCCTTCATCCTTTTTTGAATGAAAAGGTGACCATCGGCCTGTTGTTTCATGTGCAGGCCCTGTTGCTTGCCCGGTTTTTGCGGGGCGATTTGGATGCGTATCCGCCTTTTATCTGGCGGTAGGAGGGATTCTTTATGATGGTTCTGGTTAGTTACGACGTGGCCACAACTGAAGAAGGGGGCCAGCGGCGGCTCCGGCGCGTGGCCAAGGCCTGCCGGGATTATGGACAGAGGGTGCAGTACTCGGTTTTTGAGTGTGAGGTGGATCCGGCCAAATGGACCTTTTTGAAGCAAAGGCTGATCCGAGAAGTGGATCTGGAAAAGGACAGTTTGCGGTTTTATTTTCTGGGATCGAACTGGAAGCGGCGGGTTGAGCATATCGGCGCTAAGCCGGCGGTCGATATGTCGGGGCCGCTTATTGTGTAGTTGGGCTCGCGCGAACCGGAAGCTGTCATGAATTTCCGGGTGGCTTCGCGTACATTAAATATATATTAACAACAATTGGTTACATAAAAATGAAAAGAAAGGAGGGGGTAATTGAAAGCTGATATTACCGGTTCGCGAAAGCCGATAATAATCAGCAAGTATTCTTAATAGTTCTTGTGTAACAGTCGCCCCCCGCGCGGGGGCGTGGATTGAAACTGAACGCCAATTTGAACTCCTCTACTGTAAATGGTCGCCCCCCGCGCGGGGGCGTGGATTGAAACGTCACGAATTGGAGAAAACAAACGAAAATAAAAAGTCGCCCCCCGCGCGGGGGCGTGGATTGAAACATGTTGAATCCTTCTCCCTTCCCTTCCCGATTGGTCGCCCCCCGCGCGGGGGCGTGGATTGAAACAGATTGACGCTTTGAACGGACTTAAGGAGAACTTGTCGCCCCCCGCGCGGGGGCGTGGATTGAAACTTCTCCCATCTTTCACAGACTCGCAAATTGTGAAGTCGCCCCCCGCGCGGGGGCGTGGATTGAAACGAAAGACAAAACTACAACTGAAGAAATGCTTGTGTCGCCCCCCGCGCGGGGGCGTGGATTGAAACTATTTTGGAAGTTGAAGATCTTGTGCAAGAGGGAGTCGCCCCCCGCGCGGGGGCGTGGATTGAAACGAGTTTGCGGATTAGGTCTTTTACATCGCGGATTGGTCGCCCCCCGCGCGGGGGCGTGGATTGAAACGGTACATCCCATCAGCCATGCAAACTGTAATTTAGTCGCCCCCCGCGCGGGGGCGTGGATTGAAACGGTACATCCCATCAGCCATGCAAACTGTAATTTAGTCGCCCCCCGCGCGGGGGCGTGGATTGAAACTCGCGGCGGCTTCCAACTCTTCAATCTGGAACTTGTCGCCCCCCGCGCGGGGGCGTGGATTGAAACAGGGACCGAGAGGAAGAGCCACTATCAGCGGACGTCGCCCCCCGCGCGGGGGCGTGGATTGAAACGAGGCAGAGGGCTGATCAATGCGGCCCCTGTGTGTCGCCCCCCGCGCGGGGGCGTGGATTGAAACCCGTTCGAGATCCAACACGATTCGACTGAGCCGGGTCGCCCCCCGCGCGGGGGCGTGGATTGAAACATCGACATGGGCACCATGGAGGTTATTCACGAAAGTCGCCCCCCGCGCGGGGGCGTGGATTGAAACGTTTGCCATTATAGGCCCCTCATGTCGCACAGATGTCGCCCCCCGTGCGGGGGCGTGGATTGAAACCCACACACTCATTGCGGCATCCCCTCATAATCTGTCGCCCCCCGCGCGGGGGCGTGGATTGAAACCTAAGTCCCGGACGTTTATCCCGTCCAGGGTTGAGTCGCCCCCCGCGCGGGGGCGTGGATTGAAACACGGGTGAAATGACCATCGATGATGCAAAAAAAGGTCGCCCCCCGCGCGGGGGCGTGGATTGAAACAATAGGTTTCGCTCCGCGCACCGGGGTTGTGCGGGTGTCGCCCCCCGCGCGGGGGCGTGGATTGAAACCTGGTGGATTCCCGGTACTATATCAGCCAAAATGGGTCGCCCCCCGCGCGGGGGCGTGGATTGAAACACCATGTTATTCTCAAAAATGATCGCTATTGCTCGTCGCCCCCCGCGCGGGGGCGTGGATTGAAACACGCTGACCGTAATGGTGCTGTGTGCGAGTATCAGTCGCCCCCCGCGCGGGGGCGTGGATTGAAACGAGGTATTTGGTGCCAGGGATTCCGGCATCAGCAAGTCGCCCCCCGCGCGGGGGCGTGGATTGAAACGCGCTCTTTGAACTTTTCAACCACTGACCGCCAGGTCGCCCCCCGCGCGGGGGCGTGGATTGAAACTGATGGATCTGCCAGTAAGCTGCGCATGAGTCTGGTCGCCCCCCGCGCGGGGGCGTGGATTGAAACACAAACCACGAAGGTTCATTGTGTGCATGGTACGTCGCCCCCCGCGCGGGGGCGTGGATTGAAACTGGGATATCTCAGCGTCAACACCCCAGAGGCCATGTCGCCCCCCGCGCGGGGGCGTGGATTGAAACCGCTATGGCCTGAAACGTGTCGGTATCCGGCACAGTCGCCCCCCGCGCGGGGGCGTGGATTGAAACATCGGTTACCATCGATGATAATGGGAAAGTCAATGTCGCCCCCCACGCGGGGGCCTGGATTTAAAAAAGAGAAGCAGATCAAGCAGGAATTAGTTGTCGACTTTTTGTCGACAACTAAAGCTTCATACACCATCATGGTGTAAGGTGGGTGGCAAATTGCCCCACCCTTTCGAAGGATGTGTATCAATTGTACACACCCTTTTACAGTCAATCCTTGGGATGGGCAAGGTGCATATTGATGTGGGGCCGCTGAATCAATTCCATCCGGTGGGTGCAATAAGGAAAGCGCTTGCTTTTTCACCGGAGGTAATCGCGGATCAAATCATTCAGCAGATAGCCTATTTTCTGCCGCACGGTGTATAGTTGGTTGGATACCCGTGTGTATTTGGGCGGAGTTTCCGTCTTGGATTCATCCCCTTTAACAACCAGTTCAAGGGAGTTCAGGTACACGGTGCGCTCCAGATGGATCTTGCGCACCCGCACCCAGAGGTAGCTTTTCGCCGGGATTTGATCCGCCTTTTCGGTCATGCGGGCCTGGATGGAATATTGGCTCAGCTTAAGCTGCGCATCATTGCGGATTTGCTCTATCAATTTGTGGGGCTTTTCCGTTTCCGGGTCCAGGTTTTCCACTGTCACGAGGATCCACTTTACGCTGCGGATCAGATCCTGGTAGTTCACGGAATTCGATTCCGACGAGTTATCTTTGATTGCTGAAGCCGGGGAGACAGCCGCAAAGATGATTGCTATTCCTATGGCGATCCCATAGTGCGCTTTTTTGGAACGTGCCGATAATGGCATTTATTACTCCATCCATCCAATGCTTTCTTAATCCTTTCATATTTTATTATCACCATATTGATATCGATTCAACCACTCAACAAGTCTGAAGGGAGGTCGAAAATATTGATTTACCGCAGCATGCTTGCTCAGCGAAGCGGCTATCTTGATTTATTCGTTTACTGCGCTGATGTTTCCTGGTATTCTTTCTTCCGCATTTCAACCAAAGGATCCAAGTATGGAGCATGAGGCCTATATTCGTCTGGGGGCCTTCCTGGGGGTGTTCGCCTTCATGGCCACCTGGGAGCTGGTCGCACCGCGGCGGGCTTTGACTACTTCCAAAAGCAAGCGCTGGTTTTGCAATTTGGCGATTCTGGCTTTGAATCCGGTGGCGGTGCGGTTGACTTTTCCCGTCTTGCCCGTGGGCCTGGCATGGATCGCCCAAGAGCGCGGTTGGGGCCTGCTCAACCAGGTCATGCTTCCGACATGGGCCGAAATAATCATCGGTTTGCTTCTATTGGACTTCATCATTTATTTGCAGCATGTTTTTTTCCACGCCATCCCCGTGCTCTGGCGGCTGCACATGGTGCACCATGCGGATCTGGATCTGGATGTGACCAGCGGGTTGAGGTTTCATCCCCTGGAGATTATCTTGTCCATGGGCATTAAGCTGGTAGTCGTGGGCGCACTCGGGCCTGCTCCGGCAGCAGTCCTTGTTTTTGAAACGGTCCTGAATGCCACCGCCATGTTCAGTCATAGCAATGTCGCCGTGCCGCTTGCGGTGGATGAATGGCTGCGGTTGCTGGTGGTCACCCCGGATATGCACCGGGTGCACCATTCGGTCATTCTCAAGGAGACTAACAGCAATTTTGGTTTCAATGTTCCCTGGTGGGACCGTTTGCTGGGAACATACCGGGATCAGCCGCTGAAAGGCCATGCGGACATGGTCATCGGCCTGGCCCGTTTTCGAGATTCCAAATTGTTGGGTCTGGGGCGGCTGATCAAGCTGCCGTTTTTGAAAAAGGATGGGTAAATAGGGAACTGCTTTTGGCACAACCTTGGTTTGCCTCAATATAAGATTCAATCGCTCACTCCTGCTGGGACCACAACTCCCACAGGGCGCGCAGCGCCACGAAAGCGAAAATTCCACCAAACAGGCTTCCCGCGGGCGCATGCAACCAGAAGAACAGCGGCGACACATAAGTTTTAAGCCACACTGCGGCAATATCCGCTAACACGCCCATAAATGGCAAGGCCACCAGCAGGGTTCGAACACGCGCAGACAGACTGAGCATGCAAGTGATGGCGCCCATGAAGAAAAAAATCATGTTCATGCTAAAAATATGGATATGAGTCCATTTCAAGAGCCAGACAAATTGTTCGGTTTTGTGGAGCGGCGGCTTTGCCTGGGGCTGAGCCGGGGCCGCCGCCTTCGCGAACAGATCGCCATGATCGCCCGTCATATGTATCCCTTTATGTGTATCCGGTGAATCCGGCCCGGGAGATGCGGCGGGTGCCGGGCCGGCCATTGATTCTGCTTCCTCGAAGGTGGGAATAATATCATGGACGATGATTTGTCCCAGGGCGCCCACCATGGCCAGGGACAATGTAACGATAACCGCCGTGATCAGAACCTTTACCGGCAGCGCCAAATCGGCCAATCTGGGCGTCTTCAATATGTTCATGTTATTTTGATCTGTTTTCATAACGAGTCTCCTTTTCGCTCGTTTCCGTCACTACCGAAAGGATTTTGTTTGCTCTACCTCCCGCTGCGCTGGAGTACACGACACGGAGTTTTTTCCGGTTGCGCCTGGTAAAATTGTTTTTCTCTCATCCGTTCCAAGGATTATTTGCCTTTTTTGATGAGAAGATCGGACAACAATTCCGTCAGAAACCGGAATACATCCCCAAAATTGTACCTGTCGTCCATGGACATCCGAAAGGACATCATTTCGATCAGGCCGGTCAGGGCATAGGCCGCCAAATCCGGATCGATTTTTCGGAGGATGCCCTGCTCAACAGCCTCCTGTATTTCCCGGATCACCGGCTGGGTCAGCTCATGATAAATGTGGCGGATTTTTTCCCTTGGCCAACTTTCCTCTCCAGCGATCTCGGCCCGCAGTTGGTTGAGTATCTCATTGTATCGGATATAATTTTCGTGGAAAACCCGGGCTCGGATTTCCAGGCGTTTCACTAAATCTTTTTCTCCCTTGATCCCCTTGGCGGCATCGCCGACGATGTTCCGTACCACGTCTTCGATCACTTCGATGAATAAATCCCGCTTGTTGCTGAAGTAGAGATAGAACGTGCCGGTGGAAATGCCCAGGGCTTCCGTGATGTCGGCGACTTTGGTGCGATGGTAACCGTTCTGGGAAAATATTCTAATAGCCGCTCGAACGATCTCCATACGCCGTTGGTCTTTGGGCGGCAAGGGGTCCGGTGCTTCTCCATTTCCGGCAAGCGGTTTCTTCTCACCGGACTCCGCGTTTTGAAATTCATCGATTTGCTTTTGAATGAAGGCGATGGGCATGCGCATGTCCATTTTCATTTTCTGGATGGTGCGCAACCGGTCCAGATGGCTTTCATCATAATAGGCCATGGTTTCGCCGGTCTTCACCGGCGGCGGCAGCAGTCCCTTGCGGGTATAAAAATGAATGGTGGAGCGCGGAATGCCGGAACGGGCCGCCAATTCGCTGATGCGCATGTATTTTTCTTTTTTCAAAATCTGCCCTCTTGATCAAATGAAGTGTCAGCGCTTCCCGATGGGTATACGTGAGATTAGCTGAAAAATAAAAATATTCAAGTGGTTTGCTTACCAAAAGTGACGATCATGTCATAATTATATATCAACTGTAGATTAAAAGTATATATTTTTTTAAAAATTTGTTGACAGAAGTGATTTATAATTGTAAACAAAAAATGAGGTGTCATTCAGATCTATAAATTATAATGGTCATGGGTCACCACAAAAAGAATGACATCAGTATGAACTCTGCCGCGGGGCCGGCAGGGAGACCAAGAGGAGGAAAAATGGCGCAACCAAACCTTGCCATCATCGGAATCGGTGAAGTACCCACCCGTATCATGCCGGAGAGAACCCGTTGGGATATTCTCTATGAGGTGTGTATGGAGGCCATCCGGGATGCCGGACTGCACAAGAACGATATCGAAGGGGTGATCGCCACATCACCCCAGGCCCAGCCGGTCATCGCCGCGGAGCTGGCCTTTGGAAAATTGCCGGAGGAACTGGGGTTGAAGGGCTGTAAGGACAATTGCATTTGTAACGCCGGCGGCGCCGGCACCAGCAATTGCCTGCGCCTGGCAGAGCAGTATATCCATTCAGGAGTGGCCCGGGCCGTGCTCATCCCCCATGTCACCGTCCACTCGGACATCCCCATGGAGGATACCATCAATTTCTTTGCCAGGGCCGGGGTGGATATGCAATGGGAGTATCCCTTCGGTTCCACCTACAACCTCATCATGGGGCTCATGGCCAACCGCTATATGCACGAAAGCGGGTGTACTCCTGAGCAAATGGCGGCGGTTGTTACTTCTCTGCGCTCCTGGGCCGTGAAAGACCCCCATTCCCTGTTTTACGGCAAGGAAGTGCCGTCCGTGGAAAAGGTGCTGGCTTCCGCCATGATCAACACTCCCTTGCACAAGCGTGAGAGCAATCGGCTGGCCGACGGCGGCAGCGCCATGGTGGTGGTGTCGGCGGCGGACGCCCGTAAAATGAAGAAGCCGGCGGCCTACAAACTGGGGGAAGCAGTGCGCTACTTCAGCGGCACGCCGGTCTTGCGGAATTTCGATCAGGTCAAGGACGGCCTGCGCAGTACCGCTGAGGAGGCCCTGGCCCAGGCCGGCATCAGCCGTGGGGATGTCAATATTTGGAACTGCTATCTGGCCTATCCCCTGGCCCATCCCTTGATGGCCGAAATGCTGGGGGTGGCACCGGAGGGCCGGGGAGGGGAGTATTTTGCCCAAGGCCGTATGGCTTTTGGCGGGGATATTCCCTGGTCCACCATGGGGGACGCCCCAGGTCGCGGTCATACGGGTTCCGGGGTCAGCGCGGCCACGTATGTAGAAACCGCCCGGCAGCTCATGGGCAAGGCCGGTGAACGCCAGGTTAAGGATTGCCTTTATGTTTTCCAGAACACTTCGGGCGGCTCCGGTTTCAACAACATCGCCACCATTTGGGGGAGGGAGGTGTAATATGGATACCACAAGACCGATGCCATTGACCCAGCCATGGTCGAAAAAATTTTGGGAAGGCTGCCGGGAAGGCTGCTTGCTGATCCAGCGCTGCCAGGATTGTCAGAATAACATTTTCTACCCGCGCAAATTCTGCCCGGAATGCTGGTCCGGTAATCTCAATTGGATTGAAGCCGGCGGCCGGGGCAGAATTCATACATTCTCCACTGCCTATGACATGGTGGAGCCGCGTTTCTGGGAAGACCTGCCGTATACCATCGCTTATGTGGATCTGGAGGAAGGTGTGCGCATGATGACCCGCATCGTGGACTGCCGGCCCGAGGACATCCACATGGATATGGAGGTGGAAGTCGTTTTTCACAAGCTCAATGATGAATTTCATTTGCCCTATTTTCGGCCGGTGAAGGGTTAGAGGAGGTGAAGATGAGCGACTATCAAACCATTTTATATAAGATCAACGAGACGGTCTGCCGGATCACCCTGAACCGTCCGGAAAAACGCAATGCCATCAACCGGCTGATGGCTGCGGAATTGATCCGGGCCTTCCGTCAAGTCCGGGACGAGGCCGAAGTAGGGGTAGTGGTGCTGGCCGGCGCCGGTGAAAAGGCCTTTTGCACCGGCGGCGATCTGGAAATTTTCCCCTCCCTGGCCGAGCACCGCCACAGCCTCGACTGGCTGGCCCATGAAGGGCTGGATGTACAGCGGGCCATCACCGGCTGCGAGAAAGTGGTAGTGGCCAAAATCCACGGCCATTGCCTGGCCGGTGGTTTGGAACTGGCCCTGGCCTGTGATCTGATCTATGCCGCCGAATCCTCCCGAATGGGCATGACGGAGATCAACATGGGAATTTTGCCCGGCTGGGGCGGCACGGTGCGGCTGCCCCGCAGCCTGCCGGTTTTCCGGGCCCGGGAGCTGGTCTACAGCGGCCGCAAAGACTATACGGCTCGGGAGTTGTACGAAATGGGTTTTCTCACCCGGGTTTTTCCCGATGACCTTTTTGAATCGGAATTCGAAAAGATTGTGGCCGGTATCGCCGCCAAGAAACCCATGGCCCTGCGCATGGCCAAGGAAGTCATGGCCCGCTCTGCGGACGGCTGCGATCTGGAAACCGCCTTGGCCGTGGAACGCAATGCCATCCAATGGCTGACCTATGCCCCGGATATCCAGGCGATGCTGGAGCAGTTCCGGGCCCAACCGAAGGGTTCGACCCACTTGCAAAAACAACAGAACCAGCCGGCGGATGCCGACGCATAAGGAGCAATCAATGGATTTCGGTTTCACCAAAGAACAGGAAATGATCCGCAACGAAATGGCCCGGTTCTGCAAACAGGAATTGAACAAGGACTATGTGGCCTGGCTGGACGAAAACGTTGATTTCCCGCCGCCGGAACTCTGGCGGAAATTTGTGGACATCGGCCTGTTTCAATACAATATCCCCAAAGAATACGGCGGTGAGGGGCTTGGCCTGGTGGACGGCATGCTTGCCTATGAGGAGATCTGCAAGGCCTCCATGTCCGTGGCCCTGGCCGTGGGCACCACCATCGGTTTCGGCACCCGATTTATCGCGGAGATGGGCACCAAGGCCCAGAAAGAAAAATACCTCCCGCTGTTGGGGGAGGGCAAGTTGAAAATGTGTATGGCTCTCACCGAACCTGCCGGCGGAACCGATATTTTGGGTTCGATCTCGACATTTGCCGAAGAAAAAGACGGGCGCTGGGTTATCAACGGTGAAAAGGTGTTTATCACCGGCGCCCATGCCTCGGATTTCATGATTACAATCTGCAAAACCGAAACCGACGCCAAACCCAGCCAGTCGCTTTCCGTATTGCTGATACCGTCCGATTCCAAGGGTATCACCATTACCCGCATTCCCAAGATTAGCTGTCATCACTGCGACTCGGTGGGCATCACCTTCTCCAACGTGGAAATTCCGGCTGAAAACATTCTGGGAAGCCGGGGCGGAGGATGGTACGAAATGTTGACGGTGCTCAATCCCGAACGCATCGGCTGCGCCATGATGGGGGTGGGGCTCATGGCCGCCGCCTATGAGGATGCCTTCCAATACGCCCAGCAGCGCCAGGCCTTTGGCGGGCCCATCAGCCGTTTCCAGATCCTGCAGCACTACCTCGCGGATATGTGCATCAACCTGGAAAACGCCCGCAACCTGACCTACAAGGCCGCCTGGTTGTGCGACCAGGGCCGACCCTATCATCTGGAAGCCACCATGGCCAAGCTGGTGGCCGCGGAAGGGGCTCTGCACGCCGGCCGCTTCGGGGCGGAGATCATGGGCGGCTACGGCATCTGTTATGAATATCCCATGCAGCGCTATCTGCGGGATGCGTATCAATTGCAGTTTTCGCCCATTTCCAACGAGATGAGCAAGAACATGCTCATGCAGTTCCAGGGCCTGCCCAAGTCGTGGGCGTAACCATAAAGGAGGAGAAGTCATGTATACCTTAGGAGATATTCCCACATATGGGGCCATCCATTTTCCGGACTGGGAAGCCATCGTTTTTGAAAAAACCCGCATGACCTACCGGCAGCTGAACGCCCGGGTCAACCGTCTGGCCAATGCCTTAACGGCTTTCGGCTGCAGAAAAGGCGATCATCTGGCGGTTCTGGCGGAAAACTGCAATCAGTACGTGGAAATTTATTTTGCTGCGGCAAAAATCGGGGTCTGTGTCTGCCCGCAAAACCACCGACTGGCCAATGAAGAACTGGCATACGTCATCAACCACGGTGAATCCACCCTGTTTTTGGTGGGGCATGGATTTGAAGACAGTGCCCGCTCCATCCAGGGCTCCCTGACAAATATCCGCTACTGGATTTCCATTGATAATTTCATTGACGGGTACCTGTCCTACGAAGAACTGATAAGCACACACCCGGAAAGAGAGCCGGTACCTGCCTCGCCGGTCGACGAACAGGATCTGGCCATTCTCATGTACACCGGCGGCACCACCGGTCTTCCCAAGGGGGTCATGCTGACCCACCGCAGCCTGATGACCACCACCATGAATACTGTTCTGACAGCCTCGACCGAGTTGGCCAACCTGGGAGCGAACAGGCGGTTTTCCACCTGCATGGTGCTGCCCATGTTTCATGTTTCCCTGTGGCCGGTACTGTTGACACTTTCCATCGGCGGCAAGGTCGTCATCAACCGCAAGATGGATTTGGGTGAAATCCTACGGCTGATTCAGGATGAGCAATGCGCCCATATCAACCTGGTGCCGACGATTTACGGCTGGCTGGCCGACTATCCTCAAACGGATAAATACGATATTTCCAGCCTTATTTACATGACTTATGCCGGCAGTCCATTCCCCACGGAAGTTCTCAAAAAATGCATCAAGCGGTTCGGTAATATTTTTTCTCAAGGGTATGGCGCCACCGAAACCGCCGGCGGCGCGGTAACGATTTTAAGTTACCGGGACCACGACATAAAGGGGCCTCGATCACGTTTACTGGCCAGCGCCGGAAAAGCCGCCCCCTGTTCCCGGATCAAGATCGCCGATGGTCAGGGCAGGCCGCAGCCGTTCGGACAGACAGGCGAAATATGCGTCACTGGAAAACACATCATGAAGGGCTACTGGAAGGATCCGGGAAAAACCACCGAGACCTTACAGGACGGGTGGTACCACACCGGCGATATGGGCTACATGGATGAAGATGGGTACGTGTTTTTAACCGACCGCAAAGCGGACATGATTATTTCCGGGGGAGAAAACGTCTATCCTAAGGAAACCGAGGATGTCCTTTATCAGCATGAAGCCGTTGCCGAATGTGCCGTGGTCTCGGCGCCAGATCCCCGCTGGGGTGAAATAGTAAAGGCGGTCGTGGTCCTGTATCCCGGCCAAAAAGTCACCGAAGAAGAGCTTGTCGCTTTCTGCAAAGAACGGCTGGCCGGGTATAAATGCCCCAAGTCGGTTGTCTTCTGGGACAAACTGCCCACATCCATCATTGGAAAGGTTTTGAAAAAGGAGATCAAGGCGGCTTTCTGGCAAGGCCGTAACAGGCAGATCGGATGATCAGGACAAAGTATACCATCCTCTCCTGACTGTTCAGGGGAGGGATCGAGAGCCCGTGCTCTCCAGAGCTGCGGACAGGCTCATTATCCCTTTAGCGCCGGAGGAACTCGGCGGGACAGCAATACCATGAAAAGGAGAACTGAAATGTCGGAAAATCAAGAATTCAAGCACATTTTATCAAAGATCAAGATCGGCCCGATTGAATTGAAGAACCGGATCGTAATGGCCCCGATGAACGAGGCATTATGCCAGGCAAACGGTGAAGTCGGTGAGCCGTATATTGCATATTTTGGGGCTCGGGCAAAAGGCGGCACCGGATTAATCACCACGGGTGCGATCATGGGCACCAGGCTGGCGGGAGAGTTCCCGGCCGGCAGGAATCCGCATCTCTACCATCAGGGGCACATGCATGGATTGGGTGACCTGACAGACCGGGTTCACTATTTCGGATCGAGGATTGCGGCTCAGATGACGATTGGTTTCGGCAGACAAGGCCATTCCTATGATCATCATAAGCTCGCCCCGGCTGCAACTGCCGGTCTGCCCTATGAGATAGCGGCTGAAAAATCGCCCAACCATCTTGCGGATCTTTATGCTGTCATTGAATATTCAAGATCCTATATGACAGGACAAATGACGCGCGAGATGTCTATAGAAGTGATCCGCAGCGAACAAAAAGAATTCGCCAACAGCTGCCAGCTCGCAGTCGTCTGCGGGTTCGATGCCATAGAGATTCACGCGCCGCACGGATATCTCGAACATCAGTTCTTGTCTCCTCTCTCCAACAAACGCTCGGACATGTACGGCGGAGAATGGCGCAATCGCAAGCGTTTTCTCATGGAAGTCGCCGAACAGATCCGCTATGCCTGCCCGGGAGTAGCCGTTGGATGCCGGATCAGCGCGGAAGAGCATATGCAGGGAGGTCTGACCGAGGAAGAGATGATCGATGTTGCCAAGGACTTGGAGGCTATAGGTCTGGATTATATCAGTCTGTCCGATGGCGCCGGCTACGAGGAAAGCGGCCACCTCATCACGGACATGGACCGTTCCAGGCACATCCCTGAGCATGGAGAGGCATTCAAGAAGGCGCTCAAGATTCCGGTCATTGTCGCCTCTCAGCACGATCCGGTCAAGATCGAAAAGAACATTGCCGACGGTAAGTACGACCTCCAGGCCATGGGAAGGCAGCTTTACTGCGACCCGGAATACGTGAACAAGCTTAATGCCGGAAAAGCAAAAGAGATCGTCCGGTGCTCGCGATGCAATACTTGTGTCATGCGCTTCCTTGCTGCGCTTACTCCCGCATGCACGCAAAACCCGAACCTGGGAAGGGAATATGCCATGGATGAATACAAGATCGGCCCGTGGCAGAAACATGAGGCACTTATCCCTGAAGGCGTGATGAGAGCGCCCATGCCGTCACTTGATCGTCCGTGGTGGAAGAAAGAGTTGGGTTATATCCAAAAGAGCTGGAGGTCGTTGCAGGGACGCACGCAACGGTAGGAACCGGGCCAGATATGACTTTCACTGAAGCGTCATGTGGATAGGCTTCGGCGAAGGGACGAATCCGTTATCAAATATGTTAGCGGGGTAAATAATGAATAAGCAGCGGTGGGTGCTTGTTACCCGCGCGGCTTCCGGAATCGGAAAGGCTGTGGCGATGTTGCTCGCTGAAAATAACCCCCTGCATATCCGGCTAATCTAAAGGAGGTATTAATTATGAGTAATGTTGAAAGAGACGATTATTTTAAAATCGACCCCGAACCTCATTTAATCGGCGATATGACGCATATCGACCATTTCCCCGGCGTCCAGATGTGGTGGCGGGCCATTGACAACATCCACCGGCCCATGATTACGGGCATGCCGCCCGAGGCCTACGAGGGCATGGAAGCCTGGGAAATGGTGAAAACCGCGGATCCCGCTTCCCTGCTGGCGGCCATGGACAAATACGGCGTGGATTTGGCCTGCCTGCTGCCGGAGTCCATGATGGACACCACCTGTTATACCAGCCGCTGGTGCACCAACGGCGAAATGGCCAAGGTGGTGGAAAGCAATCCGGCGCGTTTCATGTACCAGCCCAACATTTCGCCCATCAAGCATAAAGGCGTCCAAAACACCATCTGGGAGCTGGAATACTGGGCCAAGGAAAAGGGGGCAAAAATTTTTAAATTCTATCCGCCGGAGGACACCTATATCAATGACCCGGACCTGTGGCCGTTCTATAAGAAAGCCGAGGAGCTCAACATCGTCCTGGACATCCACACTGGTTTTTGCTGGGTGCCGCCCGGCAAAAGCAAATACGCCTTGCCCATTTATCTCGATGATGTGGCCCGGGATTTTCCCGGCTTGAAGATCAATGCCTTTCACATGGGCTATCCCTACTGCGACGATTTGAACATGATCGCCATGGGCCATCCCAATGTGTATGTCTGCCTGAGCCTGCTCCTGCCCTGGGCTGTCTGCGCCCCGCGCAAATTCGCCAAGATCATCGGCGAGGCCCTGCGCTGGGTGGGGCCGGACAAGATCATCTGGGGCACCGATTACGCCGGCTACGGGGCCCAGATCCGCAGCGCCGTCATCGGTATGCGGGAATTCCAGATTCCGGAGGACATGCAGAAGTCCTATGGTTATCCGGCCATCACCCCCGAGGACCGCCGCAAAATTTTCGGCGGGAATCTGGGCCGGCTCTTGGGAATCGACACTGCCAAACGACGCATTCAAGCCTGAAGGAGAATACGATGCCATACGATGCCTTGTTTGAACCCATTACCATCGGCGACATGGAACTGAAGAACCGGCTGGCAGTGGCGCCCATGAACGTGGGCTATGCCGCCCCGGACGGATATCCCAATGATCAATATATGGAGGGGTTCCCACAAATTTAACCTCCTCGGGAGTTGTGGTCATGTTACATAAGCGGAAATTAGGCCTTACGGAACATTATTCCAAAATATGTCACGATTATGCCAATGGTGCGACAATTTTAGTGGGTATGCTGCAAATAGAGGGGGCTTTAGATGAGGAAAGGCTGTGTCAAGCTCTAAAAGGCGTGCAGAATATTTATCCTGCCTTGCGGGCTGTGTTCGATACCGAATACGACCATAAACGGGCTTTTTTTGTAATCGAAAATCCTCCTCTCCCATTTGAGATCATTTTTCGAAACAGTGAAACCAGTTGGATGGCTGTCGTTGAAGAAAAAATCAATACGCCGTTTGCCGAATCCGCCCCATGCTTATGGCGATTCACATGGCTGACATCCAACGAATGTCAGCCATTGATCCAAGAGTTCATTGTTTGTTTTCATCACTCCATATCCGACGGCATCTCGATGGCCAATTTTTTCAATGCACTCCTGAATCGGGTGTACCCCGATCCGATCCAGACGTTATTGATTGAGAAACAGGATGTTTTTTTACCTTATGTTGAATCCATGTTAAGAAAGGGCGGTGGATGGTGGTGCTTCTTTATCCGAAATATGCTGTCAATCTTTTGATAGAGTTATTGACTATTCATGCGAAATGCAATGAGGATATCGATCAACCGATTCGTTAAGTCTATCAAAGGGAGGGATATATATGAATGACTACCAAGAAAAAAAACAACCACCGAAGGCTCTATCCGTGTTTTCACGACGATCCTTCTTGAGACAAGCCGGTATCGGTTTGGCCGGCCTGGGCCTGACTCCTCTTTTTACTGCTTCCGCACCCGCGTTGAATGATCCTCCGGGGACCGGGCCTCGAATCTCGATACCTATCCAAGGCGGACTCGCCCCTTCAATGGACTCGCCGATTGTGGATGTCCACCGGCATTGCATCCCGGAGGCGTCCGGCATGGCCGGGGAGCTGACGCGCTATATCGCCGAAAAGCGCATGCACCTGAAAGAGAACGAAGAGTATTCATCCGCCACCATGGCGGGCATTACTTCAGTCATTTATCCCCAGATGAAAGACATGGACCTGCAGATGAAGGAGCAGGGTGAGGCCGGAGTGACCTTGAGCCTGATTAGTTTTTCCATGGGTCTTGAGAGTATCTGCCGATCCCTATTTTTTCTGCCTGACGGGGAGATCACGCGCCGCTTCAATGACGCCACCGCCAAGATGGTTGAGCCGTATCCGGACAAGGCGATTTTCATGGTCAGTGTGAATCCCCTGGATGAGGATTGCACGGCTGAATGTAAACGCTGCCTGACCGAATACCCGGCCAAAGGCATTGCCATATGCAGCAGTTGGGACGGGGAATTTCCGGATGGGGAGGCGGCCGAGCCCTTTTGGCGATACGTCCAGGAAAAGGATGTGCCGGTTTTCATCCACCCACCCTTTGTGCCCATCGGGCATGAAAAAATGGACGTCTACCGGTTGGAAGAAATGATCGGCAGGCCCTTTGACACCACCATGGCCGTGGCCCGCATGATCTACAGCGGTGTGTTTGATCGCTATCCTGGACTGAAGGTGGTGCTGGCGCACATGGGGGCGGCCTTGCCCAACATCGCCGGGCGTCTGGATTTCGGCTATCGCCTGGGATATAAGGGGCTGCCCGAGGGGCAGGCGGCGAAATGCCGGCAAAAGCCCAGCGAATACTTCCGCACCAACCTGTATGCAGATACCATGGGCTTCAATCCCCTGGGCGTGCGCTATGCCATCGACACCTTCGGCATCGACCATGTGCTGTTCGGCACGGACTACGCCGCTGTGCCCATCAGTCCTCGGGAACATATAGACATGATCAGAGGACTGGCATTGTCCAGGGAGGACCAGAGCAAGATCTTCTGGAAAAACGCCGACCGGATTTTCAAACTGGGAATGTGATTTTTTTATATTTTATTTTCTACCACCCGCTTGGCTGAAGTACTCGAAGGACATGAAGTTTTACCGGCTGCGCCGGTCAATTTTAAGTTTTTCTTCATGTACTGCTAAGAAAATATGGCCTTAATCGCCGTTTCGGCCGTCCCAGTTGTGGGAGCGGCTTCCAGCCGCGATTCGGCTGAAATGATAGTCATGGATGAAAATATTTATATGTTGGATAATGGCGTATCAAAATTGTCAATATCCCCCATGTTGACCGGCAAGGTGGCTCTAGTGACCGGCGCCTCACGAGGATTGGGACGCGCCATGGCCCTGGCCTTGGGCCAGGCCGGTGCGGATGTGGTGGTGACGGATCTTTTGAGTGAAGATGCGCCGGTGGATGCTGAACAGTTGGCCCGGTACAGCGTGCTGGCCGCCCATTTCGCGAGTACCGATAATGTCCGCACTGTGGCCACTGCCCGGGAAATCCAGGCCATGGGTGTCCGCAGTAAGTGGTTTCAAATGGACGTCGGCAGGCCGGAAGATATACGGGAAGTGGTTTCCCAAGTGACGGAAGCCTTCGGTGGCGTGGACATTCTGGTAAACAACGCCGCTGTTATGGACAGCCTGGCCTTGCTCGAACACCAGACCCCTGAAGACTGGGAAAGGGACATCCGGGTGAACCTGTCCGGGGCTTTCCACTGCGCCAGGGCCGTGTGGCCCGGCATGAAGCAGAAAAAATGGGGAAGGATCATCCAGATCTCCTCATTCACGGCGGAAATGGGCGCCTTTGCCCAGCCCGGCTACGGCGCTTCAAAAGCCGGACTACTCGGTCTTTCCCGGAGTCTGGCCCTGGAAGGGGCCCGGCATGGAATCACGGTGAACGCGGTTTTGCCCGGATTCATCCAAACCGAGGCCGTGAGTCTGCATCGCCCGGACATGCAGGCCCGCATCCGGAAGCGCATCGCCATGCAGCGCATGGGGCGGCCGGAAGAAGTCGCCGCCCTGGTAACCTTCCTGGCCTCTGATGCAGCCGGCTACATAACCGGCGCGGCCTTGCCCGTGGCCGGCGGGGCGGATTTGTTTGTCTTCTAATATTTGCCTTGCAGTTGTGTGTACGGGACTCTACTTCCTTCGTTCAAGCATTGAGCGTTATTACAGAAATATTTTTGAAACCGTAAATAGTAACAGAATGAATAAATATAGAAAAATTGACAAAAGAGAGTGCGGAAAGTGCGTTATGAAATTAAGCGATAAGTATTTTTCTTAGCCACTTAGTGAAAATGTTTGATATCTTGTCTGCAACATTTTTACAGAAATCATATACCTTGTATCCAGAGACAAGGTTTGCTATTGTCAATAATGAAAATAGCCAAAAAGCCCAAGCGTCCCAAGATATGATATTTGTTTTGTCCAACTGATCTGGTGAAGACATAAAAATCGCTTTGATAAGTATAGCATACCAGGAGATTAGTAGTATAATAGATAGACATCGATGAAGAACATTGTCTACCTTAACAATCAAACTTTCGAGCTTATTATACTGTAGCTCCAAGGTAGATCTTGTCTGCGTAAGCTGACTTGAAAGCTCATGGGTATACTTTCTTTTAGCCTCTTCAAGAACATCGCGAACGTTTCCACGGATAATATCGTCTTCTCCAAGCGTAAGATCCATAAGTCTGTTTCGTGCTTCTAAACTGTGAATAAGGACAGCATAATCTTCCTCAGTAATTTCGCCTTTTTCCTTCAAAATATTTGCTTCTTCTATATAACGGAGCCATAGTTCAGTCGAAGGCTGTAGAGCAGCAAAGCAGTTTGCAACAAGCCTATGCTTGGGCAGGTTTGGAGCTTTCTTTACAGCTTTTAGCCAAACTAATGTTGTAAATACTTGATCTGACATACATATGGCTGCATCCGAAACCCCATAGTTTTTATTAAAAAATCTAGTTGATGCTCTGGCCAAGGCAGTATTAGTAGTAATAAATATTGCGTCACACGATTCTAAATATTTTTGTGGTTTGCCACATCGCAGTCTATGTATTGCTGTTAAACAATCTATATCATGATTACGTGATGATTCAGATTGGAATTTTATTTCTTGTTCTATTTCTTTGGCTAATTCTTTTTCATCTACTGTTAGTTCTTTTTCATGAGCAGGTCTATTAATAATAAATATACCTAGTTTGTTAAGTTTTTTTTCCAATAAAGCTATGTCTAATTCTACGTCAGATGCTTTAGCTGAGGTTATGTTATAATAATCCCAAACGTCGCCAGGCTTTCTCGGCATTATTCGTCCTCTACTTTTAAGCTGCGAAGAAGCTGCGAAAAGTATACCGTGCATTTGATCAAAAGTATCTCGGAAGCAACGCATTTTTACTGACATAGACTTAAGGATGTTAACTAACTCAAGGCATGGTTCAGAAAATTTTTTTTCGCAAAGTCCTATTGATCTAAGTAAAAATTGTGTATCAAAATATACCTCTACTCTTCTCATTTTCCCTTGAAGTTCAGTAGGAGCAGAATAATAGAAAGTTTCGGTTAACATGGCACCACGTACAAAAGACTCAATTGTTTCAAAAGATGTTTGGTCCGAATGATATGCATGAGAGACAAATCTACTAATCATGTACTTAGTTTGATGCTTTTTTTCTATTTTAATATTGTCTATGTCTGAAACACATCTGAATAAAGCTGGGGCAATCTCATAAAGAATCTCAAAAAAATATTTATCAACCTCTTCTGGGGCTAACTTAATATTATAATTTCGCAGGCAATATTCTAAGAATCTATCCTTGAGACCATTATATTTTCTTATTTCATTATCTCTTATTTCTTCATATCTTGAAGAAGGTAATGACGCTCGATTTATTATATATAAACCCTTGGCATTCTTAGTGATAAATCCATGTCGTTTGCTCGCTCTTTTTAGGAGACTCGCTATAGCACCAGTCGGCATTTCGAATTCTGCCACTTTTGCAAACTGATTTTTGAAGTCTTCAAGTGAGATAATGTCGTTGCGATAAATCTTTAAGATGTAGGCGACCAGTGGTATATAGTTATCAAGGAGATCCTTCTCACTGCTATCCCAGTTGACTTTCACAATGGCCATATTCACAAGAAATTTTTCCACTGCTCCTCCTTCGTCAAAAAATATCTCATGTAGTTTGTGTTGTGGACGCTCATAATATATAAACTTTTACCATCCAACCCGACAGCCTACAACCCGCCGATTTCGCGGACGACCTGCGGCACTTGATTCATTTTTCTCTGATTGTTTTTTGTTTTCCGGAAAAAAACCAATCAATACATTTGTCTAAACTATCACTCCAATCATCATCTGCCGTCATGGAAACCGGTTGCATCACTCGTATTAGAGCAGGGTCTTTTGTTCTTGGTATAAGCCAATTGCCCACCGTATACATAAAGCTATTCCAGTTCCCGGTTGAAGGTTGTAAAGAAACCGCTAAAATATCGAATTCACCAAATCGATATGGCCTTGTTTCTTTTCCTCCTTTTATACCATTCCGGGTTCTTTGAGTTTCAGCAACCCATTTACCACTTCTGATTAATGGAACTTGTTTTTCTTTTCGCTGCATTTTTACTTGTATATTAATCTGACGGGTCCCATCAGATAGAAGAAAATCATATGGTAATTCGCCTGTCGGTGTAATATCTCGCCAAGAATCTAACTTATCTATAATCTCTTGCTTAAATGCAACCTCTGTAATGATACCGCGAATTCCTCGGATAGTAATGTCTGCTGCACGTGCAATTGACTCTAAAATAATCTCCGCAGAACAATTGAGTTGTTTTTCCAGGGGATGAATATTAACTCTTTTTCTTATATAGTTCAAAACATCTTTGCATTGCTCTTCATTGCATTTGTCGATAAGCTCTTTTATTTTTTGTAAACTCATGTCGCTTTTCGGCCTGCCCGCACTTTCACCCGCATATTCCAACACTTCATGGCGGTTTACCAGTACGTGCCCACCCACCTCCAATGTATTTAATTTTATTTTTCGGATCAGTTTCGATATAGCTTGCCTACTAACCCCACGAAGGCGAGCGGCTTCCGCTTGAGATATCCATTCTGTTAAATTAATTTTTTTCTGCAAATCGGTTGACAATGTTAACCCATTTTGTTAGATTTTCATTATTCAGTTTTTATGCTACGTTCGGCACATGGAGAAGCTCATGCAAACAACTATATTTAGTCACACCGTTAAAAAGCTTGATCCTGTTACCTCGTTTATACATGCCAGACTGCCTTTTTATTCAACAGATTTTGGAGCCGCATTTTTAGGTGACTCCCTTGAGATTCTTAAGCATATACCCGACAACTCCATTAACGCGGTTATTACCTCGCCGCCCTATGCGCTTCACTTCAAGAAAGAATATGGGAATGTCAATAAAAATGATTACATAGCATGGTTCCTACCGTTTGCCAAAGAAATTTTTAGGATTTTGCAGGATGATGGATCTTTTATATTGAATATTGGGGGAAGTTATAACAAAGGTACGCCAACTAGGAGTATCTATCATTTTAAGCTTTTAATAGCGATGGTAGAGGAAGTAAAATTTCATCTTGCCCAGGAGTGTTTTTGGTATAACCCTGCAAAGATGCCGATGCCGGCCGAATGGGTAACGGTACGTCGTATTCGTATCAAGGATTCCGTTGAATATGTTTGGTGGTTTTCAAAAACACCATTCCCCAAAGCCAATAATCGAAATGTGTTAAAACCGTATAGTGAGGACATGATCCGCTTAAGCAAACGCGGGGTTCGGGCGGCAGTGAGACCTTCTGGTCATAATATTAAGAGCTCGTTTGATAAAGTTGATGCTGGAGGGAGTATTCCAGGAAATGTCATAGAAGATCTTCCAGTTGATCTTCTACGCTTCGGGAATAATTCAGCAAACGATTTATATACAAAGCGCTGTAAAGAGGCTGGGATAAAGATTCATCCTGCCCGTTTCCCAGCCGCATTACCTGAATTTTTTATTAAAATGCTAACAGATTTATATGATATTGTGCTTGATCCGTTCGCTGGATCCAATACACTTGGGATGGTGGCTGAGGGGTTGAATAGACGTTGGATTGCTATTGAGGAAAATAAGGAATATATTGAAGCCAGTAAGTTTCGGTTTGAATATTTTCAATAAAGCAAATATTTCGACTGATAAGGTCGTAGCACATCGTATTCTTACCCTCTTTTAACTGGAAATACAAACACCTCGCTTGGTTCGGCCCGAACCAACGGCCTTTCCCGAGACCCTATCCCTGGAAGGGGCCCGGCATGGGATCACGGTCAACGCGGTTTTGCCAGGATTCATCCAAACCGAGGCCGTGAGCCTGCATCGGCCGGACATGCGGGCCCGCATCCGGAAGCGCATCGCCATGCAGCGCATGGGCCGGCCGGAAGAGGTCGCCGCCCTGGTGTCCTTCCTGGCCTCCGATGCGGCCGGTTACATAACCGGCGCCGTCTTGCCGGTGGCCGGCGGGGCGGATTTGTTTGTCTTCTAATATTTTCCTTGCAGTTGTGTATAGCTATTTTTCAAGATTCAGGATCTGATCCCGCTTACTCAGCAAATGTCGGCAAGTCTTTGGAGTGCGGCGACATGTCGCCGCTTTTAAAAGCGCAAACGAGTTTGCGCACTCCGAAAAAGGCCTCAATGCGAAGAATATATCCTAGAGAAAAAACTTGACTCAGAATATTATATTAGAATAATATTCTAATAGATAAAAACAAAGAACAGCCGCGGTCAATATCGTAGGGTTTCAATGCTGTCAGGAAGGAGAGAAATGTCTGAGGTTATTTGTTTACAATATGAAAAGCGTCCGTCCGCGATTATTGCCCTGGCAAAAGCATTCTGGGGAATCAGCAGAAAATTTGACCCCCGGAACAATATCAGCCCGATTTGCGCTGTCTGGCGAAATGCCGTCATTGTTCCGGAGCATTTAAATGAATTCCAAAAAATTTGCGGCCTGGAACCCGGCAGGGGAATCAATATGATCTATCCCTTGTCCTTTGTATTCCCCTTGGCCATTCGCGTGCTAGGGCATTCCAGGGCACCGCTGACCATCTTTCGGTCCCTGAATACCCGGACCCGGATCATTCAGCGTCGTGAAATCCGTTATGATGACAAGATGAACATCACTTGTCGTATGGATGAACGCCGGATAGTGCAAAAAGGATTGGAAGTGGATCTGGTCACAACCATAGATAGCAGCGGCGAAACCATATGGAAAAGCATTCAGACCTTTTTTTACCGGGGCCGCTATGGTGAGCCCGATCCGGTTCAAGGATCCGTTGATATGGAGTCGATTCAGGACGAGCCGGTCATTGGGCAATGGTTTCTACCGGAAGGATTGGGATTCCGGTTCGCCAAGATCAGCGGAGACAGCAACGGGATTCACTATAATGCGTTATACGCAAAAATATTGGGGTTTGAGCGGGATTTCGCCCAGCCCATGTTGGTGCTGTCTAAAACCGTGGAAGGCGTTTCCGAAAAGTTCACGGGTGACCGATTGAATATTTGTTTCAAGGGCCCGATCTACTACGGCTGCCAGGTGACAGTCCGAGGCGCTGAAATGGAGACCGGTTTTCGTTTTGATGTATATACCGAAGGCAACCCCAGGCCTTGTATATGTGGATTTTTTGAAAAGGATTCTGGGCAAGAACTCCCGTGAAATAATCGATCGGAAATTGCATGGCCTGAAAACAAGAATTTTTTTTCGGAGCCGGGTGATTATCCGGTGTGTAATGGATGCTTTTGTTGGAACAGCCGCTGATACTCCTTGGGGCGAAGGCCGGTATGACGCTGAAAGATCTTTCGGAAGGAACTGATGTCTTTGTATCCCACCTGATAGGTCACATCCTCGAAAGTGGAAGAGGGTTTTTCCAATAAGGCCTTGGCCGCATTGATGCGCACCTTCTGCAGATAGAGGAGGGGGGAGTCACCGGTGGATCGCTTGAAGCGGCGCTCAAAGGTTCGCTTGCTCACCCCGAATTTTGAAGCGATTATGGGGACGGTGATATCCGTATCATAATTTTCCTCGATCCATCTCTGGGCAGCGAGGATATCTTTTTCATTATGGGCTTTAGGGAAAGGAAAAGCAGCATAAGGTGCCTGGGTGACACGGCCGAAATCCTGAACCATGGCCTTTGCACAATGCACGGCGACTTCCCTGCTGCATAACTTTTCTACGAGGTAAAACGATAAATCGTTGTATGAGTTTGAACCGCCGGAACAGTACAGATCCCCCTCATCGGTGATCATCGAATCCGGGCGGAGATGAACAAGGGGGTAGCGTTGCCGGAAAAGATCCACAAAACCCCAGTGGGTCGTGGCGGTTTTGCCGTTTAAAAGTCCTGTTTCCGCAAGTAGAAAAGCCCCGGTACAGCTACTTGCGATTTGTGCCCCGGCCTCATATTGCTCTTGCAACCACCGAACGACCTCCCGGTGCTTTTCAATCCATTTTTCGATATGGCCGGCCACTGCACAAAGGATGATCAAATCTGTATTCCGGACATCGTGAATGCTGCAATGCGGTTCGATATTCAGCCGGTTAAGGCATTTGACGGTCTTGCCGTCAACAGAAGCGACCGTCACTTCGAAAAAAGGCGTCGGCGGTTTGCCACAGGCCAAATTCCACAGCACCCCCGCAAAGATAAAAACATCCATGGGGCCGGTGATGCTCGAAGCCTGGGCTGCGTGTAATGCCAGAACGGTAACTTTTTTCATGATCACCCCCTTGTCTCCAAGAATTGACGCATTTCCCCTTTTTTTTGTCAAATATGCCACTTCTGTCTGTCCAAGGCAACTGATATGATGATGCTAAAAAACAAAGGAGGAGAGATAAAATGAATGACCAGTTGTGGGAAATGGTCAAAGCCCAGTTGGGGTACGATGATGAGGAAATGGCGCAATTTCGCAATAATCCTAAAACAGCCGGCATCGTGGCCAAGCTGCCGTTGCTGATGCAAACAAAATTTGTCTGTGAGGTGATAAAGTCCGGCGGATGCGGGGCGCAGCACAGGGTCGGGGACAAGCTGTATTTTGACGGCTTCGGTTGTCTGATCCCCGAGATGAACCCTAAAAGAACCTGCGCCTTTGCCATCAGCAGTATATCGCAGCTCATCTGGACGGCTCAGGAGCTTGTCTATGCCGGGGTTGATCCGAATGAGATGCATTTGAACAAGGTTTGCTGCATCGATGTCGGCGTTAAGTGCGGCGGCATTGGAAACGTGGTGTTTGCGTTCAAAGCGGAACCGAATGGGTAAAAATAAGTATCAAATCCATCTTGAGCAACGCCATTAGAAGATATACCATTAATTACTAATTTAGATCCATGGGCAACATTTTTTTCAAAGGGCGCATCTATGTCATTTGAGCTTCGGATTTCCTCTTTTTTTGCTACCTTGTATAAAACTACTATTAATGTAACGGTATGAGATTATTAAATGGAAAAGCATATCAACAGTTTTATGTTTCGCGGATATAGGGTTCGCTACACAAGGTCCGGGGCCGGCTCGCCCATGATTTTTCTCCACGACGCGGGAAACGATCATCACATCTGGGATCATCAAATGGCTTTTTTCAGCAAAACCCATGAGGTGTTTGGTATCGATTTTCTCGGTTACGGCTTATCAGACCGGCCATTTATCACGGATTATTCCCTGCCGTTTTATACGGACTTGCTCAAATCTTTTATCGAAACCTTTGACCTCAAAGACATCATCCTTGTGGGCCTGTGCGTGGGGGGAGCCGTATCCCTCAACTACACGTTTGCTGAACCCGCTCGAATCAAGGCCCTGGCCCTGTTCAATGTGGCCACAGAGAATACGCTGAAATCCGGCGCATACGGATATCTGTACAAACTGAAACACAGCACCGCTGTAAGGAAGCTGTTCAATTTCCTCGCGCCGAAAATTGTTCTACCGGACAGGTATATTTTAATGGGCCTGGAAGGACAATATGGGAAAATCGGTGAACAGGATGATGCGTTTATCCAGCATGTGAGACAACTCCATAAAAAGGACGGACATTTGGGAATCCTGAACACCCTTCTGATGAATTTCGACACGTTCAGGTACCTCGACAAGATGGAAAAACCGGCTGATTTCCCGCCCGTCATGATCGTGTGGGGGGGAGCAAACAAGGTTCTGAGGGTTTCAGGCGGAAAAAATTTTACCGAAACCTTCAATCCCGATACATTCGTTGTGTTCGATGATTGCGGGCACCTGGTCATGCGGGAAAAACCGGATGAGGTCAATCAGTGTATGGAACGATTTTTTCACAATTCAGAAAGTAAGCGGTAAGCTGCTAAGGCAACAGTGGGGATCATCCGATTTAACTTTCGTATTTTCATCCATATTTTCATGCCCGAAATTGCCGTATCTTTACCCTCTTATAAATAGAAATAAGAGCACTTTGCGTGGTTCGCAGGATCTGCCCCGTTGGCTTTCATTTATTCACCTTAACATGGGCTGTTCTTCATTCCTTTAAGCAAAATCATTATAGTTGTTTCCAACTCACTCATGAAATCGAGTTCAAAAACCTTCATATCGGGTTCGTTGGCAATGACTTCCTTGATAACCGGCGCATTATTGGTCAATTGCTGGATGCCAAGGATAATGGCGTAAACCCTCAAGCAAACGAACACCCCCTCGCCGGCCTTAAGAAACAAAAGATTCGACTCGATCATTTCACCTGTTTGCAGAACAATTTCAAGCAGGTTCCTTTTAAACCGCAGGGCGACGTCATATTGTATGTTTTGTTCAAGGATCGTATGGAGTATCGGCAACAACTGGGTCAGCATCGGCCGTTTCAACAAGGATTTGCAGAACAGATTAACAATATTCCGAATGTCGCCTTTTGGGGAGGCCCCTTTTAGGCCCGCATTGATTTCAGTAAACCATCCTTTGAGTTGATCCTCGAAGATGGCCAGGAATAACTCCTCCTTGGAACGGAAATAGAGGTAAATCGTTCCCTTGGCCAATCCCGCGGCCTTGGCGATGGTGGACATATTGATTTCGTTATAAGACGTTCTGTTCAAAAGACCGGTGGCGACATCCAGAAGGAGTTGACGCCGCAAGGATTTTTGTTCATCACTTCTTGCTCGCATGGCTTGTTCCCTTTTTTTCTGTTGGTGTCCCGTGCAATAGCATCGGCATCCGTCGAAAGCAAATATTCAATAATTGGCCATTAATCATTTATTAATATATTTTAAGGGTATAATTATGGTTATATTTCAGTTTTAATGATACTTGGTCATTTATAATGTCTATATATTATATATTTATAAACAAAGATCAATACAATTTTAAATTATTAAAAATGAAAATTATTATTGACAAATGACCGACGGTCATAATATAAATGACTCATGGTCATAAAAATGAAATTCAAGACGTAAATTAAGAAGGCTAATCGAAAAGGTAATTACTAAATTGAAAGAAAAAGGAAAAAGAGAGGAGATAGAAAAAATGAAAAAAACAGCACTCGTTACCGGAGCGACCTGTGGCATTGGCTATGAACTTGCCAAACAATTCGCAAAAGACGGGCACAATCTTGTTTTGGTGGCCAGAAATATCAGCAATCTTGAAAAAGCCGCGTCTGAATTCAAGGAGAAATACAAAATTTCAGTGACAATAATTTCAAAGGATTTAGCTGTTCCAACAGCAGCCGGCGAAATTTTTTCCGAACTGCGGGGCCGGGGGATTCAAATCGACTTTCTGGTAAACAATGCCGGTTTCCAGGTTTATGGCCTGTTTTCAGAAACAGATCCTCAAAAAGAAGCACAGATGATACAAACCAACCTGACGTCCCTGACTCAGCTTACGAAATTGTTTTTACCCGAAATGTTGAAGCGGAGCGAAGGAAAGATCCTGAATGTCGGCTCAGTGGGATCCTATGCCGCCGGCCCCCTGAACGCCGTCTACTGCGCCACCAAGGCATATGTATTGAGCTTTTCGGAAGCCTTGTCACAAGAGCTCAAGGGGACCGGTATTACCGTGACCGCCCTTTGCCCTGGAGCGACGCGGACTGAATTTGCAAAAAGAGCCGCCATGACTGATGTCAGAGCTTTCAGCCTTCCCGGCCTCCAAACGAGCGCCGGACATGTTGCGGCCACGGGATATCGCGCGCTGATGAAGGGAAAGACAATCGTCGTTCCAGGCTTTTTAAACAAAAGTACAGTTTTCTTTTTCCGTTTTATTCCAAGAAAACTGGCTTCCTATATATTCATGTTCTTCATGAGCAGAAACCCCGGTTATAAAACGAAATTTGATGCTGAGAATTGTCAACAAACACTATAAATATAAGGAGATACAACATGAAGGCAAAAATCAGAATGATTGCCATGGGACTGGTTTTGGGAATTGTGGGCGTTCCATTCGTGTATTCAGATGTGGAATGGCAGAAGGTTCTAAGCAAGCAAAATATAGATGTTTATACAAGAGCAGTTACGGGTTCGGAATGTCATGAGTTCAAAGGGGAGACCATTATTGATGCTCCCAGGGATATTTGCGTGGGCGTGTTGAAAGATGTTTCATCCCAAACCCGCTGGATGCCCAACACCAATACAGCAAAGCTGGTTAGAGCCCTGGGGGATATGAGCGATGTTCTCTATCATGTGACGGCCATGCCTTGGCCGCTTCAGGACAGAGATTCCGTGGTGCAACGCGACTTTCTTCCTGAACCAGGGGCCATGATCGTAAATTTCAGAGCGGTTACGGATGCCAAGGCTCCGGAGACCAAAACCAATCTGCGCATCAAAGAAGTTACCGGTCAGTGGATTTTTCGTGCCATCGACGATTCACACACCCACGTTACCTATTCCATGCGTTGCAATCCTGGTGGAAATATCCCGATATCCATTGTCAACATGATGAGTACAAGTCTTCCCTATGAGACTCTTTTGGGAATGAAGCAAATGGTAAAATATAACGAAAGCGTCAATTAGCGGTGAATCTTTATAGGCAGGCAGCTCATAAGTTTACGGTCTATGTTGAAACGTAATCAGGTCAGTATTATCGAACCAGAAAAGAATAAATGATGCAAAAATATTATGCCAAACAGGGCGAGATTCCCAAGCAAGGCGAGATATGGCTTCCAGTCGGTGACAAAGGACATCTTATGATGATCCACCTTATCGATATCGGCCGAGTAAGGCACTATATCCCTGAAGAGCTTGATATCGTCTCGATTGGATGTGGTAAAACCATCGGGTTGGTTTTCATGACCAGCATGGGGCCGGAATCGACCCTGCCTTACCATGAACTGATCATTGCTCCAGCCTTGATACGGGCCGGATGCACCTGTGGGTTTTATGTAACACATATTTATGTGGACAACCCCAAATCCCAGATCGGTGGAATAAGGAATTTCGGTTTGCCAAAACAACTGGCCGAGTTCTCATGGGATTGGAAGGCACATGCGGCTGGGCACATTGCCATAAAACTGGTGGATAAAGATCTGATCACGATAAGCTACACAGGCGCTTTCGGCTCACTGCCCTTGAAACTCGGAGGAAAAGCGGCATCAATTCTGGAAGACAAGCTGATATTCTGCCGGAACAGCTTCAAGGCAAATTACGGATTATCCAAGGTTAGCTATACGGTCCCGCCCGAGAGCCCGATCTATCAGGACCTTAACCACATTGGCCTGGGGAAACCGATACTGTCTGTGCTGGGCGTGAATATGCGGGGCACTATGGGTGAAGATACCCAGGTGCTGGCTTTCTTGCCGAAGCGTAGTCAGATTGGAGGGCATCAATGAAAAATCTATCAGGAAAAAATGCAATTATTACCGGAGCAGCAAAAGGAATCGGCTGGCATATCGCCCGCTGTCTGGCCAGGGCCCAGGTAAATCTGGCCTTGGTGGACCTACCCGGTGAAGTAGAAAATCTGAATCGAAAACTTGCCGAGGTACAAAAGTTCGGCATCCCCTTTCAAGCAGCTTATGCCGCCAGAAAAGCCGGGCTTATCCAGTGGTCGGCCGCTCTCAGAGATGAATTGGAAGGCAGTGGTGTAGGCTTGTCCGTTGTTATTCCCGGGTATGTAAACAGCGCTGGCATGTTTGCGGATTATAGAAAAAAGGCCTTAAAAGAATATAAAACTCCGGTGATGGTGGGTGAAGTTCTACCCAATGCGGTGGCTGAAGCCGTGATAAAATGTATCCGAAATCCTAGGCAACAGGTAATTGTATCACCTGGGGCATGGAGATTGCGGGTAATTCTTGCCATGAATGAATTATTTCCAGGCTTTGCGGCAAGGCTCATGGATGTCGTTGGGGTAACAAAACTCAATCGGGACATGGCGGAAGATTTACTGGAAGGGTCGGGAAGATTGGGAGGATAGAGATATTGCTCCCACTTAATTTTGGGGGAACACATGGTTGAACACTACCAGGCCAAGCATTCTCCCTGTAAATATTGCTTCATCAGCTGCGGAAAGAAGACGACCATCAGCGGAAAAACCAAGAAACTGCCCGAATATGAAACGCTGAGTTTATTAGGAGCAAACCTCGGCATCTTCGATCTGGAAAAAATCACGGTCCTCAATGACCTATGCACGCAATACGGGATAGATACAATATCGTTGGGCGGAACCTTGGGCTGGGTGATGGAGGCGACTGAAAAAAGCATACTGCAAACAAATCTGAGGTTCGGCTCGACAGAGGGATTGGAAGAAGCGATAACAGATATTGTTTTTCAAAGGGGACTGGGCAAAGACATGGCCATGGGCGTCAGAGCCCTCTCGGAGAAATACGGAGGTGAAGAATTTGCCATGCATGTCAAAGGCCTGGAGATTCCCGCCTATGATGGCCGCGGCGCTTTCGGCCATGCCCTGTCTTATGCCGTTGCCAATAAAGGTGGTGATCACAACTCCGCCTATGCCGTCTTTCAGGAAGTGGATCTGAAGTATGTAAACCGGTTTACCCGGCTGCCAAACGTGGAGGTGGTTAAGTTCAACGAAAATATCATCAACTGCGTGAATTCCCTCTCCGTCTGCCTGATGACGCTCAGTGCCTATCCCCTGATGTCTCCTTTGATGAAAATCACTCCTCAACCGCTTATCCGCTTTTTGATGCAGAACCTGCCCAGGCTGGCCTTGGGAACGACTGACTTGCGCCTCTATACCGGTTTCTTTTCAGCCATTACCGGGATTGCAATGACCAAGAGAAAGCTCCTTGAAGCCGGCGAGCGGATTCATGTGTTGGAACGTTATTTGAATATAAGAGAAGGAATATCCAGGAAAGACGATACCCTGCCAACCCGGTTCCTCTGTGAAGAGCTTGAGATCGATGGCGCGAGCTGTAAAGTCCCCCTGGAGAAAATGCTGGATCGTTATTATCAGGTAAGGGGATTCGACGAGCAGGGGATTCCGACGGAAAAACTGCTAGCAAAGCTGAAGATCAAAAAATCATGACGACAAGATTCGCAGGATGCCATTTATTTGTTGAAAAGAGAAACAACCGAGGATATTTTATTTTACCTTGTCTACTTGATATTCTTAATTGTTAACCCTGGTGGCTGATTTTTTCCTGCTATCCTTTCATTATGACGGGGGAGTCGCCCCCCATTATAGGTCTATCTAAATATGTACATAAATGTACAGGAGGCATAAAAAAATATACAGAAAGGTAAAGATTTATTGGTAAATTAGACTTGTTGAACAATTTAAATTAATAAATTCATTTTTTTATAAAATACTAAAAATCATGGTATCATTTTTGTAAAGCTGTTTTGATAACATTTTATTTTCGTTATCAGGGCAATGAAAGTGAGGATGACATGCTGGACAGATTGAAGATATGCTTGGTATGTGGACTTTCCCTCATATCCTTTTTAGTACATTGTACGCCGGGTAGCTTTTGGAATATGAGGATGGAAGCGTTGGCTGCGGAATCAGATGCCCTTGGCCAAGTTCCACCGGCATTGGGACTTGAAGCCCTTTGGACAATGAACGGAACCATGGCGGATAGCTCCGGCAACAACCATTTAATTCTAGGCAGCACTCCTGCTTGGGGGGAAGGCCGGTTTTCCGAAGCGCTTTGTTTCGATGGAAAAGACGATTTTGCGGATGCTGGAAGTTCATCGTTCGGCCTTTCAAATGAGGTGTCCATATCCTTATGGGTTAAGCCTAATGGATTGAACACCAATAGAAACAGCCAGGTTCTCATCCAGCGGGGGCTATATGTCTATCCTTTTATGATCAGGCTTGAAGGGAACAGGCCGAGAGCCTGTATCCGCACCAAGTCAGGGACCAATTATCTTTATGGGGTGGAAAGCTTGACCGCGGATGCATGGAACCATCTGGCTTTGACATATTCAAATGGTACCATGACTCTTTATGTCAATGGCAAGCCAAATAGTAAAAGCACGCTTCCAGGGGAGATCGTCACCCAAAGCAATCAAAAGACAACTCTGGGAATGAGCCCGATGCTGTCCAATCCTTTCAACGGCTGCCTGGATGAGGTTAGGATTTATAGCAGAGCGCTGGCAGAAATTGAAATCAAGACTCTTCTGGAAAACGGCGACACGCCGCCTGCCCCTTTGCCGGCACCGTCCAACCTATCCGCAACAGCCGTTTCTTCATCTCAGATAGACTTAACCTGGACGGACAACTCTGTAAATGAAACCGGTTTTACCATTCAGAGTTCCACCGATGGATTGAACTTCCTGGACGTCGCTGCGCTATCGGCGGATGCAACCTCTTTTTCAATTGTTGGTTTATCGGCAGGGGCGACGTATTTTTTCCGGGTCTGCGCTTTTAATGCACAGGGTGTTTCTGCATATACCGATTCGGTCAATGCCATTACGTATAGTAAGTCCGACCGGGAAATTGCCCTTGAACTCATTACCGGCAATACATTCTATTTGGATGCCGCTCAAGGGGATGACATCAATGGGAACGGCACCAGCACCAATCCCTGGAAAACTTTGGCAAAAGTCCAATCGGTTGCCAAAGACGGCGATGGAATTTTCTTGCGTAGCGGGAACTATGGCGCCTATGTTGAAAACACAACCGGCCGGGCAGCCTGGGTGTCATATATTAACGATGTTGGTCATAATCCGGTTATTACCAACATCAGTTCTCGTTTTAACAGCAGCAGGAACGTCTATTTGGCTTTTTATGGGGTCACAGTCGCTCCGGCCTGGGTCAATCCAGCCGGTGATGCCGCCTGGCAGGCGGCGCATCCGGGAAGCACCGATCCCCAGTATGCCCAATCCCGGCAAAACACCTATATGAAAACCGCGAGTCCGATCAATGCCTTGAATTCCGACCACCTGATGTTTATGAATTGCGAAATTTTCGGAACCAACAAACATCTGACACCATATGGGGTTTATCTTACAAGCTGCAACGATGTCGTGATCGAGGGATGCCATATTTACAGGGTCACAAGAGGGATCGCTTATCAGAACAGCGCGCGCGTCAGCTTGCTGAGCAATCATATCCACAACATCACATCGACCTTTATCGGTTCAGGCGCCTATTGCAGGGATAGTCTCATCGAAGGCAATAATTGCTATGACAGCAACTGGTCCAAAGCCGAGGATTGGGCGCCGCGGGCCCTGAATCAGAACTACCATGCCAGTTTCATTTCCATACGCAGTTCGGATGTCACGGTTCGCAACAATATCTTCCATAATGGTGGCACCTCCTCCACCATCATGCTCTATGACGATCCGGATTGTCCGGCCATTTACAACAACATTCTCATCGAAAACAATCTGCTGTACGACCCGCAAACACAAATCGGGCTGAGGCTGAACCGCGTAGGCAACAATATCGTCGTCCGGAACAATATCCTGGTGGGCCGAAAACGCTATGATGTGTCGGCCGGCCCCATGCAATACGGCATGGTGTTCACCCTATCAAACGTTGCGGCCGGCCACGATGGCTCGGGCCTCGCGCTCTATAACAATATTTTTGTAGGCATGGCGAGTTTCGGAGAATGGTATGCCACGGTGCAGGAGGGCGGAAATATTTTCTGGTCATCCTTGACAACTCCAAACGGCAAATGGACTTTTCTACCCCAGGGGAATATCGCCAGCGGTTCCAAGGTAATCACCAGCCAGACAGGCTATGCCCCTGACTATTTCACCAACGGTTTTTTTAACGGCGAGCTCGATTTTTCATGGACTTGGGAGGGCACGGATCTGATCCTTCCACATGGGCACGGTAAAGTCATCGATTTTACCTATGCGCCGGGATCAGAGGCCATCAATTTTGGCAACTCTGAGCAGCAGTCCAGTGACAGTCTCGGCCGTGTCGAATTGTCCGGTTTTATCACCAAAGACGGTCAAAATCGGGATGGGAACCACCACAGCGCAGGCTGTTATGAACCATAAAAGTCAAAGGTGTTGTGCCAGGAGGATGAAATGCTAAACAGAGTCAAGATATGTCTGGTATGGGGACTTTCTGTGATGTTCTTTCTAAGTGGCTTGTGGGGTACCCGGCTGGAGGCGCTGGCGGCGGCATCAGACCCGATTCCCGTGGCATACTGGAAACTGGACGAGACGGAAGGGTCTACGGCCTATGACGCTTCCGGAAACAGCCAGAACGGCACGATAATAAACCATGCAGCCTGGAGCGCCGGGATCGAGAATGGCGCCCTGACCTTTGACGGTGTCGATGATCGGTTGAATCTGGGCGCGGCGAATTTCAGGATTTCCCAGGAGTTCACCGCCGCCGCCTGGATTTATCCGAGCGGTCCCAACTTCAATCGTTCCTACCAAGTCATAGTCCAGGCGGGTCGCTATGTGTATCCCTTCCTGATACAAATGAGCGGACAACGGATCCAGACCTGTATTCGGACTACTGCGGGAACCCGGTATTTCTTGTCCTTCGCCACCCTTGAGTACAGGCAATGGTACCATGTGGCCTTGACCTACCGGGAAAATGAGCAGGTATTGTATATCAACGGCCAGGAAGACAGCCGCAGGGCCGTCACCGGGCCCCTGGCCACAACGATCCAGGATGTGAGTTCGGTGGGCGGTGGTCCCACAGGATCGAGTCCTTTCAACGGCATGATCGATGATGCGGTGATCTACAATCAAGCCCTGACTTCGGACGATATCGCCCAAGTCATGGCCGGAATGATTCATACCCGGCCGGCGACGCCCACGGGGCTGACAGCGCGTGCGATCTCTTTCCAACAGATCGATCTGCAATGGCAGGCCCCTGAGACACTCCTTTCCAGCTACCAGATTTATAGAGACGGCGCCTGGGTGGGAAACAGTGACGTGGCTTTTTACAGTGATACGGGGCTGAGTCCTGCCACCCGCTACACCTATACGGTCAGGGCCGTGGACGTGAACGGAAACGAGTCCGCTGATTCGGCGCCGGCGTCGGCGCTAACCCCGGTGATGGACCTGTCGGCAGGATTGGCGGCCCATTGGAAACTGGATGAAGAAGACGGGGTTGTGGCCGCTGATGCTTCCGGCCTCGGCAATCCGGCGGCTTTACTGAACGGTCCGGTTTGGGACGCCGGCAATGTGATGGGAAGCCTGCGTTTCGATGGCGTGGATGACTACCTGGATGCCGGCAACCAGGCTTTTGGTCTTACCGGTGATATGACCGTGGCCATGTGGGTGAAGCCTGCGGTCATCCTGAGTCGCGGAACCCAAGTCCTTATCCAGCGGGGTCGCTATATTTATCCGTTCATGATGCGGATTGAATCCAAAAAGATCAGGGCCTGCATTCGAACCACCAGCGGTACCCATTACATCTTCGGTCAAACCGTGCTGGCGCCTGATCAGTGGTATCATGTTGCCTTGACCTTCGAGAACGGCGAGCTCATCCTTTACGTTGATGGAAAAGAGGAAAGCCGGGCGAGCGTCGTCGGGGCGATGAACGTCATGGCCAATCAGAAAACCACCATCGGCGCCAATCCCCTGGGACAAAACCCGTTTGCCGGTCATCTGGACGATGTGCGCATCTATGATCGCGCCTTGGCGCCCATGGAGATTGGGCATCTTGCCAAGATGGTCCTAAGTCCCATGGCCATCACCCAGAACGGAATCACCTGGACCTTGGACAGAGCCTATGAATTTGGCCAGTTCGCCAACGGTGATTACTGGGTTGTCGGCCCGGCAACGATCATTGCCATAACCAACGGTTATCATGTCCATGGATTCACCCCGGTCCAGGGCCAGGATGGATCCATGATCAATCCCGGTACAGATACGCGGCAAGGCTATGACCATTCGCTCACTTCCTATGATGCCGGCCTGAATGCGTCCCATCCAAACGGCCGGCCTATTTCCTTTGACAATCCGTTGGTGCTGAGCACAAATCAGAGCCTGGTATCGACGGTCAGTTGGCTTTATCGTTCCGCCACCGATGCTGAGCCGGGCTGTCCGGCGTTCAATGGAACCACCCAGACCCCACGCCCGGTCACAAGGGCGGCAGCTGTATTGACCTGTCTTGCCGCACCGGCAACAAGGGGTAGTTTCCGTCCACCCTATGCAGGGGGCGATAAAGCCGTCCGGTTCAACGTCAGTCAACTGCGGTCACATCTGCTGATGAACTTAAGCACAACCGGAATAACCTCCATTCCGGATGTAAAAACCATGGAGGACGCCTTTGCGCGGGTGTGGTTGGATCATGTCAACGACTATCTGGGGTCATACGTTCATCCATCTGAAAACATGGATGATTATGGGCGTGAAATTGCCAAGAAGATCGGGGATGCGGCATTGCTGCTGAATCTTAACTATTCAGAGTTAGCGGGAAACAACACAAAGGATACCTTGTTGATGGAATTTGTTCAATTGGGGATAGATCTCGCCGGAATAGCGGACAATGGCGGCTTCTGGCGTCCCAACGGCGGTTTTAACCAGGGGCGGAAATGGCCGATTCTTTTTGCCGGCCTCATGCTGGATGATGCGCATATGCAAGGTGTCGGCACCTGGCCCACCCTCTTCCAGGAAGATGGAAATACATTTTACGTCTCACAGGATGATGTTGACAGAACCCACAGTCCACAATGGAATCCTGATCCACGCAACAATTCGCAGCCCTATGAAACCTCCGACATCGGTCTGCCGGAATGGGGGATACGCCACGCCACGCATCCTTATCAGGATGATAAGGACTGGAATGCTGTTTATAGAGCCACCACCACATGCAGCTATCCGGGATTTGTCCTTGCCGTCCATATCATGGGGCAAAAACAGGCCTGGAACCATGACGCTCTTTTCGATTTTGTAGACCGGTGGATGACGATCACCGGCGGGGAGCAACAAATGCAGAAGGTCACGCCATTTACCAAGAGCATGTGGAATAGATATCGGTCGAGTTATCCGCCGGTCTGGCCACATTAAAACAGTGTCGTTCTGTGATGGGGCAGACGTAAGGCTTTTCACTCCCAGGCTGATGACGTTCGATAGGGAAACATGGAAGACGAATAGAAAAAGCACTCCGACTTATTTTCAGTTTTTTCTGAATATAATTAGGTATTGAACCCCGCGCTCCCTTCACGGCGGAAATGGGCGCCTTTGCCCAGCCGGGTTACGGCGCCTCAAAAGCCGGACTGCTCGGCCTTTCCCGGAGTCTGGCCCTGGAAGGGGCCCGGCATGGGATTACGGTCAACGCGGTTTTGCCCGGATTCATCCAAACCGAGGCCTGCATCGCCCGGACATGCAGGCCCGCATCCGGAAGCGCATCGCCATGCAGCGCATGGGTCGGCCGGAAGAAGTCGCCGCCCTGGTGGCCTTCCTGGCCTCTGATGCGGCCGGTTACATAACCGGTGCGGCCGTGCCGGTGGCTGGCGGGGCGGATTTGTTTGTCTTCTAGTATTTTCCTTGCAGCAGTGAATAGTTATTTTCAAGATTCAGGATCTGACCACGCTTACACCGCAAATGTTGGCAAGTCTTTGGAGTGCGGCGACATGTCGCCGCTTTTAAAAGCGCAAACAAGTTTGCGCACTCCGAAAAAGGCCTCAGTGCGAAGAATATCCCAAGGAAACTTTCTGATTGTTCCTTCTTTAGTAGCTTTTAAATTGAATCAAAAGGGTGGAAGGCGCGAAGTCGAAACCTTTGTGGCATGGCCTGCAGGTAAGGGCCCGCTATGGAATCCTGATCCAGGCAACAATCTTAATTTCAGTTTTTTTTTGCATATAAGTCGTATGTTTCGAATGTTAGGTATTGAACCTGTCCTCGCGCTCCATTGACAACCGGAATATCGAATGTCCCCGAGCTCCAGTCCCTCCAGTCCCCGTGCTCCCCACCAGTCAGGTGGGAAATGCGTTGGGTCTCCTTCGCTGTTCCTCAATAATATTGACAAAATGTATCCTTGAGGCTTAGGGTATCATCATAATTGCAGAGCAGGGCGACAATCATGGATAAAACCCACACCAAAAAACAAATACTGATCATCGACGACACACCGCTGGATACCGAGTTGCTGGCTCACAGTCTGAAACCGGATTACGATGTCCTTGTTTCCGAAAGCGGCAGCGCCGGCATCGAAGTCGCATCCGCAAGCCCCCGGCTTGAATTGATCCTGCTGGACATCAACATGCCGGGAATGGATGGCTATGAAGTTTGCCGGCAACTGAAAAGCAATCCGAAAACAGCCGGCATCCCGGTGATTTTTCTTACCGCCATGGATTCCGAAGAAGGTCAGAACAAGGGTTTTGTTGCCGGCGCGGTGGATTACATCACCAAACCGTTCAATCCGATGATCGTCAGGGCGAGGGTCAACGCGCATATCCAGACCAAACGCAATCAGGACGAGCTGGAAAGGCTGGTTCAGGAGCGTACCCATGAAATTTCGCTAATGAATCAAAGACTTCAACAGGAAATCAAGGACCGGAACCGGTTGGATGAAATCAATCAGGCCCTGTATTCCATCTCCAATGCCGTCAACACCAGCGTGGATCTTTCCGCACTGTATCGCTCCATCCACCGCATCATGAACCGGGTCATCGATGCCGCCAATTTTTTCATCGCCTTATACGATGCCGCCAACGAAATCATCCTCTACCCCTCTTGGGCGGGAGATGCCAGTAATCGACCGGAAATCGATACGAGCAGGAACATATTGCGGCCACTCGTCATGGAAGTGGTCAAGACCGGCCGTTCCATGGTTTTCAATCAAAAGGACATCCTGGAGATGGTCCGGAAAGTCGGGATGGTATCACCCACAGAGATTCCGGCAGTTTGGGTGGGTGTGCCCCTAAAAGGCAGGGATCGCATCATCGGCGCCATCGGAATTCACCATGACTCGGACGCCGATTATTTTGACGCCCCTGATTTGAATGTACTTCATACTGTTTCCGGGCAGATCGCGATGGCCATCGAGCAGAAACGCGCCCATGAGTCTGTCCGTCAAAGCGAGGAACGGTTTTCCAAAGTGCTGGAGGCCACCAACGACGGCATCTGGGATTGGGATATCCCGACGAATGTCATCTATGCAGACCCACGATATTACCATATGTTGGGATATGTGCCGAATGAATTTCCCAATAGGGTCGAAGATTGGTGGCGCCTGGTGCATCCGGAAGACGTGCAGGCCTTGCGGAGTGCGCTGATCGATCACCTGAAAGGCAAGAGCGAAAAATTCAACGCCGAATTCCGCGCCCGGAAAAAAAACGGTGACTACAGTTGGGTGTTGGGCCGAGGCAAGGTGGTCGAGACCGATCCAGCGGGACGGCCGGCCCGGATGGTCGGCATTCATACGGAAATCACCCAGCGCAAGCTCGCCGAGCAGGCCCATCATGAGAGCCAGGAACGCTATAAGCGCCTTTCCGAGGTGACTATCGAAGGCGTTTTATTCCACGACAAAGGCATTGCCATTGACTGCAACGAGTCTTTTGCCGCCATGTTCGGATACCAGCGGGAAGAAGTGATTGGAAAAGATGTCATCAAATTGTGCGCCTGTCCGGAATATCATGATCTGATTTATCGGAATATTCGCGACTTGTTTCATGAACCTTATGAAATCAAGGGGCAGAAAAAAAACGGCACGATCTTTCCCATTGAATTGGAAGGCAAGGAATGCCATTACTTCGGCAAGACCTTGCGGGTTACGGCTGTCCGGGATCTTTCCGAAAGAAAGCGCACGGAAGAGAATATCATCCGCATGCAGAAAATGGAGGCCATCGGTACCCTGGCCGGCGGTATCGCCCACGACTTCAACAACCTGCTGGGGAGCATCCTGGGTAATATCGGTCTTTTGCAAATCTATCTCCCTGAAGGCGGGCGGGCCTTGACCCGCTTAAAAACCATCGAAAAAATCGTTCATCGCGGCGCCAATCTCGCCAGGCAATTGTTGGGATATGCCCGCAGGGGCAAGTATCAGGTCTGCCCCATCAATCTTAATCTGCTGATCCGCGAATCCTTGGAGATGTTCGGAAGAACGCGCAGACAAATCCTCATTCATACCCATTTACAGGAAAATCTGTGGACTGTGGAAGGCGATTCGACCCAAATAGACCAGGTCCTCCTGAATCTGTTTATCAATGCGGCGGACGCCATGCCTGATGGGGGGGAATTATTCGTGGAAAGCGAAAATATGGTGCTCTCGAAAATTCTTGCCAAACAGCATTTGAGCGAACCCGGGCCCTATGTGATGATTTCGGTGCGGGATACAGGCCACGGCATGGACAAGGAAGTCAAAAAGAGGATCTTCGATCCGTTTTTCACCACTAAGGAAGTGGGCAAAGGCACCGGGCTCGGCTTGGCATCGGCTTACGGGATTGTCAAAAATCACAATGGGAATATCGATGTTTACAGTGAGCTGGGCAAAGGCAGCATCTTTAAAATTTATTTACCCGCCTCTGAAAAAAAAGCAGAGGAGATCAGCCAGCCGGAAGAGCAGGCGCAAAAAGGCAGCGAAACCATCCTTATAGTGGACGATGAATACGAATTCCGGGATGTCGGTGAGGAAATGCTGCGGGAGCTGGGTTATGAAGTGATCACAGCCACTAATGGTCAGGAAGCCTGCGCAGTGTTTGCCGCTCAACAGGAAACCATTGATCTGATTATTCTGGACATGATTATGCCTATCATGGGCGGCGGCCAGGCATTTGACCGCCTGAGAACCATAAAACCAGACGTCCGCATTCTGCTGTCCAGCGGCTACAGCGCCGATAGCGAAGCAGCCGACATCCTTTCCCGGGGTTGCGACGGATTCATTCAAAAACCCTTTCGGATGAACGAGCTTTCCAAAATACTGAGACAACTATTAGAAAAAAAGATCCGATAGGAGTCGGTTCCATTGGCTGATATTACAGCTCACTGCCGGTAATCTGTCTGAGATAGCGGAACAGCGTCCGCGAGGCTTTTCCGCCTTTTCCTTCTGCCGCACATTCCTTCTGGGCGTTCAACGATAGATGTATCAGGTGGTTTCGTTCGCCTGCCGGGCAGCTTGCCAGGATCTCCTCCACCAGGGCGATATTGCCGGCTTTCAGCTCGTCCCGCCAGGTTTCTATTCTTTTGAAGGCAAGGGCCTTGTGGGTATCCCTGCGCCTGAAATCATTCAGCAGGCGCTCCAGGGATTCCGTATCCATGTTGCGCATGAGGCCGCCGATGTGCTTCATCTGCCGACGCTTGGCCCCATGGCTCTTTATTTCCCATACCAAACGCACCGCCTCCAGGAGTTCTTCCGATATATCAAGCCTCTCCAAGGCCTCAGGTGACACTGCCGCCAGCTGTTCTCCCAACTGCTGCAGTTGTTTGTCTTGGTTTTTCATTTGGGTTCTGCTTTTGCGTATTTCTTCCATCACTCACTCCTGCTACGACCGGATATTGTTTTTCATTTCAGCGCGCCCTTCTCCTGTCCGATAGCTGCTGGGTGAAACGTTGAACCAGCGTTTGAAGGCCCGGGTGAAATTTGCTCGAATCCGCATACCCCAACCGGAAAGCCACCTCGATCCCCGAAGAACTGTACTGACTCAGATAGCAGGCCGACAATTCCCGGCGCATATCCTCCAGAATCTCGCGATAGATTGTCTGCTCCTCGCTCAGTCGCCGATTCAGACTCCGGGGACTCATGTCCAGGGATAAGGATGACCTGCAGCGCCATCCAGAATTCGGCTATTCAGATACCGACGCATCCAGACGGATATTTTTGCAGCATAAACTTTTTGAGCCTTTTCATCAAGCGGATCAGTTTACAGATCAAGAGGAATCACATGTGGCTTTTTGGAATGAGACATGTCTTTCAGACTGATGGTCTCACCTCATTGTGTTCGCCACGCAAATGGATTTTATACACCATCATCCTTGGCGATCCGCTAACAGGAATAATCTGGGCATCCTGCCCATGGGTGGGGGCGGTTCGGGAATCGCCCCTACGATAGACCAGCCCATTGGATCTTGGTGTCAGCCAAGGAAATGCTTTGGGTTTTCAGGGTTTCTATCACAACAGGGGCAGGGAATATTTTTTCAAGTGATACCCATGATGTGGATAGCCAAGCTGGTTCCCAAGCCCCAGCTTGGGAACCCATTACCTGGAAGCCCTGCTTCCCATAAAATAGAGACCACATTTATTTGATCCATATCGTAAATTTGGAAGCCGGGGCTTCCGGGCACAATGTTCCCAAGCTGGGGCTTGGGAACGAGAGGGAATAGGATTGAAAAAAATTTGCATGTGATCCCCCCTGTTTGCGGATCAAGGGGGAGAAACGATGAACCGTCAAGGAATTCTAAATCGTCCTATGCAATCTCTGTAACAATGCGTGAACGTTTTGTAACCGGTTCAGAGATTGTAAAGGCTTTGGTGATTGTTTTTACAGGAAGTTTTAATTTATTTATGTTTGGCATGTCTATTGCTGATTATTTTATGCGCTAAATGTTGTAAATAAGACACCTGTGCGCATAAAAATGTCAATTGAACGGAGCAAACGACATGCTGACAAAATTGCTATTAAAGAACAAACCACTGGTGCTCATTTTGATCCCGATCCTGTTAGGCGTGTTCGGCGCCTTGGCACTGGCCGAATGCATCGCTGATCGCGATGGTGACAGTGACGTCGATGGTTTGGATTTAGCAGCCTATAGCGTGGATTTCGACCCGGATTGCCTTGGTTTCGTTGCAGGTGCTTTTGGCAAGCGCATTGACGACGGTCTTCCGCCGGCCGGCAACCCGGACGGCCATTACAATATCCCGGAAGAAGCCAGGGCCGAGAATACTTCGAATCCGAACACTGTCGTCGGCAACGGCACACCCGGGAGCTGCACAAGCGGCGCTTTTGTAAATGCCGTGGCAAACGGCGGAATCATTACCTTTAATTGCGGTCCAAATCCGGTGACCATCACTCTCGATCGGACCGCCAAGATTTTTAACAATAAAGGGCCTGATACCGTGATCGACGGCGGCGGAAAGGTGACGTTGAGCGGCGGAGACAAGGTCAGGATACTTTATCAGAATACCTGCGATCCTGCCCAGGTCTGGACCACGCCGCATTGCAACGACCAGGATCATCCCCGCCTGACAGTGCAGAATCTGACTTTTGTCCATGGTAACGCCAAGGGCGTGAGCGACGAAAATACCTATGATCCGGGCGGCGGCGGGGCTATTTTTGTGCGCGGCGGCCGCTTCAAGGTCGTCAACTGCCGTTTCTTCAACAATGTGTGCGATGACGTGGGACCGGACGTTGGCGGGGCGGCCATCCGGGTTTTCGATCAATATCAGGATCTTCCCGTGTATGTGGTCACCAGCACGTTCGGCGGGAGAAGCGACCTGGGGAATGTCGGTTCCAACGGCGGAGGAATCAGCAGCATCGGTGTTTCGTGGACGATTATCAACAGCCTTTTTTCGTATAACCGGGCGATCGGGTATGGCGCGAATCCGCAAAAACCCGGCACGCCGGGCGGCGGCAGCGGCGGTGCCATTTACAACGACGGCAATAAGATGACGTTGACTGTTTTAGGAACACTTATGGAATACAATGAGGTTAACGAACACGGCGCGTCCATTTTTTTCGTAACCAACGACCATACAGGGAACATCCGGATCGACCAATCCATGATCCGCAATAATATCGGCGGATCGTGGTATCCGGTGTATCCGAGTATCTCGATGCATAGCGACACGCCGATTGAAGTGACGAATTCAATAATCGAGTAGGGAAATTACAATCGTCTTCTTTAGAGTACGTTCATGTGGAAAGCTCCATTGACTTTTGGCTGGAAAAAATTCGAGGACAACATATAGAGTACCAAGTCCAATACACAGCAAAATAGCCATTCTGCTAAACAGCAGTGAAAATGAGCAGACTTCTTTGCCGGACCTTCCTGGAACAATCATTGTCAACAGTAAAATCAGCAGAACCAGAAGACCGGGATGAAAAATTATAATTCTCGATATGCCAATCTGATAATTCTCATCAATAGATGCAGTACACATCTGTAGGTATAAGAATGCTGCGAACGTTACGGCAACAATGAAAGCCAATATGACAATAGGGAGGGATCTCTCGTTCATCTCCATCTTTTGATCATCTCTCAATTTTTCAGGCCTATATGACCTTTTCATTATTTTGGCTAAATCGCAGATAGAAGCCGCTCCCACCGAGGGGTAACGGCTCAAAAGATGATCAAGGCCGATCCACATGAGAAAGCAAACCGGTGGCCGATCCGGTAATATTTTTAAACTTTTAACATATTTAAAATTGATTTCATTCAATATGCCAATAACAAAAGACCGGAAATTGGTGTACTTATAACAAATCAGGCAGAGGCTACCATGGTTTTGATCAAGTGACGGGGCGCGCCGCAGCCGGTACCGAATGAAGACGCGGCTGCCCCGCTTGATCTGCCCGAGGGTTGTTTGGGCGCTAAGTGTTTTGAGTCGACAGAACTTCTCTGACCATTGCGGGCTGGACATAGGTTTCTGTTTCTATTACCCGCTGCGGCCGCGTGATCTGGCGGGCCAGCAGGATGCCCAGGATGAGCAGGCCGCCGGAAATATAAAAGGCGTAATTCAGACTGCCGGTGAGATCTTCGATGGTGCCGCCCAGTTTGGCCATGAAAAAGCCGCAGCCCCAGCCGATGAACACCAGGCCGTAATTAACGCCCAGGTTTTTAGAGCCGAAGAAGTCGGCGGTAAAGGACGGCAGCAGGGAAAGTCCGCCGCCGTATTGCCAGTAGGCGATACCCACCACTAGAAACAACAGGGGCACATTTTTGGTGGAAATCACATAGGGCAGCAGGAACAGGCAGATCGCTGAAACCGCGCTGTTGAAGCAATAGGCGTTCAGCCGTCCGATCTTGTCCGAATACATGCCGGTGCCCACCCGTCCGGCGGCGTTGACCAAACCGCCGTAGGAAACGATGAGCCAGGCATTGGCCGCCAGGAAAGCCATTTTGTTGCCAGCCTCCTGGAGCAAGCCGGCGGCGTTGGCGATGATCAGTAGGCCGGACTGGGTGCTGATGATGAACAGCACCACCAAAGCGTAAAACTGCCAGGTTTTCAGCATTTCACCGGCGGACCAGTCTATATTTTCTGTTTTTTTGGCACCGGCTTCAGCAGGGACCGGCGGATTATATCCCTCGGGCGGAGTGAACAGCAGTTGACCGGCAATGATTACTATCACGGCAAAGCTGATTCCCAGACCCACAAAACTGCCGGTGATGCCGAAGCGATCAATGAGCAACTGGCCCACGGCACCGATGTAAATGGCGGCTCCGCCGTAACCGGCCACCACGATGCCGGCCACCATGCCACGGCGATGGGGGCCGAACCATTTGAGGGCCGCCGGCGTGGGCGCTGCATAACCAAGGCCCATGCCGATTCCGCCGATGACGCCGAAACCGATGATGAGACCCAGATAGCTTTTCATGAGACCGGCCAGGATGCATCCCAGGGCCAGCAACAGGCCGCCCAGGGTGGCACCCACCCTGGGGCTGTATTTATCCTGGATGCGGCCGCCGGGGATCATCATCAAGGCGAAAATAATGACACATAGTGAAAAAGGTGTTGACGCTTGGGCATTGGTGAGATAGGTCCAGCCGCTGTTGATGCCGGTCATGGCTTCGCCGGCTTTGTCCACATTGACCAAGGCTTTTTTCCAGATGCTCCAGGCATATAAAATGCCCAGGCAAAGATTGACCGCCGTGCCGGCAAAGGTGGTGATCCAGGCTTTTGCCGGCACTTTTGAAATTGTTTCAGACATGGTTTTGCTCCTTTTTTATATATAATGTTATCGTACCTTTTCCAAAACCTTGCGCACCCGTCCAGCGGGCAAAGGAGCGAATATCGCCAAAAAAAATGGTTCTGTCAACCGGATAAAATAGAAACTCAGGAGGAATTTCTCGGGGTTTTTTCGGGGTCGGTATCGGGTTCGGTATCGGTATCGAAACAATATGTTTCTCGATATTCAGGTAATGAAAATCATCCATGCCGACGAGCGACTTGACTTGCTCATTTGATCAGCATTTTCGATTCCGATACCGATAGCGACCCCGACCCCGAAAAAAGGACTTTTCTATCTTCCAATCACATACCGATACGGATCAATTTCCTCCCGTAGCAGACGCAGTTCTTCATCCGAGGGTGCCGGAGTATCGGCCAATTGGGGGGCCTTAAGCAATTCGAATCCGCAGTTTTCCTGGACATCCTTGAAGGAATAGCCTGGATGGATGGAAATCACGCGCATGCGTTTGGACTGGGGCTCAAAATCCATAATGGCCATGTCGGTGATGATTTTATAAGGTCCGCTGCCCAGGGGCAGGCCGGATTTGGCCCGGGAGTCGCCGCCCTGGAGCCAGCCGGGGGTGGTGAGAAAATCCACCTTTTCCACGAAACGCCGGTTGTTCTGGGGGGTCATGACCATCATGCGCCAGCAGAAGGAGGCAAAATCATTGGCCCCGCCGCTGCCGGGAAAGCGCACCTTGGGTTTGGCGTGATTGCCGATGACGGTGGAATTGAGGTTGCCGTACATGTCGATCTGGGCCCCGCCCAAAAAGGTGTAATCCACAAAACCGCGGGAGCAGGCTTCCATAATGTCGCCCATGCTGCCGGCCATGGCCGCCTTGTAGAATGTGCGCGAGTCGCCTACGGAAATGGGCATTTCCGGCAGGGTCGGATAAATGCCGCCGGCCTCGAACATGATCACCAGATCCGGTGCGGTTGTTTTTTGAGCCAGCATGGCTGCGGCGCAGGGTGCGCCGGTGCCCACACCCACTGTGGCGCCGTTTTCCAGTTCCCTGGCCGCGACGCAGATCATTATTTCCATTGCATTGTATTCGGCCACGACTATACCTCCTTGAATAAGAGCAGTTCCTTGGCTCTGAGTTCCAGCATTTTTTTCATCCCGCCGTTTCTGGCGATGTATTCTTCATGGTCCTTGCAGTCAAAGATGTTCTTGGCAAGGAAGGCCTTGAATTCCGCCGGGTCCTTTTCCACATTGAGCCATTCCCTGAGATGGGCCTCATCCGAGAAATACTCATAGGGCATGGTGCCGGGATAGGCGCCGTAAGGCACTTCGCATACAGCGTCCACCAGGAAATAGGGGATGCGCGTGGCGGATGGATCCCGTTTGATCTCGTCGCTGTGGATCAGTCGTTCGGTGGTGATGATGAGGCGCTTGGAAGCATTGGCCAGGTCGATGTCCGCCACGGCAATACCCCTGAACCTGGCGTTGCCGTAAACATCGGCTTCATGCACGTGAATGACCGAGACATCCGGGTACAGGGCCGGCATCAATACCACTTTTTTACCGGTAAAGGGACATTCAACGGTTTTGGCCGCGCTGTATTTAATGGTGTCGGTGCCCATGACATTGCGAGTGGGCACAAAGGGCACGCCCATGGCCGCGGCCCGCAAACGCGCCGCCAGACTGTAATTGGTCCATTCGGTGACTTTGACCTTGCCGCTTTCCATGTATTGGCGGGAGCAGGGCGACAGACCGCGGGCCTCCAGGCCGATGACATAGGCCACGTCAATGCGGTCGTAGACTTCGCCGGCGCTGAGCACTTCCATGTCATGGGTGGAAGTATGCCCGGCAAATCCCAGGTTTTTCTTTTTTTGCCGGACGATTTCATGGCAAGCGGCTATGGGGGTGCGGTTGGCGCCGAAGCCGCCGATGGCCAGATAGTCGCCGTCTTTGACAAAACGGGCGATGGCGTCCTTCAGGTCCATCACCTTGTTTACCTGCTTGCGGTTTTTTGTCCGGAAAAATTCCCTGGCCTTGTCCGGATCCGGATCCAAAAACAATTCTCCTTGGCCTTGATCGATGATGTTCAATGGTAATTCCTCCTTAATCGGTTTTTTCATCCTGCGGCCATATATCACAGGCCTAACGTTTTTTAAAGCCCATGATGGCTCTGGCTTCATCCGGTGTGGCCGGGGCCCGGTCCATGATTTCGGCAATGCGCACGGCCCACTCCACCAGCTCGTAGCTGCCCTTGGCCAATTCGCCTTTGGGGGTGCGCACATTGTCTTCCAGACCCACGCGCATATGGCCGCCCATGAGGCAGGACTGCATGATGGCCGGGAACTCGTCGTTGCCCACGCCGCAGGTGGTGAAATTGCTGTTGGGCGGCAAGGCATTCACCAGGGTGGTGAAGGCTTCCGGCCGGAAACGCTGGCCGCCGGCCACGCCCCACACGAAATTGAAATTCACCGGCGCTGAGAAAAAGCCTTGTTTGGAAATGAGGAGGAAATTGTCCAAGCCGCCGATGTCGTAGATTTCCGCTTCGGGCTTCACATTGTTTTCTTCCATGGCTTTGCCGAAATTTTGCAGCATGGTGAAGGTGTTTTCAAACACATAGTCGATCATGATCAGGCCGGATTTGCGGTCCACAATGGCAAAGTTCATGGTGTTGGTGTTCAGGGAGGCCATTTCCGGCTTGATTTCGATGATTTGATTGATTCTTTGCTCGGCGGTTTTGCCCATGCCCACGGCTGAACTGAGATTGACGATCAACTCCGGGGTCTTGTCTTTGATAGCATCATGGGTCTCGCGGATGCGGGCGACCTCATGGGTGGGCATGCCGTCGTCTTGTCGGGCATGCACATGCACCATGGCGGCCCCGGCCTTGTAACATTTGGCAGCCTCCTCGGCAAATTCTTGGGGCGTATAGGGCACCGCCGGATTGTTGTTTTTGAAAGTCCCTGCACCGGATAAAGCCGCCGTGATGATAACCTTGTTCGACATGTGACACCTCCAAATTGAATTATTGATTGATGATTCCATAATGAATCGCATGTGCGTTTAAAATTCATTCGAGATCTGAATATCTAAAGATAAACCAAATGTCAATATGAAAAAGAATAAAACTTTTCTATTGAATTTAATTATGTTATTGAATAATTATTTTTTACAGAATTGATCCAATCAGGAGGCGCAAATTTTCATAAAAAGAGACGAAAATTGGATGGGTTTGTAGCATTATTGCAGAATACGCCGCTGGGTTTGTATTGTAAAATAATCACATAAAAACAGTAATTTATATAAAATGTATGCATTTTATAAAGAAGTTGTAAGAAAAAACTTGACTTTGTTTTTGAATAGAATTATTAACATGAATAAGGTTTGAATTGTGAATAAATATTCAGCTTCAAGTTCCGCGCCGATTCAGGAATCTTGAAATAAAAAAAGGATCTGCAATGACCTGTGCCAATTATGACAAGACATGCCTTTCATTCGGCGCGGAGCTTGAATTTTATTTTCAACATGGGCCGGTTCTTAAGCACTCAAACCGGAAGCCGTGGCTCAATTTTAATTAAGGATGGGAGAGGCCGATGGATTTTGCATTCACCAAAGAACAGTTGATGTTCAAAAAAGAAGTTATCCGCTTTGCCAAGAAAGAAATCGTACCCCGGGTCCAGGAGCATGACCTGAACAAAGAATTTGATTTTGAGTCCTTTCGTAAACTGGGCGAGTTCGGCATTCTGGGACTGCATTTTCCAGAAGAGTTGGGCGGCGGCGGGGCCGACGTCATCACCACTGTCCTGGCCGGGGAAGCCCTGGGGGAAGCCGGTGTGGACGGGGGTCTGACCCTGGCCCTGGGCGCCCACACGTTTTTGTGCGCCGACACCTTGTTCCGCCATGCCACGGATGCCCAGCGCAAGAAATACATTCCCAAACTGGCCAGCGGCGAATGGATCGGCTGCATGGGCCTGACCGAACCGGATGCCGGCTCGGATGTGGCTTCCATGAAAACCACGGCGGAAAAAAAGGGGGACAAATATGTCCTGAACGGCAGCAAGATCTTCATCACCAACGGTCCCATTGCCGATGTGGCCGTGATCTACGCCAAGACCAGCCCGGAATTGAAGCATGCCGGCATCTCGGCCTTTATCGTTGAAAAAGGAACACCGGGTTTTTCCTCGGGTCCCAACATCATCAAGATGGGCGTGCGCACCTCCCAGACCTCGGAACTGTTCCTGAACAACTGCGAAGTTCCGGCGGAAAACCTGCTGGGCAAGGAAGGCGACGGCTTCAATATGTCCATGCAAACCGTGGAATGGGACCGTAGCGCGTTGCTGGCGCCGTTTGTGGGCGCTTCCACATATATGCTCAAACGCTGCGCCGAATATGCCAAGGGCCGGGAGCAGTTCGGCCGTTCCATTGGCCAGTTCCAGGCCATCAAGCACAAATTGGCCAACATCCGCATTTTCGGTGAAGCGGCCCGTTCGTTGGTCTACCGCATCGCTTGGTGCAAGGACCAGGGCCGGCCCTTGAACCATCTGGAGGCGGCCGTGGCCAAATTGTTCGTGGGTGACTGGAGCATGGCGCCGGCCAATGATGCCGTAGTGCTCCACGGCGGCTACGGCTACTGCCATGAATACGACATGGAACGGATTTTCCGGGACAGCCGCCTGGCACCCATTGGCGGCGGCACATCCGACATCCAGAAAATGATCATCTCCAAGTTGATGTAACCACAGCGGCGATTTGCATATCGGCCGTGGAAAGTAAGGGGAATAAAACCATGAATTACGATTTCACTGAAAAGGAATTTACATTTTTTGTGCAATTGCACGAGCTGATGCAGGCATTCACATCTGCAAATGATCCGGAAAAGGAGGACACGGCTGCCATCGGCCAGACCACCCGTGGGGCTTTAGCCAAACTGGCGGAAACGCCGTATTTGAGTTTGGGAATCACCCCTCAGAAGGACTTGGGTCTACTCAGCCTCATGGGCGCCATGGAAGTGCTGGCAGCCCTGTCACCGTCCCTGTTTCTATCCGTGGAAATGAGCACCCGGGTGTTCGGCAGGAGCATTCAAACCTGGGGCAATGCCGATCAGAAAGCCAAATGGCTGACACCCCTCCTGGCCGGCAAACTTGTGGGCGCCGTGGCCTTGTCCGAGGATGCTCTGAACGTGGAGAATGAGCCCTTAAAGACCACCGGCGTGAAAAACGGCGACAGTGTGGTCATCAACGGCAACAAGCAATATGTGGTCAACGGCCCCATCGCCGATTGGCTGGCGGTGGCCGGCATGCTGGACGGCAAGCCGGCCCTGTTTCTGGTTGAAAAAAACACCAAAGGCCTGGTGCTGGAAAACCGCATGGCCACCCTGGGCTATGAGGGCACGGCCATGGCCGGCCTGCGGCTTGCGGATTGCACGATACCGGCATCCCAGGTGCTGATTCCGGCCCAAGGCCAGGCCAGCCTGGGGCTGTTGCGCATGTGGGAAAACCAGGTGATCCTGGGGGCCAGCCTGGGGTTGATGAAAGCCGCTTTGGAGGCGGCCAAGAATTACGCCAAGACCCATAAAAGCGGCGGCCGGCCGGTGATCGCCTATCAGGAAGTGGGCTTCAAACTTTCCGAAATGCTGACCCTGGTCCAGACCTCCCAGCTCTTTGCATACCGGGCGGCCTGGATCGCCAGCGACAATCCCAAAGAAGCCGAATCCATGACCCTGTGCGCCAAAGTCTTCTGCACCGAATCCGCTGAGCAAGTGGCCAGCAACGCACTACAAATCCTGGCCGGGGCCGGTTTCATGTCCGGCAATGTGGCGGAAAGGGCCTATCGCTGCGCCAAATACGGTCAGATCGCGGGGACTTCAACGGAAATCGCCCGGGTGAAAATCGGTGATGAAAGTTTAGGAGCACGTTTGTCGTAATGTTGAAAACCAGGGAAAAAGACGCGGCTGAAAAAAAGGAACCGGGGCTTTCCAAGACCGCCCAGCGCCGGCAGCGGGAGCGGGAGCAGCGCTATCAGACCATCTTGAGCGCGGCGGAAACCCTGTTCGCCCGGGAAGGCTTTCACAAGACCAGCATGGAGCGTATTGCCGATGCTGCCGAAGTATCGGTGGGAGCGGTTTACTTCTACTTCAAAAACAAGGAGGACCTGCTGGTGCAGTTGCTGGACGAAATCGGTTTTCGACTGCGGGCCTTGTTGGGCGATGAGTTCAAGAAGGCTGGGGCCTCCCTGACCGGATTTGAACGGGCCGGCCGGATCTTTTTTCAGGAGTTTTGCGGGCGCTATCCGGAGAAGGTGGCCATCCTTTTCCGCGAATCCGTGGGCCAGAGCCCGGTGGTGGAGGAACGGCGCAAGGAAATCTTCGACAAGCTCACCGCCGATGTGCTCAGCGCCCTGCAGCGCATGAGCGACAATCTCGGTTCGAATTACAAAAGCCGGTTTTCCGCCGAGGTGATCGCCGTAAGCATCATGGGAATTTATGAACGGGTGGCCTATGAATACCTGTTCTGGCAGGACCGCAGCCGGGATTTCAGCGCCATCGGCCGGGATGCGGTGGCCTTTATTGTGGGCGGCATCAACAATCTGTTCAAGGAAACCGCATGCACCTGAAAGGCGCGTTGCATGTGCATTCCACCTGCTCGGACGGCGAACTGACCATCGCCGAGGTGGTGCGGGTCTACGAGGGCCTGGGCTTTGACTTCATCGCCCTCACGGACCATGACTACCTCATCCGTTCCAACTGCTATGCGGCCGTGCAGGATCTGCGCACGGACATGATCATCTTTACAGGAGTGGAGATGACGGTGTTTGAACGGGGCTATGTGCATGTGAATCGTATCCAGGGGGAAAGGGAAGTGCTGCATATTTTCAATCATCCATCGGAACTGGATCTGCCCTTTGCCAAGGTCAAGGATCGCATCATGACCGTGGCCGAGCGGATTCCCCTGGACGCGGTGGAGATCACCACCAAAGGTTTTCGCACCAAGGAATATGAGACCCCGGAGATTCCATTTCACAAAGTCGCCACCGACGACGCCCACACCCGCCTCATGTGCGGCCGGGCCTGGATTGAAATGGATTGCATGCGGGACAAGGATTTGATCATCCGGGCCGTCAAGGCCGGAGATTTTTGGAACTGTTTCACCGAAACCCACGGGTTTTAAGGAGGATGACAATGGCAAGACGAGTGGCAATTTGCGCTGTGGCGCAAACAACATGGGAACGAAACAAATGGCAGGAGCGCTTCCAGGGAATGGCCATCGATGTCCTGGATTCCCTCAGGAAGCAGACCGGTGTTGATTTTGCGCGCAAGTTGCAAAAGCAGAAAAAGAAAAAACCCGGCATCAACATGACCATCAGCGTGTCCGATGACCTGTTCGACGCCCGCACGATTTCCAACAATGCCATGACCGACGTGCTGGGCGGGCATTTCGGCTGCGAGGAAAAGGTGGCCCAGGAGGGTTTGCAGGCCATTTACTATGGGCTGGCGGCCATTCAGTCCGGCCACAACGACATCGTATTGATCATGGGGCACTGTAAAGAGTCCCAGGGCCAGAGCCGCAACATGGTGACCCATGTGGCCTTTGATCCTTTCTACACCCGGCCGGTGGGGCTGGATTTCTGCGCCGCCGCGGGTTTGCAGGCCCAGGCCTATGGGGCCAAGGCCGGTCTGACCGACCAGCAGCTTGCCGATATCGTGGTGCGCGCCCGTAAAAATGCCGCCCTGAATCCGAATATCAAAGAACTACCCCAGGTGACCGCCGCGGAAGTCTTAAACTCCGCGATGCTGGCTGATCCCATCCGGCAATTGCATGCCTACCCGGTTTCCGACGGGGCCGTGGGCATGATCCTGGCCGCCGAGGAAATCGCCGTGAAAATCACAGACAAGCCCGTATGGATCACCGGCGTGGGCAACAGCATGGACAGCTTTTTCCTAGGGGATCGGGAGCTCACCTCCAATGCGGCCCTGAAACAGGCCGCGGCCCGGGCTTATAAGCGCGCGGGCATCCAAGACCCCCGCAAGGCTTTTGATCTGCTGGAAGTATCCGACCAATACGCCTATCAGCTCCCCATGTGGCTGGAAGGCCTGGGCCTGTGCGACGAAGGCAAAGGTCCGGAATGGATGCAAGCCGGCAATCTGGACAAACAGCACGTGAATATGTCCGGCGGCATGCTGGCCGGCAATCCGATGATCCTGGGCGGTCTGGTGCGGGCCGCCGAAGCCGCCCTGCAGTTGCGCGGGGAGGCCGGCGATCGTCAGGTGGCAAAGGCAAAAAGGGCATTGGCCCATGGTGTCATGGGGCCGGCCGGGCAGTTTCATACAGTCGCGATTTTGGCGCGGGATTAGGGAGGCGCAAGCATGAAGAAGAATCGAAATGTCGGCATTATCGGCGTAGGACAGTCCGTATATTCCAGTCATCGGGAGGAAGTCAACCAGCCCGAGATGATCCACGAAGCTGTGGTGGCGGCCCTCAAGCACGCCGGCATCACCATGGCGGATGTTGATTGCGTGGTTCACGGCAACATGGAATTATTTGAAATGGTGCATCAGCCGGATCTATGGCATACCCTAGGCAGCGGGACCCTGGGCAAGGAATCCCTGCGGGTGACCACCGGCGGCACCACCGGCGCCACCCTGGTGGGGGTGGCGGATTATCTGGTTTCCTCTGGCCTGCATGACATCGTCCTGGCCGTGGGTTTTGAAAAACTTCAGGAAGGCCACACCACCGGCGGCATCACCAACATGGCCGACCCCCTGTGGGCCCGGCAGTTGCAGACCGGGGCTCTCACCGGCATGACCGCCGCGGACGTGATCAACGAGTTCGGCGAGGAACGCGCCAAAAAAGCCTCTATGAAATATCGCATCATCATGGATAAACACGCCATGAAAAACAAGCATGCCCATCGCCGTCTGGGCCTGGAGTTCGATCAGGCCGACGATCTGGCTAAAAGCTCACCGGCCCTGGTGGGTGAACTGCGCATGATTCACATGTGCTCCCAAAGCGACGGGGCCTGCGCTATGATCTTTGCTTCCGAGGAAAAAGCCAAAGCTTTATGCAAGCAACCGGCCTGGGTCAAGGATCACATCACCGTGCACCGCGAAGAAAGCTTCTGCATTTTCGGCGACGCGCCTTACATGACTTCCCATCGCTATGCGGCCCTGACCCTGTTTGAAAGAAACGGGATCAAGAACCCGCGCAAGGAAATCGACATGTTTGAAATGTACGATCCTTCCAGTTGGTGGGGCCTGGACTGGCTGCGGGAATTCCTGCTGCTGGAAGGCGACGCGCATCTTAAAATGGTGGAAAACGACGAGATCACCATTGACGGAAGTTTTCCGGTGAATCCTTCCGGCGGCGTGACTGCTTCCAATCCCATCGGCGCCACGGCCATGGTGCGGGTGGCTGAGGCAGCCCTGCAGATCATGGGGGACGCCGGCGACCATCAGGTGAAAAAGAAGGTCAACCAGGCCCTGGCCTCCGGCTTCGGCGGGACCATGTGGACGGTGCTGGTGCTGCTCACGCGGGAAGCGCCCTGAGCACACGCAACTGACCAGGAAATATAAAACAAACCGATTTTTCTCATAGATATTCAGGAGGCAATCATGAACCTTGGCAACTATTTTGATGATGCCGTCAAAAAATTCAAAAAAGATCCGTACATGACGTTTTATGATGAAACGATCACTTACGGCGATTTGGAAAAACGCGTCCATATTCTGGCCAATGCGTTGAAGAAACAGGGCTTCAAAAAAGGAGATTTCATCCATGTCTGGGTTCAGAACAGCCCCCAGACCCTGATCTCTTATTTTGCCATTGCCAAGATCGGCGCTGTGGCAGGGCCCATCAACGGCTGGTGGAAGGGGCCGGAAGTGGAGTACCTGCTCAACGACTCCAAAGGCTGCGGTCTGATCGTGGAAGATCAGTACCTGCCCATTTTCAAGGAGATCAAGGCCAAATGCCCGCACCTCAAAACCATTATCGAAGTCAGCGAAAAACCCATGGAAGGCCACATTGCCTTTGCTGATCTGCTGAAAGACGGTGATGACAAGAAGGTGGTGTGCGACTGTGATCCTGAAGATACGGCCTATATTTTCTATACTTCCGGCACCACCGGCAACCCCAAGGGCGTACTGCTCTCCCACAAAAACGTGGTAAGCGACTCCAACGGGATCAATGGGGCTTTGAACACCAAGGAGAAAAAGAACTTCCTGTGCTTCCTGCCCCTCTTTCATGTGAACGCCATGCTCACCTGCACCTCCAGTATGCAGAAAGGCCATCATATCATCCTGCGCAAGCAGTTCAGCGCCAGCGAATTCTGGGAAGTGGTGGAAAAATATAAGGTCAACTTCTGGTCCGCTGTTCCGGCGGTGTATCAGATCCTGCTGTCCGACCCCAGCCGCCAGAAATACAACCTCAGCTCCATGGAATTCGGTATCTGTGGCGCCGCGCCCCTGACCCAGGAGACCATGCGGAGTTTCGAAGAAACCTTCAAGATCCCCATTGTGGAAGGCTACGGTCTTACCGAAGGGACCTGCGTGAGCACCATCAACCCCCGGGAAGGGGTGCGCAAGGTGGGGTCCATCGGCCTGGCCCTGCCCGGCCAGGAAATCAAGATTGTGGATGATGACGGCAAGGAACTGGGCATCAACGAACCCGGCGAGATCGTCATCAAGGGCGACAATATCATGAAGGGCTATTACAACAAGCCCGAAGAGACCGCCAAGACCATCGTGAACGGCTATCTCCATACCGGCGATGTGGGCATCAAGGATGCCGACGGCTACATCTTCATCGTGGACCGCAAAAAGGATATGGTCATCCGCGGCGGCGAGAACATCTACCCCAAGGAGATCGACAATCTGCTGGCCACCCATCCCAAAATCTCCGAGGCGGCCACCGTGGGCGTGCCGGACAAGACCATGGGCGAGGAAGTCAAGGTGTTCGTGGTGGCCCGGGACGACAGCCTCACGGAAGCGGAAGTCATCGAATTCTGCAAAAAGAATTTGGCGAGCTTCAAGGTGCCAAAATACGTGGAAATCCTGGAAGGGGATTTTCCCAGGAGCCCCATCGGCAAAGTACTCAAGAAAACATTGCGGGTCTGGGGCTTGAACGGCGCACCCAAGGAGAAAAAACCGGAAGCCACGGTGGCCGATATTTTCGGCACCATGGAGTCCCGGGTGATTCCCGAGGGCGTGGCCGGCATCAAAGCCAATTACGGGTATAAGATCACCGGCACCGGCGGCGGTGAATACACGGTGTGCGTGGCCGACGGCACGGTGAAAGTCAAGGAAGGCCTGCATAGCCCCAATGTCACCACCACCATCGACGCCAAGGACTGGATCGCCATCACCCTGGGCAAGCTGGACGGCATGACCGCCTTCTCCTCGGGTAAGCTGAAGGTGGAGGGCGATCTGGGCCTGCTCACCAAAGCCACGGGCTTTTTCCGCAAATACCAGCCCCCGGCCCCGGCGCCGGAAGTGACCGTGGCCGACATCTTCGGCACCATGGAGTCCCGGGTGAATCCGGACGGGGTCAAGGGCATCACCGCCAATTACGGGTATAAAATCGGCGGCACCGGCGGCGGCGAGTGGACCGTGTGCGTGGCCGACGGCACCGTGAAGGTCAAGGAAGGCCTGCACAGCCCCAATGTCACCACCAGCATTGACGCCAAGGACTGGATCGCCATCACCCTGGGCAAGCTGGACGGCATGACCGCTTTTACTTCCGGTAAACTGAAGGTGGAAGGGGACCTGGGACTGCTCACCAAGGCCACCCAGTTCTTCAAGAAATACACACCGCCGGCCGCGGCCCCCCAGGTGACCGTGGCCGACATTTTCGGCACCATGGAATCCCGGGTGAATCCCGAGGGAGTCCAGGGCATCACCGCCAATTACGGCTATATCATCCAGGGCACCGGCGGCGGGGAGTGGACCGTGTGCGTGGCCGACGGCAAGGTGCAGGTCAAGACCGGCCTGCACAGCCCCAATGTCACCACCACCTGCGATGCCAAGGATTGGATCGCCATCACCCTGGGTAAGCTGGATGGCATGACCGCTTTTACTTCCGGCAAACTGAAGGTGGAAGGGGATCTGGGGCTGCTCACCAAGGCCACCAAGTTCTTTAAAAAGTACACGCCGCCTTCGGCAGCCGGACAGGCCGTAGAGGCTGAGGAACTCATCGTCAAACGCCAGATCCTGTCCATCCCCCAGAAGTTCTCCAGTGGACCGGTCATGGGTAAATTCCTCAATGCCTTCAAGGATAAAAAGATTCTGGCCAACAAATGCCCGGAATGCGGCCGGTTGCAAGTGCCGCCCAGGGAAGTCTGCGCCGAATGCGTGGTGCGCTGCGACGAGTGGGTGGAAGTTGGTCCGGAAGGCGTGCTTTCCATCGCCGACATCACCTACTATGCCAGCCCTGATCCATTGAGCGGCGAGACCCGGGAAACCCCCTATGTCTCCGCCCATTTCCTCCTGGACGGCTGCAAGGACCACGAAACCATGTGGCATGAGCTCAAAGCCTCGGACCGGGACCGGGCCAAACGCGGGGTGCGGGTCAGACCGGTCTGGAGCGAGAAACGGGTGGGTGCCATTACGGACATCGAATATTTTGAGATCATCGACTGATCTCGGGATTATATAAGGAGAAACCATGACTACAGCAAAAGACAATTGTTTCACCGTTGAAGGCAAGCTCGCCCTTCCGTATCAATATTTTGCCGGCAGCACCGGCAGCCGTTTCCTCATCTCCTTGCGGGACGAGAAGAAAATCAAGGGCCTGGAATGCAAAAAATGCAAGAAAGTATTCGTGCCGCCCCGTTCCACCTGCGAGGTTTGTTTTGAGGATATCTCCCAGAACTGGGTGGAAGTGAAAAACAGCGGTGTGGTCACAGGCTTCACCATCGTCCGCTATGAAGAACCCCATCAACCGGTGAAGCCGCCCTATATTCTGGGGCTCATCAAGCTGGACGGCGCGGACACACCCATCACCCACATCATCAAGGGCGTGCCCCTCACCAAGATGAAAACCGGTCTCAAGGTCCAGGCGGTTTTTGCCAAAAACACCACTGCCACCATCCTGGATATCGACCATTTCAAACCAATGGCGGAAAAACCCAAGATGGAAATGGGCTACACCTATGACGAGCTGGAAATCGGCATGTCAGCCTCCTTTACCAAGACCATTTCCGAGACCGACGTCTACCTGTTTGCCGGGATTTCCGGCGACTTCAATCCCATGCACCTGAACGAGGAGTTTGCCAAACGCACACCCTTCGGCACGCGCATTGCCCACGGGGCCCTGCCCCAGAGCCTGATCGCGCCGGTTTTGGGCATGAAACTGCCGGGTCTGGGCACCGTGGCCCTGGAGATTACGGTGCGCTTCAAGGCCCCCACTTATTTCGGCGACACCATCACCGCCGTGGGGGAAGTCGTGGAGAAGCTGGAAAAACGCCGCTGGGTGCGCATGGCTTTGCGCTGGACCAACCAGAAGGATGAACTGGTGGCGGAAGGCACGGCTTTGGTAATGCCGCCTGTGCCGCTGCCGGAATAAGGGTAATAATAACAAGTGGGTTGGCCTCAACTATTTGTTTTGGCCGACCCAAAAAACTCGATACCGATTCCGATACCGATACCGACCCCGAGAGGTTGGATGATTGAGACAAAACCGTAATCATCACGGATCGCTAGGTTACTGGGGGCAATTGTAATGAGTCGATCCTGTCCATCATCGGGGTCGGGGTCGCTATCGGTATCGGAATCGAATTGATCTTTTCGAATCCGATATCGACCCCGATACCGAAGTCACTATGAAAGGGTAACACAGTTATGTCTTTTGATTTCAACACCCAGACCACCTGCCAGGAGTATTTCACCAAGTCCCATGACATGGTGCGCAAGGCGGTGCGTGAATTCATCAATAAGGAAGTCAAACCCTATATCGACGAGTGGGAGGAAGCCGGCGAATTCCCCCGGGAGATGTACCGCAAGGCCGCGGATGTGGGCATTCTGGGCACCGGCTATCCTGAGGAGTACGGCGGCACGCCGGGCGATGTTTTTTACCAGATCGCCGTATGCGAGGAGCTGATGCGCTCCGGCTCGGGCGGTTTTGCCGCCGGCCTGGGTTCCCTCAACATCGCCCTGCCGCCCATTCTGAAACTGGGCACAGAGGAGCAGAAACGCAAATTCGTGGCCCCGGTGCTGGCCGGCGAAAAAATCGCGGCCCTGGCCATCACCGAGCCCTCGGGCGGCTCGGATGTGGCCAATCTCAAGACCACCGCCGTGCGCGATGGGGATCACTACATCGTCAACGGCAGCAAGACCTTCATCACCAGCGGCTGTCGGGCTGACCAGATCACCTGCGCCGTGCGCACCGGCGGCGAAGGCGCCCACGGCATCAGCCTGCTGGTCATCGAGACCGACACCCCGGGCTTTTCCGTTTCCAACAAGCTCAAGAAAATGGGCTGGTGGGCCTCGGACACGGCCGAACTTTTTTTTGACAACTGCCGGGTGCCGGCCGCCAATTTGATCGGCTTGGAGAACCAGGGCTTCTACGGCATCATGATCAACTTCCAGGCCGAGCGCTTGTCCCTGGCAGTGATGGCCAACATGACCGCGCGTATGGCCTTGGAGGAAGCCATGAAATACGCCAAGGAGCGCCAGGTCTTCGGCAAGCCCATCCTGGGGTATCAGGTCACCCGCCACAAACTGGTGGACATGGCCACCTTGCTGGAGGCCAGCACGGAGTTTACCTATAGGGTGGCGGCCAAGATCGGCGCCGGAGTGGACCAGGTCAAGCAGGTGTCCATGGCCAAGAATTTCGCTTGCAGCGTGAGCGACAAGGTGACCTATGATGCCGTACAGATCTTCGGCGGCTACGGCTTCAGCCGCGGGTATCTGGTGGAACGCCTGTACCGGGACAACCGCATCCTGTCCATCGGCGGCGGCACCAGCGAGATTATGAAAGAAATTATTTCCAAGATGATGTTGTGATAGAAGATATAGAAGAAAGGAAATCCGTCATGACCGCAGTTGCTTCCAATAACAATGACCTGTTGAAGTTCTGGGATCTTTTGCCCGGACTGGCTGAAAAAATGTCCCGACTACCCTCGGTGGTGAAATCCATCAAATCCGCCCTGGGGGTCAAGGACGATGACCATATTTCCCTGGGGTGGAAACTGGAGGAAAACGCACGGCTGTATCCGGACAAGACCGCGGTGTTGTTTGAGGACCGGCGCCTGACCCATCAGGAGCTGAATGAAGCTATCAATCGCCATTGTCACTATTTTATCTCGCAAGGCATTAAAAAAGGTGATACGGTCACAGTCATGCTGGAGAACCGCCCGGAATTTCTGATCGTTGCCGGGGCCTTTGCCAAGATCGGCGCCGTCGCCGCCCTGATCAATACCAACCAGCGGGACAAGGTGCTGCTCCACAGCCTCAGCGTGTCCAAAGGTAAACTGTATGTCATCGGCGAAGAGCTGGTGCAGGCCTTTGAGGAGGTGCGACATGCCATGGGATTATCCGGAAAAGAAGGTTTGTATTATGTGCCGGATCAGGGGCAACGGCCCATGCCGCCGGGCTATAAAAACCTGAACACCGTCACCAAAGGAAAACCCGTGGAAAATCCAGCCACCACCTCCGCGGTGCAGGCCAAAGATCCCATCTGCTATATCTTCACTTCCGGCACCACCGGCCTGCCCAAGGCGGCCATCATGGGCAACCGGCGCTGGGTTTCCGCCATGTTCGGGCTGGGCCGCCTGATCATGAACATGACTCCTGATGATGTTCTGTACTGTCCCTTGCCTTTATTTCATACCACCGGCTTTTGCGTGGGCTGGACCGTGGCCGCCTCCATGGGCTCGGCTTTCGCCATCCGCCGCAAGTTTTCGGCCACAAACTTCTTCAAAGACGCCCAAAAATTCAAGGCCACGGCCTTTGTCTACATCGGCGAGATGTGCCGTTACCTGCTGCATCAGCCTCCCCAGCCGGATGATCAGAACAACCCCATGAAAAAATGCATCGGCAACGGTTTGCGGCCGGACATCTGGCAGACCTTTAAAAACCGTTTCGCCATCAAGCAAATCTCCGAGCTGTACGGCGCCACGGAATTCGGTTTTGCCTTTGTGAACATGCTCAATGTCGACAACACCGTGGGCATGTGCCTCACGCCCTTTGCCATCGTCAAATACGACGTGGAAAACGAGACCATGATCCCCGGGCCGGACGGCTTTTTGCAGCGGGTGGCCAAGGGCGAGTCCGGCATTTTGATAGGGGAGATTTCGGAAAAAGTGCCCTTTCACGGTTATACGGACAAGCAGGCCACGGACAAAAAAATCCTGCGTAATGTTTTCAAACCAGGGGATGTCTGGTTGAACACCGGCGATTTTGTCCGGGATCTGGGTTTCCGCCACATCCAGTTCAGCGACCGGCTGGGGGACACCTTCCGCTGGAAAGGTGAAAACGTCTCCACCACCGAAGTGGAGCAGGTGATCAACACCCTGCCCCAGGTGAACCAGGCCGCGGTCTATGGCGTGGCCATTCCCAAAACCGACGGCCGGGCCGGCATGGCCGCCATTGTGCCGGCGGTGCCGCCGGAAGATTTCGATCTCAAGGTCCTGGCCGAGGCGCTGCATAAAACCCTGCCGGCCTATGCCGTGCCCAAGTTCATCCGTTTCAAGCAGGAAATCGAGGTCACGCCCACTTTTAAGGTGAAGAAAGCCGTGCTGTGTCAAGAAGGCTTTGAATCCGGTCCCACTGAAGAACCGATTTTCGCCTTGCTGCCGGGCCGGAATGACTATGTTCCGCTGGATTCGAACCTGTATGCAGAGATTACATCCGGAAAGTATAAATTTTGAGGAACCGCTTAAGGAGTCAGGAGTCAGAAGACAGAATTCAGAATAAAGGAAACAGAAGTCCGCATTATTCTGGCTCCTGACTTCTGTCTCCTGACTACTACAATTCGAAATACGAAATAAAGGAGATCTTATGAGCCAACGAGTTGCCGTTTGCGCCGTTGCGCAAATCAAGAACCAAGCGGACATCTGGTATCAGCGCTTTCAGAGCATGCTGTTCGAATGCGTGGAAGCCGTGATCCGTGAGACCGGAGTGACCTTTGACATGGACAAGGGTATCCGCAACATCGTCACCTGTTCCGACGATGTGTTCGACGCCCGTACCATTTCCGACAATGGCATGACTGATGTGGTGGGTGCCCACTACCGCGGCGAGGAAAAGGCGGCCCAGGACGGGGCCAATGCCCTGGGCTATGCCATGGCATCCATCCTGTCCGGTCATGATGACGTGATTCTGGTGACCGGCCATTGCAAGGAGTCCCAGTCCGAAAGCCGGCGCATGTGCACCAACCTGGCCTTTGACCCCTTTTACACCCGGCCCCTGGGACTGGACTACCTGAACGCCGCCGCCTTCCAGGCCCGGGCCTATATGCAGAAATCCGGCCTGGGAGACGGCCATCTGGCCGAGATCGTGGCCCGGGCCCGCCAAAACGGGGCCAAAAATCCCTATGCCCGTGATAACGAGCCTGTTACCAAAGAGGCCGTGCTCAAAAGCCCCTTGCTGGCCGACCCCATCCGGGAAATGCACTGGTATCCGGTGACGGACTGGGCCGTGGCCATGCTGCTGTGCTGCGAGGAGCGCGCCCGGGAATTCACCGACAAACCCGTATGGATCACCGGCTTCGGCAGTTGCATGGACAGCTATTTCCTGGGGGACCGGGACCTCACCGCCAACTTTGCCCTGAAAAAAGCCGCGGCCTATGCTTTTCGCATGGCCGGGATCACGGCCCCCCAAAACGCCTTTGACATTGTGGAATTGAATGACAGCATCGCCTATCAACTGCCCCTGTGGGCCGAGGGTGTGGGCCTTGCGGAAGACGGCCGGGGGGCGGCCTGGATCGATGCCGGCGGCCCGGACAAGCAGCATGTGAACCTTTCCGGCGGCATGTTGAACGGCAATCCCATCATGCTGGGCGGTTTGGCCCGGACCACGGAAGCGGTCCTGCAACTGCGCGGCGAGGCCGGGGAGCGCCAGGTGGCGGATGCCGGCAGGGCCCTGGCCCACGGCACCACCGGCCCGGCCGGACAACATCATGCGGTGATAATCCTTGAGAGATAAGGGGAGACATATGGGAAATCGGAAAAAGAACAGAAATGTGGGCATTGTAGGCATCGGCGAGACCAAGTTTTCCAGTCACCGGGAGGATGTCAACCAGCCCGAGATGATACACGAGGCCGTGCGTCAAGCCCTGGACGATGCCGGGCTCACCATGGACGACATTGATTGCGTGGTCCACGGCAACATGGAACTTTTTGAAATGGTGCACCAGCCGGATATGTGGCACACTCTGGGCACCGGCGCATTCGGCAAAAACGCCTTCCGCCTCACCACCGGCGGCACCACCGGCGGCACCCTGGTGGCGGCCGCGGACAACCTGGTGGCTTCGGGCATGTACGATACGGTGCTGGCCATCGGCTTTGAAAAACTCCAGGAGGGCCACACCACCGGCGGCATCACCAACATGGCGGACCCCTTATGGGCCCGCAAACTGCAATCCGGCGCCCTCACGGATTCGGCGGCGGTGAAGGTCATCGCCGAATTCGGCGGGGACCGGGCCCGGCGGGCTGCCATGATGTATCGCATCATCATGGACAAGCATGCCTGCCTGAATCCCAACTCCCACCGGGCCTTCGGCCTGGAATGGGATCAACTGGAAGACTTGATGAAGAACTCGCCGCCCCTCATCGGCGATCTGCGTTTGATCCACATGTGCTCCCAATCGGACGGGGCCTGCGCCATGATTTTTTCAGCCGAGGAAAAGGCCAAAAAGATTTCCAAGAATCCGGTCTGGATCCGGGATCACATCACCGTGCACCGGGAGGAGACCCTTAATCTGTGCAACAATTACTACCCCAATGAAACCACCCACCGTTTTGCGGCGGAAACCCTCTACAAACGCAACGGTATTGAAAATCCTTTGGAATACTTCGATGTATTTGAAATGTACGATCCGTCCGCCTGGTGGGGCCTGGACTGGATCCGGGATTTCTTCCTGCTCAGCGGGGATGAACATATCCGGCTGGTGGAAGAGAAGGAGATCATGATCAACGGGAAGATACCCATCAATCCTTCCGGCGGGGTCATCGCCGCCAATCCCATCGGCGCCACGGCCATGATCCGGGTGGCCGAGGCCGCCAAGCAAGTGCGGGGGGATGCGGGGCCCCATCAGATTCCACGGCCGGTGAAGCATGCCATGGCCTCTTCATTCGGCGGGACCATGTGGACCGTGTTGTTCTTACTCGAGAAGGAATTAAACTGGCAGGGGGGGAAACATGACTGAATACTTCGGCGTAAAAGTTACGGATATATTCGACAGCATGGCGGAACGTTTTCGGTCCGAAGGGGCGAGGGGGGTTTCCCGGAGCTTCGGATACGAGATCAAGGATCACGGCAAATGGAAACTGACCATCGCCGACGGCAAAATGCAATTGGCCCAAGTCGACCAATTGACCGGTTGCGATGTTACCGTGAGCATGGACGGCAAGACTTTTGTGGGCCTGAATGTAGGCAAAGTCGACGGCATGGAGGCCTTTACTTCCCGAAAACTCACGGTAAAGGGGGATTTCGCCCTGTTCGGCCAAACCAGCCGCTTTTTCACCAAATTCATTCTGCCTGGGGAAAAGATCACCCAGGAGCAGGAACTGCTGGTGCTCAAGCGCACCATTTCCGTGAACCAGCGCTTTGCCACCGGTCCGGTCATGGGGAAATTCCTGAAAGCCCTGAAGGAAAAGCAGATCCTGGCCATCAAATGCCCGGTTTGCGGCCGGCTGCAGTCGCCCCCCCGGGAAGTCTGCGCCATCTGCCGGGTCAAAAATACGGAATGGGTGCCCATCGGCCCCAAGGGCGAGATGCGCATGCTGGAGTACTGCTACTATGCCAGCCCGGCGCCCCTCACGGGCGAGACCCGGGAGACCCCTTACGGCGCCATCGGGGTTCTGCTGGACGGTTGCAAGGACGAAGAGGTTTTCTGGCATCTGCTGCGACCGGATCAACTCAACAAGGTCAAAATGGGCATCGTGCTGGGTGACAAGGTGGTGCACGGCACGCGCCTGCGGCCGGTCTGGGCCGAGGAGCGCACCGGCAGCATCGACGACATCAAATATTTCGAAATCGACGAATAGGGGAGAAGATCATGAAACCAGGTTTTGACACTACCGATTGCTACACCATCGAAGGCAAACTGGCCTTGCCGTACACCTATTTTGCAGGACGGGTGGGCAGCACCTTCATCACCACCCTGCGGGACAAGCAAAAGATCATGGGGGTGAAATGCAAACGCTGCAACAAGGTTTTCGTGCCCCCCCGCCAGACCTGCGAGCGCTGTATGGAGGACATCCGTAACAACTGGGTGGATTTGAAATCCGGAGGCGAAGTGGTCAATTTCACCGTGGTGCGTTATGATGACAGACATCTGCCCCGCAAGGCGCCGTTTGTGCTGGGTATGATCCGGCTGGAAGGGGCGGACAGCCCCATGGTTCATATTTTAGAAGGCGTCGACCCTGATCAGGTGAAAATCGGCATGAAGGTAAAGGCGGTATTCAGTCCTAAAACCACCAACACCATTCTTGATATCGATCATTTTGAACCGAATGTTTGAGCTGATTTGATATTGTTATTTTGGAATTGTTTCGATTTTCGGATTTCGATATTCGAATTTTTTTATAGGAGGTATCATGGCTCTCATCTACGAAAAAAAAGACGGCATTGCCTATCTGACCCTTAACCGGCCTGAGGCCCATAATGCCATTGATCCGGAAACGGTCCTGGAACTGCTTAAAGCCTGGGAAGACTACCGCGACGACGGCAACCTGCGCTGCGCCATCATCACCGGCGCCGGGGATCAGACCTTTTGTTCCGGTGCGGATCTCGGCAAACTGATCCCCCTGTTCACCGGCGCCAAGAAACCGGAAACCGAGGCGGATAAGCAGATTCAGCGCAATCCGCTCTTGGCCCAGAAGGCCCTGCTGCGGGATTTTGAGCTGTATAAGCCGGTTATTGCCGCGGTCAACGGCCAGGCCATTGCCGGCGGCATGGAACTGCTCTATTCCACGGATCTGCGGGTGGCGGCCGAAGGGGCCAGATTCGGCCTGCAGGAAGTCAAATGGTCCATTTTCCCCATGGGCGGCTCCAGCGTGAAGCTGCCGCGCCAGCTCCCCTATGCCCGGGCCATGGAAATCCTGCTCACCGGTGAACTGATGAGCGCCGAGGAAGCCCTGCGCCACGGCTTTGTCAACAAGGTCGTGCCCCGGGATCAGGTGCTGACCGAAGCCGAGCGCTATGCCCGGCTCATTGTGGCCAACGGCCCCATGGCCGTGACCGCCATCAAAAAGGCCGTGCTCACCAACATCGGCCTGACACTCAACGAGGGTCTGGCCAAGGAAATGGAAATCGCCATCCCGGTGTTTCTGAGCGAGGACGCCAAGGAAGGACCCAGGGCTTTCAAAGAAAAGCGGGCGCCGCAATACAAGGGAAGATAATTATGAATTAGGAATTACGAATTAGGAATGGTGGACTTCTGTCAATTTGAATAGACTATAGCCTAAACCAGGGAGAACGCTCATGGCCACACGATTCAAGGGGTATGCCGGCAAGGTTTTGGATGTGGATCTGACCAGTGGAAGGATCGGCGAATATCCGCTAAAGGATGCGGATCGGGAGCGGTTTTTGGGAGGACGCTTTTTAAGCACCAAGATCCTCTGGGATGAGCTGACGCCGGGCGTGGACCCGCTGTCGCCGGAGAATGTCCTGGTGGTGATGACCTCGCCCCTGACCGGTACTGGTGCGCCTTCTTCCAGCCGTTTTGATATTTCCGCCCGTAGCCCCTTGACCGGCGGCATCGGCCACTCCAACAGCGGCGGCAATTTCGGAATTCATTTGAAACGCGCCGGCTGGGATGGGATCGTGGTCCGGGGCCGGGCACCAAAGCCCGTATATCTCGAAATCCAGGAGGATGATGTTCAGATTAAAGATGCGGCCCATTTGTGGGGCTTAGATACCATGGCGGCCCAGGAGGCCCTGGGCAAGGGCGGCACCATGGCTATCGGCCCGGCCGGCGAGAACCAGGTGAAATACGCCACCATTGCCTCCCAGGAGCGCATGCACGGCCGCACCGGTATGGGCGCGGTGATGGGCTCTAAAAACCTCAAAGGCATGGTGACTTCCGGCAGTCGCAAAATCGAGCTGCATGACCGGGAGAAATTCAAGGAAGACGTCAAGGGCTGGGTGCACATGCTTACCAGCCATCCAGCCACGGGCGAATTCGCCCCGCGCTTCGGGACATCCGGTTTTCTCACGGCCCTGTCCGTGCACAATGCCCTGCCCACCAAAAACTTCTCCCAAGGCACCTTCAAGGATGCTTACATGATCGGCGGCGAGCGCCTGGCCAGTGACTTCCTGGTAAAGAACTACGGCTGTACTTCCTGCCCCATCCGTTGCGGCCGGGTGGTGAAGATCGAAGGCAAGGAAGTCAAGGGTCCGGAATACGAGATCCTCTGCCTCATGGGCTCCAACCTGCTGATCAATGACATGGAGGCCATCATCCGCTGGAATTATGAGCTGGATCTGCTGGGCATTGACACGATTACCGTGGGCAATGTGTTGGGATTCGCCGCTGAGCTGAATGAAAAAGGCTTGTGGAAAAACGGCATCGAGTTCGGCAAAACCGAAAATATTTCGGGGATTCTGCAGGACATCGCCGCCCGACGGGGGGTGGGCGCGGATCTGGCCGAGGGCGTGCGCTTCCTGTCTGAAAAATACGGCGGCAAGGATTTCGCGGCCCATGTGAAAGGACTTGAAGTGGCCGCCTATGAGCCCCGGGCTTGTGTGGGCCATGCCCTGGGCTATGCTACGGCCAGCCGGGGGGCTTGCCATCTGGACGGCGGTTACATGGTCTATCTGGAAGTCAGCGGCCCTATGACCCTGGACCCCTTTCATTTCCGTTCCAAACCCGGCTGGGTCGTTCTAGATCAGGACCTGATGGCGGCGGTGAGCGCCGGCGGTAACTGCTTGTTTACCTCTTGGACCTTCATCCCCAATTTCGCCTATGTGCTGCCGGGCTATCGCATTTTGTCCATGGTGGTGAGCAAAATTCTGACCTATTCGTGGTTTCTCATCGACATGTTGCTGAAGCTGCCACCTTTCCTGATGAAATTCCACCTGCCGCTTTTGCCCCATTCCAAATTCATCCATCTGGCCACGGGCATGAAAATGGACTACGGCCGTTTCTTGAGGGCTGGAGCCAGGGGTTACACCCTGGAACGCATGTTCAACCTGCGGGAAGGAATCAATAAGGAACACGACACGCTGGCTAAACGCTTTACCGACGAGCAGCTTATCCCCGGTAAAGACAAAACCCGCGTGCCCCTGGGAAAAATGCTTCCCAAGTATTACAAGTTACGGGGTTGGGATGAAAACGGAATTCCCACCCCGAAAACCTTGAAGCGCCTTGATCTGCAGTTTACGACGCTTAATCCGGCTCTGAACAAAGGAGGAGAAAGGTGAAAAATCTGGCCCGCAAAAAAATCGTCATCACCGGCGGCGCCGCCGGTCTCGGCAAGGAAATGGCCAAGCTGTTCGCCGCGGAAAAAGCGGATCTGGCCCTGCTGGACATCAATGCCGTCCAGTTGAACCAGACCGCCGCGGAAATCAGCCGCAGCGGTGTACGGGTGGAAACGTATCTTTGCAACGTGGCTTCCAAGGAAGAAGTGGAATCCGTCTGCGCCCGGATCAATCAGGAATTCGGTCCGGTGGATGTGCTGGTGAACAACGCCGGCATCGTGGTGGGCAAATCCCTGGTGGACTGCTCCTATGAGGACATCAAGCGCACCATGGATGTCAATGCCATCGGCGTGATCTGGATAACCAAGCAATTCCTGCCCAGCATGATCAAACGGAATTCCGGCCATATCGTCAACATCGCCTCGGCCGCCGGCATGCTGGCCATTCCCATGCTGGCCGATTACTGCGCCAGCAAGTTTGCCGTGGTGGGCTTCAACGACGCCCTGCGCATGGAGATGAAGAAATTCGGCCATACCGGCGTGAAAACCACATGCGTGTGCCCCTCCATCATCAACACCGGCATGTTCACCGGTTTTGATCCGCCCACCCTGAGTCCCATGCTTGAGCCCCAATATGTGGCCGCACAGGTGGTGGCCGGAGTGAAAAAAGAAAAGACCTACGTCAAGCTGCCCTTTATGGTGAACACCATCCCCTTGTTCAAATTTTTTCCTTCCGGTTTCGTGGACTGGCTGGGGGATGTTCTGGGAACCTCCCGGTGCATGGATCATTTCAAGGGGCATTGATTGGAAATGCGTAGGTGAATAGACCGAAGGCTGAAGACTGAAGATCACAGGGCAATCGCATATCGTTTTTTTTCGGGGTCGGGGTCGGTATCGGGATCGGTATCGAAAAAAAAAATTGGGGGACCCCGGATGCGAAAAACCAGGGCGTTTTCCCTGCTGACCTAAAGACCTAACACGATAGCCTTTCCGTAGGGGCGGTTCGCGAACCGCCCCTGCACATCGGCCGGCCGCCCTGTCCAGTCCCGTTGGCGAATTGCCTTTGAGGGGAAAAGAAAAAACTCGATACCGATTCCGATACCGACCCCGACCCCGAGAGGTTGGATGACAGAGACAATACCCAAGAATTCACGAATCGCTTTGTATTGGCGGGCAATAGTATTCGCGGGGTGAAATGTTGGCAATTAATGGTTGCACATTCCACGCCAAGTTTGCATGCGATTCCCCCACTGAAGATCAGCAGAACTACATCACCTTCTTTCCAATCCATCTTCAGCTTTGATCATCGTTCCGGCCATCCTTCCCCCATTGGGTGGGCAGCTTTCGGCCATCCCTATTGGGTGAGCAGCTTCCAGCCGCGATGCAGGCAAAACGATGATCAAAGCCTTCCTCCCAAATCATATGTGCATCTGTATATAATTCAAAAGAAGCCCCCACTCTCAGGCCACCACGTCACTGCGGTCTGGGAACATCAAGCCCCAGCTTGGCTGTCGCCACACATACCTGAAATACAAAAAATGGGTTTCAATTTCGATACTAGAAAACGCTTGTCAAGATAAGATATATTGTGTAAACAGCTATATACAAATGTAAAATTATTTTTTCCAAATTAACTATTTTTTCAATTAAATTTTTAGAACATTAATATCGAAATATTATCCTGTTAGCTTGATGCGCCCCTTGCCTCTTGACGCCTTGCTTTTCTTGTTTTGGTGTTTGGCGATAATCGAAATTGCAATGAAGAAAGGTTTCTACCCCAAATTAATGGGCAAGTCTTCGGTAAAAAGGCTATTTATGATATCTATATACAATTTATTTTTCTTTTGTATCTTTTGGGGCGCTATAACTGGTTGCAGTAGCGGAAATAGCAATGATAGTCAAAAAAACATTGGTTTAAGTAACAAACAATCACCGCCAACTAATTTAATCGTTATTTCTTTAGGCTATAACAGGATTTCTTTGGCATGGGAAGATCCAATTGATTCGGATGACCAAATCATCCGATATGATGTATATATGAGAGAATCCAATAGTTCATTATTTTCTTTTAATAGATCCGCCACTCAAAACTCATGTGAGATTGATGAATTAAACCCTTCCAGTACTTATTTTTTCAAGATTTGCGCAATTTATAACGATAATATTGAATCTACTTTCAGTAATATAATTGAGGTTACTACATTAGCAACACCCAATGAAAAATACGGTGCATTTATTGACTGCCCTGTTAGTAACCTGAGATACTTTTGTGGTAAATTGCGAGGTTTAACGACTGACAATGGAAATTTTAAATATTATGAAGGAGAAATGGTTTCCTTCTATATTTCCGACCTCCTTATCGGTCAATGCCAAGGAAAAGATGTAGTAACGCCTATCGACTTGGTAAATGGAGCTGTTGATGAAAAAGATCCGACGGTAACAAATATCTGCAGATTTCTTCAATCTCTGGATAGTGATACTATATTGGATAATGGAATCAGAATCAATTCTGGTGCGGAAGACGCGATTACGGATTTGAATATAGATTTCAATCAAAGCACGGAAGATTTTGGTAACAACCGTGTAATATTGGGTCTTTTTGATACGCTAAACACAAAGAACTATTTCTCTAATATGAATGGTTATTTACGTTCACCACAAGAGGCACAGGACCATTTTAGAGTAAGTTTAGATATCTTGAGTGAAAATATCAGTTATGATTTGGCTACTGATTTAGAAAGCGGATTTCCGATCGGTGTCCAACAACTTATGGGAAAGTATCATGCCGGACCAGTTATCTCAAACCTCGTTGGTGACATAGATGGAGATCTTTATAAGGAGATTATCTTCAGTGGTCTTGCCTCTGGCCCATTATATGCCTACAAATATGATGGTTCTTTTTTATTTATCTTTGGAAAGCCTATTGCCGATAGCGTTGTCTATCCGGCGCTTGGCAAACTGAAGAAAGACTCTTCCGGACTGGAAGTAGTTTTTGGCGGTTTACTTAAAGGAACCATTTCGGCGTATGACGGTTTCGGCAATTTACTGGTAGGATGGCCGATTCCTGATCATAATTATATATCTAATCCACCAACTTTATCGGATATTGATAGTGACGGAATAGATGAAATTTTCATTGGTGAGGCAAATTCATGCATTAATGGTTACAAAGCCGATGGAAGTATTTTGCCTGGATGGCCGGTAAAGGTTTCAGGAAATTATATGGTTTCGCATATAGCTGCAGGAGATATTGATCATGATGACAAGATCGAAATTATTGCTGTGAATTATGACCAGGCCATTTATGCGATGCATGGCGATGGAAGTACTGTAAACGGGTTCCCGATGCAAATAATTGGGAATGTGGATGTCTATCCTGTCATTGGCGATGTTGACGATGATGGCAGTTGTGAAATTGTGGTGGGTTGCTTCAATAGTTCAATCCAAAATCGTTTTGTTGAGACAATCTTAATTGCCTCAAACGACGGTAAAGAGAAATATACGATTGACCTCCCATATTATAGAAGTTTTTACGGCTCAGCACCTGTACTGGCCGATATAGATGACGACGATGTGCCTGAAATTATATATCGAACAAATTCCTATTTATATATATTTGAATATGATGGGAATAAATTTATTTGTTGTCCAGGATGGCCGCAAAGACTATCAAAAGGGGCAAGTTGTCATGTTGCAAACTCCTCACCGGTTGTTGGAGACGTTGATGGTGATGGGAAGCAAGAAATAGTTGTTACTGTCTTTAACTCATTTAATGAAGATGAAATACAAGTTTATGAAATCGATGGGCATTTTAATGCTAAATTCCCAAAAAGGGGAAGTTTAAATATGGGCGGGACAGCTGCAATCGATGACATCGATCAAGATGGACGAAATGAAATTGTTGTAAGAGGGAATACTTCTGAATATGACCCAATTATTTATGTTTATGACCTTGGTGGACAAAAACATGGAGCAATTGAATGGGGGCAATTTGGAAGAGATTTTAGGCATACAAATTTTTATCCTAAAAAAAAGAATAAGAATAAGGTTATCCAGCAATAATTTTCTGGAGTCTATATTAAGTCGCTTTCCGATTATTTCACCATTCCAGCTCATAATCTGCTGGAGACCTATATTCATTAGTTGTTCGTTGAATGCTTCCTATACTGGCTATAGTAGATTTCGATATGGCAATGCAAGGGTGTCCGAGTTTCAGTCATAGATACGATTTCAACCTTTGAATAAATAATGGTAAAATGGCACGTAGCGGCTTTTCGGAAGAAAAATAATTTCGGATAAGCCTTATGAAAAATTGTTATGAAAAATTGGTACAGGTTCTATCCACATTTCTATGCGCATTTAGCCAATTGAAAAATCTTGATTGATTAAAATTGTGTTCTTGGAAAGTAGAAAGAGAGGAAAAGGATTGCTAACGTCAAGCGGGCATAGCGCATTGACGGCTGAAAATCAGGGGTGGGGGTAGAGGACTATGAAGAGCTGCCCTTCAATAAGCATGGAACAATTGAATCGAAATCATCAGGACTGTTGTAACAGCCGCGTTCACGCAGGATGATATTGGTTTTGTTTTTGAAACCCTCGAGCAGCCATGGCCAGCGAATCCGGCAGAGAAATTTGGTATATATTATTCTTGATTTGTCCTAATTGTTCATAATATATTAATGTTCAAAAAAAATGAACAAAATAACATAATGAACAAACGCATATGACCGAAGAAACTAAAAAGAAGATTCAGGTAATAGCCCTTGAAAATTTTCAGGATACGACGGGGCTCAAAGCCCGCTGTCTGGATAACCTGCGAACTGATCCAGGAATACATGATGGAATTTTGGAGATAAAAAGTGGGGATGTGGTAAAGAAGTTTGCCGTGCAGGTGAAAACGCGGATCACCAGGCCGATTATTTCCATGATGACGGAACAAATAGCGAAACAAGGCGCGAAATATCTATTGATGACCGATTATGTGGCACCACAAATGGCGGATCTCTTAAAGCAAAATGATATAGCTTTTATGGACGCGGCAGGTAATACCTATATCAATGACCCGCCTTTATTTCTGTTTATTAAAGGCAATAAAAGGCCTGATGGCTTTGAAACAGCACCAGTAAAGAGGGCATTTAAAGCTGGAGGCCTCAGGATAATTTTCGCACTGCTCTGCAAGCCTGACTTGATCGAAAGACCGTTCAGAGAAATCGCAGAACACGCCGGCGTAGCTCTCGGGACGGTAGCAGGCATCGTAAACGAGTTAAAGGGGATGGGCTATGTCCTCGACATGGGAGAACGTGGCAGAAAACTGGTGAATAAAGAAGGACTGATCAAAAGATGGGTTATCGCGTATCCGGAACAATTGAGGCCGAAACTCCATATCGGCAAATTCCAGGCAGAACAGAAGGGTTGGTGGTTAAAGGCCGGTCTGGAGGGCCAAGGGTGCTGGGGAGGTGAAGCGGCCGGTGCTATACTAACAGGTTATTTGAAACCGAAGAGGATAACAATATATATAAAAAAGACGGCCGGGAAAATTGTTTTAAAAAACCGTCTTGTAAAAAATCCAAACGGCGATGTTGAGATACTAAAGGCCTTCTGGAATGTTGAAACCGGATGGAATAACCGCAATACTGTCCATCCGATTCTGGTGTATGCCGATCTGATGGCGACAAGTGATCCTCGCGATATCGAAACAGCTGAAATGGTATATGAAAAAGAGATCGCTCGACTTATCCGGAAAGATTGATCAGACACTGATTGATGCTTTGCATGCTGTCTCGGCAATTGCAGAGAAATTGAAAATTCCCTTCTTCGTTATTGGTGCCACAGCGCGGGATATAATTATGAGTGTTGGCTACGGTGTCGAATCCGAGCGGGCGACACTTGATTTGGATTTGGGCGTTCAGGTCGAAAACTGGAACATATATAATCAGCTAAAATCGGCTCTGGTTGGTACAGGTAAATTTCGGGAGGAGAGAGAACCGCAGCGATTAAAATTCAAAGAAGAGCTACCGATGGATATTGTGCCTTTCGGCGCGATTGCAAATGGCGGCAGTCACATTTTATGGCCTCTGCATCATGAAATGAAAATGACCACGCTAGGTTTTCAGGATGCCCATGCTGATACGATTTCAGTTCGATTGAGCAATGATCCGGAATTTCGAATTGAATTTGCGTCATTATGCGGAATAGCTGTGTTAAAAATTTTTGCATGGAACGAAAGATATCCGGAACGTAAAAAGGATGCAATGGATCTGGATTATGTGATGCGGAATTATGTATATGCCGGAAATGAGGAGCGCCTTTATTCAGAAGAAGCAGATATCCTGGACTTAAAGGAATTCGAATACGAATTTGCCGGAGCTTGTTTGCTCGGCCGTGACATGGCGAAGATGCTGCAGAATAGAACCAGATCGAAGCTATTGGAAATTATCAGCCGACAGGTGGGAAATCGAGATCGATACCCACTGGTTGAGGATATGATTGAACATCAAGCCTTTTTCGGAGAGAAATTTAAAAAAAAGATTAAGATGATAGAGTATCTTTTGAATGGACTTACAAATAATCCAATGTGATCATGGCGGTTTCTTTTCTGACACAGCAATAATGGAACAAAACCGGCAAAACACACGGATCGAACTATGAGAAATAAATATGATTTTTCAAAAGGTGAAAAAGGGAAATTTTATCGCGCAAACATGAAACTAAATATTACCATTTATCTTGATGAGGAGGTTTCAGCCTTTGTGGAGAAGATCGCTTCCAAGAAAGGGACTGATCGATCAGCGGTCGTGAATGATTTGATAAGAGGTGATATAAAAATTGCCGAGGCCATGGAATAATTCGCCTTCGACGAACATTGCGTTCAAGCGGCGAGCAAAAAAGCTGTATACGCTCAACTTGATATATCTTGTACATCACCCATCGATTTTATATATCTGATCAGTTAACTTATTATGGATGAAAAAAGCATGACCAAACCAGCAAAATATCTCTTTTACCTCTCCCCTGTTTTTCTGATAGTCTTTGTCTTTACCATTACCTATATATTACATTTCTTTCTCCCGCCGGTGATTCTATCGCTGCCCCTCACCATTTCATATTATTCCTATATCTGGATGACCATAATGATATACAACCGGCGATATGGAAAAGATAAGCCGGTGCTGGCCCGGGGCCTCTTTACCTGGAGCCTTCAGGGATTTACGCCCTGGATGTACTTTTTCATATTCATCTATCCCTTTGCAGCGGGCGGCGCCATGTTCCATCAGAACGCGCCACTCCTTTCATGGCAATGGATCGCCGCAGGCATTCCCTTCAGCCTCATCAACGGACCTTCCGAGGAGATCTATTGGAGGCTCTTTCTTGACCGCTGCGGAAAAGATGCGGGTCTTGATGCGAAAACACGGCTCTGGTATTCCACGGCGCTATTCGCGCCATGGCACTTCATCTTCATCGTGTTCCTCTTCCCTGCCGCCCTGGTGCCGGTCTCCCTGGCCATGACGATTATCACGACCTTTATCGCCGGCCTCCTCTGGATGATTGTATTTCAAAAAACGGGCACCATCCTTCACAACATCACATCTCACGCAATATTGAATTTTCTTATGATCTGGCCCTGGGCCGCAGCGTCAGTGCTGGGCATGAATCCGCTGCAATTATAGCTGCCCGCCTCGCTGCCATGATGGCGTAATCCCAACATTCATGCAACCAGGGGCCATTTATAAGGAACAACGGTGTCCAGCTTTTTTTCGCAACCGATTTTTTCGTTTTGGCTCTCACGCGAAGACGCCAAGAAAGACGATCAATTTTAATTAATCGACAAATCCAAATTCAGCGGTGGGATTTTTCCGGTCATATTTCAGCTTGATTTTCCGGGTCAAAACATCCTTGTACAGATTTTGCCCTCTATCCTGGCCTGGTTTGAGTTCCCCCCAAAATCGTTCCATTCTTTCAGACCATATCAATCTTTCGATTAATCCATTTCCCGGTGTTATGTTCGTAGAGATTGCCTCATTCGGACAAACATGCCAGCACCTCCAGCAAACGATACATTTTTTATGGACCTTGATCTTTTTATCCTCCACGGAAAAGTTACCGACCGGGCATTCATAGATGCAGGTACCGCATAGATCGCAATTTTCAGCAACGATTCTGGGCGGAGAAAGCATTTTCTTTTTTATATAATTTGCGATAAGTCCGACCTTATCAAAGAAAAGGCTGCCTGTATTGGGATCAATGAGGTATGGGTTGGGCAGCGCTGTACCGTTTTTTATATTCTCGGCAATGGCCCTTCCAAAGACCTGGGCAAATTCAAAATCATTTTGGTTGGGTCGATTGGGGGTTAAGCCGAACATGGTCGGCGCGGTACTCACTCCTATTATTTGGATACCGCCGATAATGTGGGCACCGGTATCCGCGACCATTCGGGATAAACGCCACAGCGATTTTGCAGGGGAGCTAGAGGATGTAATGAAGACAAATGCTTTTTTTCCCGTAAAATCAAAACGGCGATTCTTTAGAAATTCCGGGATAATCTCCGCCGGCCGGCTTTCAAAACAAGGGCTTCCAATTCCAATAAGATCAGCACCATTGGGATCAAATTTCTCTTTTTTCAGAAATTGGGTGTGATCCACTTCAAACCCATTCTCTCTAAGTCCCGCTTCAATACAATTCCCGATTTTAAGTGTATTGCCGGTTTGGCTGAACGTTAATATACTTGCTTTCATTTGCGCAATCCTCCAATGGATTTTTTAGGTATCAATATAGACAGGGAATCGATAAACCAGCCGACTTAAATTTGACTTAGAAAATGATATTTTATATGGTTGATGCGCAATCATCATAGGACAAACGAACCGGCCCCATCAGGATCGATATGTTACAGGAAATACAAATTCTGAGTTCAAAGACCCGTTATTGGGGTTCAGACTGTTTGATTCCACGGGCACGCCTGTTTCCGCTCTTTGAGGAAATCCGTCAAAAGCGGTTGACGACCGTGATTGCCGGAGCCGGGTACGGCAAGTCCACTCTGCTTTTTCAGGCAACGGAAAGTTTGAAAATGCCTGTGAGTTGGTATCGGTTCGATTCGTATGACACGGACCTGAAAACGTTTCTTTTTTATTTAATCGATGGATTGCGAAAACATTTTCCGGAATTCGGCAGACGAACTCTGGAAAAATTGGCCAAAATTCCTGATTCAGATAAAACATCTAAAAATATACAAAATAGTTTTTTGCGTGAGATCGATCAGTTTGTCACGGAAGATATCATTGTTGTTTTGGATGATTTCCATGAAGTCAATGAATCCAAGGAAATTTGTCAATGTGTAACCTATTTGCTGGAAAATATGTCTTCCCAAATGCATCTGATCATTTCCAGCCGTACTGAACCCAATTTGCCATTGTCCTTGTTGCGCGCCAGAAGACAAGTGTTTGAAATCAAAGAGCCACAACTTGCTTTTTCAATACGGGAAATTGAGCAGCTCTTTTTACAAGTGTTTCAACTTCACTTGCAAAAGCCAACCCTTGAAACACTCTGGCAAAAAACGCAAGGGTGGGTTTCCGCTCTCATTCTCTTTTATCACGCCCTACAGAAAAAAAATCCAGAAGAAATTGAAAATCTCTTGGTCAAATTAATAGGCTCCCATGTCATCATTTCCGAATATTTGGAAGAGAACGTGTACCATCTTCAGCAGCCTGAAATTAGAGATTTCTTGCTAAAAACATCCATTCTTGAACGAATCCATATCAAATTCTGCAATCATTTTCTGGAAATTAGTAACTCATCTGAAATATTAGAATATCTGGAGACTCGGCATCTGTTTACTTACCAAATGGATTCGGAAGGCCAATGGTATCGCTATCATCAGCTCTTTCAAGATTTTTTGTATAAAAGACTGGTTAACAACATGCAGGAGGAAAAGATACGCCGGTTGCACGTTTCCGCAGCCGTAACCTACGAGCGGCAAGGTGAATTCCAGGAAGCGCTCAGGCACTATTTGCAAGGCCATGATTTTGAAAAAGCCTCGATTTTGATTTATCATTTATCGAACAGCCTTACCTTCAGAGGCCAATTGCATCTAATGCAATCCTATTTAAGAAATGTTCCTGAAAAATTAATTAATAGGCATCCGTGGCTTCAATCCTTACAAGCCCAAGCCTATGATCTTTTTGGCAAGAGGTCGGAAGCGATTTGGTGTTTTGAAAAGGCCTACAAGCGTTTCGTTGAGCAAAAATCAATCAATGGAATCGGGTTGTGCATTGAGGCACTAGGCCGACAGTATTTATCCGCCGGGGATATTCACAAGGCAATCCGATTTTTAAAAACATCGCTCACTCAAGCCAAAGGCACGGTTGAATATATATCTTCCCTTGGAACATTATCGTTGATGAGCGTTTTGCTGGGCGAACAAAAGGATGCTGATCAATATTTTGCCCAGGCAAACTCGCTTTTGGCATCCATAGAAAATGATGAACAACGCATCAGCATTTACTCATGGGTTTATTTTTCCCGCGGATTCAGGTTTATTGTATCAGGCGATTTTTCCAAGGCCCTTGGTATCGGCATGAATCTAAAGGCAAAGGTCGAAGAGGCCGGGTATGACATCATGGCCACTTTCAGCTATATTATCATTTCCTATGCTTGTTTTTTTCTGGGTGATTTTGACCAGGGATTTAAAGAGGCGCAGGCCGGCATAAATTTGATGCAGCGAAAACAGATCGATACGTTTCTGACCTATCCGCTTCTTTTATCCGGTAGTTCGTTAAACGCGATGGGATTGCGAAAAAAGGCGGAAGCAATTAAGGATGTAAAACAAGGCTTGCAACTAAGTTCACGCTCTGAAAATCCCTGGGGCAGGATGTTTGGCTACTATACACTGTATGCGATTCATAAAGCGTTTGATAATCCCCAGGAGGCTGAAACCGCGTTAAAAGCCTGCCTTGCCATTTGCGACGAATTGAACCTGCCGATCGACAAAGGCATTGCCGGTTTATTCGGACCGGTGGTAGAGACTGCTCCGGCCGGGCTCCGGGTCTTTTGCTTTGGCAGATTCAAACTATTTAAAGGCGATGAAGAAATAAGGATTGAAAAGTGGAAAAGCAAAAAAGCCATAGCCATTTTTAAATATCTGTTATTGACTCGCGCACGAGGTTATAAATCAAAAGAGATTTTAATGGAATGGTTATGGCCTGAAAAAAATCCCAAGCAGGTGGTCAACCGGTTTTATGTGACCATGCACAATCTAAGAAAAAGTTTGGAACCTGATCTTAAAAAAGGTATGAAATCCGCTTACATCATCAGTCATGAAGATGCTTACCGGCTTGATCTTGGGGCGGATGGTGCGGCGGATATAGATGTATATGCCCAGGAAATCAAAAATGCCCGGCAAAAAAGATCGGATCCGAAGCAGATGATCAACCATCTTGTAAAGGCGGAAAAGATGTATACCGGGGAACTTTTTGAAGAAGATCCCTACGCGGATTGGTGTGCCCGGGAAAGGGAGTACTATAAGAGTGAATATTTAAAGATAGTAAAAGAAATCATGGCCTACTATCGATACGGGTCAATGCTTGAAAAATGTATTGAATATGCCCAGAAATATCTGGTGATAGATAAGTATGGCGAAGAAGTATATCGCTTATTGATGGAGCTTTATGATGCCCAAGGCAACAGAGCTATGGTCACTATGATCTATGAAACCTGCAAACAAAATATCGTAAATGATTTATCCTGTGAATTAAGTCCTCGAACTCAAAGATTGTATGAAAAACTGTCAAAGCCTTCGCGAATCATGGATTAAAGCTTGATGAATGGCTGACTCAATGTCGGTCTATGGTTTGAACTTATTTTTCATGGGCAGAATGCCTGCGATTGTTCGTTGCGCAACAGGTTTCCATTGCGCTTCGAAAGGCCTTATTTTCAGGGTCGATGAGCTTCACCACCGTCTCCAGCGCCTTGTTTGCTCGAACGTGATATGGTGAAGATGCTGCAGAATGGAACTATATCGAAGCTATTGGAAATTATTAGCCGACAGGTGGGAAATCGAGATCGATACCCACTGGTTGAGGATATGGTTGAACATCAAGCCTTTTGGATTACCTCAGAAATAATCAATCGGAAATATTTAATTTGTGACCCCAATTGCACCTTGACAGCCATCGCAATAATAGTAGTAAATAGATCGTTCAATGAATTCAATTTCAATACAGCGCTTTTTCATTTTGAGAATTTTTGAGGGGTTCATCATGGCTCGAACAATGACCAATGCGGATAATTTCTGGCTTCACATGGATCATCCAACAAATTTGATGATCATTACCGGCATTATGGAATTTAAGAAAACACTGGCGTATGAGGAGGTCTATACTGTTCTGGAAAACCGTTTATGCGCGTTTAATCGTTTCAAGCAACGCGTTGTTATGCCGATATCAGGCATTGGAATCGCTAGCTGGGAGCTGGATCCCTACTTCGACATCCGCTCCCATTTTCACAGAGTCGCGCTGCCTGGAGCCGGCGGCAAGAAGGAACTTCAAGAGATGGTCAGTGATTTGATGTCGATCCCCATGGACAGGACCAAGCCGCTTTGGTCATGCCATCTTATCGAAAATTATAATAAGGGCTGTGCGCTGTTTTTTCGTCTTCACCATTGCATCGCCGACGGCATTGCCCTGGTCTATGTTTTACTATCCACCACCGACACCAAGGACGGCAAGCCCTTATTCGGCGAAAAATCTCCCAGAAAGAAAAAGCAATGGTTGCCGTCTATCATACCGCACGGACCATTCATGACCAATGTCGCAGGGATTATCGAAAAATCGCAAGTCATCGGTGAAAAGCTGTTGAAAGAATGCTCAAAAGTCATCGCCAACCCAGCCTATGTAAAGAAGCTGGCCAAAAATACCTCCAGCCTGCCTCTGGACACGGTAGCGGTTTTGGGCAAGCTTGCCATGATGCCTTCTGATCCGAAAACATCCTTCAGGGGACGGTTGGGAGTACGTAAATGTGTGGCCTGGTCCAATCCGATACCATTAAAAAAAATTAAAGCCTTAAGCAAATTCCTTGATGCCACCATCAATGATGTGCTGATGGCTACGGTAACCGGGGCGTTACGGCGTTACCTACTTTCCAAAGGTGACAAAATTACTAAAACCGAACTGCGCGCCGCCATTCCGGTCAACATCCGCAAGCAGGGGGCCGCGTTTGAACTGGGAAATAAATTCAGCCTGGTTTTTCTCGCGTTGCCGGTATACATCGAAGATCCTGTTGCGCGGTTGCAAGAGGTCAAAAAGCGCATGGATCATCTCAAACAATCGCAGGATGCGTTTGTCGCTTTTATGGTTTTGAATGCCCTTGGTCTATCATCGGCCAATATCGCCAAGACCGCCTCCAATTTTTTTGCGAATAAGGCTTCCATGGCCATGACCAACGTTCCCGGCCCTCAGGAAGCGCTCTATCTGGCAGGAAAAAGGATTGAAAATTTTATCGGCTGGGTCCCGCGAACCGGTAAGGTCGGCATGGGGATAAGTATTTTCAGCTATGCCGGCAAAGTGGTTGTCGGCCTGGTTACCGATGAGCGCTTGGTACCGGATCCGGATACCATATTGGAAGAATTTGAAGAGGAGTTGCATGATCTGGGGTCACATCTTAAAGATTAAATATTGTTGCTCCGATCATGAATAAAATCAGAACAAAAGAGTTCACCATCAGCGTCCTCGGTGGAAATGTTTACGCCAAGTCGTGGATGCCGGAAAAAAAACTGTCCGATGTACCGGTCGTGCTGATGCATGACTCACTGGGATGTGTTGACTTATGGCGGGATTTTCCGGAAACGCTTGCGCGGAATCTCTCCCGTGCGGTCTTTGCTTATGACCGTCTTGGATTCGGGAAGTCTGATCCGCGCGTTGAACCGCCGTCCCTCGATTTTATCGTAGAAGAGGCGAGCACGTATTTTCCCTTCGTGAAATCCGGGCTGTCGATGTCATCGTACATCCTCTTTGGTCACAGTGTGGGAGGCGGGATGTCCGTCCATATCGCGTCACGCGATCCGGACTGCAAGGCCGTGGTAACAGTCGCGACCCAGGCCTTTATCGAGGAGCTGACCAAAGAGGGCATTGTCAATGCCAAAAAGGAATTCGAGCGGTCCGGTCAGTTCAAACGGCTGGAGCGATGGCACGGTAGAAAAGCGAAATGGGTTCTTGATGCCTGGACCGGCGTATGGCTGTCTCCTGATTTTGCGGACTGGAGTTTGAATGGGAGTATTCAAAACGTGCATTGCCCGTTACTCGCTATTCACGGGGGCAGGGATGAATACGGCTCCACGGCGTCCGCGGAATTCATTGCTGGAAATTCGGGCGGGGTTTCGGAATTGATGATTCTAAAAGACTGCGGGCATCTGCCGCACAGAGAAAAACCTGAAACCGTGGTACATGCCGTCAAAGATTTTCTAAGAACAAAGTCAATAGCGTAAAGCCAAGGAGGGTATTATGTGGAGAATAGTCATCTTATTGATTGTCTTCTTCTGTTTGATGTCCGGAGGGAGCTATGCCGGTGAAGTTGCAAAATATGGCGAGGAAGTTGAGTATACACAGAATGACGTTATTAAATATCCCGATTTTTCTCTTCGTTTTTTAGGAGTAATGACCAAGCAAGCCGCAAATTCCAACTATAAATGGAACGAGTATACGTTTCAGGCAATGGCGGGAGATGAGATTGTTGATGTTGTATGGATCTTGAGCGGAGCAATTGCACCTACGAAATTCAAAATCGGCTTCTTATAGCACAAGGGCGGGATCAAATTAAAGGGGCCGGTTGCCGGGTGAGTTTTTTTGCTTGACAAACCCATTGGATTTTCGTATTTTATTAATCGGCCGACCAATTAATAGATGAGAGGAAATTCGGAGGAACGACCCATGACATCCAAACAAATCCGCAATCCGGAAGCGACCCGCGAGGCTCTCCTAGAGGCTGCAGAGGCGGTCTTTCTGGAAAAGGGTTTTGGCAATACCTCACTCAGTGATATCGCCCGGCGCGCCGATATCACCAAAAGCCTGATCCACCATTATTTCAATTCCAAAGAAGGGCTGTGGCAGGAGATCAAAACCCGGCGGTTCATGGTATATGCGGACCGGCAGCTTGAAATCATCCAGGACGCGGAACCCTCGGTGGAGCTTCTGCGGGCTTCCCTGGTGTTTTATTTTGATTTTTTGAAAAGAAATCCGCAAATTGTCAGGATTCTGGCCTGGATCTTTCTGGAAAACGACAACTACGATTGCATGCAGAAAGACAAGGAACTGATTGATATCGGCCTCCAGAAGGTCAAACAGGCCCAGGCAGCCGGAGAGATCCGGGACGACGTGGATGCGCGGTTCCTTCTGTTCGTTTTCATCGGCCTGTGTCAGCACTGGTTTCAGGATAAAGAACATTTTATCGCTGACTTCGGGACGGACGGCTTGCCGGAAAAACTGGATGACGGTTATCTGGAAGCCATCATCAAAATATTTTTTGAGGGGATTCTTCCTCGAAAACGTTGAGTTAAAATTTGATGGGGCCAAAAGGCGATGTTCCGCCGCTCCGGGGAAAGACGGGGTCCGGAATCCATTGAATGGTTTTTTTTGTGATTTAAATTGATTGGCCGACCAGTTAAAAATGGCGGCGATATTGCAATGATCGGGAGGAGACAGATGAAACGGAATACAGTTATTTCCCTGGCAATCGGCGTAATGTGTTTGGGTGTTGCCGTGGCTTTGTGGGCCATGCCCCGCAAGGAAACGGTGTCCCCGGAACCACAATCCCGGGTCCGGGTGGTGGTGGAATCAGTGGATCAGTCCCAGATGAAGCGTGCGGTGCGCTTTTCCGGTGCGACCCGTTCCCGGCAGCGCGCGGCGCTGTCCTTTGGAGTTCCGGCGCGGGTCATGCAACGTCCAGTGGATGTGGGCGAACATGTCCGGGCCGGCCAGCCGTTGGCGGAGCTGGATGCGCGTGAGTTTCGGAACGCGGTTGCCATGGCATTAGGGTCGGTGACGGAGCTGGAAACTCGGCTGGCCCAGGCGCAAAATGACCGCTCCCGCGCCCAACGGCTGGTGACCGCCAAAGCCGCCACTGGTGAGGAACTGGAAAAAACCACGGCGGCCGAAAAGGGCTTGGCCGCAGCTCTGGAAGCTGCAAACGCCAGACTCCGCGAAGCCGAGCGCCTGCGGGATGAAACCGTTCTACGGGCGCCGTATGCCGGCACAGTGACCGGCGTTTTTATCGAAGCCGGCGAATGGACCGCTCCGGGTCGCCCAGTGTTGGAGATTTCGGGGGACGGCCCGCTGGAAATCAATGTGGAAGTTCCGGAGGCGGTCATGATTCGGCTGCAGATGGGTCAGACCGTGGGGGTGTCGTTTCCGCTTGCCGACAGCCTGCCGGTTACGGCAAGCATCAGCGCCATCGCCCGGGCTGCTTCCGGGCCCGGCCGTCTGTTTCCGGTTACGGTGGATTTGGATCCAGCCAAACGGATCACCGCTGGTATGACCGCCGAAGTCCTGTTCGAGCTGGTGACGGATTCGGTGATGACCATTCCGATCACCGCCGTGGTCAATCCTGGCTCCAGCCGTCCTTATGTTTTTCGTTATCATGAAGGCGCAGTTCAAAAGCAGGTGGTGGACCTGGGGCCGCTTTTGGAGCAGCGCATTGTGGTCAATGGCGGGCTCCGCCCAGGAGAACAGGTCGTGACGACCGGACAGACGAAGCTTTCGGACGGCGATGCCGTGGAGGTGGCATTATGAAATGGCTGATACAGCTTGTGGAACAAAGGCGGCTGATCCTGACCACGGCGCTGCTGCTATCGATTTCGGGAATGCTGTTGTGGGTCACCATGATCCGGCAGGAGGATCCCAGGCTCCCGGATTTTTGGGGCCAAGTGGTGATCCCATTTCCCGGCGCAGACGCCCTTACCGTGGAGCGACTGATCTTGAATCCCGTGGAAGACGCCCTTTCGGAAGTGGCCGAAATCAAGGAAATCGAAGCCACGGCCTTTGATGAAGTGGCGGTGCTTAGTTTAGAACTTCACGGGGACACGGTGGATTTTGACAAGGCCTGGGACGAGGTGCGGCGATCCCTTGAGATCGGGCGGCGGGATTTCCCGGCAGGCGCCGGCGCACCGGTGCTGGATGAAAAACAGCAAGATCAGGAGTCCGTCGTTCTATCCGTCACGGGCAGCGGCGATCTTAAGGTGCTGCTGGAAGCCGCCCGCACCATCAAGGAACAGTTGTTGCTCATGCCGCAGGTTTCCAGGGTCCAGCTGATCGCCGATCCTGAGGAACAGGTCATTGTGGCGCTGGACGATGCCGTGGCCAGACGCCTGGGCATCAACGCCTGGCAGCTTTCGGCGCAACTGGAAACGCGCAACCGGATTCTGTCCGGCGGTTCGCTGCAGCTCCAGGGAAAAACCGTCCGGCTCCGCCCGATCTCCGAATACGCTTCGGTGCAGGAAATCTCCGGAACGCCCATCCAGTTGGCTTCGGGTGACTTTGTTCCACTGAGCGAAGTGGCCCGGGTTTATCAGGGACCGCGGGAACCAGCAACGGCGCGGATGCGCTTCAACGGTGAAATGAGTGTCGGTCTCGGCGTGGTTCCCCGCAAGTCCATCAACCTGGTGGATTTTGGAACCGCGCTGCGGGAAAAACTGCTTCAAATCCAACCGTTGATCCGGCCCCTGACGGTTCACGAGGTGACCTTTCAGCCGGATCGCACAGTGACACGTCTTTCCGAACTGAACCAGTCGCTGTTGTTCGGCGTCTTGATCGTCGCCGGGATCCTCTTCCTGACCATGGGCGCCCGCCTGGGACTGTTGGTGGCCGCGGTGATTCCTCTGGTAACTTTTACATCCGTAGCGCTATTTGCCTGGAACGGCGGTGTTCTACACCAAATATCCATCGCGGCCATCGTACTGGCCCTGGGCATGCTGGTGGACAATGCCATTGTGATAGCCGAAAACGTTCAGTGGCGTATGGATCGGGGGGAGTCGGGCCGGGAAGCCGCCTTGGGGGCGGTCCGGGAATTGGCCGTCCCCCTGGCTGGAGCCACCCTGACCACTTTGGCGGCCTTTGTTCCCATGCTGATCGCCGATGGACCCACCGCCGCTTTTACGCGGACCATTCCGGTGGTCATGATGCTCACCTTGAGTGTGAGTTATGTCTATGCGGTCCTGGTCACCCCGGCCCTGGCCCAGGCGGTCCTGGTCCCGGAAAAAATCCGCCGGAGTATGCAGTTGGAAACCTTTGGCCAAAAGCTCGCCGCAATTGCGGTGAGGCATCCCCGGAATGTGATCGCCGGCGCGGTGATTCTGCTGGGGGTTTCATTGGCATTGGCGCCGCTGATACGCAGCCAATTCTTTCCTTCCTCCGACCGGAACCAGGCCATTATCGATCTGCGGCTTCCGGAGGGCAGTCATCTGGATGCCACGGATGCGGCGGTGCGGCGCATTGAAACGCTGTTACTTTCCCGGCCGGAAGTCGTTAAAATTGCCGGATTCATGGGCCGCAGCGCACCGCACTTCTATTACAATATTCAGCGGGTGCCCTTCAGTCCGCATTTCGCTCAGCTGATTGTCGAAACCCGTCAGGTGGCGGAGATCGAGCCGCTGCTGGAGGAGATCCGCCGGTTTGCGACGGCGGAACTGCCCCAGGTGGAACTGGTGGCGCGCAAACTGGAGCAGGGCCCGCCGGTAGAGGCGCCCGTGGAAATCCGCCTGTTCGGCGATGATCTCGAAACCCTCAACCAAGCGGCGACCATGGTCGCCGGTGCGCTGAAATCTGTTCCGGGAACCAAGGATATCCGCCATGATTTAGGACCCGGAGGCCCCATGCTGCGCTTTCAGGTGGATGATGCCACGGCGGCCCGGCACGGGGTGACCCGCACGAATCTGGCCCTCAGCCTTTACGGCCGAACACGCGGACTGCCAGCCGGCGAGCTGCGTTCTGGAAAGGACCCCATTCCGGTGGTGATCCGCGCCCCGGCCGGGGAACGCATTCCCGTCGCTTCCCTGGATTCCCTGGATGTAACCGGGCCGGACGGCCGGACCGTGCCGCTGAGCCAGATCGCCCGAATATCCACCGCCTGGCAGCCGGCAGCCATCAAACATCGCAATGCCCAGCGGGTGGTGACGGTTTCCTCCCAATTAAAGGAAGGCGTCACCTTCAGCCAGGTGCTTTCCAAATTTGCGAATCAGCGAGAGGCCCTGGCACTTCCACCAGGGGTTGAAATGAAGTTCGGCGGGGATGCCGAAGGTTCGGGGGAGGCCAACGCCGCGTTGATGAAAAGCTTTCCCATCGGCATGCTGCTGCTGCTCGGCGTGCTGATGGCCGAATTCAACTCCTTCCGTCGTACGGCCATCATTCTCAGCACCATTCCGCTGGCAGCCGCCGGAGTCATACCTGGGTTGGTCATCGGCGATCAGCCCTTTGGCTTCATGTCCCTTTTGGGCGTGATCGCCCTGGTGGGGGTGGTGGTCAACAACGCCATTGTGTTGCTGGAGGTGGTGGAGAGTCGGCTGGCGGAAGGGGCCGATATGGATACCGCCCTTCAGGATGCGGTGGTCAGGCGCATCCGTCCGATTCTGCTGACCTCGGGAACCACCGTGGCCGGTCTTCTGCCGCTGGCGTTTTCCTCCTCCACCCTGTGGCCGCCGCTGGCCTCAGCCATGATTTCCGGTCTGATGGCTTCCACCATGCTGACCCTGCTGGTGGTGCCAGCGCTGTACCGCCTGCTCATGTCACCTTTCGGCCATGGTTTCCGGATTCCCTTCAAAAAGGCGGCGGTGACGGCGGCGATCACCCTGATCCTCATCGCTCCGGCACATGGCGGGGAACCGCTTGTTATATCCCTGAAGGAAGCCATGCAGCGCGGGCAAAGCCGACCGTTTGTGGAGGCCGCGGATCAAAGGACAACGGCGGCCCGAGAGGAAGCGGCAACGATTAAGAGATCCGTTTACCTGCCCCAGCTGACTTCGAGTGCCTCGGTTTGGAAACGGGATCGGGAGCTGAAAATGGATATGCCCCTGCTGGGTGCCATCAGCGTCGGTGAACAACAGGCCGGTTCAGCCTCGGTATCGCTGCTGCAGCCGATTTTTCATCCGTCTGAAATCTTCTATGGAATTCCGGCAGCGGAGGCACGCACCCTGGCCCAGCAGCATGATGCCGAGCGGTGGCGGCAGCGCATGGCCGCGGAAGCGGCGGAAAATTTCTTGAACGTCCTTGCGGTGGAGGCGCGCATTGACGCCACCAAGGCCTATCTGGCCAGTCTCGCATCCCGGCTTTCCGAGGTCACGGCCATGGCCGACGCGGACCGGGCCCTGGAGATCGACATGCTGAAAGTCCGCCTGGCTCATGACCAGGCAGCCCTCGACCTGAATCGCCTTGAACAGGCAACAGGGGTTGCCCGTCAGGCTCTGGCCCGCGCCATTCATCATAAGGGAACCGTCACGGCCGGCACTTTGCCGGAAATCCGGCTGGAAAACATTCCCGGCCTGGCGGATTCGATTGACCGGTCTCGGAATTGCCGTCCCGATATCCAGGCCATGAAGGCGGCCGCCGAGTCCCTGCGCAATCAGGAATCCGCTGTACGGGCGGAGCGTTGGCCCCGCCTGGATGCCAGCCTTGGATGGGCCTGGGATGGAGGCTCGGCCTATGAGCCTGACAATGTGGCCGAGGGGCGTCTCATGGTAACCTGGACCCCTTTTGCCGCGGGTACCATCGCTTCACGGTCCGCTCAAATGGCTGCGGAAAGGAAAGCCTTGGATCTCGAGATCCAGGAAGCCCATCGCGGGATCGAACTCGAATTGCAGGCTGTCCAGGCCGATTTGTCCACCACTCGGGAGGCGGTGACCGTGGAGGAAAAAGCTGTGGCTCAGGCTTCGGAAACCTTGAGGGTGGAACGGGTCCGCCATTTGGAAGGCCGAGCCACCACCAACGATTTGCTGGCGGCGGAAGCCCAGCTTCGCGACCGGATCACGGCGCATCGTCTGGCGCGCATCGAAGTGGTACGGACGGCCGTGCGGCTGTGGCTTGCCATGGGCGAAGATGACCCGGCAGCCGGTTTGTTCTAACGCTTTAACAATCATTTTCCTTGGAAAGGAGGAGAACCATGATCCAGAATTCAACGCATGGGAGGGCAAGCGCTCGCTGGAAAACAGCTTCCGGCCGCATCGTTTTTCTGGGTGCCCAAAATCTCGACATCGGCCTGATCGAAACCGATGCGGATCATCAATTGGTTGTCTTTACGCCATCGAAAACGGCCGGTCTCGCGGATGCGCTCAAATGCGGCAACGCGGTGCGGTTTCAGATTATGCCGGGTGTCCCCGGGCCGGTGGCCGTATTTGTTTCAAAATACTAAGGGAAGGGATAGGATACAATAGGTAAGAGCGGCTGATTTGGGGCGCACTGGTCGGTATGGGGCGACTGGTGTTTTTTACCAACCTATTGAATCCAGTATTCGTATGGTGGAATCTGGTCAGAGAAAATGATTTGGATTATTTAGTGTAAGCAAGGTTGCCATGGCTCGCCGATTCATTATCTCAAGCGCGGCGGTGGACAAGTCGGTGGCCCGGGATGCTGATGTTGCTAAAAAAATGAGTTGTACCTTTTGCCAGGAATTGGTTTATTCAATGCTGCAATTTTGAAAATTTGGGTCGTTCAAGACAATAACTGCTGACGCATTTATTATGAACTTGAGCAGTGCCGACGGGCAATAGAAAAACTTCCGGACAATCCGCCCCGATTTCAGGATTTGAAAGCAACCCTGGACCAGGTGATGAAACGCTGGCCGGTGGATACAACCCAAATCCTGTTGACCGGGATTTCCGATGGGGGACCTTTGCATTGACCAACGCCCTGGACTGGATGTTTCCCGTAAGCCGCGCCCGTTTCGCCTGCACGCTCCTGCAACAGGCCGGCGCCGATATCACCCTTGAAGTAGTCCCGAATCTTTCCCATGTCTATCCCCGTGAACAAAACAGCCGGATTCTGCAATGGTTTGGAATGGAATCAGATTAGCGTGTAAGTTTGTGAATAATGCCACCCTTAGTCACGGATTTTTGAATGCGCGTCTCGATTCCTATAAGTTCATTCGAATAAGCCCTGCAGCAACTTGCCCGCGTCCTTGCCCACTTTCTTTTCGAGACCTTGCTGAAGCTGATCCTTGGCGGCGGTAGTGGCGGCTTTTTGGAGCATGCGGTTGAGGCTGTCGCCGTCCGCCGCCACCTGGGGCTTTTGGACATCGCCCGAGATGGCGCAGGGAATTTCCAGTTGTTTGTTTTTGTTCAACAGATACTTCATATAGTTGTCTTTCTCTAGACGGGCGGAAAGAGCGTTGGAAAGCACCACGGAGGTCCGCAAATCAAGCTTCTGGTCCAAGCCGATCTGGCCGCCGCCGGAAAGCAGGAAATCTCGGGCCGCCATGGTCAGGTCCTCCAACTGGATCTTCCCTTCCAGAACCGAGAATTTGCCGGCCAGATCCTGGAAAGTGGTTTCCTTTGATTGGACACCGGCCTGGGGCGCAAGGGTCTGGGCCAACAAGCCCAGGCCCTGAAATTTTCCCAGACTTTGGCCCACCGCATCCAACAGGTTCAGCGAGGCCAGCTTGCCGCTGACGACATTGGCCGAACCCTTGCCGCCCAGGCTTTTCGATATGGAAGACCACTCTTTGCCTGTGCCCTGAAGCGACAGGCGCGTATTTACATTGCCGTACAAGGTGTCTTTCAGGCTGGTGAACTGACTGAGGGCTGAATTGGCGCTGATGTTTTCCAGGCCCAGATCAATGCTCCACTTGGGGGTCTGCATATCTGTAAGATCCACCCGGGCGCTGGTGGCGACAACCCCACCGAAAGTGGTGAAGCGCAGTTTTTTCAAGACGGCCACCGCATCGGCGTATGTGAGTTCCGCCGTAACATCCTCCAGTTGCACGCCTTTGAGCTTGCATTTTTGAATCGCCACGCGACCATCGGCCTTGAGATCCGGCGCTTTTTGGGGCTTGCCAGCACCGGCTTCTTTTTTTGTTTCACCTGGCTGAGCCGCTTTGGATGCGGGCGGTAGCAGCCCGTCCACATCCAAATAGGAGGAGGTTAAGTTAAAGGTAACAGCCGGCTTGAAAATATTTTGAATCCCGGCGTCGAGCCGGACATCGGACGCGCCCACCTGAAAGGTCAGCTCCTGCACCTTGACGTCCTTGCCTGCCAGGACGGCCGAAACCTGAATTTTTTCGATGGAGTTTACCAAAGCAGAGGATGTGATGCTGCCGTTTTGCAGGCTTACTTTCCCGCCGATGCCTTTCAATTCTTTCAATTCATCAATGGTGCCGGTTGCCCGTAGATCGGACAGGGCAAGTTTACCCTTGAGTGCAAATGGTTTCAGCATTGGCAGGATCGCCGGCAGATTCTCAAGGGAAGTGGGCTCCAAATCCAGTTGGCCGTCGATGTGCGGTGCTGCAAAGTCCTGAATCCGGGCCGCGGCGTTGAAGGTCATTTTACCGAGAACCAGTTTCAACCGCTCGATCAGAAGCTCGTTCTTGCGCAACAGCGTGGAACAGCGGATGGACAAAGGCGCGCCGGCATCCTTGGGAAAGACATCGCTGACCATGAGGTTGACATCCATACCTAGATCTACTTGGATTTCCTGGGGCGAATACGCGGCATCCAGTGCAAGATTGAGCCGGTCCAAGGCGTATTCCTTGGCGGATTCCGGCTTGGAGGCGTCGTAGAAACGGAAACGGGCGTCTTTGATGGAAATATTGGAAACCTGAATTGTTCCCAAAAGGGCCAGGGGATCTTTTACAGGTTCCTGGGGTTTTGGTTCCTTTGATTCCGGTTCGGCGGTTTTTGGGGCGGTGATCATATCAGCGAAGTTCATGCGGCCCTGACCGTCTTTTTCAATCAGGATGTCGGGTTTGACAATGGAAATCGAGGAAACCATCACCGTCTTTTTTAAAAGGGGCAGCAATCGGACCCTGGCGCGCAGGCTTTCCATGCTGACAAACGCTTCTTTGCGGAAATCCGGATGATTGGAAATGCTGACGCTCCTGATTTCAGCGCCGACACCGGTCAGCAACGTCAGTCTAACATCGCCGATGGCTATCTTGCGATGAATCTGTTTTTCAACCGCGGGAAGCTGTGCGGCCACGATCTCCCTGATGTTGATGACAAAGGGCAGGATGATCAGCAGTGCCAGGACCAGCCCCAGGAAAACACCCAGCCCGATCAAGATCTTTTTCATAAAGAGTCTCCGTATTACGCGGTTTGAAAAGGCCTGACATGCGGAACTGTTTCTCGTGTTGTCGAACCATGAACAAATGATTTTAAGGGATGCTATAACCCAATTTGAAGGGATGTTCAATTTAAGAAACATGGACAAACTTGATATTAAATAGTTATAATTCGAAATGAGGTGTTTGTAGCAGAATTCTTGCCAACCCCCAGATGCTCACAAATTAAAGGAGCAAGCCATGAAATATATCGAACTCGGCCATACCGGCATGCTGGTTTCCGAAATCGGTTTCGGCGGCATACCCATCATTCGGCTTGGAACCGACTCGGCTGTGAAGGTTCTGCGGCGGGCGTTTGAGCATGGAATCAATTTTTATGACACGGCCAATGCGTATCACGACAGTCAAAACAAGATCGGGAAAGCATTTTACGGGATGCGCGACAAAGTTTTGATCGCCACCAAAACGATTCTCCGGGACGCCAATGGGGCGGGTCAACAGATCGACGACAGCTTGCGGGCGCTGGAAACGGATTACATCGATCTTTTCCAACTACATCAGATCGCTCAGCAAAAGGATTTCGAGGCGGTCACAGCACCTGGTGGGGCGCTGGAGGCGGTTATGCAAGCAAAGCAGGCGGGAAAGATCCGCCATATCGGTGTCACTTCGCACAATCTGGAAATGGCCGTCACACTGGTCAAATCCGGCTTGTTCAGCACCATCCAATTTCCGTTTAATTTCATTGAAACCGAAGCCCTTGAGGAATTGCATCCGGCTGCCCGGGCACGCGGAATGGGCATCCTGGTCATGAAGCCGTTTGCCGGCGGTGTCATTGACAACGGAATGCTGGCGTTCAAATTCCTCAGACAGTATTCCGGCATCATACCGCTGCCCGGCTTTGACTCTTTGAGTGCCGTGGACGATATTCCGGCGTTTTTATCCATTCCGATACCGAATACGCTTACTGATCAGGATTCAGCACTGATCGAGGGTTACCGGCTCAGCCTCGGCCGGAATTTTTGCCGACGCTGCGAGTATTGCCAGCCATGCCCCAACGGGGTATTGATAACCATGGCCATGGGGTACCCCATCATCGTCAGCCGAATGGATTTTAAGGTAGCGATGAATTTTGCCCAAAAGGCTATGGAGAGCGTTGCGCTTTGCGAGAACTGCGAAGAATGCCTTGACCGTTGTCCCTATGACTTGCCGATTCCGGAAATCATCAAACACAACTATGAATTGTATCTGGAGCATCGCAGTCGATTGGCCGCGTCTTCAGACTCCTAAAGCTTTCATGGTTTCGAGGTCGAGGCAGAAAAAATTTAGTTTTCCCTAAACTCACCGGCTATGGCGGTGGACCCGGATTGTTTCTACCGATCCGGCAAGAAATGATATGGGTTCTTCCTCGGAGAAGCCCTGAATGATGGCGAATAGGAAGAACGATGTAATATTTTAGAGTGCGGCGACGTGTCGCCGCTGTTAAAGCGCGGACGCGTCCGCGCATTCCAAATGCCACCCGCTATGCGGGTGGAGTATCATCGGCTTTCGAGAATAGAGAAAGGAAGCAGGACAAATGATGATAATAGCTTTTAACGGCAGTCCCAGAAAAGAATGGAACACGGCCACACTTCTGAAAAGCGCACTGGAGGGCGCCGCCGCCAGCGGCGCCGAAACCGAACTTATACACCTGTATGATTTAACCTATAAAGGATGTCAAAGCTGTTTCGCCTGCAAGACAATCGGCGGGATTCATTATGGCCGCTGTGCCATCCAAGATGATTTGACCCCCATCCTGAAAAAAATCGAAGCCGCCGATGGGATTATCCTCGGTTCTCCGATTTATTTTGGAACCGTTTCAGGCGAGCTGAAATCCTTTACGGAGCGTCTGTTTTTTCCGTATTTGACGTATACAAACCCGCCCCAGTCTTTATTTCCCCGCAAAATTAAAACCGGAATGATCTATACCATGAATATTTCCGAGGAACAAATTTCAGAATATGGATATGACCGACATTTCAGCAATTATGATCGAATACTGAAAATGTTGTTTGGAGATTCCGAATCCATTTGTTGTTGCGATACCTATCAGTTCACGGATTATTCTAAAGTGCTGTCAACCCGTTTCGATCCTGAGAAAAAGGCCAAACGACGCCGGGACGTTTTCCCTCTGGATCAGCGAAAGGCATTTGAAATGGGCGCCAGGTTTGCCGGGAAATAAGTGTATATAATCGCAAATCGAGTCTCCCGGAATTTCGATTTTCATAAGGTATTGAAAATTTTTATAATTAAAATTGGGGAAAAAGCTAATTTTTATCGGCTATTTGAGCTGGCTGCATTAACGATATATATTAGGCCACCCATTACGAGGCACCAATGACCAGGGGACGTTCTCAAAAACTCGATCAAGTCTGGTGTTTGTTGTTTGGTTTCATTTTGCTTGCGGCCATCATAAATATAATGTCATTAATTGTTGGTTGGTGGTTTCTTATAGCTTTGCCAATTGCCATAGCGGCTGTGTTTTCCATTCTGAAGGCCAAAAGAATACTCTCGCTTCGTGATAAAGGATATTTTGCAGGTCGAAGATTCAGGGGCCAATGGTTGTATGAAGAAATACACGATGGAGAAGTGTGTATGCTGCCACTCAAGCTTGAGAATACAGAGCCGGGTCACTTCGAATTGTATGTTCCCTCGCTTGTGGATTGGTCTGAAACAGTTCCTCTTTGGGCCGCCAACCGGAGAGAAGAAATAGTTCGACGCATAGCTGAAAGGTTCAAAGAAAGTGATATCCATTATCCGCCTGACTGGCAGATCTAAAGAGTATAATGTTGTGGACTCGTCAATTTGTGAAGTTTTGGAAGAAAGTAGCGCAAAATGCCAGTCAATGCCGTTTCGGACAGTCTGCTGATTTTTGGTTATTGGGCAAACATTGAATTATGAAAATACGCAAAATGGTTATTGATGACTATTTATATGTGAAAGACCTTTGGCTTGAATGCGAATTAAGTGAGGAACCCGAAGATGGGAGAGAAGAAGTTGAAGCCTTGCTGAAATCTTCTCAGGGAACTGGCTTTGTAGCACAGGAACATGGAAATATAATAGGAGCGGTTTTATGTGGCAATGATGGAAGATATGGCTATATCCATCATTTGGCAGTTGCGAAAGTTAAAAGAAAGCAAGGGATCGGGAAATCCTTGGTTGAAGAGTGCATCCGTTTCCTGCAACGAAGACATGTCATCATCATGGTTCGAAAAAATAATGAGATCGGAAACGAATTTTGGAACCATTTGCAATTCCAAAATGCAGACTGGATCAAAGTTCAATTCTCAAGACAATGATGACTATTTATATATGAAGAGCCGGCCTTGATCATCGTTTCGGCCGTATCGCGGCTGGAAGCCGCTCCCACAATGAAGGTCGGCCGAAACGGTGATCAAAGCTGAAGGACTATTGAACTGAATGCGAATGAAGTGAACAAAACATGGATCAAAAAGACGCGGCTGTTTTAAAACAGATCAACACAGAATGCCGGGTTTTGCTTTCCGCCCGGAATGCCGTAGAGAATGCCCAGCGCTATTTCTTTTCACCAGGGTTCGAAGGTTATCATCCAAAGCTGCTGAAGCATTTATACGAACTTGAACTGTGCCGACGGACGTTAGAAAAATTTCCGGACAATCAAGCCCAATTTCAGGATTTGAAAGCAACCCTTGACCAGGCGATCTTCTTCTTATGCGAGGTCATGACTGCCTTCATTAAACCCCAGACTGGCGGGCCGGAGGAAATCATCACAAGGCTTCTGAAGGCAAATCGCAAATACTGTCGCGCCCAGGAAATGTTGTTCCCCTTGCGGCATCTTTTGCCGGCCGTTGATGAGTTGTTCCTTGAAAGGCCGGCCACGGAAATCGCTCTGCGGGATTCCACTGGGATATACGATTCCGGCTTGGTCCACATGGGGGCTGGGGCAGAGCCGTATACCCGCGGTGCTTTTTCGGTTTACATACCGGAAAATTTCGCCGGCAAATCCTGCCTGCCGCTGGTGGTCGCTTTGCACGGCGGCCTGGGACATGGTCGCGACTTTATCTGGTCCTGGCTGCGGGAAGCCCGCTGCCGGAATTTTATGGTTCTCGCGCCCACATCTTCTGCTACCACCTGGGCTATTACACAGCCGGATAAGGACCGCGCGCTGATTCGATCAGCCCTGGACCAGGTGATGGAACGCTGGCCGGTGGATAAAACCCAAATTCTGTTGACGGGGATTTCCGATGGGGGAACCTTTGCGTTGACCTGCGCCCTGGAGCCGAATTCAATCTTTACGGGTTTTGCCATAATCGCCGGAACGCTGCCGCCGCTGAATTTGAAAACCGCAAAAGGCAAGCGGATTCTATGGGTCCACGGCGAGCTGGATTGGATGTTTCCCGTAAGCCGCGCGCGTTTCGCCTGCACCCTCCTGCAACAGGCCGGCGCCGACATCACCCTTGAAGTAGTCCCGAATCTTTCCCATGTCTATCCCCGTGAACAAAACAGCCGGATTCTGCTATGGTTTGGGATGGAACCAGATAAATTTGAAAACCCGGATCTACGATCCGAATTTACAAGCTGAAATTAATTTAACATGGGAAAGAAATATTCTTACTCGGTATGCTGTCATTTTTAATGGAAAAAGAAAAAGTAGCCGAAAAGCGTTCCCTCTGACTACCCGATTTAAAGCTCTTTTTCGGCCACAAAAAGCTCGGTTTAAGGTCGGAAAACAGCCAATTTTTAAATTCAAATCCTTGATTGGCGCCACAATGCCCCAATGCCCCACAATGCCCAATGCCGATCAGCATCTCGGGCCCGATACTGATAGCGACCCCGACCCCGAAAAGAACTACCTGCGATCCCCCTGGTGTTCACGCTAGGCGTTCACACATGGAAGGCTCCGGATTCGATATAGGCCGGATCTTCCTTTTCGATGGCATCCAAAATCGGTTTGTTCATGCGTTTTTTCATTTCCGCCACGGTGCTGCGTTTCTTGTTGAGGCTTTTAGCAAAGGTCAGGGCTGCGGGCAGCAGTTGTTCCATGGGATGGATGGAGCGGACGATGCGGCCGGCCAGGCATTCTTCCGCCGTGAGCCTCCGGCCGGAAAACACCATGTCTTCCATGACGGAATAGGGGATCGCTTTGCGCAGCAGGGCCAGCATGCCCGGCAGAAAAGGAATCCCCAGGTCCACTTCCGGGAAACAGAAGAAACCGCGGTCCGAGCGCATCAGCCGATAATCAAAGGCGCAACTGAAAATGGCGCCACCGGCAAAGGCATGGCCGGAGATGGCGGCCATGGTGATCAACGGGCAGGTGGCCACCCGCTTGAAAGTGTCCATCAGCAGATAAAAAAAGGACTTGGCTGCCGCAGTGTCCTGGTTCTGGATGATGGGTGCGAGCCACTCTAGATCCAGGCCGTTGGAAAAGATCTTTTCATGCCCAGAGGTCACGATGATGGTCCTGGCCTCGGTTTCGGTTTCCACTGTGGTAAGGACCTTGCGGAACGTATTCAGGAAATCCGGGTTGAAGCGGTTTTCCCCGCTGTTGAGGGTGATCACCGCCACGGATTCGTCCAAGGTGAAATCCACGTTTGCCATAAAGGTATTCCCTTCTTTTTACCGTGCTGCTTTGGATGAAAAAGCGCGTCCGATGTTATTATATAAAGTCATGAAATTACATGAAATAAATTAATAATAAAAGATATCATTTCCCCTTGGTCAGGTCAATCCTAATTAACGGGTCCAACCATTTCAAAAAGCCGAAAATGGTGTATAATCCACCCATCCTGATATTCAACACGGAGGTTCATGCGGCCCCAAAAATCCTTTGAGGCCCTAAAACACCGGCAACGGAACTGTAAGAAAGGAAAAGACCATGGCGATTCGAATTGTCAGACTGGGTGAACCACGACTACCGGATGAAGGCCTGCGCCTGGGCACGGTCCGCCGCCCGCCCCGGGGGGTTCCCAAGGTGGAATTCGCCAAGCGGGATTACTATGATGTCTGGCTGCCTTTGTTGTCCCCGAGCCCGGAATTGATGAAAACCGGGCAGGCCGCGGTTGATGACAAGGCCTGGTCTGTATTTCGAAAAGCATTCATTTCTGAGCTGAAGGCTTCGGGCGCCGATCGGATTCTGGATCTGCTGGCGAGTCTATCCCAACGCACCAACCTGGCTCTCGGCTGTTACTGCACGGAGGAAAAGCGTTGTCACCGCTCCATCCTGCGGGCGCTGTTGAAGGAACGTGGAGCCTTAATCGTTCAGGAATAATATGCAGATGTCGGCAGGTCTTTGGAGTGCGGCGACATGTCGCCGCTTTTAAAAGCGCAGACAAGTCTGCGCACTCCGAAAAAGGCCTGAGTGAGAAGAATATATCCCCAGGAAAACTTTTCGATTGTTCCTTATTCCCGTCTCACCCCTTCTGCCGCGCCTGCAAAACCCACAAAGGCGGAATCAGCAGCAGGGTGGTAAGGCCGCTGATCCAGAGGGGCCGGCCATATCCAAAGGCTTCTCCAAAAGGACCGTACAGCATGGACCCGGCCACATAACCGATCATGGTGGCGAGATTGACAATACCGGCGTTGCCGCCCATATGCGCTGCTGGGAACAGCTTGGCAATCCCCAGATAGAAGATCAAAAGCATGCAACCGTCGCCGACCCCATGGAGCATGCGGAAAAGAACAGACAACCAAACCCAGGGCACGACCATTCCCATGTGACCTATACCGGAGGTCAAAAGGCCCAACAGGGCGACTTTCAATACACCGCTTCTCTGGTGCATATACTTGGGCACGCTGAGCATAGTAATTATGATGACCGCGAATTCCGAGGCAATATACCAGGCCATGCCGATGCTGGACAACTTCAGGTCGTATTTCAAGAAAAGACCATAACAGGTCTGCTCAGCACCCCAATGGGTGGCAAAGAGAAGCATCCAAAGGGAGAAAAGCTGGGCAGTGCGGTTGCTGAAATCCTTTCCATATTCGGCCAGACGGATGCGCCCCACGGCAGTGGGGGCTAAAAATCCGGCCGGAACCGCCAGAATAAGACAAGCAAGGCCGGCCAGAATCAGACTGAGGGAAAAATCCAGGAAGGGGAGAGCATAGCCGACCATGAGCATGCCCACGGTCAGACCGGCAAAGCGCCAGGCCTGGAAAACGCCGATGGGATAGGCCGGCTGTTCCTGGTCAACGGTTTTTAGGACCTGAACGTCGATGCTCATACGGAAAACCCAGCTAGATAGTGACCAGATCAAAAACACGAGGGCATAAATCGGAAAGGAACCCACCTTGCCCATGAATGCAAAGCAGACAGCTTGGATCAGAAGACTTGCCACAGCAAAAGTTCTGCTGGAAATCCGATCCAGCCCCAGACCTGCCGGGAAAGCCGCCAGCATTCCGGTGACGGCCTGGATGGAAAACAACACGCCGATCTGACTGCCGGAAAAGGCGAGGGTGTCCTTGAAATAAAGGCTCAGAAAAAAACAGGTGATGGAGATGATGATCATGTAAATTCCAAGGATCATCATGGGCAGTCGGTTGATTACAGCAGCACCTCCGGCGTATGTCGGTTTTATCGGATTCGCTATGCCGAAACTATGGTCAAAGCCCAAATGTTGAATGGAATTTAACATTTTCCGGTTGAAAAAGAAAGTTACAAGTCCATCATTCCCTCGGTGGGTTGTTCTGTAGGCGGATGGCGATCTCGCAATCTTTGGCATCGCCCTGGGCCTGGGAACTGAGGACAATCAACTCTCCGCCAATGGTTTCCAGAAGGGTCCGGTCGAATTCCATGAGTTGATGGCAGGCATGGACATCGCCGGTGCCCCGCATGAGGAGCACCGTCTTGGCATTGAAACGCATGAGCATCCTGGTCAGGCGATTCCATTTGAGGCGCGTCGGTATGCAACCGATAAGGAGACCGAGCTTGAAAACTACATAATATACTCAGCGATCAACAGCCCGGATGATTTTTTTCATTTGGCCTCCGTATTCGGAAATGGGATCTCTCCAATGGCCATGCGGGCCAGATCCCCCAGAAAAACCATGGGAAGTCCATGCTTGGCGGCGACTTCCTCCAGCATCTGCCGGCACACTGGACAGAAATACACTATGCACTGGGCTCCGGCTTTTTTGGCATCTAGGACGTTTTTTTCGCGGTCGGCGATATCATTGCCTTTGTTATACATGAGTTTCACGCTGGTGCAGCACAAGGCGTTTTCCCGGTCATATTCGCGCGCCACTCTTTTAACGCCGGTCAAGGCAAAGAGTTCATCGATTTTGGGTTCCATGTCCGGTGTATGCCGGGAGGCGCACGGTCGCTGGTAGGCAATGGCCATGTTCAAGGGCTTGATTTGGGTTATGTCGGCTTGCAGTTTTTCAACCAGATATTCGGCAAGGTGGATGGGGCGGAAGGGCACTTCTATGCCGAAATCCGGTATGGTGGCGGCCAGCATGGAATAGCAATCCACGTGAAAACAGACCACCTCCTTGGCCCCGGTCATGGCCAGGCGATCGACAAAGGTTTGGGCGTGCTTGCGCTGGACGGCGCTTGCGCCCATATGGCTGAACAAGCCCCAACAGAAAAACGGCTTCCCGCCCACCCTGGGTAGATCATAGAGGCGGCCTTGCATCAGGGCCGGCTCGGACTTCTCGTACATACAGGCGGCCAAGACACGCTGGGCTTGGGGAACATTACGCAGCTCGCCGGAAAAGGCATAGTAGGCCTCCATGCCGGCCACAGAGCCCTGGGACACAAGACTTTCGTATTTACCCTGCAGTTCGCAGTGCAGATCAAATGGATTGGCCCCCTGGGGGCAGCGCTCGTTGCAGGCATAACAGGTGATGCATTGCTCCAGCACCGGTGTGCTTTCTCCGCGCAGCATGGCTCCCTGCCAAATGATGGCCTGCTCTTGGATTACATCCATCCACTGACAGCCGGTCAGGCATGTGCCGCATAATTTGCATAATTCGGATTTAAACATGGTTGTTCTCCTTTCTTTTGAGTTGGACAAATCTTATCCTTTTTCGTATGATAATAAAAATCGATTGTTTTTATAATAATGATAAATAAATTTTATGAATGTTTGCGTATGCCCATGATTGAAATGCGCCATTTGCTGCTGGTAAAGACCATCACCGAGATCGGCAATCTGACCAGGGCTGCGAAAAAGCTCTGCCTTACCCAGCCGGCCTTGAGTCATCAGCTTCAGGATATTGAGGACAAACTCAATACCCCCTTGTTTATAAGGACCAAGAAGCAGATGATCCCCACCCCGGCCGGTGCGCGCATGCTGAAGAGCGCCCGTACGGTCCTGGATGAAATCCATTTGCTCGAACTGGACATCGGCAAGCTCGTCCACGGCGAGACCGGCGCGCTACGCATCGGCACCACCTGCCTGTTCAGTTATCAATGGCTGCCCGGGGTCATGAAAAGACTCCAGGAGCTGTTTCCCAAGGTCACGGTGGAGTTGCTCACGCCCCCGGATTATTTCCAAGCCTTGCGGGATCAGCAGCTTGATCTGATCATCACGACCATCAAGGATGATAAGCGGGACATCCATTATGTCCCATTGTTCAAAGACGAGGTTCTGGTGATCATGCCGCCCCGGGAACTGAAATCCGTCAAGCCTTTTCTGGAGATCGAGGAGCTTTCCGAGTTGACCCTGGTGGTCAGCCGGGACACGGCCAAGGGGGATCTCTACGAGTATTATTTGGCCCCGGCCGGGATCAGGGTGGCCAAGGTCATCAAGGCCGAACATCCCCAGGCGGTGATCGAGCTTGTCAAAGCCGGGTTCGGGGTCAGTCTGCTGCCCCGTTGGGCCGTGGCCTCTTGTCTGGAATCCGGCGAGATTCAGGGCCGTTCCCTGACCAAAAAAGGAGTTTACATGACTTGGGAGGCGGCCAGCCTGAGGGCTGTCGATCCTCCGGCTTTTCAGCAGGAGTTCATCAATTTGATCATTGACCGGCGGCTTGTTGGTAATTAAATTCTTTTGATATCAATAAGTTTTTTATAAAGCGAAAAAAACGCTTGACAAAGTATAATGAATTTTCATATTAAGTAACCGACCGCTCGGTCGGACAACAGACCAGTTGGCCGGTAATTTATTCTGATTTTCGCGTTCTTTTTTTTGTGTCCGACTAAAACAACGTTGCGTCTATAAAACAGCGCTTGGTATACAAATCAAGCGATCATCCACAGGAGCTACGGCGTGCCGCCTATCATCGAACTCGAAGCCATCCGCAAAGCCCAGATTCTAGAAGCTGCCCTGAAAACCATCGCCGCCAACGGCTGCGCCAATGTGACCATGGCCGACATCTGCCGGGCCGCCGGGCTTTCCAAAGGCGGGTTGGCCCACTACTATAAATCCAAGAACGAACTGTTCCTCGCGGCTTTTGAGGAGTTTTTCAAACGTATTTTCGTGCGGGGGAAAATCACCATGGCCCAGTTCACGGACCCCTTGGACAAGCTATTGTCTTTCTCCTGGCTCTACAACGCTGATGATCCGGATGCCTTGCTGGGCTATCCAGTGCTCTATGATTTCATGTCCATTGCCGTGCATGACCGGGAATACCGCCGGATTTTCCATGACTGGGTGCAAAACTGGCTGGTTCTATTGAAAGAAGCCATCCATGAAGGAATGCGGTCCGGACGTTTCCGCGGCATTGATGCGGAAGCCGCAGCCCGATCCGTTTCCGCCATCTACCAGGGAATCGCCACCCGCTGGTTTCTAGCGCCGGAGCTGCACTCCACGGAATGGGCCCTTGATGCCTTGAAGCGGGCCGTTGTCGGCTTGCTGAATTCCTACCAAGACCAACCATAAACAAAGGAAAGGAGGGGGAGAAATGCCGGTATTTGAAAGCAAGGAAAAAATGCAGACAGTATTGGGCGGCCTGTTTGAAAAACTGATGGAAGATCCCATCATGGGGCCCAGATTCGTGGCAACCAACATCATCATCAAATTCAACATTTCTGATCCGGCCGGCGCCTTGTGGCTGACACCCGGGGACGGCACCAAGGGCGCGGTGCTGTGGGGCGACATCGGCCAGACTGCCACGGTGGAAATGACTCTCAGTGGGGATACCTGTCACAAGTTCTGGTTAAAGCACATCTCCATGCCGGTGGCCCTGGCCAAGGGTCTGATCAAGGCCAAGGGGCCCATGCCGAAGGTGTTGAAACTCCTGCCCCTGCTTAAGCCGGCCTATGAGATGTATCCGGAACATGCCAAAGCCCACGGCCTTTCCATTGAAAAAGAATAGGAGGCGCTTATGGAAAGAAGCATGAAGCAATACGAGACCGACCGCCTGGAGGCGGCCAAACTCACGGCGCGCCTGATCCTGGCCTCGGGCACTACTTCTCCGCGGGTGGGCGGGGTAGGGGAATGCACCATCCATATTCTGGATGACGCCTGCGACATCGAGGATCTCTGCCAGGAAATGGAGCGCATGGGGGATATCAAGGAGACCTGGCAGTTTTTCAAACGCGATGCGGCTATGCTGCGGGATGCGGACGCGGTGCTGATCACGACTTCCCTGCGCTGTGTTTCAGACCCGGCGGACATCAACTGCAACATGTGCGGCAAACTGGTGTGCGAATACCTGAAGGAGACGGAACGGCTGCCCCCTGATCCGGAAGTGGCTTTCCAGGGGCCATTGTGCATCTTCCGGGCCACCAATATCGCCTATGCCATTGACGGTATGGTTTCCCAGGCCCGCAATTTGGGTGTTGATTATGGTGTTTTCTGGACAGCCGGAGCCGCGGCCATGCGCCTGCGCATCCTGCCGCGGAACACGGGTTTTGCCACGGCCGTGGCCATTTCCATTACAGAGAAAAGTCCGTTCCGGGACATTCCCAGACGGTATGCGGAAATCAACCAGCGCACCATGAACGATCGCATGATCCAGCGCTTATGGCCCCAGTTCCGCTCCATCTACAGTTAACCAAAGGAAGGCCATGGCCGAGAGGAGGATGATATGACCATCAGAGAAATGTCGGATCTGGTTGAAAGCGGACTGGAGCGGGCCGTGGAGCTGATGGCGCTAAGCGCCCACAACAGCTTCCGCTTCAAGGACCGCAACGCCATTAAAATTATCAATGTTCAGGGCGAAGACTTGCAGCAGATCGCCGAATACTGTTTTTCCCTGGGGGATATGGCGCCCCTGGCGGCCCGGGACGGGCGGCATCTGATCCAGTTGATGAAAGAACCTAGCGCCCTGATGATCATGGGGGAAAAGCGCAAGTCGGATTTCAATTACAATTGCGGCGCCTGCGGATACAGGACCTGTGCGGAACTGAACAAGGCGGAACAGGTGGAATCCCTGACCGCCAATGGTCCGAGCTGCATGTTCAAAAGTATCAATCTGAACATCGCCGCCAATGCCGCGGCCAGCACGGCCCATCGCCTGGGCCTGCACTGCCGGGTCTTCAGCACCCTGGCTTTTGCGGCTCTGGCCTTGCAAGTGATCACGGATGTGGATCTGGTGATCAGCGTGTCCGTGAGTGCGGGCAAGAAGAATCCTTATTTCGACCGCCATGAATTCTGGACAAAGGAACATTGGGACCAGATTTTCGACAAGGAATTCCCCACGTACAACCGGGGTTTTATCGGTGCGGTGGAAGATTAGCCGCCGGATCATGATCAAGGTCTTAAAGGAAGGTGACCCATGAGTTCAAAAGCGCATTTGAATCAGGCCATCTGTTCCCACCTGGTGGAGATGAAGGCAGACGAACAGCCTGACAAGGAAGTGCTTGTCTTTGAAAACGGGGATCTGGCGGCGGATATCCTGACCTACCGCGATCTCTATGAGAAGTCCAACCGGGTGGCGCGCCTGTTTCTGGAAAAGGGCCTCGCCAAGGGCGACACCTATGCCGTGTTTATGCGCAATCATCCGGAATTTATCTATGCCATGCTGGCCGGGCCGGTGATCGGCGCCATTATGATTCCCATCGACCCGCGCAGCCGGGGGGAGCGTTTGCGCTTCCTGCTGAACAATTCCGGAGCAAAAGCCGTGCTGGTTTCCGGCGAACTGCTTCAGCCCTTGGCGGAGGTCATCGCAGGGGTGCCCGGATTGAAATTCACGGCCGTGGCCTATCGACCGGATCAGGATATGGCGGTATCACCGGATTATCCGGCCCTGAATGAAACCCTGGAAAAGGACAGTTGGACCGTGGTGCCCCAGCAGATCATGGATGTGCGCCATCCCATGGAGATCATCTATACTTCCGGCACCACCGGTGATCCCAAAGGGGTGATGATCCGCAACAACCGTTTCGGGCTTTACAACATCGCCACCCGCCTGGTGTGGAAGTACACCGCCGAAGACGTGCTGTACACGGGTTTGTCCCTGACCCACGGCAATGCCCAGGCCGTGACCTTGTTCCCCAGCATCAGCACCGGCACCAAGGCCGTGCTCAGCGCCAAGTTCACCAAGACCCGCATCTGGGATATCTGCCGGAAATACGGCTGCACCTCTTTCTCCCTGCTGGGGGGCATGATGGCCGGGATCTACAATGAACCGCCCAAGGAAAACGACACGGACAATCCCGTACGGACGGTAATCAGCGCCGGCACCCCCGCCGCCATCTGGGAGGATTTTGAAAAGCGTTTCAATGTGCAGATCCTGGAATGGTATGCGGCGGTGGAAGGCGGTTTTGCCTACAAGCCGCCGGGCCAGGGCCCCATCGGTTCATTCGGCAAACCCTTGCCGGGGATGATGGAGTTCAAGGTGGTGGATGAACAGGATAAGCCTGTGCCGGACGGTGAAGCCGGCGAGCTGATCATCCGCATGATGCGCGGCGAGACCAAGGTGGACTACCACGGCCTGCCCGCAGCTTCGGAGGAAAAGACCCGGGGCGGCTGGCTGCGCACCGGCGACCTGGTGAAAAAGGACAAGGAGGGCTGGTATTACTTCCAATGCCGCAAGGGTTCGGAACTGCGCCGGGCCGGGGATTTCATCCAGCCGGACCATATCGAAAAGGTCATCGGTGATCATCCGGATGTGAGTGAAGTCTGCGTTTACGGTATTCCGGCAGCTTCCGGGGCCCCGGGGGAAAGCGACCTGGTGGCGGCGGTGGCGCCCTTGGAAGGGAAACGCATCGATCCCACCGTCATTTTTGAAAAATGCAAAAAGGATCTGGAGCCGAATTTCATCCCCTCTTTTCTGCAGGTGGTGGATGAAATTCCCAAGACCATTTCCGAAAAGGCCTTGGACCGGGTGCTGCGCCAGGCCTTTGGGCCGGAGCAGCAGAATGTGTATAGCTTCGGCAGGATGAAATAGCTAATTTCCAAATCTCTAAACCATTTTTTAAGGAGAATAAAAATGGCACTCTATACTGATCTCAATTTTGAGTTGACTCCTGAACAGAATGCCATCAAGGAGGAGACCCATCGGTTTGCCAAGGAAGTCCTGCGTCCGGCTAGTCTGGAACTGGATAAAATGGCGCCCGAGGAAGTCATCAAAAGCAAACTGTTTTGGAACACCATGAAAAAAGGGTATGATCTCGGGTATCATACGATTTTCATCCCGGACACTTACGGCGGTCTGGCCACGGACCCCATTGAAACCCACATGGTATTGGAGGAACTGGCTTGGGGTAGTGTCGACTTTGCCATCAGTCTCGGGGTTTCCTGCTTTCCGGCCTTTTTCGCCTCCATGGTGCCTACGGAAAAGCTGATCGAGGACATTATCGAGCCTTTCTGCGCCTGCAAGGACGCCTCCATTGTGGGTTGCTGGGGCATCACCGAACCGGAACACGGTACGGATACCTTGTGCCCGTTTACCCCCCAGTTCACGGATCCCACTATTTCCGGCCAAGTCACGGCCCGTCTGGACGGCGACGCCTACATCATTGAGGGTCAGAAATCCGCCTGGGTTTCCAACGGCACCATCGCCACCCATTCCCTGGTTTATCTGACCATTGATCCCCGCAAGGGCATGTCCGGCGGCGGCATCTGCATCGTGCCTTTGAACCTGCCGGGGGTGCGTAAAGGCAAGCCCCTGGATAAAATGGGCCAGCGGGCCTTGAACCAGGGCGAAATTTATTTTGACGGTGTGCGCGTGCCCCGGGAATACATGCTGGTGGATGAGGAAAGCTATGATTCCATGCTGGATGTGACTTTGTCCACGGCCAATGCCGGCATGGGCGCCCTGTTCGTGGGCGTGGCCCGGGCCGCCTACGAGGAAGCCCTGGCTTACAGCAAGCAGCGTGTGCAAGGCGGCAAAATGCTCTTCGATCACCAGATGATCAAACACAAATTGTTCAACATGTTCATGAAGATCGAGGCGGCCCGGGCCCTTTCGCGGGCGGCTATGATCTACAACTACAACAACACTCCGCCCCTGATCCAGTATTCCATTGCCTCAAAGGTCTTCTGCACCAACACGGCCCTGGAAGTCACCAGCGAGGCCATCCAGATCTTCGGCGGCAATGGCTTGAGCCGGGAATATCCCATCGAGAAATTCTTCCGGGATGCCCGGGCCGGGATGATCGAGGACGGGGCCAATGACAGCTTGATGATTACCGGGGCCCACCACCTGTAAAAACAATTATGAATTATGAATTGGGAATTAGGAATTGTGGATCAGGGAAATGGTGCTAAAAGACTTTATGGATAAAAGGTAGGAAGAGTATGGAAAATGTTTATATTATCGGGCTGGGCATGTTGCGGTTCAACAAATATCCGGACCGGGATGTGCGCGACATGGCCCATGAGGTTGTCCGGTTGGCCCTGGGCGATGCCGGGCTGGACAAGAAGCAGTTGGAGGCGGCCTTTTTTTCAAATACTTTCTGGGGGATGTTTGCCAATCAGCATTCCATCCGGGGGGAAGTGGTTTTGCGCTCCATGGGCATCGAGGCCATTCCCGTGACCAATGTGGAGAACGCCTGCGCCGGGGCTTCCACGGCCCTGCACCTGGCGTACACAGGGATTCGCGCCCAGATGTACGATGTGGCCATTGCCATCGGCGCGGAAAAGATTACCAACCCCAACAAGGCCCTGTCCTTGTCGGCCTATGCCACCTGTATGGATGTGGGTAATTTCGGCGAGCAGTTGAAGTTGATGGAGGAAGTCAACAAGACTTTTTCCATTACCATTCCGGAAGGGCAAACGCCGCCGGGGGAGGGCCGGAGCATTTTCATGGATGCCTATGCCATGGGTGCGCGCTGGCACATGAGCAAATTCGGTACCACCCAGCGTCAACTGGCGGTGGTTTGTGCCAAAAACCACTGGCACGGTTCATTGAACCCCCTGTCCCAGTATCAGCAGGACATGACCGTAGAGGAAGTCCTTTCGGACAAAGCCATTGCCTATCCCCTGACCCGGGCCATGTGCGCGCCAGTGGGGGACGGGGCGGCGGCGGCCATTGTCTGCTCCGAACGGTTTCTGAAAAAGCTGACCGGCGTCCGGCCGGTGAAGATCAGGGCTTCGGTGCTGGGCACCGGCACGAATCGGGATTTGAACGGCGAGGACATCGGCGAGCGTTTGGTGAAAAAGGCTTATGACATGGCCGGGGTCGGACCGAAAGATATCAGTCTGGCGGAGTTGCACGACGCCACTGCCTACGGCGAGCTGCACCAGACCGAGGCCATGGGATTCTGTCCCATGGGTGAAGGCGGGCCCTATACCGAGACCGGGGCCACCAGACTGGGGGGCAAGCAGCCGGTGAACACCAGCGGCGGGCTGGAATGCCGCGGCCATCCCATCGGGGCCTCGGGGCTGGCCCAGATTTATGAATTGGGCCTGCAACTCCGGGGCGCGGCCGGACAGCGCCAGGTAGAGGGCGCCCGGCTGGGACTGGCGGAAAACGGCGGCGGCAATATCGGAGTTGAGGAGGCTGCCATGTGTATTCACATATTAGAGAAAGTTTAAACCGGGGAAAACCATTTACCATCAGTCACAAGGGAATTTGAATCCGGAGCTGTCTTTTTTTCGGGGTCGGTATCGGGGTCGGAATCGGTATCGAATCAGTTTTTTTCGAGTTGCTCCAAAAAAGCAGGAAGTTCGGGATAGACGAAGAGTGCTATTTGTAAAATTAAAGATACGACCCCGATACCGATACCGACCCCGACCCCGAAAAAAACAGAAGTGATTCCCACTTAAGACGGAAAGGCTTTCAAGGAGGGGGAGGTATGGGCCATCGCAAGTGTATCTTCATTACCGGGGCTGGTTCCGGAATCGGCCGGGCCACGGCTGAATTGTTTGTGCGAAACGGTTGGTATGCCGGCCTATATGATGTCAACGCTGAACAATTGGCCGCCCTGGCAGGTTCATTGGGCCGGGAACATTGTTGCCACCAGCCCATGGATGTTACGGATTACGGCAGCGTGCAGGCGGCCGTGGCCCATTTTGCAGAAAACACCGGCGGGAAAATGCACGTCCTGTTCAACTGCGCCGGCATCCTGGCCATGGGGCACCACCACCGCATCGCCATCGAGATGCAGCGCAAGATCGTGGCGGTGAATTTCGAGGGGATTCTCCATTGTATCCATGCCGGTTTTGAGCTGCTGCGCAAAACCGGGGGCGCCCGTATCATCAACATGTCGTCAGCCTCGGCCATCTACGGCACGCCCGAACTGGCGGTGTATTCCGCCACCAAATTCGCCGTGCGCGGTCTGACAGAAGCACTCAACATCGAATTCGAGCCCTTGGGGATCACGGTGAGCGATGTCATGGCCGCTTATGTGCGCACGCCCATGATCACCCAGGCTTCGGTCCAGGCGGTGAGCGTGTCCCGCATGGGCATCCGGTTGGAACCGCTGGATGTGGCCCGGGTGGTGTGGAAGGCCGCCCATGGCAACAGAGTGCACTGGCGGGTCAGCCTGTTGTTGGACCTGCTGGTGTTTTTAACCTGGGCTTTTCCCTTTGCCAGAAAAACTTCCGCCCGGTTGCTGGGTTTTTCTGCAAAGTAATATTAGGAGGAATCGTGTTGAAAAATGTCTTCATCACCGGAGTGTCCGGCTATATCGGCACAAAAATAGTTGGGACTCTATCCGGCAACCCGGATGTGGCCAAAATTGTGGGCATCGACATCCGGCCGCCCCGCAGCAAAATGGATGGACTGATTTTTGTTGCCCGGGATGTGCGCGAGCCAATAATGGATCTTCTCAAGGCACATGAAATCGATACCGTTATCCATGCTGCCTATGTGCTGGCGCCCATTCATGACCAGGCCTTGATGGAAGACATCAATGTGGCCGGCACCCGCAACATTTTATCCGCCTGCGTCCAAGCCGGGGTCAAACACTTGCTGTACACCAGCTCCACCACTTCCTATGGTTTTTATGCGGACAATCCCAATCCGCTTACGGAAGACAGCCCCCTGCGGGGCAACGACGACTTCACCTATGCCAAAAACAAAAAAGAAATTGAGGCTATCATCCAGGACTTCGCGGGTCAACATCCGGAAATGGTAGTCACTGTGTTGCGGCCCTGTTTTGTGGTGGGGCCTGGATTCGACAATCCCCTGGCGCGCTATCTGCAAAAACCCATTGTCATCCTGCCGCGCAAAACCGCGTCCTTCCAGTTCGTGCATGAGGATGACTTGATGGGAGTGATCAATCTCTGCCTGACCCGATCCATCAGCGGCATCTTCAATGTGGCCGGTGAAGGCACCATGGAATTTCCGGAGATGGTCAAACAGCTCGGCAACCGGGTAGTACATCTTCCCATTTGGCTGCTTTGGCCCCTGAACAATCTGTTTTGGCACCTGCGTTTCCGCTTCCTCACCGAATTCCCCAGCCCCGGTTTGAACTTGGTGCTCCATCCCTGGCTGGCTTCTTCCCAGCGCCTCAAGGAAAAGACCGGATACCGCTTCCACTACAACACCCGCAGCGCCTTTGCCGATTTTGTGCGCACTGTAAAAAGGAGTTGAAAATCTTTCTTGGCGCGCTTGGCGGCTTGGCGAGAGTAACAAAACAGCCTTGCAATCCATGATGCCTAAGGCAAAAGTGTTCTCTCGCAAAGGCGCAAAGAACGCCAAGGATCTTTGATTCAACAACTGTTTGTAGTATTTAAGCATCATCGTTCTACTCAAAACCAACTTAGTGCTTATGCCCAGTGGGAGCGGCTTCCAGCCGCGATAGGGCTCAAAAAAAGGCTTCAGGTATAGGTTTGAGGTTGTACATCTTTTTATTGTCTTTTCCCGATTTTCCGTTAATATATTATGAAAAACAGACAATCCTCCTGGAAAAAAGGGGTAGTAAAATGCCTTTCAGCGAAGAGATAGACCAAAAAGTCCAGAAGATCGTTTCCCAATGGGGCGCGGCCCGCAAGAAAATGTTCGGCGGTACTTGTTATTTGCTCCATGGCAATATGATGTGCGGCGTCTACAAGGATAATCTGATTCTGCGCCTGGGTGAATCCCAGGCAGAAGCGCTGCTCGCAGCCCAAGAGGCAAAGCCCTTTGACATCACCGGTAAGCCCATGAAAGGCTGGGTCATGATCGAAGAATCCCGCATCTCCGGTCCAAATTTAAGCCAGTGGCTGGAAAAGGCCCGTGAATTCGCAGTAATGTTGCCCCAAAAATGAGACCCTCCATCATTTTTTTAGAGATTGCATGTAATCCTTAATACCAAACAAGAATTGTTTTTATTTTGATTTTTTCATGAATTTTGATTATATTTTCATGCAACCAGCTATGGGGAGGTTGTGTATGGCGAATTTACAAATTAAGGGTATGGACGATGACCTATACCGGCAAATCAAAGAGCTGGCGGAATCCGAAAACCGTTCCATCAGCCAGGAAGTTATCTTTCTGATAAAAACCTATCTGGCAAACCGGCAAGCATTTTCAGCTATCAAATCACCGGCAAAAACATTGTTGGATCTTTCCGGGTCTTGGGAAGACAAAAGGCAAGCCGATGAAATCATCACGGAGATACGCAAGGCCAGAACTAATTCGAGAAAACTTCGCGAAGGATTCTAATGTTCTTGCTCGACACAGATACGATCATCTATAGCCTCAAGGGTGATCCAATTGTAAATCAGAACATCAGCCAATATGCAAACGAGCCGATGAAAATCTGTTCGGCAACTCTTATGGAACTCTATTATGGGGCCTATAAATCTCAGATGGTATTAAGCAATTTGGCAAAAGTGAAGGCAATCGAAGAAGCTTTTGAAGTACTTCCAATAGGAGTTGAATCCGTACAGATTTTCGGCCTATTGAAAGCAAATTTCGAGGCCATAGGAAAACGCTTGGATGATTTCGATCTCATAATCGCTGCCTGTGCCATGGCGCATAATTTAATTTTAGTCTCAAATAATGCAAAACATTACAGCAGAATCGAGGGACTGAGATTGGTTTCATGGACATGATGCTTGGGCAAAAAAATAGCCGCCCCGCTCCAAGTGATGTCACTTTGGGGGGCGGCTATTGATTAGGGAAGTTCATAGTTGCCCTCTCTTTTTTTTCAGGTAGTATGCCGAAGTGACATTTCCGAATGCACATCCGCCGGCATAGGATGCCACCAACGACATGTTGTTGAGTTCCTGGACAAACAGTTGAATCACATAACACCAGATGAGCACATTCACCAGGGTGATGACCCCGCTTATCAGGAATTTGCCATCGCTCACCGACTTGGTCCACAGGGTACTGATAACCAGTTCCAAGGCGCCGATTGCAAACAGAATTAGCGGTGATACGCGGAAACTGTTCTCCAGGTTTCTTTGGTCATCGGGAACTCCTCCGACCACAACGATGTTCAGATTACAGCCGGTGATGACCATTAGCTCCAAAATCACGCAAAGAATGAGATATTTTCTCATGGCTTGCCTCCTTTCATTTCAAAGAACAAAGGTTGATCCTGCAACCCCTAACGGATATCAATCATCTTAATACAAAAGCCGCTAAGATTCAATATTCAGGGCGGCATGGGGTGCCGTTACGCTGGTTTTCGGGGTCAGGGTCGGTATCGGGGTCGCCATCGTATCGGTTTTCCATTTTTTCGACTGGGAAAATATCGTAACCCAAAGCACGAAGATTGCCGCCTTGGTCAGTGGTAAAAAGATCTCACGACCTTGATTATGGTTTAGGCCGAATCGCGGCTGGAAGCCGCTCCCACAATGGAGGATGGCTGAAAGGATGACCAAGGCTGACTACACTTCTCTTTAGACGCTGATGTTAAAATCGAAGTCTGAAGACCTAAAGAGCCATCAGCCTTCAGCAAATTAGCTTGGCAGTGCGGATCGGCACTATTATTGCTAAATCATAATGGTACAGCGGCGGAAGAAAGTGGAATCAAAAGCGGATCTTTGAGGCGAATCCAGGAGGGGAGTGAAAATGGGCCGGTGCACCAGTATCAGAAACTGTATCTTTTTGATTACGATTCTGTCTGTTTTTTTTATTAACAATCTGTGGGGGGCGGTTCTGCCCACAGGGGATTTTGATCTGGATCAGGATGTGGACGGCGCGGATCTCGCGGTTTTGAAAGAGAACGTGGCTGATGGCAGCTTGTTAATGGAGGATCTGGCTGTATTCGCCGCCAATTTCGGCCAGCGAAAAATCATCTGGGCCAGATCCGTCACGCAATTCGGAATCACCTGGACCTTTTCCCAACCAGTCAAGTTTGGCAGCTTTGCCAATGGGGACTACTGGGTCCTGGGTCCGGTTACCGTGGTCCATATTGATCCTTTATCCACAGAAGAGAACGGGCGGGTCATGCATGGTTCCATGCTGGATCCTTCACCGCGTACCGGCAGCGATCAGGGTTATGACAGCTCCATGTATGGAAACTACGGTCCCCACTATCGGGCCGACCTGAATGTGGCCCGGCCCAACGGTCAGAATCTGTCGGAACAAAACCCTTTGGCAATTCCTCCAAGGCATTCCCTGGTTTCCGCTGTCAGTCTGCCAGCGTTGGGGGCCAGACCCCAGTTGAAAACCGCCGCAGTTCTCACGGTCCTGGAAGCGCCGCCGTCGGAAGGCAGTTTCCGACCGCCCTATTCCGGGGCAGATAAAACCATCCGCTTTCACACGGCTCAAATCAATGCAGACCTATTGGCGACCTTGCCGCGGGTTTCCAAAACTCCTTCCCTGGCAACGGCGGAAGGCTGGTTTGCCCGTCCGTTTATCGATCATGTGCCCAACTGGATGTCGGACTACCACCATCCCCAGGACAACCTGCCCAATTATGGAAGGGAAATTGCCGCCCGCATCGGTGACGGCGCCTTGATGCTGCAGCTTGACTTTTCCCCAGCGGAAAAGCGGACCCTGCTGATCCGCTTTCTCCAGGTGGGAATCGACTTACATGGCGTTCTCATGGATGGCGGCCGGGAGAACTGGGTTCCCAACGGCGGCCATTCCTCCGGCCGCAAATGGCCCATTATCTTCGCCGGGCTGATATTCGGGGATGATGATCTGAAAAATGTCGGTCCTGGAGACGGCAGCAGCGCCTTTCATTTCGGCGAAGACGGTCAGACTTTTTATGTGTCCCAGGCGGATGTGGATCGGGTTCACCAGCCGGATCTCCGGGGCTGTTTTTATGAGCCCTATAAATCCGCGGATATCGGCATGCCTGAATGGGGCATCCGTCACAGCACGGAACCAGTTGCCGACAACAATGCCTGGTGCGCTGTTTACCGCCAATGTTGTACGGCCAATGCCTGGCCCGGGTTTGTGCTGGCGGCCCGCATCATGAACGCCAAAAACCTCTGGGCCCATGATGCATTATTCGACTACCAGGATCGCTACATGAATATCCAGACCAGCGGCACCTGGCAAAGAAGTTGGAGCCGGTTCAGTGAGGAGATGTGGGATGTCTACCGCAATCAATTTTAACTGAGATTCATAGCTATCGCTTTGTAAAAGGAACAGGAGAATTATAATCCATGACAAGATTTTAACTCGATTGACGAAAAGGAATATCAAATGAAGCGGGCTTATTTGAAATTATGGGTAGTGATTACTTCTCTGTTTATGGCAGGATCGGCCACGGCGGCTGAACTTGCGCTGTATGGAAATTTTCACGCCATGGGAGTGATAATCACCCTGGGCGCCGGCGAGGATCCAGAGCAAAACGCTGCGGTGCTGGTGGAATACCGTTCAGTCGGCGGACCCTTTCGACAGGCCTACCCGCCTGCCCGGGTGGATGGCCTGCAGTTCACCGGCAGTCTCTTTTTCCTGGACCCGGGTACGAGCTATGATGTGCAGGTGACCTTTACGGACCCGGGCGGTGTGCTGGACGGCGTGGTTTTGTCATCCACCGCAGCAACCCGGAGCGAAATCGTGATTTCCCCGGCAGGGAATAGCTATTACGTTTCGCCCAACGGAAGTGGAAGCGCCTGCACAGCAGGAAGTCCCTGCGCCTTGTCCCAGGGGATTGCACTGGCCCAGTCCGGGGATGAAATTGTGCTGACGGGCGGCACTTACTACCAGGGGGGACTCGCGTTTCCCCGATCCGGCACGGCCGCCGCGCCCATCACCATCCGCGGCGCGGCGGATCAGACGGCGGTGATCAGCGGGGCCGATCCGGCGACGTTGGTTTGGACACCCCAGGGCCAGGGCGTTTACCGCACCGTCATCAACGTGCCGAATACCCATCTGGTCACTGTGGACGGTCAGCGTCTGTTCCCCTATGACAGTCTCACCAATCTTCAGGGGCTGGTATACCAAGTGCCCGGGTTCTACTGCGACGGCACTACGCTCTCCATCCATCTGGCAAATGATGCGGATCCCAATGCCCATCTGATCCAGGTCTCCCGGTACAATTACGGTTTTATCGTGGAACGGGACTATATCTATTTCACCGATCTTACGTTCACGCATTTCGGCCAGGGAAGCTGGGCCAAAGCCATCTATTTCAACAATGCCAGCAACAATCTGGTCCGCGGCTGCACCTTCGCGGTCAATGACCTGGGAATCGGCCTCAAGCGCAGTTGCTCCCGCAACCTGATGGAGTACAACGAATTTTATGACACCATTTTCCAGTGGCCCTGGCACCCGGTCAAGGAAGTCTCCAACCTGGAGACCGGCGGCGTGCGCTTCTATGACCCCCTCAACGGCCGCGGCAACGTCATCCGCCACAATACGTTTCATGACTATTTCGACGGGTTCGGTTGCGGTACGGGCAGCACCAATCAGGTGACCAACGAGACCGATGTGTACGGCAACCTGGTCTACAACACCGGCGACGACGGGGTGGAAGTGGACGGCCGGGCGGCCAATGTGCGCCTGTGGGACAATACGTTTCATGACGTGCTCATGGGCATTTCCCTGGCCCCGGTGTACGACGGCCCGGTTTACGCTGTCCGCAACCTGATTTACCGGACCGGCGCCGGCAACAGCGAATACACCGGCAGCCCTTTCAAGTTCAACAGCGGGTACAGCCTTTCGGGGCCCATGTTCCTTTTTCACAACACCTGCGACGCGGTCCTGGCCGGCAACAACGGCATCTACATCAAGGCGCCGGGCACCTGGGAGAAGATCGTTTCCCGCAACAACATCTGGTCCGGCACTGATTACGCCCTGAACAACTACAACACCTCCCAGCCCCTGGATTTCGACTATGATGTGCTCTACACCAGCCGCAGCGCTGAATATGTCTACTGGGACGCCGGCGGCGACCGGCACATGCGCGATCTTGCCACCTTTCAGTCCCGCACCGGCCAAGAGCAAAACGGGCTGGATATCATGCCGGAATTCATGAATGCGGCGGCCGGGGACTACCGGCCGGCTGCGGGCGCTCTTTTCATTGACCGGGGCGTGGTGTTGCCGGGAATCAATGACAACTTTTCAGGCTCGGCCCCGGACATGGGGGCCTTTGAATCCATCAGCGACTGCATGGTGGACAAGGACAGCGACGGGGATGTGGACGGCCATGACCTGGCGTTGCTGGCAGCGCAACCGGATATGGCCTGCCTCGGGGCATTTGCCGCTCGTTTCGGATTATAGTGAATGAATGGATTGGAAAGGAAACACGCATGAAAAAGATGTTGCAAGGTATCGTTGTTCTTCTGCTCGGCTTCTCACAGATCCAGGCTGTCTTCGCGGACATTCCGTTGACCGTCAGGGAAACCCTGGGCATCGACCGGGTTAACGAGATGATTCACAACGGTATTCCCGTGGCGGAAAACGAGCAATTTTTCACCACGGATCAGCTGATCATCGAAGACGATGTCGGCACGCAGGTCCCGGCCTCCTTCGAGGTATTGAGCCGCTGGGCCGGCGGGCGGGATGACACGGACAGGGCCATTCAATGGCTGCTGGTCTCTTTCCCGGCAACCCTGAGCGCCAATACGGAAAAAACGTATATCCTGAAGCACGGAGCGCCCATCAGCCCATTGGTGGGCGTCACCCTCAGCGAGACCAATGATGCCTACCAGGTGGACACAGGGGCGGCCCAGTTTGTGATCAACAAACACCGACTGACGTTTTTCGATGCGGTCCTGCAAAACCATGTCACGCTGCTTGCGGGTAACGGCGGCAGCCATTCCACCATCGCCGGACAGGCCGAAGCACCGGCCCTGGCGCCGAATTCGGTTTCCATCGAACGGCAGACCGCTCAGTATCTTGTTATCAAGGTGCAGGGGGATTACGGCAACATCCCGGTGGGACCGGGCAGCGCCAAAACCCTTTCCTACAAGATCCGTTATTCGTTTTTCGCCGGTTCCCCCACTGTGATCGTGTATCATAAATTTTTCTGGTCCGGTTATGAAAGCGAAGGCAGCGGCAGGCCTTCCGGAAACTATTTCATCACCGTCAACAACACCTCCCTGACCCTGCCGGATATGACCGGTGACTGTCGGTGGACAGTCGTCGGCGCCGACCAATCCACCATCCTGGAAGGTTTGCTGAGCCCATCCCAGACCGCCGGTGTGGCCCAACGCAGAAGAACCTTGTTTGCCGACCCCCAGCGGGCGGAAGTCATCCACGGCCTGCACAGCGTTTCAACCCCCCTGGCGACGCAGCCCTTGCTGATCAACCGCTCGGACAACGGTGCCATCGCCGTGAGCATGGACCATATGCAGGTGTTCGAGCCCCAGTCCATGGAAACCGGGCATACCGGCAAAATCAGAATCAAGGTGATGTCCGAGCCGCAATATTTCGCCAATAACCAGGGAACCTGGGCCCGGGTGGGAATTTCGGCCCTGCCGCCGGGCGCCAGCCGCGAAGACGTCCTGACATACAACTACGCCCCGCTGAACCAGCGGGTGTTCGCCTTTCCGACCAATGCGTATGTGGTATCATCGCAGGTGTTCCGGGAAGTGCCGATAACGCCGGATGCCACCTCGGACCCGCGCCTACAGGCCTATTACAATGAAGTCAAAGCCGTTTCCCAGACCACCCGGACTTTTCTGGAGGCGGAGAAGTTTCATGGGCTGATGGTCTGGGGTGGTATGCCGCGCTACAACTCGCCGTCCGAAATCGGCACAGGCACCGGCTGGGATAAGATTTACAGCACCGGCAACCTGACGGATTATCACAGCGCCTGGAACAACGTGGTGTTCCATTTTCTGCTGGAAAGGGACCCCAGCCTGTTATACGATCTGTCCTTCATGGGCGCGCGGCGCATGCTGCATACCCAGATCATCCAGCCGGATTGGGCCGGCTCTTCCCATTTCATGGGCTGGGGCTATGCGGGCTATGACCGCTATCGTTCCGACGGCAATTCCGCCCATTCCTATTTTGAGAATCTGTACAATTATTATTATCTCACCGGTGACCTGGAAGTCGTCGACATCCTGCGGGTCGGGGGTGAAAAGCAAAGAAAGGCCTTCACCAGAAACAACAATGCGTTGAACGATCCAATTAGCGGCGGCGTGGATTGGTCCGAGCACCAGGGCCGCATCGGCTCCCAATTCGTAAGAATTTTCAAATTCCTGGGCCACGTGGACAACCGGTATCCCCATGCATCGGACAATCTGAGCTTTCTGCAGGACTTTCACCATATGTTCCGCCATGTGTTCGCCCGCAGCCTTTTCCTGCAAAACGACAGCCAGGGAAATCCGGAATATGCCTTTTACGGCGATGACATCCTGGCCCGCCAGGTGTTTGTTTCCGGTACGGAAGCGGAACAGAACTGGATGATCGCCATGTACGGTTTGAATGATTTGTACGGGTATTACAAGGAATGGCATGATCCGGAAGTCAGATGGCATGATCCGGGGCTCGGCGACGTCTCCTTGAAGACCTCCGCGGTTTACGGTGCCTTGGTCAACGGCCTGGCGCAGTATGTTCCGACCGCCTGCAGCGGTCCGGTCTGTTCAGGCGGGGACGGAACCTGGTACGGCGGCTGGGCCAACAAGCTGGGCGTTGAATTTACCGGCCATCGCTTGAACGGTACGCTCACCGCGGTTTACCCGGTGTTCGACGGCGATGCGGTCCTCTATAGCGCCGGTAAATCCCTTATGATTCTTAGCATGCTGCGGGCCGGGGCAATGCAGGGGGATGCCGCTCTGACCACTTTCGGCATGGAAGGTCTCGATTACATACTGGGCACCGAGGCTTTCCGGGAAAGCCGCGACAATCCTTGGGAAAAAACCAATGCCGAGATGTTTGTCAATCTGCATCACAGCCTGGCCTATTTGAATCTGGATGCGGATCTGGATGACGACGGCGATGTGGATGGGTTCGACCTTTCGCAGTATGTCAGCGCCCTGATTCAAGGCACGCCCGTCGTATCCCTTTTGGAATTTTGTCGAAACTTCGGGAGGAATTGATCTGAAAGGAGAATGTCGAATGGCGGTCTGCAAGTACCGATTTATAATTACATATTTGTTTTGTATCGTTCAGGTAGTATGGATACCGGCAAGCGTATTGGGGGTGGATGTGGCCACCTTTGCCGACAGCCTCGCGCCCATTGCCGAAATCCATGTGGCCACAACGGGCAGCGATGTCTCCGGCAACGGTTCCGTTGCCGCCCCCTATGCCACCATCGGCTACGGGATTTCCCGGGCGGTGCCGGGCACGGCAGTCCGGATTCAGCCCGGAACCTACGGGGGCGGGATATACAGTAGCGGGGTTGCCGGCACGGCCGTAGCGCCCATCTGGATCGGGGGCAGTGATCCCCAGCATCCGCCGGTCATTTCCGGCGGCGGCACCGGCATCCAGTTCAGCCGTTCGGCTTATGTGATCCTCCATGATCTGGAGGTCACCGGCGCCGCCAGCAACGGGATCAACTTCGACGACGGCGGCGACACCGCCAACCCCCTGGCCGCCCATCACCTCCTTTTTCAACGTCTCTTCATCCATGACATCGGCGGCAGCGGCAATCAGGACGCTTTGAAACTTTCAGGCCTGCGGGATTATTTTGTCCTGGATTGTCGCATGACCCGCAACGGCGGCGGAGGCTCCGGCAGCGGGATCGATCAAGTGGGCTGCCACCGGGGCATGATCGCCGGCTGTATCTTTACGGATCTCAGCGGCAATGCCGTCCAGGTGAAGGGCGGGTCGGAAGATGTGGAAGTCCGCTGGTGCTGGATCCAGAATGCCGGGGAGCGGGGCATTAATATCGGCGGGTCCACCGGTTTTCAATATTTCCGGCCGCCCTTGTCCACCACCGCGCCCAATTTTGAAGCCAAAAACATTCGGGTACTTTCCAATGTGTTTGTGGGCTCGGTGACACCCTTTGCCTTTGTGGGCTGTGTAAACAGCATCGCCGCCAACAACACCATCATCGATCCCGTGAACTGGCTGTTCCGCATCCTGCAGGAAACCCGTTCCACGCCGGAATATACTTTCCTGGCCAGCGGGGCTAACAGCCTTTCCAATAACCTGTTTTATTTTAGCCGGGGCCAGATCCGGACCCATGTGAATATCGGCGCCTACACCGCGCCGGACACCTTTCATTTTTCCAACAATCTGTGGTACGCCCATGACAATCCGGGCGCCTCGGCTCCGAGTCTGCCGGCACCCGAGACCAACGGGCTTTACGGCCAAAATCCGCAATTGGCCGATCCCGGCGGCCAAGACTACACCATCACGGAAACCAGTCCCGCCTTTCAAGCCGGCCTTGCCCCGGTCCTTGTCCAGCAGGATATGGCCGGCCAGGCCTACCTGAACCCGCCCAGTATCGGCGCCTATGAAACGCCGGGTCGATGCCGGGGAGATCGCAACGGCGACGGCGTTGTCGACATTGCTGATCTGGCCTATTTGGCCGCATCCTTTGGTCGCACCGGACTTGTTGCCGCTGGCGGCGATATGGACGGAGATGCAGATGCGGACGGCGGTGATCTGGCGGCCTTTGCACTGGATTTGCAGAATCCGTTGTGCACGGATTAGGCTTTGAGGAGAGCCATGGAGGTGAATATGATTTTGAAAACCAGTCGTTTTATGGTCTTTTTTCTGTCGGCATTGATCGGTATTGCCGGTACTGTCTTATCGGCAGGACTGGATTTTGAACCCGATCAAGATGTGGATGGAGCGGACCTGTTTGCTTTTGCCTCAGGCTATTCGGCTGGTGATTATACCCAGGATGATCTGGGGCGATTCAGCGGCTTGTTTGGGCGGACGGGGATCACAGTGGGCCGTACGTATTATATCGACTTTGAAAACGGTCGGGATACAACCGATGGTCTGTCACGGCAAACCCCCTGGCAGCATGCGCCGGGTGATCCGGCCGCCGGGGGCAATCCGGCAAAGGTTCTGTTGCAACCCGGTGACTGCCTGCTTTTCAAATCGGATGTGATCTACCGCGGCCAAATCCGGATTCCAGCGGCCGGCTCGGCGCAGATGCCCATCACCTATAAAGGAGACGGCTGGCCCGGCCTGCCGGGCCGGCGGGCTGTAATAGACGGCGGTGACGTGGTTTCCGGCTGGCAGCCCTGTCCCTCTGCCCTGGAATGCGGCGGCAATCCGAATTTTGAACATATCTTTTATGCGGACATTCCGGAAGGGAATTCCCCATTGTCCTTGAACCTGCATGAATTGGACCCTGCCACCGGCAAGGATGACTTCCTCTGGCTGGCCCAGGAGCCGAATCCCAGCGATCCTTATTTCATGGATAATCGTTTTGAATTCATTTCTGTCCCCCAAGCGCGACTTACGCGTTTTTCCATTACCGACGGGGACTTTTTTACCCAGGCGGAGCCGGAGCATTGGCGTGGGTCCTTTCTGATGATCTGGGTCAACCCCAATATTGTGATCATCCGGGAGATCCTTTCCTTTGATCCGACCAGCCATACGGTTTATTTTGCCGATCTGGGCACCAACGCCCTTTACCCGGACGGACGGGACCAGGCTTATGCGGTCTATAACAGCCTGCACGCCCTGGATCGCGCCGGTGAATATGTCGTCGGCCCGGCGTCAAACAACATGCGCCGGATTTACCTGTGGCCCATGGATGAGACCGGGCTTGCAGCCCGTGTCACCCGGTCGGTGCGCCAATTCGGCCTGGACATCCAAGGGCATGACTACATCACCATTCAAGGATTTGAGGTCAGAAAACTTACCGGCGAAAACATCCGCCAGGGCGTGGCCATCGGCACTTTGAGCGCAGCCCATGAACAGAACATCGGTCTTGTTATCAAAAACAACCTGATCACCCATAATGCCTTTAGCGGCACCGGCGCAACTCGTACAGGCTACGGCGGTATTTATCTTCAGAATGTGGTTGATTCAAGGATCATGGGGAACCAAGTAATGTCCAACCCCCGTACTAAAGGAATTTTTCTCGCAAATGCCCAGAACACCTTTGTTGAAAACAACGTCATTGTTCGGCCGGGGGGAACGGCCCTCACCTTGTATACCGGTCATGACTGCCGGCTGATCGGCAATACCATCAGCGGCAGCAACGGCAGCCATGCCAACGGCATAACCCTCTACATGGGCTGCCGCAATATCCTCACGGCCAACAATACGGTGCTGGATTCCGGCAGCCCGGTGACTTTTGAAGACAGCGGCAACCTGTTTTTCATCAACAACATTTTCGACGGTCATAATGCGGACAACAATGTCAATGAATGGGGGGACACTTCCCACGGTCCATGGGAGCGCGGCACCATCGCCTTTTTCCATAATGTCATGGTGCGCAATGCCCGCAATTCCGCCTTGAATATCGGCACTATTCCCGGAGAGAACACGTATATCGTCAAGAACAACATCTTTGACGGCGGTGCATCGGTACCGGGCATTGACCGGTCCCACAACCTCTATACCGGACTGCGCTGGAACCAGCAAGAACGCTACGGCTGGCAGCTTGAAGATGGAGAAACGGTAAATGAAAACCTGTCCCAGATTTTCGTGGATGGGGAGCATCTCGATTTTCATCTGCTACCCGCTAGTCCGGCCATCGGCGCCGGTACGGACATCACGGCCTTGCTGCCGGTGGCGCTTTTTCCGGAATTTGATTTTTCCCTGGATATGGAAGGCCGTCCCCGCAGGCAATGGGACCTGGGGGCCTATGCCCATGAATGAACGGCATAGGGCCGGTCTCTTTGGATTCTGTAAAGGGTAATCTTTCAGCCGGCAACGGTTTGAATGGCAACCCGCAGGTAAAGGTCCCCCCGGCCGCCGTCCGGCAAGGCCTTTCCAAGGCCGCGCAGGCGCAGGAAATTGCCCTCACGGGTGCCGCTGGGGATGGCGATATTGAACATGCGGTTGTGGAAGCCCCAGGGGATGTTCACCAGCTTGCGGGTGCCGGTCAAGGCTTCGTAGTAAGTGATCACCACTTCGCCGTACAAATGGGGATTGTCGTTTCCATGACTGATGGGCCTGATCACTTGCAGGCGGTCGCTTTTTTTCTTTACCGTGGCCCTTTGGATCCGCTTGGTGGCGCCCAGATTGGGATGCGCCAGCAGAACTTTCAGAAGAAAAATGCCGAAGAGAAATCCGCCGATATGGGCCCACCAGGCAATGCCGCCGGCCTCATTGCCGGCCGCGTTCAGCATCTGCATCACGAACCAGATTCCCAGGAATAAAAACGCGGGAACTTCCACTATCCAGGGAATGATGATGATGGGTATCAAAGTCAGAATTTTAGCATTTGGATGCAAAATAAAATAGGCGCCCATGACGCCGGCCACGGCACCGCTAGCGCCGATGGTGGGGACATTGGAAGTAAGATTGAAAAACATGTGGAACAGGCCTGATGCCAAACCGCTAAGCAGATAGAAAGCAAGATAGCGCAAGGAGCCCAGCCGATCTTCCACATTGTCGCCGAAAATATAAAGCGACCACATATTGCCCAGGATATGCCAAAAACCGCCGTGCAGGAACATGAAGCTGAAAAGCGCAAAGATTTGTTCGGCGATGGTGAAATAAGCGGAAAAACGCGGGATGGAATAGCGGGCCGGCACCAGACCGTACATATAGATAAAACGGTCCAGATCCGCCCCTTGGGCGAGCTGAATCAGGAAGACCAGCACATTCACGCCGATGAGGGCATGGTTCACCACCGGGATGTTCCTGGATGGGATGGTGTCGCGCAGGGGTATCATAGCTGTCTTTGGATTTGCATGCTTAAATCCACGGCAACAGCCGAATGGGTCAGGGCCCCGGCGGAGATCAGATCCACGCCGGCTTCCGCCAGAGGGCGTAACCGTTCCAGGGTGACGTTGCCGGAGACCTCGACGAGGGCGCGACCTTTGATCCGGGAAACCGCGGCACGGATTTCCGGCAGATCCATATTGTCCAGCATGATGATGTCGGCACCGGCCTGGAGGGCCTCGTCGACTTCCGCCTGGTTGGAAACTTCCACTTCAATTTTAGTTAGGTGGGAAACCCTTGCTCTGGCGCGCTGAACAGCCGTAAGGATGCTGCCGCAGGCGGCGATGTGATTGTCCTTGATGAGCACGCCGTCATACAATCCCATACGATGATTATGGGCTCCACCCACCCGCACGGCGTGTTTTTCCAACACCCGCCAGCCGGGAGTGGTCTTGCGGGTGTCCACCAGGCGCACGGGCAGATCGGCGATTTCCTCACAGAAGCGGCGCACGTGGGTGGCGATGCCGGAGAGGCGCTGGAGAAAATTCAGGGCGGTTCTTTCCCCTTTAAGCAAAACCGCAAGCTTGCCTTGAGCGGTCATGACGGTTTCACCTTTTTCCACCCATACCCCCTCCTGTTTCAGCCAGCGGATTTCGAGCCCTGGATCCAGGGCGGAGAAAACCGCCCGGGCCGTTTCCGTTCCGGCCAGCACCAGGCGCTGCTTGGCCACGATTTTACCCGTGCCTTCCTGGTCCGAAGTAATCAGGCTATCCGTAGTGATATCACCCGGCCCGATATCCTCAGCCAAAGCCAGCTCAATGAGTTGTTTTATATACATCATAATCCGACATTCACAATTCCGCGTTCCGCCTTCCGCGTTCCGCCTTCCGCGTTCCGCCTTCCGCGTTCCGCGTTCGCCTCAGTTTTCTTGCAACGCCCGAATTCTTTCCAGGTTGTGGCTGAGTTTCTGCTGCTTCTCAGCCAACGCCTCATGCCCGGCCTGGACTTTTTCCTTCACATGATCCGGGGCTTTGTCCATGAATTCCTTATTGGCAAGTTTTTTAGAGTTGGTTTCCAGCTCCTTGACTACCTTATCCAACTCTTTTTCCAGGCGTTTGGCTTCCTGGGAGAAGTCGATCACACCGGCCAAGGAAATGAAGATGGTGCCGCCTTCGAACAGGGCCGTGGCCGCGGATTTGTGTTTGGCGCCGGGTGGTTCCACGGACAGGGATGAGAGCCGCGCCAGGTTCACGATCATATCCCCATGGGTGGCAATCCGGGCGCGAATGGTTTCATTGTCGGTCTGGATCATGACCTTGAGGGCCAGGGAGGGGGCGATGTTCATCTCACCCCGAATGTTGCGGATGGCGGTGATGATATCCATGAGGAGCGCCATGACCGCTTCCGCATCCGGATTCTCGCTGACGCCTGGGGAGGCATGGGCGCCCTGGGGAAAGTCCGCCTGCATGATGGAACCTGTCGTTCCGGGCAGTTTATGCCACAATTCCTCGGTTACAAAGGGAATGAACGGATGCAGTAAAATCAAGGTGTCGTGGAACACTTGCCACAAAGCGGCCCGGGCTGCGTCCCGGGCACTATCACCGAGTTTGCCGTTCAGGGCCGGCTTGGCTGCTTCCAGGTACCAGTCGCACAATTCATGCCAGACGAATTTATATAATACTCCGGCGGCGTCATTGAAGCGGTAGTTGTCCAGGGCCTCGGCTGCCTGGTTGGTCGCGCGCTGGAGCCGGGACAAGATCCAGCGATCCGGCAGGGAGATGTTGTCCGACTTCAGCGGTTCTTGGGGGGCCTGGAGGTGCATCAGCGCGAAACGGGCCGCATTCCACAGTTTGTTGATGAAATGCCGGTAGCCTTCCACCCGTGCTTCGGACAATTTGATATCCCGGCCCATGGCGGCAAAGGCCGCCAGGGTGAAACGGAAGGCATCAGTGCCGTATTTGTCGATGACTTCCAGGGGATCAATGACATTCCCTTTGGACTTGCTCATCTTTTTGCCGTATTCGTCCCGCACCAGGGCATGGACGTACACTTCCCGGAAGGGCACAGCCTTCATGAAATATAGGCCCATCATCATCATGCGGGCCACCCAGAAAAAGAGGATATCGAAACCGGTCACCAGCACCGAGGTGGGGTAGAAGGTTTTCAGCAATTCGGTTTGATCCGGCCAGCCCATGGTGGAGAAGGGCCACAGGGCCGAGCTGAACCAGGTGTCCAGAACATCGGTTTCCTGGGTCAGGTCCTTGCTGCCGCAGACCGGGCAAACCATGGGCGCCTCCATGGCCACCACAATTTTATGGCAGGCACCGCAGGTCCAGGCCGGAATCTGATGGCCCCACCAGATCTGGCGCGAAATACACCAGTCGCGGATGTTGTACATCCATTCGTAATACGTCTTGGTCCAGGTCTCCGGCAGGATGCGGGTGCGGCCGTCTTCCACCGCGGCAATGGCTGCCTCGGCCAGGGGTTTAACTTTCACAAACCATTGTTTGGACAAATTGGGCTCCACCACGTCTTTGCAGCGATAGCAGTGGCCGATGCTGTGATTGTGGTCCACCATTTTTTCCAGAAGTCCTTTTGCCTCCAGGGCCGCCACCACCTTTTGCCGGCATTCGTAACGGTCCAGGCCGGTATAGATGCCGGCCGCTTCGGTCATTTTGCCGTCATCGCCGATGACCCGCACGATTTCCAGGTTGTGCCGGGCGCAAATTTCAAAATCGTTGGGATCATGGGCCGGTGTGACCTTGAGGGCCCCGGTGCCGAAGGCCATTTCCACATAGCCGTCCCGGATGATGGGGATGACGCGACCGGTGAGGGGCAGTTCCACCTGCTGGGCGGTCAAATACAGGTAGCGTTCGTCCTCCGGGTTGACGGCCAGGGCCGTATCCCCCAGCATGGTCTCCGGCCGGGTGGTGGCCACAGTCAGATGGCCTGAGCCGTCGATGAGGGGATAACGGATATGGTACAAGCGGCCGGCGGTTTCCTCATGTTCCACTTCCAGATCGGACAAGGCCGTATTGCAGCGCGGGCACCAGTTGATGATGTATCGGCCGCGATAAATCAAGCCGGCCTCGTAAAGCTCCACAAAGACTTTGCGCACGGCCCGGGACAGGCCTTCATCCATGGTGAAGCGCTCGCGGCCCCAATCGCAGGAAGCTCCCAGGCGTTTGAGCTGGCTGATGATGGCGTTGCCGTATTTTTTACGCCACTGCCAGACAGCCTCAATGAATTTTTCACGGCCCAGGGCCTGGCGATTGGTGCCCTCGGCCGCCAGTTTTTTTTCAACAACATTCTGGGTGGCGATGCCGGCATGGTCTGTGCCGGGCATCCACAATACATTGTCGCCCCGCAGGCGCCTGTAGCGGCAGAGAATGTCCTGCATGGTATTGTTGAGCGCATGCCCCATATGCAAGACGCCGGTGACATTGGGCGGGGGAATGACGATAGCATAGGCCGGACCATGGCTTTTTTCCGCAGCCGCAAACAATCCTTGCTTTTCCCAGAATTCATACCATCTTTTTTCAACTTCATGGGGCTCATAACCTTTTTCCAGGGCGCTCTCAACCAAACCAGCATTCATAATATCGACCTCTTTTTTGTTACTTGATTTTTTGCATGCTCTAAAAATAAAAAAGGGGGGTCGGCAAATAACCCCCTGGTATCTTCCGCCGTCATCACAATGTACAGGATGCCGACCTGTTCTCTATTTATAGACCGCTTTTTTATTCTTCAAGAAGGGCCTTTTTGATTTTGCGAATTTCCTCACTCACCACCTTTTGAACAATATCCGTCAGCATCCTCTCGATATTCTCAGCAAACATCTCCCGCACAACCTTTTCCAGTGCTTTTTCAAAATCGGCTTGGGATACGGCCGGCGGCTCGGGAACCAGGTACTGTTCCCGGTAGATTTCTTCCCCCGGATGCAGGCGCGATTCGAATTTAAAATCAATCGGACCGCCTTCCTCGCGTTTGTTTTGAACATGCACTGACAGCTTGCCGGGTTGTTTTTCCGGAATTTTTTCCATATCGGTTTCCGGGGTTTTTCCCGTGGGGGTCAGGGCCGAAACCAGATCAACCCCAAGGGAATCCGCAAAAGTATCACTTTTTTCGAATTCATCCCCGGCAATTTCCTCTTCCGAGAGCTCCGGCGTTGCATCCACTTCCAGCAGGTCGCCTTCCAAGTCAACCGCTTCTTCGTCTTCGGTCTCTGATTCCAGGGCGCTTTCCTCGGACACATCATCCAGCAGGGCATTCAAGTCTTTGCCTTCGGCGCTTTCGATCAGCTCGATGAGCTCTTCGTCGATTTCAGGCGGCTTTTCTGCGGCGGCTTTGGATTCAGAGTCCTCTAAAGCAGCCGAATCCGCGAATGTTATTCCGATGGAATCTTCCAGTTCGATGGGAATCGGTTTTGCGGACGGCGCGGGTCGTGCTGGTTCCAGGGTATCTGTTTCTTCCGTGATTTCCTCTGTCAGCATGATGATATCATCATCTGCTTCAATACCTTGATCCATAACCATGATCGGCTCGACCGCTTTTTCCGCCTCAAAAATTTGAGTGGCGGCCATGGCTTCATCTATTTTCGTCAAGGATTCGTCTGGTTCTTCCACAGCATCCAAAAGTTCGATGATCTCATCTTCATCTTCATCGGTTTGCAGCTCTTTTTCAAAAGCAGCCAGGTCGATGATTTCATCTTCTTCTGGTTTTTTCGGCACGGCCTCTGATTGGATCGGCTTTTCTGGAACAATATCAATCAGTTCAATGATATCTTCCTCATGGGATTGCGGCTCCTCGAGGATTTCAGTCAGATCGATAATGTCATCATCTTCATCGGCGATGGCCTCCGCCAGAATATCAGTCAGTTCTATGATCTCTTCTTCTTCCGGCAACAAAGGCGCCTTGCCCTTTTTTCCAGATTCATTCATATCGGTCATATGGATGCTGCTCCCTCAAGTGAGCCTCAACATTGTGGAATTTTGAAATATATAATCAAGCCCCTATAATTTTTGGGAAATTAGCATACGGAGCCCCTTGTGTCAAGGCATTTGCCTGACTTTACATGCATAAAGGGCATTTACTTTCAAACTTGGATCATTATATTTTACAATTTGTTTTTCGTCCAGACGCAAGTGCGCTTGGTCTGGGTTGCCCATCAATAAAAAAAAGTGAGGCGTAATGCGGCGTTTTTGGGTTGATACAAATGCCATACATGGAGGATCCGCAGCTATTTCCGGAAGCGATGCCCGCCACATCCGCAAGGTGCTGCGGTTGAAGCCCGGGGATGCCATCCGGCTGCTGGATGGGACCGGCCATGAGTACGTCGCCGTTATCACCGGTTTTTCACCTGAGCATGTTCATGTCAATATTAAAGAAAAATTTAATTCCGGCAATGAATCCCCCTTGCACCTGATTGTTGCCCAGGCTCTGCTGAAGGAAGGTAAAATGGACGGAATCCTGCGGCAGCTTTCGGAGATAGGCGTTGCGCGATTCGTTCCATTTATCAGCAGCCGCTCCGTGCCGATTGCCAATCCCGATCGCTTTGAGCCCCGCCTGGAGCGTTGGCGCAAAATCGCGCGCGAGTCCATTAAACAATGCCGGCGCGGCATACCGATCCAGATTGATTCCCCCCAAGCCTTTGAGCAGGTTTTGGAACTAAGTGAGACTTGCGATGCTAAAATCTTTTTCTGGGAAGAGGCCAAGGACCTGATCCCGAAGAATTTTGAAATCCAGGGAGCTGGCAGGCGAAGCATCCTGCTGATGATCGGCCCGGAAGGCGGATTTTCCCAGGCCGAATCCGAAGCGGCTGGAGCCCGCGGTTTTATTAAGGCGGGCCTTGGCCCTCGCATTCTGCGGGCCGAAACCGCTCCAGTGGCTGCAGCGGCCATCCTTCAATATCTTTTTGGTGATATGGGCAACAAAAAGGCTTGACAAAGAAAATCCCATCGCATAAGTAGCATCTGTCTTTTTGAGCCGAGGTAGCTCAGTCGGTAGAGCAGGGGACTGAAAATCCCCGTGTCGGCAGTTCGATTCTGTCCCTCGGCACCAGTAAAAAGCGAACAAGATTAAAGGGTTGGAGGTTCAATCTCTAGCCCTTTTTTCTTTTTGTGATGTTCATAATTGGTTTTGTACAAGGACTGTACAAGGATTCCGGGCGACGATAAAAACCAGTTCAATTTTATATCCCGATCCCACCACTATATCCCCCATAGAAAACGATTCCCATATGATCCAAAAATGAAAACCCGGTCCCATTTTCGGGTGACCGGGTTTCAGTAGAGGCGCCGGGCCAAATCGAGGCGTCAATTGATGGATTCACACCGTCACCTTGTAATGGCTCATCCTGGCAACTGATATGGTTGATTTGGGGAATTGACATCGCCACCGCTGGACTGATAAAGTGCTGAATGTCTGTAGCTATCTGCATCATTTTAAATGGGTTGCAATGGGCCAGAACATGGCAAGTTTTGTGCACTTGTAAAGTGTTCGCTTTTGACCTTGCTATTGGCTGAAGGAAACAATGGGAATTC